>CAZLYU010000011.1:0-74145 GCA_964563855.1 uncultured Planctomycetales bacterium | reverse complement strand
GCCCCCATGTCGAGTGCAACCACCTTCTTGTTCTTGAGCGCCTCGGGCACATCGCCGGCCAGAATCCGCTGCGCGAGCCCCTCGACGATCGCCGTCTTGCCGACGCCGGCCTCCCCGATCAACACCGGGTTGTTCTTGGTGCGCCGCGCGAGCACCTGCATACAGCGGCGAATCTCCTCATCGCGCCCGATGACCGGGTCGAGCTTCCCTTGCCTCGCCAACTCGACCAAGTCGCGACCGTAGCGCTTCAGCGGTTCATACGTGTCTTCCGGATTTTGCGTCGTGACGCTCGCATTGCCGCGCACCTCGCGCAGCGCCGCGAGAATGTCGTCGCGCTCGGCGGCGTTGAGCGACAGAATCTGCTTCGCTTCACTGCCGACGCTGGCCAGCGCGAGCAGCAGATGCTCGGTCGACACGTACTGGTCTTTAAGGCGTTCGGCTTCCTGCTGCGCCGCGTTGAGCACCTCCACCAACACGCGGCCCGGCTGCGGGTTGGCGCCGGTCTGCTTCGGCAATCGGTCGAGTTCACCCGCAGTCAGCTCGCGGATTTGCGGAACGTGGCTGCCCGCTTTGTCGAGTATCGGTACGACGATGCCGCGGTCGGTCTGGCTGCCGACGAGCAGTGCGCTCAGCAGGTGCAGCGGGGTCAGCTCAGGGTTGCCGCGCCGCTGCGCGTCTTGCTGCGCCGCCTGCAACGCCTCGGCCGCTTTGATCGTCAGTTTGTCCATCTGCATGTTCGACATCTCCTTCTCGCGGACGAAACGGCGCCAGCAGCTCGCGCAGCGCATCCGCGTTGCCGCATACAGATGCATGCGGCGCGCCGCAGGCACAGTAGCGTTTGGAGGCTGGCAGGGGTGTTCGCGACGCTCGTGGACCTGCCGTTCTGGCCGCGGTGTCTGGCAGCGGTAGGGCGGCGCCCGCCGTCCGCGGATGATCGCCCAACGTCGCCCGCAACAAGAAGCGCGCGTTTTGCACGCCAATCGGCGGCAGGTCTGCAAACGACCGCGTGATCGGCGCGCTCGTGAAGGTGAGCGGCGCGGTGATGTCGCAAACCGCGCACATCGTGTCTTGCGGATCGTCAGTGTGCTGCAGGCCGAACAGGTGCCCGATCTCGTGGACGGTCACGCAACCGATCACCTCCGCCAGGCTCGCCAAATCGTTGACGGGGCGCGACTGCGCCGCGTTCTCAACCGTGAAGGCCGCGACCGCTTCCGGCCAGATGATTGCTCGCGGTGAGCGCGACGGATCGCGCGGGTCGACGATGTCCGCTTTCCCAAGCAGAAGCGGCGACAAGATGCCGCCGACAAACACGCGCATGAACGGAGCGTCGGGCAAGGGTTCGTCGGTCGTGGTGATCACCACGTTGTAGGGCGCATACGCGGCCCGTACAAAGTTGGTGATGCGTTGCTTGAACTCCTCGGTCTCGAGCGGACCCCATTCAGGGGAGACCGCGAAGTATTGGTTGAAATCGGCCGCATCGAAGACCGGCACATCGATGACGATGCCCGCGACCAACACCTGCGTCGCACCGTCAAAGTCGAGCACCACGCGCCGCTGTGCCGGCCGGTCGTTGGCCCCGCGCGCCACGTGAACGTCGAGACTCACGCCCCCCTCGACGACCACGAAGTATTCCGCCGAGTCCGCGATGATCAACTCGGCGAGTTCCGAAAACGCGAAGGGGTCGCGCACCCACGCAAAGATCTCGCCGCGAGCGTTCAAGACCAGCACGCCGAAACGCTGGTCGCCGTTGTCGGTCCGGCGGTCGTAGTCCGGCGAACCCAGCACCCGCATCGTCAGACGATCACCCTGCACCAGCACCCCGAGGCCAAACACCTGCCGAGCGAGATTGGGATCGCACAAAAGTTGCAGCCGGTCTTGCTCGAACGTGGCGACCGGCGTCGCTTCGTTGAGCAACTCGGTCGGCGGCGGTGAGACCGTGAGCCGCGTAGCGGCGGTCGCGCTCCCCACAACAACGCCGCGCTCGTCCAGCGTTTCCACCGTCAGCGCATACCCGGCCGGCGGAACGCTGCTCAGGTCGAGCAGGGCGGCGCGCTCGCCGACCACCGCCCCAGCGGCCACCGGGACCACGCGTCGCTCCTCCGTCTCGAGATCGAGCAGCACCACGCGTGCGACGAGCGCGCGACCGGCTTCGTCGGTGATCGTCGCCCGCACCGGCAACGGCGCCGTCGGCGCGGCGAAAAGATTGTTGACATCGCTCGGCGGTAGCTCGATCGCGACCGTCGGGTCGATCGGCGGTTGGTCGTCGGTCGGCGGCGGGAAGGGAAACGGGCAGCCCCCCACCAGCACCAACACACCCAACCAGCCCGACATCAGCAAGATCACACTGCGTGGCGTCGAGGCGATTAATGCGACCATCAGCCTCCCTCCAGCTTCTGAGGTCAGTGTAGACGGCTTACAAAGCGTCCTTCACGCTGATAGGGCGACAACTGAATGGCAGGACTCACTCGGGGAGCGATACTTCCGGCTCGCTTTCAGCTTCGGGCACACGCAAGAATCGCTCCAGCGCACTCGCAAACGCGCGCACTGTTGGATCGTCATCCGCGCCGCTGCGTGCTGCGGCCACATCGGCAAACGCCGCTCCCTGCCGCGACAGCAGCCCCAACGCGCGGAGCCGCACCAGCCAGTGCTCATCCACCAGGCGAGCCTCGGCGGCGGCGACGAGCGGTGCATCAAGCCCGCAGATGCCGAGCGCTTCGAGCGCACCAGCCCGCACCAACGGATCGGCGTGCTGCAACGCCACGAGAAGCGTGCGTCGAAGCTCCGACGCCGAGATCAGCCGCGGCTGGTGCCGCACGCGTCCCAACGCCAGCAACTGCTGCTCGCTCAGCAAGCCGGCCGTCGCGCGAATCGCGACCAGGTCGCCCCGCGCCGCGCGGCCCAGCAAGTCGGCGATACGCGGCGGCGATGGGTCGACCGGCTTGCGGTTAAAGACCCCGCTCAACGCCTCCGCGCTCTCGAGCCCCGCGCGCCATCCGTCACCCTCGGTGCGGCGGGGGTCGAGAATCGGACGCAGCTCGACCCGTTGGAGCTGCTGAGCAGTCTGCCGTGCGGCACGATGCACCGGCCCCCGATCAATCCGTAGCTGGCGCCGTACGGTCTGGCCCGGCGCCAACACCGCGTAGCGAATGAAGTCGACCGTCTGCAACGCTGCGTCGGTACGCGGCCGATCGCCCTCCATGCTGACCTGAATCCCCACCAGCGGATTCACCCCGAACTCCGAACCGAGCGCCGTCGGCCAGGCGCTCCGATTCGTCAACTCGACCCAGACCCGCCACGGTTCACCAACAGCGACGCTCGGCGAAGCGGGCTCGATGCGCACCACGAGCCGCGGCGCCAACAGCGCGTTGGGGTCTTCCAGGCCCAATTCGCGCAGCTCGGCCGCAAGCGTCGCCCCTACCGATCCGGCCGCGGGAGCGCTGGTCGGCGTCGGCTGCGTTGTCGAGCCCGAACCACGCACATAGTCCGCCGCCGGGCCGAAGAGCGGGGCCTCGTTCAGACGCCGCTCGACGGCGGCCCGGCGCTCGGCGGCATCGGCGTTTCCGACGGTCAGTTCGAGCCAGCGGCGAGCAGCGAACGGGTCGCGGTCGGCCAGGGGTGCGAGCAACTCGCGGGCCCGGTCGGTCTGACCACTCTCAGCCAAGGCGAATCCGTAGACGCGTTGGGTGAACGGGTCGCCGCGCGAGGCCTTGTATGCGTGCTTCGCGAGCATCAGCGCGCGGGCCGGCTGAGGGTCGAGCCGCAGGTGAAACCAGGCGGCTTGGGCCGCTTCATTCGCCGGCCACGCGTTCGGGTCGCGCACCGCATCGAACCGCTCGGCAAGTGCATCGCGAACCTGCTGCGCCGGCCCGACCAGCCCCCGCGCTTCCAACACCCAGTGCAGGAGAAACGCCAGGTCGACACGTTGCGGATCACGCTCCAGCGACTCCCAAAGGATCGACGCCGCCTCATCCAGGTCACCCAGCATGATCGCCGCTCTCGCGAGCAACATCACCTGGTTGCTGCTCATCGGCAGCCCGGCCGCGTGCAACCCGGCGCGAGCGTATTCCAGCAGACGCAAACCGTTACGCGGCAGCCCCGCCTCGAGCAGCATCTCGCCGATCGCCCACGCCACATCCACGCGCCCCGGCTGCTGCGACAGCAACCCCAGCCCAGTCGTCAATCGCTTCAGCGGCGTCGCGCCGGCGTCGAGCAACCGCCAGCGTGTCTCGTGCGTCGCGGGTAGATGCGGCTGTAAGGCTTCGGCGCGATCAAGCCATTCGGTGACCCGCTCGCCTTCCAGTCGCTCATGCGCCACCTGCGCCAGCTCAACCGCCGCGAGCGCGCGGAGCAGTCGCCCATGCGCGGGCGTGCCGAACAGCGCGAGCAGCTTGCGCTCGCGCTCCTCAACCGATCGAGCACCGCGCATCTGTGTATCGAGCCACGCCGCCGCGATCGCCGCATCGTTCGGGTCGCGTTCAAACATCGCGCGGACGCGGGCGTCAAACGCCTGCTCATCGGCTTGCAAACGCGCCAGATCGAGCAACGCGTGCTGAACATCGAGCGCGTTGGGGTCCAGTCGCTCCGCCGCCGCAAGCATGACCGACGCCAACGCAACCCGCGGATCACGCACCTCGGTCGCCGACCGAACGCGATCGCGCGCGTCAAGCAACAGACGCTCCGCAGCCTGCGAAGACGCCGAAGTGGGTTCGGCCGCAGCCGCGTCCGCAACACCGCCCAACACCGCCACGATCCCCATCACCAGCGCGTTGCGTCGCGGTGCGCAGTTCACGCGGCGGGCTCGAGCACGGCGCTCATCGATCCGGCCGATCGCTCCAGCCGCCAATCGGCCCCGTAAGCGTGGATTTGGTCGCGTTTGAATTCGGCTTGCTCCAAAGGCGCGGTCAACACAATCACCCGACCGGTCGAATCCACTTCGACCGCCATCGCGAAGGCTTCTTTCGGCGACCGGCGAAACAGCTTGATCAGCATCTCGACCACGTAGTCGTACGTGTGGTCATCGTCATCCAGCAAGATCACGTGATAGAGCGGCGCCAGCCGGGGCGGGATGGTGATGGGCTCCGCCGTAACCGTTTCCTGCAATCGTGTCATCGCCGATCGCACAGCCTCCTTGCGTCCGAGTAGGCATCATAGGCGCCGGCTGGCGCCCCGCCAAACGCATCGCGCCGCAGAGGACGTAGTGGGACTATCATGTGAAGTATGCGTAACCCCGCACTGGAGCGAACCGCAGGCATGACGACCGCCGCCGCCCCAATCCCCAGACAGAGCGACTGCGAATCCAACGACGCCTTCTGCACCATCCCCGAAGCGATCGATGCGATCCGGCGCGGCGAACTGGTCGTACTCGTCGACGCGGAAGACCGTGAGAACGAAGGCGATCTGGTCTGCGCCGCCGAGGCTGTCACGCCCGATCGCATCAACTTCATGCTCCGCGAGGGCCGCGGAACATTGTGCGTCGCCATGGCCGCCGAACGCTGCGCCCGGCTGCAGTTGCCCCCGCAAGCGCCCGTCAACACCACCCGACTCGGAACTGCGTTCACCGTGACCGTCGACGCCGCCCCGAAATTCGGCGTCACAACCGGCGTCTCCGCCAGCGACCGCGCCGCGACGGTTCAACGCCTCGCCGCTAGCGACGCGCAGCCGACCGACTTCATGCGGCCCGGACATGTAAACCCGCTCATCGCTCGCGACGGCGGCGTGCTCGTGCGACCCGGCCAGACCGAGGGCTCCGTCGATCTCTGTCGGCTCGCGGGGCTCACGCCGGCGGCCGCGATCATCGAAATTCTGAACGAAGACGGCACCATGGCGCGAGTCCCCCAACTGCGTGAGTTTTGCCGAACCCACGGTTTGAAAATGTGCACGGTCGCCGCGCTCATCGAGCATCGCACCCAGCGCGAGCGCCTCGTCGAACGGGTCGAGACGATCCCCATCCGCAACGCCTTCGGCGATTGGACGCTCACGGCATACCGCTCACCGGTCGACGACGCGACCCACGTCGCGCTGTGCCGCGGCGACGTCGGAGCGCTCGACGAAAACGGCCGCGTGAAAGAAATCGACGAATCGCTGCTCGTCCGCGTGCACTCCGAATGCCTCACCGGCGACGTCTTCGGCTCCATGCGGTGCGATTGCGGCAGCCAGTTGGTGCTCGCGATGGAGCAGATCGCGCAGGCCGACCGCGGCGTCGTCGTATACCTGCGTCAGGAAGGCCGCGGCATCGGACTGCTGAGCAAGCTCAACGCCTACCGCCTGCAGGACGAGGGGCTCGATACCGTCGAGGCGAACACCGCCCTCGGGCTCCCGATCGATCGACGCGATTACGGACTCGGCGCCCAAATCCTGCGCGACCTCGGCGTGTCGCGCGTGCGACTGCTGACCAACAATCCAAAGAAAGTCAGCCGACTTGCCGTCTACGGCATCGACGTCGTCGAGCAAACCCCCCTCGAGGCGCCAGCGAACGAGTTCAACCGCCGCTACCTCGAAGTAAAGCGGCAGAAACTCGGCCATACGCTCAAAAACATTTAGCCCTGCGGCGGCGACGCTACCCGCTGCGGCGGAACCGACGGCTGCGGCGCCGCTGGCGGAACAGACGCCGGCTGCGGCGGAGCAGGGGGCGCGATCGCGGGCCGAACGTCGCGAGACAATGGCTCCACCCACGTACGCAGGTCCGCCAGGTCGAACTCCGCATGGTATTCACCACGCGTCGGCGCCCGCGTCGCAACGAATTCGCGCGTCTGACCAGGCCATAGCGGCCCACGCCACTTGTCTTCACGATCGATATCCAACGCGAACGGCGTCGCGACCGCCACCACCTTCTCGTGCACTGGCACGCGATTCGCGTCGTACAGCACGATGCGACCGGTGAGCAGCGAGATCACCTCATCGCCCCTGTTGCTCACCCGTACCAGGACGTATCGGCTGTTGTTGTGATGGCTGTGCGAACTGACCCCCTGCGCGTCGGCGTCCGCGACCAGCGCCTCGATCTCGAGCGCGTTTCGGTAGTCAGGGGCGCGACGGTCTTCGAGCGCTTCACTGATCGCCGGCGGCAAAAACTCCCGCCACTCACGCAAACTACCGCCGGCGTCGCGCGTCAGCGCGATGACCTGCCCGATGTTGCGATCGGCAAAGTAAACGCCCGTCACAACGACGACCGCCACGACGAGGACGACAGCGATCAACAGACCGAAGAAGCCGTGCGCCAACGCGGTCAGAAACCCACTGCGCTTGTTCACGATGATCTGCGGATGCTCGTTCATGGGACGCCGCCTCCATTGCACCTTGACCGCCTCCGGCGTCTCTGACCGGACGGCGTATGGTTGAGTATTCGCGCCACTCGCGCGAATATTTCCCAGATGTCGAGCGTCGAGCCGAATCGCCGCCGCATCTGCGAAAGCGGCGTGGTGACCGCGCGTAACCATTAGACGCGAAGGAGCTTGCGATGTGGGCTGTCGTTTTTGGTAGTGTGATCGCGCTCGCGGCGGCGGGAACACCGACCGTGGGGGCCCCCTCGATTCCTCAAGCGTGGCAGTCAACCGGGGTCGATTATCAGAATACAGACTCGCTCGCCGCCATCCGCGTCGGCGACGCCGTCCACGTCTTTGCGACCGCCAAAGACGGCGATGTGCTGCATGTCTTCGACGGCGCTGCCGGACGATTCATCAAGAACATCGGCCGCACCGGCGCCGCGCCCGGCGAGTTTCGCTATCCAAACGGCGTCGCCGCGGCCGAACACCCCGTCAAGCTCGACAGCCTCGCTGAAGCCGACGCCAAAGGCGGTAGCCGCCGCGTCCGAGCCGACGCCAGCATGACGCGACCCCTCATTTTCGTCGTCGAACGCGACAACAACCGCGTGCAAGCGCTCTGGGCCGACACCCACCAACCCGCCGGTATCTTCGGCGATGACGTCTTGAATCGTCCCTACGGCGTCGCAACCTCGTGGCGTGACGGCGTGTTGCACCTCTACGTCACCGACACCGAGGTCGCGCCCGAGAAGACCGTACGCGTTTTTCGCATCGCGCTGCGCGGCGACCGCGTGCATGGCGAGTTAATCCACACGTTCGGCGCGAAGGACGGTCCGGGCGTGATCGCCGAAGCCGAGTCGATCGTGGTCGACGACGCACGTGATCGCGTATTCCTCTGCGACGAAGACAGCCGCGACGTAAAGGCGTACACGCGTGACGGCGTGTTCACCGGCGACGTCATCGCAGCCGGCTATATCCGCGGCGATGCGGAAGGCATTGTGATCTTGCCGGCCGACGCCAGCGCGGACACGCAAGCGGGCTGCATCATTGTGACCGATCAGCAGGACCTGATGACCACGTGGCATGTGTTCGATCGGCAAACCTACCAACACGTCGCCTACTTCACGGGCGAACCGTTGATCGCCCGGACCGACGGAATCTGCTTGTTCGACGCCCGCGTCGGCGACTTCAACGCCGGACTGCTCTACGCCGTCCACAATGACGCCGCCGTGCGGGCCTACCCGCTCGACCAAATCCGTCGCTTGATCGATCAGCATCGGCGGCACATGGCAGGCGAATAGCAACGGCTCGAGGCCGTTGCCGTGCAAGCGTGACAGCCGTCCGAGTCAGACCAAACACAAGAGGCGGCGTCAGCACAGGCTGCCGCCGCCTCTTTACTGCGTAAGGTCGTCTACCGAAGCCGCGGGGCTTAGGCGATGCGACGCGCGATGCCGCCGAGCGCCGAGAGACCCACCAGACCGAGCAGCACCGCGCTCGGCGAGGGAATGTTCGTCAGGTGATTCAGCACCACGACGAAATCCTGATAGTCGTCGTCGTTCCCGTCTTCGAACGCAAAGGCGAACTTGGTCGGGTCCGACTTGCTCTGGAAGGTGACCATGCGATCCTTGCCGCCGTTCCACGCCGCGTTGCTGTACAGGGTCTTGCTGCCCGAGGTCACGCCGAACACGAGCTTGTCCGAGTTGGGCATGTGGTCGAAAGTGCCGGCGTCGTTCACTTCGTCAAAGACGCCCGCGTCGCCGTTGTCGTTGGTGAACGACTTGCCCGGCAGGTTGGTGGTGAACGAGGCCTGTCCGCCCGCCAGCGTGGCGAAGCCGAAGGTCAGGTCGGCGCTGGTGTAGATGGCTTCGATGCTGATGCCGCCGTTCAGGTCGTACCAGGTGCCGTCCATGCTGTCGTCCACGCGCATCCAGTCGGCGCTGCTCAGGATGTCGCCCACGCCGCTCTTGATACCGTCGTTGTCAAAGTCTTTGCTGTTGATCGCAAGACCATTAATCAGATCTTGCTCGCCGCGCTTGTTCCAGGTGGTGTCGAACACCTGGGTCAGGCCGGCGTGTGCGCTCCCTACAATATGCGCAGCGGCTATGCACAGTGCTTAACGGTTCTTGCCTCATCCTTCCATTTAGAAAATAATATTGTTAAACTTCTTCGCCGTCGAGCGTAATAATTACGCGACCCTGTCACGCAATGCAAGCGAAAATTCCCAACTCAGAAAACATGCCAAGTTCTCGGACCGTGAACGTTGCATCACTTTCCGCCCGAACGCCATGTCGACCGCTGCCCGTATCGGCACGCGACCCCCAGAGCGATCCGCTCCCTATGGCTTCGCCACACGCCCCAAAAACAGCCACGGCCCACCACTGCGCTCTCGAATCACGAACAGAAACGGCCGATCAACAATGAACTGCGGCGGCATCGACGTCGCGCGCACGCCGCCTCCCGTCGCCGCAGCAGCCTCGGTTCCCTCCTCGTTGACCTGAATGAAGGTCTTCTGCACCACAAAGCTGAGCACCAGTTGCTCGTCGCTGATACCGCTGAAGTCTGCACGGGACGGGTCAAACGCGGCCCGCAGCCCCAAGTCTTGCAGCGGCCGGCTCAGTCGCAACGTCTTCTCGAACGTGAACCGCGGCAGACCGACCACAATCTCCGCCATCCGACGCCGACCGTCGCGCTCCTCAAACCTCACCGCCTCCGCCAGCTTCGGCAGAACGTCGGCGACCGTCGCGCCGGCGTTGGGCAGCACCACCACCATTTCGAATCGCTCGCCAGCATACGGCAGCGCCAGCGATCGATAGTCGTCCCCCGCCTGCATCGCGTAGCGGCCCATCCGCCGCATCATGTCAACTTGAACCGTCTCGCCGGATGCCAACGTAAACGGCGCCCCCTGCGTGGCCTCCGGGTCGAACTGCTCCGCCCACCGCCCCTTGAAATAGACGGCGTTGGTGGCGATCAATCGCAACTGCGGCGTGATCATGTCACGCGTGATGAGCCGCGTGATGCGATCCTTCGTCGCCTCCGCCACCCACTTGTTGATGGTTTCTGCGGCGTCACCCGGCGCGTTGCCAAAATCGACCGGTTTGGCCGGCGCGTCGAAGCGTGTCTGCACCTGATCGACGTAGCGGCTTTTAATGGCGTACCCATCTTGCAGCCATAGGGCGTTCCCGACCGTGAGTTGCACGCCGTCAGATTCCGCCGACAACCGCCTCAGCAGCTCCGCCCATGCACCGACCGGTTCGGCAACGTCGTCGGCATGCAGCAGTCGCACGATCTCGTCGCCCGTATCTCCCGCAGCGCCGACCTGCAGCATCCCCAGCACGCCCAACACGCTGACCGGCGAGAGCGTCGCATTCTCATCCTCATCGCCCAGCGCGCCGAACAGCGCGGCGCCGAAGCGATTCACACCCTCGGCCGCCTCGTCGAGGGCGTCGTCGCCCACGGTCGTCGGTCGCGTCGCGTCAGTGTCGATCTTGCTTTCCATCTGCACCGTCTGGGAAGGAGTGCGCGGCTCCGCACCACAAGCCGCCAGGCTGCAACACAACAGCGGCGCCACGAGTTTAAAGATGCAAGCTACGGTCCGCGGTGACATCGATGGGGTCCTCTGCGATAGTTTGCTGAGCGGGGGCAGCGTACCACACGCCCGCTTCGATCGCCCGCTGGTTAGCGTTGTGCCTGGCGCGAGCGGCGGAGCCGCGCAACGCCCAAGTGCCCCGCGAGCACGCAATCGTGAGCGTACCAGACGCACCATCGTGCCGTTACCATGCGGCCCATGTCAGACGTCACGCCCTGCATCAGCCGCCGTCAGTTCTTGCGTCATGCCGCCCGCGCTGCGTGCGCTGCAACGGGCGCAGCCGCCGTCCTCGGAGCCGGCTGCACCGACGGCCTCGGCGTGCTCTTCGACGCCGGAGCCCGCCCGGTTCCCAGTCAACCGACAAACGCCGGTGCAACCGTCGCGACGGCCACTGGCCGCGATCTCTTCGAAATGACGCACCGCGCGCTCGCCAGCCTCGGCGGGATGGGCCGCATGATGCAGCCCGGCGAGACGGTCTTCATCAAGATGAACCTCCTCGAAATCGGACTGGGTCGCGACAACGCGATGACCGCCGGCGCCTGCAGCAAGGTCGAGGTAGCGCTCGCCGCGGCCGAAGCCTGCCTGCAAGCCGGGGCCAGCCGCGTCACGATCGGCGACGGCTCGCAGGTGTACGCGTTCGACTGGGAGGAAGTGGTCACCCTGGACGGCTCCTCCCACGCCGCCGCCGAAGTCGCTCGACTCAACGCGATCTACGACGACCGCGTGGCGCTGGCGTGTCTGAACCGCGACAGCGATGCGTGGGATCCGGTTCCCAGCCCACGCACCGATCTAGGCGAGATCCTCGTCTCCAGCCTCGTCAGCCGCGCCGACCGCATCATCAGCATCCCCGTCCTCAAGACCCACCGCCTGGCCCAGCTCTCGAGCGGATTGAAAAACTTCGTCGGCGTCGCGCCGATCTCGGTCTACGGCGGCGGTACCGAAGACACCGGTCGCAGCGCGCTGCACTGGGCGGCGGGGGGGGTCGAGAGTTGCTTCCTCGACGTGTGCACCGCCCTCCAACCCGACCTCACGATCGTCGATGCATCGATCGGCCTCGAAGGCACCGGACCCTGGGCGCGACCCAACGAAGGCGTCCGCGTCGATCTGCGCCACCGGCTTGGCGATTGGCTGGTGCTCGCGAGCTTCGACCCCGTCGCCGCCGACGCGACTGCCGCGCGCGTCATCGGGCACGATCCGCACACCGTACGTCATCTCGCCCGCGCCTATGACGGCGGCTTGGGTCAAATCCGCAACGACATGATCACCGTCGTCGGCCCGCCAATCGCCGACGTACGCGTCGAGTGGCGCAAGATCTGGGACGGCGACGTCCTCCCGTTCTTCAGCAGTTACTTCTAGGCCACGCTACGCGGCAGGACGCAGCCGGAACAACACCTCGCGCGCCCAGCAGATCGCGCTGCGCGGCGTCTGCTCCACACCGTGGTCCCCGACCCGTCCAAAGCTCACGTGCTCGTCCTGCTCGCCGAGCCATATACGACAACGCACGCCGTTCTCGGCGTCGCAGGCCAGAACGGGAGCACCGATCCGCGGCAACACCGCCAACGTCGCCAGCGCCACATCGCCGACGTCGAAGAGCGGCTGCATGTCCCCGTCCGCGAGCTCAACCCCGAACATGTCCGGGAACGCCGCAGCCAGCCCGACATGGTCAATCCCTTCGCGACCAGCGCGATCCTGTCGGCGATACGCGGCGACCTCCGAGGTCAGCGCCAAGCGCCCATGCGCCCCCAGATCGTGAAGTGCAAACACGTCGGCTGGCGATGCGACATCGCTTAAGCCCGCTTCCAACTCGTTCGCCGCTTCAAGCGCAACGGGCGCGCTCGGCAGCATGCGCGGCGCGTCACGCGCGGTATACAGCGGCAACAGACGGCGCGACGTCGTCAATCCGCCCTCGAGTTGCCGCGGCGGCTCGCTCGGTTTCGCGGTGAGCAAGTCCAAAAACGCCTCGATCGCCGTCGCCAATCGCGGCGACTGATCCAGCGTGTGGGCCAGACGCGTCAGCAGGCGGCCATGCCGCGCGCGGGCCCCGCTGATCACCACCGACTCGCGCGATGATGCCCCAGTGAGCAACCATTGCAGATCCTCGCCCGTGCACTCGCACATCCGCACGAGCAAGTCCCCCGGCGGAATGTGGCCGCGCTCGTAACGCGCCAACGCTTCCGTCGGCACGCCAATCCGCTCCGCGAACGCCGCCTTACCCCGTGCGCCAAAGTGGCTGCGCCGGATCGTCGCGATGCGCTGTCCCAGCGATCGATTGGTTGAGGCACGCGCCACGTGCTGAGAGTCCTTACAAGGGTGAGTTACCTCGAACGCGTCGCTCGCGACCCGCGAGCTGAGTGTAGCGCACCCCGCGGCGCTGCTCAATGAAAACCCCAATCTCAGCGGCTGAGCGGCTGCAGCACCAGCTCGATCGCGCCTTGCCCCACGACCACCGACTCCAGCCGATAGGGTTGCCGCCCGTTCGGCCACACCCCGCGCCGCGGCAGCCGCAACCCGCGATCCGTTACCTGCACGTCCGGCCGTCCGCTCGCCGCAGAACGCAGCGCGTCGCGGATGGCGTCCGCCGGCAGCGGCAGCGCCCCCACACTCGCACCGACCACCTCCAGCTCAATCGCGTCGTCGTGCAGTCGCGGCAACAAGTCGAACGCCACGACCGCCCGCCAACCGCCGCGCAACTCCGCCTCACCCGCGAACGTGATCTCGCCGTTGTCGCGGAAGTGCACCTGCGGAAATTCGAGCGGCAGGGCGTCAAACTGCATCATCTCCGGAAGTTCCGACCGCGCCGCCAGCCAGCGATTGAGCTGCCCCGCTTCAACCCGCACCCGCGTTTCCGCACGTCGCCCGACCAGCCCCGCGCTCACACCGTCCACGAACGCCGTCAGATCGCGCTTGTCTTGCGGCAGACGCGCGGCGTCAACATCGCGACGTTCAAACCACGTCGGCGTCCGCAGCGCCGCAGCCAGTCCACCCGCCACGGCCCCGCCGCCCAGCACGATCAGGATGAGCGCCGACCACAGCATCCGCCGGCGCCAACGCTGCGAACCCGACCCGGTGGGCGGGCGCCGGGATGAGGCGGCTCGTCCCGGCACTTACTTCTTCTTATCTCCGCCACCCCCGGAATCGAGGTCTTCGTCGCTCAGATCAAAGAGGTCGTCTTCGGTAAGCGTAATCTCGCCGTCTTCCTCATCGTCTTCCGGCAGCAACTCCCCGAGGTCGATCATGTCGTCATCATCCGCATCGGCCTGCTTGCCCGCCGACGCCGGCTCCGGAGCAACCGCTTCGGTCGGCTCCTCCTCACTCGCCGCGCTCGACCCGCCGGACCGCTTCTGCGACACCTCCGGCGCCGGCGTCGTTGGCGTGACGTGTGTGAGCCCCTCGGAAGATCCCAAGTCAACGAGGTCGACCGCCGTGTCTTGCGGCGAAATCGTCTCCGGAACGCCGTCAATCTGCACCACAAAAATCGCCGGACCCACTCGCAGCCGATCGCCGGCTTCGAGCTCGTGTTCGCTCACCTGCCCGCCATTCACAAACGTCCCGTTTGAAGACTCGAGGTCACGCACGGTCACGCCGTTCGGACCGTTCACAATCTCGCAGTGCTGGCGCGAGACGTCCGCGGTCTGCACGCGAAGATCACAATCGTGGCGCCGGCCGATAACCGTGGAGCCGGGTTCGAGCGTGAAATCGCGCCGCTCTTCATCTTTGAACATCACCAGTCTTACGTCGTTCACGAGGCGCCTCGTCTGTTGACGCAACTACCCGCTTCACACTCTCACCCGGCCGCCGACGGCCCCGCTCGCCGTCGACTATGCTCTACAGCCGAGCGCACCCATGGCGCCGTCCGCCGCGGAGAGCAAGATTGTGACGCTGCCTGACGACGGTGTCTACGCCCTCTACGTCCACGTTCCGTTCTGCCGGACGCTGTGCGGATACTGCGACTTTCACAAAGAGGTCTATACCGAGCGCGGGGCGCGACGCCTTACGGCCGCACTGCAAACCGAGTTACGCCGCCACCGCGATCGCACACATTTGCAGCCACGCACGATCTTCGTCGGCGGCGGCACACCAACCATCCTCCCGCCAGACACGCTGTACGCGCTGCTGCGTGACTGTGCAGCAAACGCCGCGACCGACGCCCCGGATTTCGAGTTCACCGTCGAGGCCAACCCCGCCACCGTCACCACACAGGTCGCTGAAGCCATGCGCGCCGCCGGCGTGAACCGCGTCAGCGTCGGGGCGCAGTCGTTCGACTCGGGGGTGCTGCGCGTGCTCGATCGACGCCACACGCCTCAGCAAGTCGCTGAAACGCTCGCCATCTGCTCGGCGGTCGGCATCCAGCGTCAGAGCGTCGATCTCATCTTCGGCGCTCCGGGCCAGCAACTGCACCAGTGGCGACAATCGCTGCAGACCGCGCTCGCACTCGGAACCGAGCACCTCTCGTGCTACGGTCTGACCTACGAGCCCGGCACGCGCATGTACGACCAGTTGGAGGCAGGGTCGATTGAAGCGTGTGATCACGACATCGAAGCCGACATGTACACCGCCACCATCGCCGCCGCCGACGACGCCGGCTTGCCGCAATACGAAATCTCCAACTTCGCCCGACCGGGCGCCGCCTGCCGCCACAACCTGGTCTACTGGCGCAACGAGTCGTACGTCGGCGTCGGCCCCTCCGCCGCCGGATATGTCGCCGGTCGTCGCTACAAAAACATCTCCGATAACGCGGCCTACGTTTCCGCCGTCGAATCTGGACGAGACGCGGTTGCTGAGGAGGAGCGGCTTGATCGCGAAGCATCGATGCGCGAAACCATGATGCTCGGCCTGCGACTCGTCGCCGGCGTCGAACGCGCCCGTTTCAAGCAACGCTTCGCTGCAGACCCGGCCGAGGTCTTCCGCGATGTCATCGCGCCCCACGTCGAACACGGCTGGCTCGCCGTGGATCCGTTCGGCGTACGACTCACCGACCGCGGGCGACCGCTGGCGAATCGCGTGATGCGAGACTTCCTATGAGCGAAGCATCAGACACCTTGCACGTCCTTCGAGACCCGCCGCTCGACGGCCCCGACAACATGGCCCGCGACGAGGTGTTGCTCCACGACCCGACCGCGAGTCCCGCCGTCCTCCGGGTCTACGCCTGGCGCGTTCCAACACTCAGTCTCGGTTACTTTCAACGCTACGCCGTGGTCGGCGAGCAGCCCCCCGAGGTCCAGGCCCTTCCTGTCGTGCGACGAGCAACGGGCGGCGGCGCCATCCTGCACGACGACGAGATCACCTACAGCATCGTCGTCGACCCAAACCGCCCGGAAGCACAACGCGGCCCCGAAGCGCTCTATCAGATCGCACACGACGCCTGGGCCGCCGCGCTCAGCGGCGCGGGCTTCCGCATCGACGTCGCGCCGCCCGAGTTGCCGCTGCCATCGCCGCGCTCCGGCCCCTTCTTCTGCTTCCAAAATCCTGGCCGCGGCGACCTCCTGCTCGACGGCGCCAAGCTGGTCGGCAGCGCGCAGCGGCGATTGCCGCGCACCGCGCGTGGCGCACGCTTCGACGGACGCGTGTTGCAGCATGGGTCGGTGATTCTTGGTCGACGTTTCGCCGCCCACCCCGGCGCCGCGCTGCTCGCTCAAGAGGTTCATCGCGAACGACACGGCGACATGCTGGCCCCGCAGTTGATCGACATCTTTGTCGCGGCGCTCGCCGAACGCATGCAGCTCCAACCCCGGCCCGCCGAATGGACCGCGCCGCAACGCGCTGACGCTTTGATCCGCCGCGTCAAGTATTGCAGCCGCGAGTGGACAACGCTCCGCTGATCAAGCAGCGCCTAGAAACTCGGCGGCTCGCTGCCGCGCTCTGAAGTATTCGACACGCTCGTCAGCCGGTGCAGCTTTTGCACGGCCGTCGTCAGCCGTTGCAGCGCGGCGCGCCCGTCCGCATTGAACTCGAGTCCTACGAACTGCAGTGCGATGCAGAGCTGTCCGGTCTCGTCATGCCGGGCGCCGCGGTAGTTGGCGTTCACCACGATCGGCGCCCGTCCGTCATTCAGCGTCAGTTCCGCGCCCAGCGTCGCGCCTTCCGCCCACGTCGGAGCAGACGCCATGCCGCAGCCGATCAGACAGCCGCCGCACGAAATGTCGATCACCGCACCGCTGACGATGCTGAGCGGCGCCGATTGCGCGCTCACGCGATGACTCACGCCGCCTTCCCACATGCTCACCGGCAGCGTCACACCGCTCGGCGCGCGCGTGCGATAGTAAGCACGTCGTTGAAGTTCAGTGATCGATTGCGGCCAGCGATAGCGAATCGCCGGCAACGGATCGCGACCTTCCAGCGCGTACCGACCCTTCGCCTCCACCACCGTCGAAAACATGATCTTGCGGCTGCGGTGTCGGAAGCTCACCCCAACGTACTGACCCGGCGTCAGGCTCGGCAGCACCTCCGCAGCTTGCGCCGC
This sequence comes from uncultured Planctomycetales bacterium, assembly GCA_964563855.1. Lineage (GTDB taxonomy): Bacteria > Planctomycetota > Phycisphaerae > UBA1845 > Fen-1342 > JAFGRR01. Next base: position 56,843 of record CAZLYU010000011.1, on the reverse strand, counting down.
ATAGTCGAGCACGAAGAAGCGACGTCCACCATCACGCTCCAAAAAGCGGCTCTTCATCGTCGACCAATCGTCGCCATCCTGCACACTGACCACCGCGATGGCGTTTTCACGCACCGCCTGATCGAACATCGTCGTCGCTTCCACGGGCGCTATCACGCGTCGGGGTCTCATATCGACTCCCCATCCGTTTCGAGGTCTTGAAAGGTCAGGTGGCACAGCGCGGTCCGCAGGCGATCGATGATCGCGTGCGTCTCGGGGCCCGCCCGCAACAGGTTGAACTCCAGCCCGACGGTCATCTGCGTCCCGTCCGCTGTGCCGGACTTGTTGCAAATCAGCACCGGCGCCTCAAAGTCTTCATCGCATCCGGGCAACTCGAAGTGAACCCGCGCCTCGTCGCCAACCAGCAACAATTCGTCCAGCTCGCCGCGAATCATCCGACACGCGACCCCCTCCGTGCTCACGTTCAGCAGCTCGCCGATGTAAGGCGTCGCCGAAGACGCCGGCCACAACCGCACCTGCGCAAACCGCTCGAGCTGTCGCCGCTCATGTCGGCGCCGGTTCGCCGCGAACACCGAAGTCGGTTTCGCCATCACCAGCCGCGTGTCCGGCGTCGACAGCACGTCCTGAATGCTCGTCGTGAACATGTACAACGTGCCGTGCAGCGTCACCTGCGCGTCGCAGTACGCCCCCAGCATGAGATGCAGCGGCGTATGCGGCGTCGAAGTCGGAAGGTCGACATGCAACAGATCGCCTTCCTCGCCCGCCATCGCGCCGTGCAGGACTTCTCCCGCTTCGAGCGTCCGCAGCTCCAACCGCAGCAACGCGTGGCTGCGCAGCGCGTGCCCCATCATCCGGTTCGCCTGGCGACCCGTTAATTCAAACATGACTTCTCCGCCGTGTGTGGCGAGTCCGAGGACTGCGACGCCGCCCATTCATCCTGGCGGCCGCGCGGTGTGAGTGCGGTGAGCCGCAACGTGGAGCATTCATCCGATTCGTTGGGCGCCCAGCTTTCATCCGCGACTGCCGCATCAAACACCATCACAGTGTCGTCGCAGCGTAGCCACAGCTCCGCTAACGCCCCGCTGGACGCCGTGGAGCGCGCTTCGGGACACGCCACCCAGGCGTCCCCGGCGCCGAACTTCAAGAGTGTCGTCGCAAACGTCCGCTGTTCGCCGCGCGAGCAAAGCGTGACCAGCACACGGCTCTTCGCTGAACAAATGCGGGTTAAGACGTTCTCAATCGCAGCCGGGTCGTTCACGTCTGTTCCTCAGTGTGAGGCGTTCTCGCCCAAGCTTTCTCGTCTCGCGATCCCCCGAGCTTCAACCGCGCTCGATGTGCGCGAACACGCCGCCGCTTCGCACCAGCGCAGCGCACCGCCGCCCGCACCGTCCGCCGAGCAACAATGTTTCAGTCCGCGGCGCACGCCCAATTCACACGTCTGCGCATATCTCGCATCAGATCGAGACGCAGCGGTTGTTAGCGGCGTGAGGCGAAATCGTCGCGAGCGTCAGAACACGCTCGCGACCGAGTGGGGATAATGGATGAATCAACTGGGACGCGCGCCGCGCCCGAACAGTCCCGCTCAGTCGTGTGTCCGAGTCAGCGGCAAGAGCTGCGCGTTCGTCCGCATAAGGCGGGAGCGAGCCGTCCGATCTTCGAAGTCGCGCGCCTGAGCCTAGAAGAACCAGTCGCCGGGAGAGAGCGGCGCCACGGTCGCGATCGACACGTCCGGCATGTGCAGCAAAGCTTGCACGTTCATGTCGAGCGTGTCCGGCAAACGCAGATCGATGACCTGAGCGCCCGCTTGCAGCGCATCCTCGGCCACTGCGTGCAACACATGCGGCCACCCGTGCCCCACGTCGACCGAGAGCGCCAATACGTGAGCGATCGCGCCAAACTTGATCCAGACCGCCGCACCCAATCGTCGCTCCACGCTGTCGCGCGCCACGCTTCGCCGCGGGTGATGGTGCGTCGCAGCGAAACGCAGCAGCGCATCGAGCCCCGCCGTCCGCTGCTCACCCCCAACCAACGCGTGCGACCACGCCGCCGGACTGCACACCGTCTGCGACAGCCGCGACGCCGCATAACGCCGCAGCGTTGTCGCCGACGTTCGCAGCCAGTAGGGGGGCGAAGGCAAATCAAGTGGGACCGTGCGAAACGTCCGCACGCACCCATCACGCCCCGTCTGCAGACGGGCCCAATTCGAAACATAACATCGCAAAATGTGCTCAGCGGCGCGATCGCTCGACAGAACCGGGCTGTGCGGCGTGTGCGGCAGCGAGATGACCAGCGGCCCGAGGTCGTCCTGCTGCCAGCCGATGTCGATCGCGGCGACCAGTTTGTCCCCACGCCGCGCCACCAGCGTCTGGGTCGTGACACCCATGCAGGCCAGCAGTGCACGCCACCCCTCACTCGCGTAGAGACCCGCCTGCTGTCTCGCGAACGTCTCGAGCGCACGCTGCCCGTCAGCACGCAACGGCTCACAACACACAACCGCTTTCGCGGGAGACGTTACCGAAATGGTCGAGCCGGCGACAGGCATGGCGTCTCGTCACGGTCAATTGGGCCTTCAACGCTGCTTCAGGTGACTATCGGACAGCCTCGGGTTAGACTGCACTAAGGTCCGAATCGGAGGTGTAGCCCCTTGCGCATCGGTGTGATCGCAGACAGCCACGACCGCCTCCCAGCCCTCAGTGCCGCGCTCGAACGCTTTCAAGCCGAACGCGTCGACACGCTGCTCCACGCCGGCGACGTCATCGCCCCCTTCGCTGCGAAGCTCCTGGCCGAATACCCCGGCAACGTGCATGTCGTTTATGGGAACAACGACGGCGAACGCCAGGGCCTCAAACTCACCCTGCCGCAAATCGCAGACGGACCGCTCACCATCGAGCTCGGCGGAAGACGCATTCTGATGCATCACTTCATCGACTGGTGTGCGGCCAGCGACATCGACGCCGCCGAGGTCGTCATCACCGGCCATACCCACCAGATTGTCACCGAGCGCCGCAACGATAAGCTGCTGCTCAACCCCGGCGAATGCTGCGGGTGGGTCACCGGGTCGTGCACGGCGGCCTTTCTGGATCTAGATACGCTGACGCCCGAGGTCTTCGAGATTCCCGCATGAGCAGATTCGCCCTGTCATCGTGGTTGGTCGTGCTGCTCACGCCGCTACTGAGCGGCTGCGTCGAGCGAATCATCGAGATCGAAACGCGGCCCGCCGGCGCGACCGTGTTTCTCAACGACCAGCAACTGCCCGAAACCACCCCCACCCACGTCTCGTTTCTCTGGTACGGCGACTACGACATCATCGTGCGCAAAGACGGCTACGAGACGCTGCAGACCAGCTACCGCGTAAACCCGCCTTGGTGGCAGCTCCCCCCGTTCGACCTAATCACCGAAGCGTTCATCCCCGCGACGATTCAGGATGTCCGCACCGTCCCGACCTTGGAACTCGTGCCCGAATCGAATCCCCCACTCGACGAACTCCTCGACCGCGCGCTCGAAACCCGCTCCGAAGCCGTCGAATAGCAGCCTTCGCCCCGCGGCCCGCGCGCGACCTACTCGGAAGCCGCGCAGTCGCCGCACTTGCCGTACAGCAATAAATCGTGCCCTTCCAGCTTGAAGCCCTGCGGCGTCAGCTTGCGGAACGCTTCGTTACAGCCGTCCACTTCAAACAGCCGGTGGCACGCTTTGCACTGAAAGTGGTGATGGTGCTGCTTACCGGCCATTTCATAGCGTGGCGGCTGACCGGGCAGCTCGACCGTGACCAGCGTGCCATCCTCGACCCGACGCTTGATGTTCCGATACACCGTCGCGATTCCGAGGCCGGGCGCATCTTCGGCGGCGTACTCCAACACCTCCTGCGGACTCAGCGGGCGGTCGTGGCTGCCAAAGACCGCATCGATGGCTTCACGCTGGCTCGTCTTTCGGGACACGCAGTGTCGATCCTCTCAACTACATTCCTAAACATCCAGAGAGTGTAGCCCCGACAAGGGTCCCGCGCCCTCGGCCAGGTTGCGTTTGCCTTTGCAATGATATCGCAATATCATTAACAAGCCGGCGACGCCATCTGTCGCAAGTCCGTTGGGAGTATGTCATGGCAGGTCGACTGCTTACCGTCTTGTGCGCCGCTACGCTCGTCGCGTCGGCTTTCGCCAAGCCTCGCGTCGCCGTCAGCATCCCGCCCCAGGCCCACTTCGTCGAGCAGGTGGCTGGCGACCTCGTCGACGTGTTTGTGCTGGTCGACGCCGGAAGCTCGCCGCACGCCTTCGAGCCCACCGCCCGGCAGATGGCGGCCTTCTCAAAGGCCAGCATCTATTTCACGATCGGCGTCGATTTCGAGAACGGCGTCGCACCCCGTCTGCAGCGCATGTTCCCCGACCTGCAAATCGTCAGCCTCCGCCAAAACGTGCCGCTGCGCGTGATGGAGCATGACCACCATCACCATGAACCCGGACACGTGTGCAGCGCCGGGGCCGAAGATCCTCACATCTGGCTCAGTCCGCGGCTCGTGAAAATCCAAGCCCAGACGATTCATGACGCGCTCGTACGCTTGCTTCCCCGTCACAAGGAGCAACTCGGCGAAAACCTGCAGCGATTTCACGCGGAACTCGACGGGCTCCATGAGTATCTGCGCCAGAAACTCGAGCCCTACGCCGGTCACGAAGTCTTCGTCTTTCACCCCGCGTTCGGCTACCTGCTCGACGAACTCGGCCTGCGACAGCGACCCGTGGAGATCGAGGGCAAGGAGCCGTCGGCCCGACAACTCGCTGCGCTGATCGAAACCGCCCGCGACACGCACGTGCAGGTCGTCTTCGTCCAGCCCCAGTTCTCCGAACGCAGCGCTGCGACGCTGGCGGACGCGATCGGCGGGATCGTCGTCGAGATGGATCCGCTGGCCCGTGACTACTTCCCAGCCCTGCGCGACAAAGCCGCTAAGATCCGCGCCGCCCTCGACAAGCAACAGGCGACCGAGGTCGCACAGAGTCGCAACGAACGCTAGCCGCCTTACACTGCGGCGTATGCCACAACCCGTCATCGAGCTTGCCCACGTGGCGTTCGCCTACGAACGCCAACGCGTTCTCGAAAACGTCTCGTTCACCGTTCGCCGCGGCGAATTCACCACCATCATCGGACCCAACGGCGGGGGCAAAACCACACTGCTGCGCATCCTGCTTGGGCTCTTGCGCCCGTCGAGCGGAACAGTGCGCGTGCTCGGCGCGTCTCCGGAGAAGGCGCGACGCCGCGTCGGCTATATGCCCCAGCACGCCCAACTCGACCCGCAGTTCCCCATTCTGGTGCGCGATGTGGTGCTGATGGGGCGCCTCGGCGCCTGGCGCGGCATGGGGTGGTTTTCCCGCGCCGATCACGACGCCGTCGCCAAACAGCTCGGAGAAGTCGGCCTCAGCGGTTTCGCCAAGCGACCGTTCGCCGCCCTGTCCGGCGGTCAGCGTCAGCGCGTGCTGATCGCGCGGGCGCTCGCCTGCGAGCCCGAATTGCTGCTGCTCGACGAACCCACCTCACACCTCGATCCCGTCGTGCAGGACGACATGACGAGCTTGCTGCGCCGTCTCAGCGAGCGCCTCACCATCATCCTCGTCTCGCACGACGTCGGCTTCATCGCCAGACACGTCCAGTCGGTGCTGTGCGTGAATCGCACCGTTGAGCGCCATGACGCGGAGTCGCTCGAAGGGGCGAACATCCGCGCCTTGTACGGCCAGGACGTGAGCTTGGTGCATCACCAGCATCACGATTAGCGCCCCGTTCATCGCGCCGCGTCATCACGCTTCATCGGATGCTCGCAAAGCAGCGCTCTCCGGCTACGATTCACGATGGTGAGCGACCTTCTCCAAGACATCTGCACCTACATCGACTTCACCGAGCATGATGCGCAATGTGTCGCCGCGCTTCGACCCGTGATCGAGCCGCACCTCGACGTCGTCGTCGATCGCTTCTACGGGCACATTCTGCAGCACCCCGGAGCACGCTCGATTCTCACCGGCGGACCCGAACAAGCCGCTCGACTGCGCGAAGCCCACCGCCAATGGATGGGGGAGCTGTTCGGCGGGACCTACGACAGCGACTACGTCCGCCGACGGAAGCGCATCGGTCAGGCGCATGTCCAGATCGCGATGCCGCAGCACTACATGGTCGCGGCGATGCAAACCGCGTGGACGGCGCTGCACGCCGCGCTGTATCAGCCGGAGGACGCACAACGTGCAGCGCAACTCGTGTCGCTGCACAAGCTGCTCATGCTCGATCTCGCGCTCATCCTTGAGAGCTATCGCACCGGATACACCGACCAGATTCGCGAAGATGAACGCGCCGCCGTCCGCGACCGCCTCTCTCAAGCCGAGCACATGGCGCACATTGGTCACCTCGCGGCGTCGCTCGCGCACGAGATCAAGAACCCGCTCGCGGGCGTTAGCGGCGCGATCCAGGTCATGCGCGACGCGCTCGAACCGAAACACCCGCACCGACCCGTGCTCGTTGAAGTGTTGCGCCAGATCGATCGGCTCGATGGAACGGTGAAAGACCTGCTCGTCTACGCGCGACCCAGGCCGCCGCGATTCACCCGCACCAACCTCGGCCGTGCCGTCGAGCGCGTGCTGGCGCTGCTCGCCGCCGAGCCCGCCCTGCAAGCAGTGACCGTCGCGCTCGAGCTAGGCGAGCATCTCGATTGCTATGCCGACGAAACGCAACTCGAACAACTGATCATGAACCTGGCGCTGAACGGCGCGCAGGCCTCGCCGGCCGGCGCCACCCTGCGCATCAGCGCGGCGGCCCAGGCCGACGGCGTCCGCTTCACCGTCGAGGACGAAGGGCCGGGCATGAGCGACGCAACCCTGCGCCAGGCCTTCGAGCCGTTCTTCACCACGAAGACCAAAGGCACCGGCCTCGGCCTGCCAATCTGCCGTAAGATCGCAGAGGCGCACGGCGGCACGATCGCCTTGCACAGTTCCGACGGCGCGGGCGCGAGCGTGACCGTCCGGCTGCCGCGGTTTCCCCCCGCCACTTCCGGTGGACTTGCGCCTGATGAATATCCGCGTCCTAATCGTTGAAGATGAAGCCCTGATTCGGTGGTCCATCCGCCAGAAGCTCGTCGAGCGCGGCTACGACGTCGTCGAGGCGGAGGACGGAGCCGCCGCCGAAGCCGCGCTCAGCGGCGAAAGCTTCGACCTCGTGCTGCTCGATTTGAAGCTGCCGGACGCCAGCGGCATCGACATTCTGCGTCTCCTGCGGCGGCTCGAGAGCGAAGCGGTCGCGATTTTGATGACCGCATTCAGCACCATCGAGACCGCGGTCGAAGCCATCAAGCTCGGCGCCTTCGACTACATCGCCAAGCCGTTTCAGATCGACGAGCTGCTGCGCGTCGTCGACAAGGGCCTCGAGACCACACGCTTACGCCGCGAGGTGCGCCACCTGCGCGACCAGCTCAGCGCCGAGTACGGCGTCGACAGCATCATCGGACGACACGCATCGATGGAGCGCCTCTTCGAAACGCTGCGCCAAATCTCGCGCGTCAGTTCGCCGACCGTCTTCATCCGCGGCGAGACGGGCGCCGGAAAAGACCTGATCGCCCGCGTCATTCACTACGCGTCCGACCGCGCGCACCGCCCATTCACCAACATCACGTGTACCGCGCTTTCTGAGCAACTGCTCGAAAGCGAACTCTTCGGCCACGAGCGCGGCGCGTTCACCGACGCCAAAGCGCAGAAGAAGGGCCTGCTCGAACTCGCCGACGGCGGATCCGTCTTTCTCGATGAGGTCGGCGACATGCCCCCGGCGCTGCAGGCAAAGCTGCTGCGCTTTCTCGAAGAGCGGCGCTTCCGACGCGTCGGCGGCACGCAGGAGATCAGCGTCGACGTACGCGTCCTCGCCGCCACCAATCGCGATCTCGAACAAGCTATCGAAGCCGGCGCCTTCCGCAGCGACCTGATGTATCGCCTCAACGTCGTCACGATCTTCCTGCCGCCGCTACGCGCCCGCGGGGAGGATGTGCAACTGCTCGCGCGGCACTTCGTCGATCGCTACGCGCGCGAGTTCAAACGGCCAATCGCGCGTGTCGACGACGCGGTGTTCGCCAAGCTGCAAGCCTATGACTGGCCCGGCAATGTCCGCGAGCTGCGCAACGTCATGGAGCGCGCCGTGCTGCTCTGCCGCGACGACGTGATCACCGCCGACGACATCGCCCTGGGGCGCACCGCGCCCCGTCCATTCACCGGCGATATCGAACAGATGGACTTGCCCCCCGACGGCTTCGACTTCGAAAAGCTGCAGCGCCTCGAACGCAACTTGCTCATCCAGGCGCTCGAACGCACCAACAACAACCAATCGCAAGCGGCCCGCATGCTCAACCTCACGCGCGACCGCTTGCGCTATCGCCTCCAAAAGCACGGACTGATGACCGACGCCGATTAGCACGCCGGCCAGCCGACGCTCACGTCGGCAGGTCTTGACCCCCGGCGGCGCGAAGCGAAAGCCACCCCGCACTCGGCCGCCGCCGCTTCAGCCGTGTCTTCTTCTCGCGGCTCAAACCAGCCGCTCGCAAAAGGGCTGAGGAGCGGCGCTTTAGTTTTCGCGGTTGAGCTTGAGCGTCACGTCCGTACCTTCCACCAAGGCGATGAGGTGGATGGTGTTGGCCGTCTTGAACTCCACGTTGTAAACCGACGCGTTACCCTTGCTGTCGGTCAGCGTGAGGCGGTTGCCTTCATATCGCCAAGTGCCCGAAGCGCGGGTGACCTCGTCTCCGTACACCACGTCGGCCGAGAACGTTCCGTCCTCCTGCAGACGAATGTCGGCTCTCGCGAAGTTTGCGGTCGCCGTCACCGGACGGAATAGGTCGAAATCGTCGCGGGCCAACTCCGGACGCAGGTCGCTGCCGACCCATCGGCCCGACAGCGAGCAACCGGTGGTCAAAAGCGCGAGCGTGCAGCAAGCGAAGATGAGGCGAAGCGAACGCTGCGATGTGATCATGCCAGGTATCCTTTCGTCAACGGTCATCAATTCGCGGCTGGCGAGGGTGGCTTCGAGCCATTCTCGGACCCAGCCTGTTTAGCCGCGTCGCGGAAGTGTGCATCACGGCGCAAACTCCCGCAAGCAGGCGTCGCTCGGTTTATGTCGCGTCAAGGCTCCAAGCTTCGCCATCGCGGCGTCGAGCGACGACTACAGCCGTCGATCCAGCCGACGGTACTGAATCGCCTCCGAGAGATGCGTCACCGACACCCGCTCCTCGCCAGCCAGGTCGGCGATCGTGCGCGCCACACGGAGCACCTTGTCATGCGCCCGCGCTGAGAGCCCCAGCTCACTCACCGCCTGACGCAGCAGCCGCTCGCCGGCCTCGTCGAGCGCCGCGAACGACCGCAGATCACGCGAGCGCATTCGCGCGTTCGTGCGCCCCGCCACCCTGTCGAAGCGCGCCCGTTGCACCGTCAGCACGCGTTCCACGTCGCGCCGCAGCGTGCCGCTATCGACCCCGCCCGGGCCGTCTCGCAGCGCCTGAATCGATGTCGGCGGCACTTCGATGTGAATGTCGATCCGCTCCAGCAGCGGACCGCTGATTCGCGCCAGATACCGCTCGATCTGCGGCGGACTGCACTTGCAGCGACCACGCGGGTCGGTGAAGTACCCGCACGGGCACGGGTTCATCGCCGCCACGAGCATAAAGTCCGCCGGAAACTCGACCGCACTGTGGGCCCGCGCGATGGTGACGGCGCCGTCTTCGATCACCTGCCGCAGCGACTCGAGCACCGGCCGCGCGAACTCGGGGAACTCGTCCAGGAACAGCACCCCGTGATGCGCCAGTGATACTTCCCCCGCCGCCGGAATCGTGCCGCCGCCGATCAGCGCCGCCGTCGATACCGAGTGATGCGGCTGCCGGACCGGCCGCGCCGCGAGCAGTCCGCGCGCGACGCCCAGCTTCCCCGACGCTGAGTAGATGCGCGTCGTTTCGAGCGATTCGTCGAGCGTCATCGGCGGCAGCACCGTCGGCAAACGCTTGGCCAGCATCGTCTTCCCCGCTCCCGGCGGGCCGATCATCAGCACGTTGTGACGCCCGGCCGCGGCGACCAGCAGCGCTCGCTTCGCCGGCTCCTGCCCCCGGACCTCGCTGAAGTCGACGTCGTACCGCGACGCGGTCTCAAACAGCGCCGCGCGGTCGATGACGTGCGGCTCCAGCTCGAGGTCGCCGGTCAGAAAGCCCACCGCTTCGGCGAGCGCGCTGACCGGAACCACTTCGATCTCGTCCACCACCGCGGCTTCGTCGGCGTTGTCGCGGGGAACGATGACGCCGGTCAAGCCGGTCTCGCGCGCCAGCAGCGCCATCGAAAGGGCCCCCTTGATCGGCCGCACCCGCCCGTCGAGCGCCAGCTCGCCGGCGACTAGATAGTGCGCCGCGCTGTCGCTCTGGATCTGACCGTCGGCCAGTAACAGGCCGAGCGCGATCGGCAGGTCATACGCCGGACCCTCCTTGCGAATGTCCGCCGGCGCCAGGTTGATCGTGGTGCGCGAGTGCGGCGGCGTATAGCCGCTGTTCAGCAGCGCGCTGCGAATGCGATCGATGCTCTCTTTCACCGCCGAATCGGCCAGGCCGACGAGGTTGATCGCCGGCACGCCGCGGCCGGTGACGTCGATCTCGACTTCGCAGGCGTGCGCCTCGATGCCGATCAGCGCCGTGCTATTGATGCGGGCGAGCATGGGGCGGCGAGTATAGCTGCCGCAACGAAGCCGCTCACGCCGGCATCCGCCCGAAGCATCGTCAGCAACGCCCCCGATGACGCTACCGCTGCGACAGCCGTCGTTTGTCCCGTATCTGGATGCAGCGCCGGAACCGTGGTCAACGCCAACCAGCGCGCCGCGTGGGGGAGCGAGGTATAACACACAGCGTGCGACGGCGAGGAGACGCGGTGCCCGACCAACCATCAACAAGACACGGACGTCGTCTGTGGGAAATCCCCGCGGTGCGCGACCTCGCGCTCGTGGCGCTCGCGCTCGCCGTGCTCTTCGCGCTGTTCTGGCTTCGCGCCATCCTGGCCCCCATTGTGCTCGCATTTGCACTCGCGTACATCGTGGACCCCGTGGTGCGGGCGCTGCGCGGCGTGACCGGTGCGCGCCGCGTCACCATCGCGTCTGTCGGCGTGGCTGTGGTGCTGGCCGGCGGAGTCGTCTTCGTCGGCTGGTTCGGGCCCGTGCTGGTGGATCAGACGGAGGCGTTGGTCGAGCGTGTCGTGAGCTTCGTCGAGACCAACTGGGACCCCCACCAATCCGCCGCCGCAACCCAACCCGCCGCCACCCAACCCACCGCTACGCAGCCCACTCCGCGGGCCGACGCTGACGCCGCCGAACGCAGCGCCAGCGAAACCGCTGACGCCGTGCTCGATCAACTCGCGTCGCGGCGCATCGCCGACCATCTGCTCACCAGCGCCGGGCGCGCGTTCGGCTTCGCCGGCACCGTGCTCTCGACCGTCGCATATCTCAGCGTCTCGGCGGTCCTCGTGGCGGTCTTGTTCGTCTACTTCACGGCCAACTACGAACGGCTGTTCCGTGTCGAGAAGTTCTTTCCCGCCAGTCAGCGCGACACCTTGCGCGACGCCCTCCACAAAATCGACATCGCGTTCAGCGGCTATGTCCGCGGACAGGTCGTCGTCGCGCTCTTCACCACCATCGGGTTCTGCGTCGGGTTCTGGCTCGTGGATGTCCCCAACTGGTTCGTCGTGGCGCTCATCGGCGGCGTCTTGAGCCTCATCCCGTATGGACAACTCAGCGGCTGGGTGCTCGCCGTCACCCTCAAGTACATCGAGACCCAGACCGGCGACGCAAGTTTCTCCTGGATCGCGGTCGTCGTCGGCCCCACGCTCGTCTACGCCGTCACGCAGTCGATGGAGACCTGGGTCATCACGCCGTGGGTGCAGGGAGAGTCCGTCAATCTGCATCCCGTGACGGTCATCGTCGTGCTGCTTGTTGGTGGGTCAATCGCCGGCGTGGTCGGGCTTATTCTCGCGATTCCCGTCGCCGCCACGCTGCGAATGCTGTTTGTCGAGCGCTGGGGGCCGTGGCTCGAGCGCTGGGCGCGCGAGCACTGAACGGCCCGCCAGGACGGCTGCGCGGGCGGCGCCCGTGACCAATGCGAACCCGCCTAAAACGTCGGCTTGCGATTACGCCGCTCGATATCCACCAACTCGGCGGACGTAAAATCGGCTCGCGCCAGAATGCTGAGGATAAACGCCGATTTCCCCTCGATGTACGCATCGATGTCGTCCGGATGCTCCGCCGCGAGGCGACGCTTCAAATCAGCGTACTCGGCGACCGCTTCCGGACTTTGACGCAAATAGTCGCGCACCGCCAGGTGATTGCGAAGCGGCACACAGCCGGCCGGGCACACGTAGAGATTGTGCGCCACCTGATCGGCAGGGGCCCTGAACGCTTCACGCCCCGCGATCCCCAGATCGCTGATGTGCTCATAGCCAAGCCTCTCCAGCCGCTTGATCGCCTCGGACACATCGTCCGTGCGCGCCACGACGATGTCGCAATCGATGACCGGCTTCGCCGCCAGACCAGGCACCGACGTGCTGCCAACGTGCTCCATGCCCACCGCGAGGTCAGCGACGTGCGGCCAGATGCGCTCGCGCAGACGCTCGAACATCTGCGGCCACTCGGCTTGATATTCGGTAACCACGACGCGGGGCATCGGCTCCTCCGCCGGCGCGACGGCGACGACATGCAAGCTGCGACGACGGCGCAACGCTCGGGATTCGTCGCATTGCTCCCCATAATAACTGGAATGACCCCCCGGCATGGACCCGCCAAAAACCACAGTGCGGGCGAACAAGACCAGGGCCTCGTTCACACCGCACCGAGCTTCTATCAGGTTGCCCTGCCCGCGTTCCTTAGCGCCGCTTACCGGCGTCGCAAAGCGAACGGCGCCGCGATCAGCAGCAGCAGCGCCGCCGTCGGCTCCGGTAGCGTGATGTCGGCATAGCGCGACAGGTTCACCCCGTCAGCCACGCCGAGGTTCAACGAAGCCAGCACGCCCGAAAGGTCGATATCGCTGACCGTCAGATCGTTGTAGACGGTGCCGTAGATGATCAACGCGGCGAGCAGCGTGCCGCGGTTCTGCGCGTGCCAGAGATCCGGGGAGTGTAGCTCGTCCCAGTTGCCGTTCTCCCACGCGTCGCCGACCGGGGCGATCAAAGCGAGATCGGCGCCAACGGAGGCGTCGATCGCACCCTTCAACTGGTTGTAACCCGCGCGCACTTCGGCCTGCATCTCCGACGGCCCGCCCGGGAACTGCGGATTCGAGCCCTGATAAAACGGGTGTCCCGGTCCGCGAGCCCAGGTCTCATAAAGCACCGGCGTGACCCCGGCGCTGCGGTTCGCCGCCGCTTCGTAAAGCGCAACCGCGTCATTCTTCGACGCCTCGACCGACTGCGGGAACGGAATCGACCCCGTATACGCCCGTGTGAGTTTGGTCGAGTGCTCCTGCATCACGATGTAATCCCAGTCGTTCGCCGGGGGAATCGTCGTGAAGAGCGGAGCCAGGTTGCTCTGTACGTGAAACGCGAAGTCCTGACCGCTGGCGGCGGCGCTGATCACGAACGGCTCCGGGTGACCCGCCGCGACTGCGATATCCTTGAACACCGCGTTCACCGAACGTGTGCTGCCAAAGCCAAGCGTGAAACTGTTGCCATAGAAGATGACGTTGAGCGGCTCTTCAGCCCGCGCGACAGGCGTCAACACAGCGCCGGCGAGCACCCAAGTCAGTAGATTGCGCGTGATATTCATGTTGCGATCCTTCGTTCGTTACCTAGTACGGAAGAAAACTAGCGACGACGAATCGCGAGGGCGCCGAACGCGACCAACGCCAATGCGCTGGCGGGCTCGGGAATGATGTCCATCTGCATCACGTTCAGGTAGTAGAAACCCGTTCCGTTGTTGTTGTTCGGGCCGGCTTCGACGTCAATGAAAATCTCGCCGTTGGCGTCAGGTGAAATGCCGGTGATGGTGACAATCTCGGTGTCGTTGTTCGACGGATTGAGCATCGCCGAGCCGCTGTTGGCCCCATTCGCGGTGTACAACGTCTCGCGATTGTCGCCGACCGGTTGCCGCGAAGCGAAGAAAGTGAAGTCATAGGTGAGCGCTTGGTCGAGGTTAAACAGCTTGAACTGGCTCAGTGGATTCTCCGGCTGGCCGCCGAACGGGCCCACGTGCCCAAAGAAAAAGTCCGAGGTCGCGTCCTGCGGAAACATCGCGGCGTCGCCCGCCGGGTTGAACGAACCAAGGTGCGACGGCTCGCCGACCTGGAAGAACTCGTTGGTGATCTCGAACCCGACGTCAGTCAGGTTGTCATCGCTGTCGAACGTGGCGAACAGCACGCTCGTCGCGGGCACAACGTTGTTCCAGCCGCTTCCGAACGGCATCTGCGTGTCGGTGCGGCCAAAGTCAAAGCGCAGCGACGCGGCCGAAACCGTCGTGACCGCGGTAAGCAGGACGGCGGTGGACATGAGCTTCTTGAACATGGGAACCTCCGGGATTCGATTGATGTGAGATGTGTCGCTCTCCAGCGCAGCGCGCTGCACACACGCGCAGCCACGCGGGCGCTCCTTGGTCTAGACAGTCCGAGGTTCACCGCGATCTTCCATACCCTATGCCACAAACAATCGTCTACACAGCACGCCCGGCGCTATCGCGCGCATTCTGCAATGAGCCGATCGTTGACGCGAGTTGTAGCTGTCTTGACAGGCCGCGTGCTAGAAGCTGAAGATCTGTCGTGAAGTAAACGCTCCGAAATGTCTATTCAATTAGTAGGGCGGCTATGGAAGCGTTTGCAAGTGCGGGGGGCGAAAAAATATGGAATTCAAGTCATCCACGTCGGGAAAGCCCTCGCTTCGCTAACCGTGGAGTTATCTAGATGCCGCACCGCGGACACCAGACATGAACCCGAGAGAATGAGTGACCGCACTTCAGATATGGCGACGTTGAACCAAAATGATCCACATCGCAAGAACCGCGGCGCCGGACGGCTCGGGCGTCACCCGCAAGTCGTCAAAATCCGCCGTCTCGCCAATACCCTGAAAGTTATCGGAGTACAGCGAAACAACGTTCGCCGAGAGTATTGGAAACAAGCCGTCGGCATCGCTGTAAATCAGATCGCCGTCATAGACGTAGTCCGTCCGCCCCGTCGTCGTCACGATGATCTCGAGCGTCCGATGACCACCCGGCGCCCACTGCGCGCCCGTCGCCGCCAGCTCGACGCCCAGCCCATCCACAGCGTCGAGCACCAAAACATCAGGACCCAAGCCATCCCCATCGAAGTCACGATGATGAAAGACCACCGCCGCCCGCGACACGCCGACCGTCGAACTCGCCAGCTCCACCCAATAGTCAGCCCCGCCCGCCCCGCTGATCGCGACGTCGACGCTCACCCGCGCACCACGCAGCGGCGAAAACAGCGGGCTCCGAGCGCCGATAAAAACGCCCGGCGGCTGGTTAAGATCCTTCGCGAGGCGCAAATGCTGACCGCCCGAGGCCGGGTTCGCGTCGGCGACGAGGGCGCCGCTGAGGCCCCCGAACACATCCCAATCCGTCTGTCCCGCCAACGCACCCAGCGCAAAGCCCTCGGTCGCTTCAAAGCCGGTGTTCAGCGCAGCAGCCGAGGCGATCGCCGGCAGCACGCCGACGCCAAACGACAGCAGTAGGACAAGGTGCGATAACGGCACGGGGGAGCCTCGCATGCGAAACGCGAAGTGTTCTTATGAGGTGTTAGGACCACCGAGGCCGGATAAGCAACCTGGGACGCTAGACGCCAATTACTTTCACGAGCGCGCGCTTGCGCCTGCGACCATCAAACTCGCCGTAGAAAATCTGCTCCCACGGGCCAAAATCGAGCGCACCCTCCGTAATCGCGACCACGACCTCACGGCCCATCACCTGCCGCTTCAGGTGAGCGTCGGCGTTGTCTTCGCCGGTCAGGTTGTGGTCGTATTGCTCGGTCGGCGCGTGCGGGGCGAGACCCTCGAGCCAACGCTCATAGTCGCTGTGCAGACCGCGCTCGTCGTCGTTGATAAAGACGCTGGCGGTGATGTGCATCGCGTTGACGAGCACCAAGCCTTCACGCACTCCGCTGTCGCGCACCGCCTGCTCAACTTCCGAGGTGATGTTGACGAACGCTCGACGGGTCGGAATGTCGAACCACAGCTCTTTGCGAAAGCTCTTCACAGCAGCGGTAGGCTACGCCAATGCGCTTGCGGCGCGAAGCGCTCAGCCAACTTCGCTCGATGGATGTTGGCGGTCAAAACAATCGGCGTCGATGCAGGCCTCTTAGCCCACATCGACGCCCAGACGTTGATGCAGCGACCCGCGCTACTTCAGCGGACCACGCTCAGCGCGAATCGCGATGTTCTTCGGCCACGGCGTACGCCCCACGAGACGCGCCCGCATGTGCAGCAGCGCTGTCTCCAACTGCGGATCGACGTCGGGGACTTCGATCGGGTCCGCCGCCAGCAACTCTACATCTTCACGACTCAGCAGTTCCCCGTCTTCCGCTTCAACGCTATCCGCCAGTTCTTCAAGCGTGTCTGGCGAAACCGGCTCCGGCGTCGCGACCGATCCCTTGATGACGTAGGAGCGGTTCTCGCGTTGCACCACCTTGCGGTACTCTTTCGGGTTCAGCATCACCTCGATATCGGGATCAACGCCCCAACGCTCCGCATCCGGAGCACGGTTCGGCGTACGACCGCTTGGCAAGTAATACAGCGCCGTGGTCAGCTTCAGCCGCGCACCGTCCTGGCTCAGCGGCAACACGCGTTGCACGCTGCCCTTTCCAAAGGTGCGGTCGCCGAGCACGATGGCCCGGTCGTGGTCCTGCAGGGCGCCGGCCAAAATCTCACTGGCGCTGGCGCTCGCTTCGTTCACGAGCACGATGAGCGGCACATCGGGATACAGCGCCCGCCCGCGCGTGCGATACCGCTCGCGTGCTTCGGTCAGCCCGTCCGTCGAAACCACGTCCCCGTGATCGAGAAACATGCTCACGATCTCGATCGCAACATCGAGCAAGCCGCCCGGATTGTGACGCAGATCCAGGATCAGTCCGCGCATGCCCTGGTCGCGTGCATCGTTGAGCGCTCCCGCTAACTCGCTCGCCGACTCCGGATGGAAGCCCACCAGCCGCACGTACGCCACACCATTGTCCGGGTCGAGCATGTAGTTCCAGTTCTCGCTCCGGCCCTCGTCGAGCCGGTCGAGCCCGCGAACCGTCTTCAGCTTGATCTGACGCCGCGTCAGCGTGAACGGCAGATACTCCCCGGTCGATGGACGATACATCGTCAGCACCACGTCAGACCCAGCGGGTCCCATGATGTTCCGCACCGCGTCGGTCGTGCTCCATCCCTTGGTCGACTCGCCATCCACCTTCACGATCAGATCGCCGGCCTGAACGCCCGCCTCCAGCGACGGCGAGTTCTCCAGCGGCGTGACGACTTTCAGCCGATTGGTGTAGTCATCCACGCCAAGCTGAATGCCGACGCCTTCAAACGCGCCGGTCATCATCTTGTCGAACTCGCGGCTATCCGCCGGCCAGACGACCGACGTAAACGTATCCAGCCGCTCGAGACCGCCTTCCAGAAACTCGATCACGAGCATCCCGGTCGGCGCTTCGATCGAACGTCGATTCAGATCCTCGACTGCTTTGAACAGCCGCAGAAAGTTATTCATCGAATAGCGGTCGCGCGATTCGACCGAGCGGCGCAGCTTCGCCAGCTCGCTGATGAAAAATTCGCGGTTTGCCGGGTTCGCCAACCCGTCCAGATAGTCGAAGTGCTCACCGCTCTCGGCCAGCGCTTGAAGGTTCTCGAGCGACGCCAGCGCCATCTCCTTGAAGTCCGGCCTCTTGAAGTAAGAGCCATCGATCCGCGCCACAGCGCTGTGCAGCAGGTGAAAACGAACGCCATCGACACGACGCTCAAACTCCTCTTCGTCTTCGTACAACACCTCGAGCCGCGCGTGCCGCACCGCCGCCTTGCGCGACGCCTCGATCAGGTCGTCGTTGGGCCGAATCCGTGCGAGCAACGCGTAATGCGCCGCCGCGTCGATCCACTCGCCATTGGCTTCGTGCTGCTCGGCGATCGTGCGCCCCGCGCTCACCAGATCGTCGACCCACGCGATTTCGGCATACGGATCAATCGCATCGTTGTCCGGGTCCAGCGTGTACTCGCGGGCCCGGGCGTCGAACGTCAGCGCCAGATAGACGCGATCCGCTTCGCGGGCCTCACGGGCTCGCTCAATATTCCAGTCAAACGTCCGCGATTTGACGTCCTTACGCGTCTCAATCACGTCGTCGTAGTGCTTGAGCCACGCATCAACCCGCGAAACCTCGGAATCGTCAGGCTGCGACGCGAGTAGCTCCGCGACCTGCACCTGTGCGCCCGCGTAGTCGCCGCTCAGAATCTGGCGATAAACGTCGCTCAGCGTCGCGCCAACCGCAATCGCGGGCGTCAACGCCAAGAGCAGAATCGCAATCAGGGGCCCGCGTGGTCTGGTAACAGACATCACAATCTCTCCACGTGGCTGGAAATGAAAGACCGGCTGATGCCCGAGAGCGCCGCCGGCCGCACCACATCTCAGTATGTGATGCATTATAGCCAAGCCAAGTCACACGCGACGATGTCGCGCATCGCCCGACGCCATGACGTTCGGCAATCGCCGCCAACAACATCAGCACCAGCTTGCCAAGGCCTTACACAGGGCGACAATACTCAACATGACGCGCCCAGTCGCTGATTCTGACAACAATCGACCGCTCCGGATCCTGGGTGTCGATCCCGGACTCCGGCGAACCGGCTACGCCGTGCTGACCTGCTCGCCCGGAAACGTGCAGTTGTGCGAGGCCGGCGTCATCACGCTCGCGCCGCGCGACTCCCTCGCGCAACGCTTGCTCGAACTCGAATCCCAGTTCGCCACCGTCATCGCTCAGCATCGACCCGCAGCACTCGCCTGCGAAGAGCTCTTCTCGCATTATCGGCAGCCCAGAACTGCGATCCTCATGGCCCACGCACGCGGCGTCATTCTGCTCAATGGGGCCAAATTCGGTCTAACGGTCATCTCGACGCCAGCCAAGGCCGTCAAAAAGTTCCTCACCGGCAGCGGCCAAGCCTCCAAGCCTCAAATGCAACGCGCCGTCCAGGCAACACTCGGCCTCTCCGCACTACCCGAGCCGCACGACATCGCCGATGCCGTCGCCATCGCGCTCTGCGGCCTCGCCACCTGGACCGGCGGCGCCGCCGCGGCGGCAGCGTCAGCGTGATTAGCGAACTCAATGGCCGTCTCACGGCCGTCAGCACCGAAACCGCTCACTTCGCCATCGGCAGCGTCGTCATCGATGTGCTCATGCCGGCCGCCGCCCACGAACCGCTCCGAGCACGCATCGACCAGCAACTCACCATCTTCACCGTGCTCTACCTCGACGGCAGCCTCGCGTCCGGCGCGCTCATCCCGCGACTCGTCGGATTCATCGATCCCGAAGATCGCGCCCTCTTCCAGCTCATGGGTAAGGTCCGCGGCGTCAGTACACGCAAAGCGCTCCGCGCCATGGCGGCGCCCACCGCCGCCATCGCCGACGCCATCGTTCGCGGCGACGTCAAGTGGCTCACCGGACTCCCCGAAATCGGCAAGCGCACCGCAGAACTCATGGTCGCCGAACTCCGCGACGCCGCTCGCGACTTGGCCGTCGCGCCGCCCGCGACCGTCGCCGCACACCCCGTGCTCAGCAACGAGCAACAAGTAGCCGTCGATATCATCGTCGCGTGGGGCGACAAACGTGCCGACGCCCAGCGCTGGGTCGCTGCGGCGGTCGAGACCCACCCCGATACCAAAGACCCCGAAGAAATCGTCCGCGCCGCGTATCGACTCAAACGCGGCTGATCACCAGTCACACCGACTACTTGACCACCCGCGCGCGACTCCTGCTCGGTTCCGCTCCGGCTGCGAAACAAGTCTCCAGAGCCACGTCGTCGGCCGCGCCGCGGCGCCCGTTCGCGAGTTCGATCGCCGCAGCCGCATACGCCTCGCCGGTGAACGCCCGGCTGGCGAAGCCGGCGATCGCTTCCCGCTTCTCATCGCATGCGCCGATGCGTAGCGCGCTGCGGATCGCGTCGATCAGCGCCACATCGTCGCCACGCGTAAACAAAGCGCCCAACGCATGCCGCTCCACATGCTCGGCAAGCGGACTCAGCACCCCCGCACCGTTGCGCGGCAGCACAGCAGGGCGGCCCGCCAACCACGCTTCCGCAATCGTTTGCCCAAACGTCTCCTGCTTGCTCGCCGTCACCAGCACATCCGCCGCGGCCAGCCAGTCGCCGATCGCGTCGGTCGGCGCGACGAAACGAACCCGCCCGTGCAACCGTCCCGCATCGGCGCTTCGCCACACCGCGTCGCGGTCCGGTCCCGCGCCAACCACCACCCACCACCAGTCCGCGTCCGCGTGGCGACCAAAGGCGCGAGCGATCAGCGCGTGCCCCTTGTTCGCGTTGATCGCGCCCACCGTCAACAGCACCTTCGCCTCAACGGGTACACCCAACGCAACGCGTCCGCGCGCCACCGTCCGCACGCGGCTCGCGTCCACATACGGCAGCGCCGTCCGCGTCGGTCGCCGATGATCGCCGTAGAGGCGGCGGATCACGTCGTGGGTCGCGTCGCTCCGCGCGAGCACACCGCTCGCGAGCCGCAGCGCCCAGCGCTCACACTGCTCATAGCGCCAGTCCGGCTGATCCGGGTACTCATTCCGTCGCAGCATCGCGGGAGCGAACACCAGCGGAAGCCGCGGCCGAGCCAGACGCGTCGCGCACGCGAGCGGCGCCGACAGCGATACAACCAGGTCAACCTTGCGCGTCGTGCGACGGACCACGGCTGCCCAACGCGGCAGATCCGCCAGCGGCGACAGACGCCAAAGGACCGGCCATCGAACAGGGCGCAGCGTATCGACAGAGGCGAATTCCGAATCGCCGGGTTGCGTCTCCATCACGCTGCCGTCGGTGAGGCACAGCAGCGACACACGAACGCCCCGCGCGCTCAGACTCCGAGCGAGACTGCGTGCGTGACGTGGTCCGCCGCCCAGCGCGTTGAGCGGCGAAAGCATCTGAATCTGGGCCGTTTGCAGGCGGTTCACGTGTTGGGCGCATCGGCGCCGCGCGGCGATGAGCTTGAGACCGGGCGATTGTCAAATGCCTCTTGGGCCGCGACGCACTTTCCGCTATACTTCTCCGTTAGAGGAAGGAGGAGCCGGCTGGGGCCTGCTCCACATTTTGGTAGGAGACATGTGTCGGCGAGGGCGGTATGCCTGCGCTCGCGGACGCGCCCATGCATGCAACAGCGTTGTATGCGAAAGAGGAGGATTTTGTATGCGTAATACCTTACGAATGATGCTCATCGCCCTGATCGGAACGCCCGCGTTGGCGGCCTCGTTCACAAGCGAAACCGATTGGCTCGCCGAGTTGCCGGTCGCTCCAACCCCGGTTGATTTCAACGACGTCGCCCCGGTCGAATTCGCCCCAGGTGTCAATGACCTGCCGCAGTTCGATGTGAAGGTCAATGGCGGCGTGCTCGGCGACGCAGAAATCAACACCGTGCCGAACTTCGTGATCAACTTCGCCGACAACCGCGTCAACACGTTGAGCTTCGTGTTCGACGAGCCGATCGTCGGCTTCGCCGCCGAGTGGAGCAACTCGTTCGTCTCCAACGGCTGGGTCATCGAAACCCCCGCCGCCAGCTACGAGCTGGAGGCAATCGCCGGCGGTCCGTTCTCGAACTTCTTCATCGGCTTCACCGAAGACACCCCCTTCACCGAGTTCACCATGCGCCGCCTCCAGGAGCCCGGCCCGTCAGAGCTGGTCTTCTTCGGCAACACGTTCCAGTTCGCCGTCCCCGAGCCGGCCAGCATGCTGCTGCTCATCGCTTCGGCGCCGCTGATCATGCGTCGCCGATAGCCGCACGCCGCGTCTCGATCGTCGCTCAACCGGCTGAACGGCTTCAGCCTCCCGCCATCGGTAGTCATTCGCCGCCGCGGCGCGATACGCTGAGTTGAAACACACCGAAAGCGGTCGACTGCGCCACAACGCGCGGTCGACCGCGTTCGCTTCTGTGGCATCATGCAACGCTGCCACATTGACAGCGCGGCAGACGGGCGTCGACCGCGCTCGTCTCCCTAAGTCATTCAAAAGCAACGACTTCAGGCCGATAGCACACCGCCGGGTTGTGGCACGCAGGTTGCCCATCGCTTTGCAGAGCGTGGTCCTGTGCCTCTGCCGTAGCAACTGTGCCGCGGCAGGTCCGTGCGCTCCCGAAGTAAAGGAGCACTTGAATGTCGAAGATCATCGGAATTGACCTCGGAACCACCAACTCGGTCGTCGCCATCATGGAAGGCGGACAGCCGAAGGTCTTGGTGAACGAGCAGGGGGCCCGGCTCACGCCGTCCGTCGTCGCGTTCACCGACAAGGGCGAGCGCCTCGTCGGTCAGCGCGCCCGCAATCAGCAGGTCACCAATCCAACCAACACCGTCTTCTCGATCAAACGCTTCATGGGCCGACGCCACAATGAAGTCTCCCAGGAAGAAAAAATCGTCCCCTACGAAGTCGTCGGCGGCAGCGAAGAGTTGGTCAAGGTGAAGGCCGGCGGCAAAGAGTACGCCCCGCCCGAGATCAGTGCCATGATCCTGCGCGATCTAAAGGCCTCCGCCGAACGTTACCTCGGCGAGACCGTCGAACGCGCCGTCATCACCGTCCCCGCATACTTCAACGACGCCCAGCGACAGGCCACCAAAGAAGCCGGCCAAATCGCCGGACTCAAGGTCGAACGCATCATCAACGAGCCCACCGCCGCCGCGCTCGCCTACGGCGTCGAAAACAAAAAGAACGCCAAGATCGCCGTGTTCGACCTCGGCGGCGGTACGTTCGACATCTCGATTCTCGACGTCGCCGACAACGTCTTCGAAGTGCTCAGCACCAACGGCGACACGCACCTCGGCGGCGACGACTTCGACGAAGAGCTGATCAACCACTTGGCCGACGAGTTCCGCAAGAAGGAAGGCGTCGACCTGCGCAACGATCCGATGGCGCTCCAGCGACTGAAGGAAGCCGCCGAGCGCGCCAAGTGCGAGCTCTCCAGCTCGATGGAAACCAGCATCAACCTGCCGTACATCACGGCCGACGCGAGCGGACCGAAGCACTTACAGCTCACCCTGACCCGCGCAAAGTTCGAGCAACTCGTCGATGGGCTGGTCGAGCGCTGCCGCGGCCCCGTCATGCAGGCTCTGCAAGATGCCAAGCTCTCGCCCAGCGACGTCGACGAAGTCGTGCTGGTCGGCGGCTCCACCCGCATCCCCAAGGTGCAGGAGTTGGTCAAGACCATCTTCGGCAAGGAGCCGAACCGCAGCCTCAACCCCGACGAAGTCGTGGCCGCCGGCGCCGCAATTCAGGGCGCTGTGCTCACCGGCGAAAAGTCCGACATGGTCCTGCTCGACGTCACGCCGCTCTCCCTCGGTGTCGAG
Organism: uncultured Planctomycetales bacterium; assembly: GCA_964563855.1. Classification (GTDB taxonomy): domain Bacteria; phylum Planctomycetota; class Phycisphaerae; order UBA1845; family Fen-1342; genus JAFGRR01. The sequence continues at coordinate 33,313 of CAZLYU010000011.1, read as the reverse complement.
ACGCTCGGCGGCGTGATGACTACCCTGATTCCGCGCAACACCACCATTCCGACCAGCAAGAAGGAAGTCTTCAGCACCGCCGCCGACAGTCAGCCCGCCGTCGATATCCACGTCTTGCAAGGCGAGCGGAAAATGTCGGTCGACAACCGCACGCTCGGACGCTTCCAGCTCACCGGTTTGCCCCCGGCCCCCCGCGGCGTGCCGCAGATCGAGGTGACGTTCGACATCGACGCCAACGGCATCTTGAACGTCTCCGCCAAAGACCTCGGCACCGGCAAAGAGCAGAAGATCGAAATCAAGAGCTCGTCAGGTCTGAGCGACGATGACATTCAGCGCATGGTCACCGACGCCGAGGCCCACGCCAGCGAAGACGAGGCCAAACGCAAGCTCGTCGACCTGCGCAATCAGGCCGATCAGATCGTCTACCAGACCGAGAAGACGCTCAACGAGCAAGGCGACAAGGTCGACGCGAACGTCCGCGGCGAGATCGAGCAGGCGATCAATCGTCTGAAGGATGCGCAGAAGAGCGACGATCCCGCCACCATCCAATCGGCGATCGACGAGGTCACCCGCGTGTCACAGAATCTCGCCGAGCAGCTCTATCAGAAGTCCGGACCGACCGCCGCATCCGCCGACGACGTCGGCGCGCAGCCCGGCGGCGACGCTTCGGGCTCGAGCGGCGACGGCGACAGCGATGTGATCGACGCCGAGTACGAAGTGAAGAAGTAGCACTGACACCTGACACCTAACACGCGTACGCGGCGCTGGTCAAAACAACGACCGGCGCCGCGTACGCTTGTCACGTCACACGTGTCAGGTGTCAGGCGTCCGCTCTTGACTCGCGCGGCTGCGGCCCAAAACTCGCTGGCCACGCCCGCGCACCAAGCGCACCCAACTGCTCGTGATGCGTCATATCAAACCGTAAGGGCGTCACGCTCACAAAGCCGTCCAACATGGCGCAGTGATCCGTCTCCGGACATTCAGTCGCATCCGGTTCATAACCGTCCAGCCAGTACAGCCGCTCCCCATCCGCCCGCCGGTCATACCGGTACTTCTCCTGCATCGGCAGCAGTGCTTGCGGGCACACATGCACGCCGCGCGGCAGGCCGGCGTCGAGCGCGGGAATGTTGACGTTGAGGCACAGTCCGTCGAGCGCCGCAAGGTCGTCGAGCAACACCTTTAGCAACGCACGTACAACCGCCGAAGACTTGCCGAAGTCCATCTCCTTCGAGAGCCGTTGCGAGAACGCGATTGCCGGCAACCCAAAGAACGCGCCCTCCACCGCCCCCGCGACCGTGCCGCTGTAGATCACGTTCACCCCGGTGTTCGAGCCCGCGTTCACGCCGCTAAGCACCAGATCCGGACGCTCGTCGAGCAGCTCGCGCATCGCCAGCTTCACGCAATCCGCCGGGCGCCCGTCGATCGACCAGCCATGAAACTTGTCGTGCACATGCACCCGCCGCGCCGTCATCGGCGTGCTAATCGTGATCGCATGCCCCATCGCCGATTGCGGCGTCTCCGGCGCCGCGACGACAACCTCCCCAAATTCACAAGCCGCGTCATACAGCGCGGCCAGCCCAGGCGCGAGAATGCCGTCGTCGTTGGTCAGCAGGATTCGCATCGTCCGGAGTATAAGCCCCACGCCATGCGCGAGGCTCACCCCTCGCCTCAAGATTGAAACACGGCCCCCCGTTTGGTAGCTTCCATCGAGCAAACCCCATCCACCGGAGAGAGGCAATGAAGGTCAGCCAAGTCGATCACGCGTCGCGCTATGTCGTCAGCGGTCTGCTCGCGGCGCTAGCCGTCGTTGGCGCCAACGCGGCGGAAGTGCAGCCGCGCGTCTTGTTTACCGCGCCCGCCGAGGTCCCGCGCAACACGCTCGTCCCCGCCACGAGCAACACGCGCATCACGCTGTTCCGCGGCCAACCACGCATCGCCGACGACGCTACCTGGTACGCCCTCTACTCCTTCCCGGAAACACAAACGGCGATCGAATTTACGCGCGACTACGTCATGCTGAAGCAGGGCGTACCGTACATTCGCGAAGGATTGCAGCTTCCCGCGGCGCCCCAGTTCGCCCCCATCGCCGACCAGGCGTTCTCGCAGCAACCCTTCTTCGACATCTCGATCGCTGTCGACGGCGCGGTCGCGCAAATTGTCAAAGGCACCGACGCCTTCGGTCTCTCCGGCGACGGCACGCCAAACCCCGGCGACCTCGACTTCCCGGTCGCGGTGCGCGACTTGCTCGTCGTGGATCGCGCCGTCGTCGTGGCGGTCGGCGATGAGCTCGACGTACTGCCGGGCGTCACCTTCCCGCGCAACGCGCTCGAGTCCCTTTCGGTCGTGAAAGCCGCGAACGGCGCGCAGCTCATGCTGAAGGCCGATCTCGACACGGGCGTCGGGCAGTTTGACCCCGATACCACCGTCATCGCCGAACTCATCAATCCCGGCGCGCCCGGCGCCGCCGCGTCGCTGCGGTTTACAACCCAAGACACCTGGAGCATCCCCGGTCTCGGCTTCAGCCTGTCGAGCATGAACGCCAACGAGGAAGACGTCGACTACAACACCGCCGGTTCGATCCTGCTCGGAGTCGACATTCGCGGCGAACCTTTCAACCTCGACGGCGCGATCGTGTACTACAACGCGCTCACCGGCGTCTACGAACTGATCGCACGCGAAGGCGACGACTCACCACTCCCCGGACGACAGTACGACAGCTTGTTTAACAACCCCGTCGCGCTGAACGACGACGGCGATATCGCGTTTCTCGCTTCCGTGAACGGCTCCTCGACAGATGACGGCCTCATCGTCGTCAACGGCGCCGTCGTCGCCCGCGAGGCGACGACCGTCGGCACAGCCGTTCCGGGACCGCTGCAACTCGGCTTCGCCAACGCCAATATCGAGATGGACGCCGAAGGCAACATCATCTACTGGGGCGCATGGAACGCTCCCAAAGCCGATGTCTGCCCCGACAACACCGACATCACCTCGAGCTTCGCCATCTTTGAAGGCATTTTCTTCAACGATCAGGTCTTGATCGAGGCGGGCGTCACCACCGTTCACGATGTCACCATCGACGGACTTCAGTTCCCCACGCTGGTCGTGAAAGACTTGCCCAACACCGGCTTCGCGGGATTCCACGTCTCCCCTAGCGGACGTTGGCTCATCGTGCACGCGCTCATGGCCGAGCCGTCCGCCGACATCTGCGCCTTCTCCGTCAACAACGATGCCACGCCCGTGGGCCAGGTGCCGCTGCAGGTCGACCTCAGCAAGGTCGGTCGCCCCCTCGGCGGCATCGACGACGACCAAGACGTCGACGCCGACGACTGGCTGCTGCTCGCGGAATGCCTGAACGGACCCGCGGTCGTCGATCCGCCCGCCGGCTGCTCCGCGATCACCTTCGCCCGCGCCGACCTCGACAGCGATCGCGATGTCGACCTCGCCAGCGACGTCGCGCTCCTTCAGACGCTTTTCGATTGACGCATCCATCACCACACCCCGCGAACGATCCATGACGCGCGTCGTGCTCCACATCGACATGGACGCATTCTTCGCCGCGATCGAACAACGCGACCAACCCCACCTACGCGGCAAGCCCGTCCTGGTCGGCGGTCGCAATCGGCGCGGCGTCGTCACCACCGCCAGCTACGAAGCCCGGCCATTCGGCTGCCGCAGCGCCATGCCCATGGCGCAGGCGCTGCGTCTCTGCCCGCACGCCGACGTCGTGCCGGTCCGCCACGAGCACTATCGCGCGGTCTCGCAACAGTTGCGGGCGATCTTTCACGAATTCACACCGGTCGTCGAACCGCTTTCCATCGACGAGGCGTTCCTCGACGTCACGGGCTCGCAACAACTGCTCGGCGACGGCCCCGCGATCGCCGCCAAGCTCAAGGCCCGTGTGTTTGCAGAAACGCAACTCACCGCATCAATCGGCGTGGCGCCCAACAAATTCGTCGCCAAGCTCGCCAGCGACCTCGACAAACCGAACGGCCTCACACAAGCCCCACGCGACGCCGACGACGTCGCCGCGTGGTTGGCCCCGCTTCCGATCGAACGGCTCTGGGGCGCCGGACCGCGCACCCAACAACGACTGACGTCGCTCGGCGTCTTCACGTTCGGCGACGCCCAGCAACTCTCCGCGGAAAGACTTGCGGCGCGCTTCGGCGCGACCGGCGAACGCTTCTACTCACTCGTGCGCGGCATCGACGATCGACCCGTCATCACCGACCGCGCCGCCAAGAGCATCAGTCACGAACACACCTTCCCGCGCGACATCGCCGATCTCGATGCGCTGCGCGGCATCCTGCTCGACCAACTCGAACAGGTCGCCCAGCGGCTCCGAGCCGCGCGGCGCCTCGCCCGAACCGTCTCGCTCAAGCTGCGCAACGGTCGCTTTCAAACACGCTCCCGCCGCATCACACTAACCCGCGCCACCAACGAGACCGCCGTGTTGTGGCGTGCAGCGCGAACCCTCTTCGACGACTGGGCGCAGCAACCCCAACCATTACGCCTGCTCGGCGTCGGCGTCTCCGGGTTGAGCGACAGCAATCGTGTCTCCGAGTTGAGCGTCGGCGTCGGCGAGCAATTGGAACTCTTCGGGCGCGACGAGACCGCACGCGGCCAGCGCCTCGACGCAACCGTAGACGCCATCCGCTCCCGCTTCGGCGAGCAAGCCCTCGTCCGCGGAGCGGCCTACCAAGCCAACAAGTCACAATCAAACGACAAGTAGGCCCCGCCACGCGCACCGCGTAGCGATCGCGTTGCACACCAACGTCCAGCCCGCCATGCAAAGCAAAGCGAGTCGCCGCCAGCCGGGCGCCGAGGGCTGCCGGCTGGCGATTGCGAACACGGCGGCCTACGGGCTGACGTGGAAGAACACCGACAGCGGATCGGCCTGATCGGAGAGGTCGCGGAAGCGGTAGATGAACTCGTCGGGCGGGCCGCCCGTGTTGCTGTAGCCCGGGTTGGGCGTGTAACGCAGCAAGAAGCGGCCGTCGCCTTCATTGTCGAAGATCTGCGTGAAGACCGAAATGGGGAGCCAGTCGGGCGCGTCGAAGTACTGCAGCACACCGGAATCGGGCAGGTCGACCATGCCCAGGATGATCAGGTCGCTCTCCGCGTCGACCGCTGACATCTCAAACTCGACCGTCGTGTCGACCGTGGTGAAGACGTCAACCGGCGACGTGGAGGCCGGGGGCTGGTTGTTCGCCAGCACGGTGACGGTGAGCAGCGTCGGCGGCGTGGTGAACTCGCAGCACGGTCGCCGCGAACCGCGGCCCGTAGTACAAACCGTACAACAGCGTGAGCATCGACGTCGCCTCCGGTCTAGCCCCAAGTGGCTCTGGGTGGCGTTATTCTGGCGAACCGGTGGGTCGAGAGGCAAACGAAAAGACCGACAGCGCGAGGTAAGGCGGATATACAGGTCGGGCCGGTGAAAGACCGAATGCCCAGTGTTACTCGAGTATGGGAACGGCTGCCTGGCTGCCGATTTTCGTCGAGTCGCCAGGTGCGGGTGATGTTTCATAACGGCACGATGGGTGGGTTCCGTCCGCAGTGGCGGACCCTGCATTGCAATCAAGCGCGTCGGGTACGGCGCGCCGGAGTAGCGGATCTGAACGTCGAAGGACGACAGCGGCGTCAGTTTCGAGCGGGGCGCATGTCCGCGTTGCGCCGCCCCGTATCGCCTGCCTGCGAACGCGACCAGACTACCAACCCGCTAATCCTTCAACCCCTGAAAAGCGGCCATAACCCGATCACGAGCCGCCTTATGATCCACCAGCGGCGCCGGATACCCACCACGCTGATCCCCGTCGCGATCCTCATCCGCCTTATGCGGCTCATGAATCAAATCGTCGCCCACCTCCCGCAACTCCTCGACATACCGCCGTATATACACCCCTTCAGGATCAAACCGCTTGCCTTGTGTAAAGGGGTTGAACATACGGAAGTAGGGGGCCGCATCGGTGCCGGTCGAAGCCGACCACTGCCAACCGCCGTTGTTCGACGCCAGGTCGCCGTCAACCAGGTGTTGCATGAACCACCGCTCGCCCTTGCGCCAGTCAATAAAACAATCTTTCGTTAAGTACATCGCCGCGACCATCCGCACGCGATTATGCATCCAGCCTTCCTCGCGCAACTGACGCATCCCCGCGTCAACCAGCGGCACACCCGTCCGCCCTTCGCACCACGCTTCGAACAGCTCCGCGTCGTCATTCCACGTCAACGCTTCCGTCTCCGGTCGAAAGGCGCGACCCATGCATACCCGCGGCCAACCCATCAGCACGCTCTTGTAAAACTCCCGCCAGATCAGTTCGTCGATCCAGTGCTTCAAACCGCGCTGCCCGCTGTCGATCTTGTTCTGATTCGCCTCCAGCGCCGCCGCCAGACACTGCCGCGGCGAGACCACCCCGTGCGCCAAATAGGCCGACAAGCGGCTCGTCCCCTCGATGCCGGGATAATCGCGATCATCCTTATAGTCCCGCCCGCGCTCGCTGATAAAGTCGTCCAATTGCTTCTGCGCGGTGCGCTCGCCAGCCGGCCACAAATCGTCGCGCGCCTCCCCGTCAAACCCAGCAATCGACGCGGGCGCCTCATCCGCCTTCGCAACCATCTCCCCTTGCTTCTTCGGCTTCCCCAGCACCTGAAACGCCAGCGACTCCTTGAAAACGCCCACCCACTTCCGCCGGAACGGCGAGTACACGCTATACCAGCCGCCGTCATTGGTGCACACGTCGCCCGGCGCGATCACCGTTTGATCGTCAAAGACGCGCACTTCGCGATCACTGTCGCGAAACGCCGTCATCACGGCCTTGTCCCGATGCCGCTCGTTGACTTCATACTCACGATTGAACAGCAACGCGTCGCACGCGTGCTCCTCAGCCAACTCGAGCAATACCGCCGCCGCGTCGTCAAAGCGCGGCACGTCGCGAATGAGCAGCGGGATGTTCCGCTCACGCAGCGCATCGCGCAGCTCCGCCACGTTGCGCCGCACGAAGTCCACCTTCATCGCCCCCCAGTCATGCTCGCGCCACTGGTCAGCCGCGATCAGGAACACACCGATCACGCCCCGCTCAGCCAGCTCGCACGCTTCATACAGCGCCGTGTTGTCCGACACCCGCAGATCAGCTCGAAACCACACCAAAGGTCGCAACCCAGCTCTCCTTCCTTCAAACGATGACCGGCGTTCAGATGCTAGCGCCGCAGGCGATTCAAAACTCGCGAACCGCAGCGCCGCGCGATATCGTTTCCGCCAGAGATACTTGGAGGCTTGAGAAGCAATCATGACCACAATCCTGCGACGACTGACGGCCTGCCTCCTGGCATGCCCCCTCACGGCCCTCGCCGCCCCCGACACAACCGAAACCGTCGCCCCCGGCGTCACCTACTCCGAGTACACGCTGGCCGGTCCGCGTCGCGTTTTCGTCGTCACGGCCGAACGCAATCGCCCGGAGTACCAGTTACGCGTCGGGTGGCCGTCGCAGCGCCGAGATTTCTCCACGCGCGCCCGCACCAGCGACATGGCCGCCAGCTACGAATCGTCGACCACCGATGTCCTCGCCGCCGTCAATGCCTCGTTCTATGGCACAACTCCCGACATCATCGGCTTCACCGCCTCGAGCGGCGAGCCCCTCGAGATGCCCAGCAGCACACACGACACCGCGGTCATCACCGCCGACCAGCGCGCCCACGTTCTCGAAGACATCGCGCATCGCCCGTCAACACTACGTTTCACCGACGGCGCGACGCTCCCGATTGATCGCTACAACCGCGCGGCGCAGGCCTCGCAGGTCACCGTCTACACCGAGACCTGGAAGGCCGTCACCGGGGCCGCCCTCGCAAGGCCCATCGCGCTGCTGTTGAACGACGTCACCTATCCGCCCCGCATGGGCAAAACCGTGCGCGGACGCCTCGCTAACATCTACCGCGACACCGAGGCCGGGAACATCAGCGTGCCCGTCGGCGGATTGCTCATCCTGGCCGACGACGCCAATCGCGACCTCATCGATCAGCACGTCTCCGTCGGCGACACGCTCGAACTCGACTTCGCCGCGCCCCCGCCCCTTCTCAACACCGTCGACCTTGCAATCACCGGCGTCGGCTATCTGGTCGCCAATGGCGCCGCCAACACCAGCAACTGGTCGCAGTACAACTTCTCAACCCAGCGCCACCCACGCACCGTCCTGGCCTGGAATGAAGAACACTGGATCTTCATGACGGTCGACGGTCGTTCTTCCGCCAGCATCGGCATGACCTTCCAGGACATGGCGACCTTCCTCATCGACGAACTCCACGCCCAATTCGCGATCAACCTCGACGGTGGGGGGTCTACGACCCTGGTCGTCGACGGCGATGTCCGCAACACACCCTCCGATTCAGGCGGCGAACGATTCGTCGCCAACTGCGTCATGCTCGTCGAAGATCGCAGCCCCAGCGGCATTCCCGCGCAAGACCTCTTCTCTTCAGACGGCCGCCAACTCAACTGGGATGATCGCTATCGACCGCACGACGTCGTCCCCTTCACACCCAACGCCCCCGACGGCGGCGATGGCCAGGTGCTGCATCTCACCAACGCCAGTCAGACCACCGCGAGCACCCGCCTCGGGCAGCTCGCCGCCGCCGACTACGCCGTGCATGCCCACGTCTACTGCGACTATCGCCCCGATGTCGCCAATAGCGGCTACGAGCGCGTCGGCGTCTTCGCACGCGACAGCGGCGTCGGCGGCTTCGGCTTGAATGACGGTGTCGGCTACGCGCTCACCTTCGACACCAATACCGGCCGCATTCGCGCCGGCGCCTATCAGAACGGCCAATGGGCCGACTATCTCCAGCAGCCGCTACTGATGCCCACCTCGCGGTGGCGCCAGTTCCGCATCGAAGTTCAAGGCGACATGATCCGCTACCGCGTCGATGGAAACGTGATCGCCGAGCACCAGAGCACCCTGCGCGCCTACGGACAATTCGGCCTCGGCTACACCCACACCTTCCCCAACCCCGCCCTCGCAAGCGGCGGCCGTTTCGACAACTTCGCCGTCACCCTCACCGGCGGCGACTTCGACGCCGACAGCGACACCGACAACGCCGACTTCGCCCGACTGCAATTCTGCTTCGGCGGACCCGACAGCGACTTCGTCGCCACGAACTTCTGTCGCAACGGCGACGCCGACGGCGATCGCGACGTCGACCTCATCGACGCCGCCTGGTTCCAACGCGCCTTCTCCCCCTAAATCATCAGCAGCAGGCCCCCGCACAGACCGTCATACTCAAGAAACGTCGTCAACCGTCCGCGGCCAATCATCTTTCAACAGCCGCGACAGCGACCGATCGGCGAGTATGCGTCCGTTGGTCTGGCACCCCGCGCAATAGTTCGTCTCGTGTTCCGCATACCGAATCCGCTGCACCGGCGCGCCGCACACCGGGCATGGCTGCTCAAACTTCCCATGCACCGCAAACTCCGGCCGAAACGCCGTAATCTCCCCCGGTCCGGGAAACTTGCGCCCAAACCGCTGCTCAAGCGCCGCGATCCAGCAACCCAGAATCTCGCGCGTCGCCTCAAAAAGCTGTCGCATCGCGTCGTCACTCAATGTGCGGGTCTGCGCCAGCGGCGACAGACGCGCCGCATGCAAAATCTCGTCTGAGTAAGCGTTCCCGATCCCGTCCAGCACCCGCGGATCGGTCAAGCCGCGCTTCAACGTGCGATTCTCACGACGCAGTCGCGCCGCAAACTCCTCGAACGAGCACGCCAGCGGGTCCAGTCCGCCCGGGTCATGGTCGCGCAGCGCCGCGGCGCTCGCGACCACATGCAGACCCGCCCGCTTCTTCTGACTCGACTCCACCAGCACCAGCTTCCCGTGGTCGAACGTCAACACCGCGAGCGTAATCCGGCCCGGCAGCCGCGCGTCAGACCCCAGCCATCGCAAGCGACCCGCGATCATCAGATGAACGACCAAAAACAACTCAGGTTCCGCCGGAGCACCCGCCGCCAGCCGCGCGGTCGGCTCGCCCGCGCCGCGCGCCCGTTCCCCCAAGGCGTGCTCCATGTCGCCGCTCGCAGCGACAGCGCCAAACTTCAGCACGATCCGCTTGCCAAGCCGCTCCACCCCAGTCACGCAACGCCCAACCAGCGACTCAATCGGCGGCTCGAACGTACGCAGCACGAACGGGCTGAGCACCCGCACGCGCCGCAACGGCTCGTTCAGCAACCGCTGCGTGAGCGCTAAGCGATACGCCTGAATGTCGGGAAGTTCCGGCATGATCACGGCCGGCGAAGCGAAAGAAGAGAACTGGCTCGCCAACCATCTTAACCAATCACGATCCGAAAAATCCGCAAGAACCCGTGGCCTCCGCGCCCGAACCCGCCCGCCGAACAGCTACACCTCGAGACGCCGTGGCGTTACAACCTCGCTCCGTGATGTTCCACAACGATCAAACCGGCGTGAGTCACCAGGTGCTCAACCCGCTCGACCGGCTCTTCCTGGTCGCCGACCGTGTGTTGCGCCGCGCCGGCCTCTCGGGCGCCCGCCTCGTACTCGTCATCGAACTCGCCGATCGCATCGACATGGCTCGCCTCCGCAGCGCCGTCGGCGCCGTCTTCACGCTCTATCCATCCATTCGCGGCCGACTCATCTTCGATCGCATCACGGGCCTGCCGTGCTGGCGGCACGACGCCCCCTGCGACGTCGACCGCTTCCTTCATCTCCACCACCTGCAGAACCACCCCGACGCCTCCCGCAACGCGATCCTCTCGCTCGCCAATCGCCGCGACGATCTCTTCGACGGACGCAGCATCGCGTTCCACGTGCTGCGACCCGCCTCCGGACCAGACGTCCTCGTCCTCCGCACCCCTCACGCCCGCGTCGACGCCCGCGGCGCCGCGCTCTTCGCGCTCGCGGTCGATGATCTCCTCGCCGGACGCCTCACCGCATCCTCCAGCCTCGGCGACGAACACCGCCAAGACTTCGCCACGCTCACCAAAGGCATCACCCGACGCGACGCCTGCCGCGCCCTGCTCGCACGCGACGAACACGCCCCGCCCCGTAGCGCCGCCACCGTCTACCTCGCCCCGCACCGCCCGCCCCCCCAACTCGGCCAGCTCGACTACGTCCGCCGCGAACTCTCCAGCGATCAACTGGAAGGCGTAAACCGCACCGCACTCCGCTTGTGCGGCTTCGGTCGCTCGGTTGACTTCGTGCGCATCTGCGCCGCCCGCGCACTGTGCGACCTCACCGGCGCCCGCGACGGGTGGATCACAACCGCCAACCTCGTCGACCTGCGACGTCGCCAACGCGGCGCCCCCCCCGTGCTCTGGAACTTCACCGGCGCCGCGCCGCTCACGCTGCAAATCGCCGACCTCCACGACGTCGGCCTCGCCGCTGATCGACTCCGCGACCAGATGGCGTCCCACGTCGCCAACGACGCCATCCGCAGGCGCCTTGCCGCCCTCGGATTGCTCATGCAAACGCCCACCGCCTACCTCACCGCCGCCGTAAAACCCCACACGCAGCGTGCCAGCGGCTGGACCCCAACGCCTCGCCCCTCACTCCCGCTCGGCTTCGTCGGACCTCAGTTCGGCGACACACTGCTCGGCGTCCCTGTCAGCAACTACTACGGCTTCCGCACCGTCATGCCCGACACCGGCTTCTCGATCGAGGTCAATCTCACCGCCGACCGACTGAACATCACCTGCCCGCACCTAACCTCCCGCATCCCGACGCACCGCATACAAGCATTCCTCGACCGTCTCGTCACCCGCCTGCTCAGCGGCCAGGCCTGAAGCATGCCAACCCCGCGCTTCCAAGACGCATCGCCGCTCGACCGGCTCTACTTCGCCGCCGACGACGCCTGCGCTCCCAGCCTCCCCGGCGCCGCCGCGATCGCCGCCGTAGAACTCAACGGACCTCTCGACCCCCACCGCCTCCAGCACGCCTTCACCGTACTCCAACGACGCTACCCCGCAACCGCCGCCCGCCGCGCAACACACCCGCTCACCGGCCTCCCACGCTGGCGATTGCCGACGCAATCCACCCCAGCCAGCCGGCTTCTCACGCAAACGCTGCCGGACGCCTCCCACGTCCACACCGCATGCGAAGCGATCTTCAACCGCCGCATCGAAACCCGCGCCGAGGCCCCGCTCCAGCTACACCTCCTCCGCAGTCCCAGCCAAGACACAGTCGTCCTCCGCTGGACTCACGCCCTCGCCGACGGGCCCGGCGCCTTCGCATTGCTCGAAACACTCAACGAAACGTACACCGCACATCCCGACGCACACCAAGTCACCTCGCTCGGCGACGAGCAACGCAACCCCTATCGCGAGCTCGCCCCCCAATCACTCCGCCTCTGGCGCGACCGCCTCACCCCCCGCGCCGCCGACTTCGCCTCCCGCGGCGATCGCTGCGCCCTCTGGGCCGCCCCCCGCAATCCGCAATTCGGCCGCTTGCGACTCATCATCCGCCCCATCCCGCACGACCAATGGCGAACCGTCGAAGCCCGCGCCGCCGCGCTCAACGCCCCCCGCAGACTCTCCGACTGGCTCCGCGCCTGCGCCGCGCGCACCGTCGCCGACTGGGCCGACGCAGGTCCCGACGCCGCGGTCACCCTCACCGCCCTCACCGACCACCGCCGCCGCCTCGCTGCGCCCACGCCGGTCTGTTGGAACCTCATCACCGCGGCCCCGCTCTATCTCTCCGTCCGCCAAGCCCGCGACCGAGTCGCCTCCGCGATCGCCCTCCGCCGACAGATCACCGCCCACCGCCGCCATCACACCGCCGAGCAGCAGATCGCCCGCCTCGCACTCATCACCCGCACGCCAACCGCCTACGTCGCTCGCATCATCCGAAGCCGCCTGACCGACCCGCCCACGCCCGGCCTCCGTTACGGCGCCGGCGTCGCGCCCTGCGCGCCGCTCGGCCTGCTTCCCCTCTGGAGCCCTCCGCGCGACCAGTTTTGCGGTGTATCGTTCAACGGAATGTGGGCGTGTCGGGCCCCGGTCCCGGTCATCGGATGGTGTGTCGAGGCCAACCTCACGCCCCATGGCGCCGCCCTCGTCGGCGTCTGCTACGACCAAGTGGTCTCTCCCGTTCGTCTGGCCGACTGGCTCGACGACTACGTTGCGTGGCTCCGCGCGCCGCTCTAGCCACGCGCAGCGAATGGAAGGGCGTCAATCCCGTGCGTGTTCAGTGGCCTAGCGCAATCGATCAGTTGTTCTTCGCCGGCGACATCGCCGCCCATCGGCTGAATCTGCCCGGCGTACACATTCAGTGCCACATCGATGTGGAAGGTCAACTCGACGCCGACCGCCTCGCAGCCGCGTTTCAGCGACTCCGCCGCGCCTATCCCGTGCTCGACGCCCGCGCAAACTTCACCCACTTTCGCGGTCGACCCTATTGGCGCCTGCCCGACGCAGCCCCATCCGCCGGCCTCGTCGTGCACCAGCTCGAGCAGCCCACCGAGCACGCGTTTCACGCCGCAATCGAAAAGCTCTTTCAACGCCCCATCCAATATCGCCGCCACGCCCCTTACGAGTTGCACCTGTTCCGCGGACTCCCCTCCGGCGATCGCATCGTCCATCGCTGGGCCCACGCGCTCATGGACGGACGCGCCGGCTTCTACATCGTCAGGCGACTGAACGAATGCTTCTTCGACCCCACCCCCGTCGCGCAAGTCCAAACCCGCGGAGACGAGCACCGCCAAGACATCGACCAAATCCTTCGACCACTCAGCCACTGGCGCCGCGCACGCATGCTCATCGACGCCCAACGACGAAGCGTCATGGTCCCCGGACGACCCGTCCATCTCGTCGAAGATCCGCTGCCCGCCAACCTCGGTCAGATGCGCATCCACATTCACAAACTCTCCGCCGCGCAAACCGAACAGGTCTTCGCCAACTGCGAAGCGTTCGGCGGAAGACGACGTCTCTCGGAGTTCGGCCGCGCCTGCGGCTTTCGCGCCGTCTACGACTTGCTCACACGCCGACCGCGTCGCGGCCTCATGACCAGCATGTACCTGATCGACAACCGCCGACTCCTCGACGACCCACACGCCGTCTGCTGGAACCTGCCGGTCTCGCTGCCCGTCGCCGTCACCCTCGAAGAAGCGCGCGACATCCGTACATCAATGAACGCCATCCGTCGCCAGGTCACCGCGCACGTCCGCAACAAGTCAATTCTCAAATTAATCGCGTCCTACGCCTGCCTCGCCGAGACGCCATCCGCCTATCTCGGAGCCGTCCTCGCCAACGCCATGCGCGCCGGACGCAAGCCCACCCGCGGCAGCGGCGCCGGCACCGTCCCGTCGCTCCCGTTTGATGTCGTCGCCGATCCCGAAGACCCGCTCGATAGTTTTTGCGGTCGCCCCATCAGCCGCCTCTACGGATACGCAACCTTCATGCCGCACCCCGGATTCAGCATGCACGCGTCGTTCGCGCTCGGTCGCCTCACCGTGTGCGTCGGATACTTCGCCAACCGAATTCCACCCACAATGCTCAAACAACTCGTCGATCGCATGGTCACCCTCATGCTCGACCCGTTCGAAACCGACCGCCGCCGCGTCATCACCACACAGCGCCGATCCCAAATGCCGATCGGCGCGCCGAGTTGACAGCCGCTGCGCGTTCCGAAAAGATGCGGGCTTGGGCGAGTAAGCGCCGTGGCAGCGCTCGCTGACCCGACGCGACCAGAAGGTCGGCACGCAGATTGAGGATGTGCATGAGGAGAGCGCCGTACGCCGTTTGCATCGCGGGCACCGGTTCCTTCCTTCCGAATGAACCGGTGTCAAACGACCGGATCGACGACGTGCTCGGTCGCTTGGACGACGCGCCCCCGCGCGTTCAGTCCTTCATCAGCAACGTCGGACCCCGCATGCGGGCCGGCAGCGGCATCGAGTATCGTCATTTCGCGGTCGACCCCGAGACCAAACAGCTCACGCATACCATTGCGGACATGGGCTTGGAGGCGTCGCGCCAAGCGCTCGACGCAGCTAACAAACGCCCCGACGACGTCGAGCTGTTGCTGATCTCCAGCCCCAGCTACGACCAGACCACGCCGCCAACCTCCACCACGCTGCAGGAAAAGCTCGGCATCGAGCAATGCGCCGAAATGGAGATCCACTCGAACTGCTCCGGCGTCGGCAAGGCCATGCAGGTCGCCTTCGACGCGCTCGCGCTCGGCCGCTACAAAACCGCGCTCGTCACCTATGTGCAGCTCTCGAGCGTCTATCTCCGCGCCAGCTATTTCAACCAGGCCAAGATGAACAAGACCCAGGCCGCCCTGCGCTACATCCTCGCCGATGGCGCCGGCGCCGTCCTGCTCGAGGCCGTCGAAGCCGCACCCGACGAACGCGTCCCGCGCGAAGTCCTCGGCTGCTTCGTCGAATCCGTCGGCGGAAAGCTCCCGCCCGCCATGACCGCCGGAGCCGGTGTCGCCGACCTCGTCAAAAACGCCAACCCGTCCGGAGTTGTCGACGCCGGCCTCCATCACCTCGATCAGGATTTTTCCGCCGTCAACCGCTTCGCCGGACCGCGCTTGTTCGACGGCGCCGTCCGCATGGTCGAACGCCTCGGTTTGAACGGCGACGACATCCAGCACTACATCGGCTCCATCCCCACCATGCAGCTCTACGAAGACAACATCGAACGTTTCAGCAAGCACTTCGGCGCCACCACCGAACAAATGAAATTCCGCGCCCGCAACACCGGTTACGTCGGCGGCGCCTCGATTCTGCTGCACTTCGATGAGATGGTCCGAAATCAGGAACTCACCGACGGACAAGTCTGCCTCCTCCACTCGGTCGAAAGCAGCAAGTGGATGAGCGCCGGCTTCGTCGTGCGCTGGTAAGCGCCGCCCGCATCGCCTTTGCCCCAGAAAGTGTCGCGCAGCCCGGTGGCCCAAACCGAAGCCAGTTCACACAACCCGCTTGTCCATAAGCTCAGCCGCATCCCGCTCCCCGTGCGCATGCTCGCGTACGCCGCCGCCTTCCTCGCGGTCATGCTCGTCGCGCTACCCTGGCTCGCCTTTCGGCTCGATGTCGCCCTCCCCACATGGCGCGTCGAAGTCGGTATCCCGCTCCGCACACTCGGTTGGCTCATCTTCGGCGTGTCGCTCGCCCTCTATCTTTACGCGTCCTATCTGCTCAGCGCCCGCGGACGCGGCGCCTACGTCGAGTTCGACCCGCCCGCCGAGTTCGTCGCCAGCGGCCCGTTCCGATACGCACGCAATCCCATCGCCGGCAGCCTCGTGGTCTGCTTCCTCGGCTTGGCCCTGGCGTACTCATCCACCGGCATCGCGCTGCTCTTCCTCATCGCCATACCCCTCGCCCACCTCCAGGTCATCTGGCTCGAAGAACCGCTCCTCGAGCGCCGCTTCGGGCAGGCCTACCGCACCTACATGCGCACAACCCCACGCTGGCTGCCGCGCCTGACCGCCAAGCAGCGATGAACGTCGCTCTGACCGGCGCCACCGGCTTTCTCGGATCAGCGCTCGTCCGCAGCATCCCCGAAACCGTTTCCAACGTCCGCGCCCTCGTGCGCCGCCCAAACGCGGCGCCACGCTTCAACGACCTACGCATCACCGTCGTCCCCGGATCCCTCGACGACGCCGCCTCTTTGTCTGCATTCGTCACCCCCGGCGCCGCCGTCGTCCACGCCGCCGCCCACGTCAGCCTCGGCGGCGGATGGCCCGCTTTCAAAGCCGGAACCGTCGACACCACCCGAAACCTCCTCGCCGTCGCACTGCCGCGACGCCCAGCACGCTTCGTCTACGTCAGCTCCGCTGTGGTTTACAGCAATACAGACCCCGTCCGCGGCGTCTGCGCCGACCGAACACCCGTCCGACCGCGACCGCCTAATTTTTACGGAATCGCGAAAGCCCACGCCGAACGCCTCGTCATGCGCTCCTGCGACGCCGCCGGCGTACCTTGGACCATCGTGCGCATCGCCTTCGTCTACGGACCCGGCAACCACGCCCTCATTCGGCAACTCAAATACTACTACTCCCGGCAGGATCGCATGTTCACCACCGGGCGCGGCGAAAATCGCATCGCAACCATCTACGTCGACGACGCCGCCCACGCGATCTGGAGCGCCGCGCTCGACCCCCAAGCCTGCGGAATCTACGACGCCGCCAGCGACGAGCGCGTCACCCAGCGCGACTTCCTCGATCAACATCTCACGTCCCTGCACTTCCCGCCCACATGGACCGGGCCCGGCTTGCCCGTCAGCATCTTCGCAGCCGGCTGGGCGGAGTGGGTCGCCGCCGCCGGTGGATTCGAGCCCGTCATCACCCGCTCCGGAGTCGCGCTCATGGGCGTCGATCAACTTGTCGATGCGCGCCGCATCCGCCACGATCTCGGCTGGCGGCCGCAAGTCAGCTTCGAGGAAGGCATGCGACGCTTCCGCGTCTGGCTGAGTCGATCACGCACGCCGGTAGGTCGGTACAAAAAATGGGTGTTTCTCAGCCGAATATTCTCCTGATCGTCGTCGACTGCGCGCGGGCCGATCGCTACCTCGCCGCCAATCGCCGCACGGTCACGCCCCACTTCGACCGCCTCTGCGCAGCCAGCGCCGTCGCGGATACGTGCATCGTCGAGAAAGCGTGTACCACCCCCAGCTTCTCCTCGCTCCTCACCGCGCGCTACAGCCCCGAGCATGGCGTGCACACCGTCTGGGGCTATCAACTGCCCGACAGCGTCGAATTGCTCACCAACCGACTGGCCGACGCCGGCTACCACACCTACGCCGAAGCAACCGGCCCGCTCTTGCCCGAGATGGGACTCAACCGCGGCTTCAAAAAATATGAGTACCGCGCACCCCTCGACTATCTCCACACCAGTTGGGGCGACGATCTCATCGCCCGCCTCCGCGGCGAAGCCTACCAGGCGCCGTGGTTCGTCATGCTGCACTTGTGGGAGCTCCACCCCGAGCGCCAGGTTCCCGCCGACTACGACAAACCCGACTATGGCGCCGACAGCTACGAGCGCAGCATCTCGGCCCTCGATCAGCAACTCGGTCGCATCTTCGACGCGCTCAGCGACGACACGGTCGTCATCTTCACCGGCGACCACGGCGAAAAACTCGCCGACGAGCCATACCTCCCCGGAACCGCCGTCGACTACGCCCGACAGGCCCTCTTGGCCGACGACGCCCGCGGCCTCATCCCAGCCGATCTCGCCGGCTGGGCCGGACCGAGCATGCTCCAACAGTTCTACGGCGTCGGCGCCGCTATGTTGCGCGACCTCAGCCTCGACGACCTCCGACAGCGCGTCCGCGACGGCCGACGGTCCGCCTGGCGCGATCGCCTCGTCCTCGCCACCCTCACCCCCTGGCTCACACTACGCGACCTGTTCGCGCTCGGCGTCCCGCGCAAGCTGACCGCGATGATCAAACGCGCCGGCCTGCTCGACGCCAACCGTGCCGAAGGCAAACTCCAGCGACTGCTGCGGCGCATCGGCCAGGACCGCTTGCTCGACATGCATCTGCGCATGTGGCTCAACTCGTTCCGTCACAACCTCGACGAGGGCCACATGCTGCACGTCTACGACGCGCTCGTCCGCGTGCCGCTCGTGATTCGCTGGCCTCAGCGCCTCACGCCGCAACGCACCTCACACATGGTGCGCCAGGTCGACATTCTGCCAACGCTGCTTGACCTCCTCGGCCTTCCGACCGTGGATGACGCCCCAGGCCGCTCGCTACAACCCCTATTCGACCAGCAGCCATGGACGCCCAAGCCCGCCTTCGTCTCGGTGTCCGGACTGCCGCGCGATCTGGAGATTCGCGGCGTGCGCACCGAGCAATGGAAGTTCAGCTACGGCCCGCACAACGCCGAACTGCCGATCGAACTCTACGACCTGCAAGCGGACCCGCGCGAACGCGTCAACCTCGCGACGCAGCAGCCGCAACGGTGCGACGAAATGCGATCGCTTGCGGACGACTTCTGTGCGGCGCCCGCGATCGCGGCCGCGTCGTTGTCGGTCTCGGCTGACGAGCAGGGACAGGTCGAAGCGCGGCTGCGTGCGCTGGGTTACCTCGAATGAACGCCGCTGGCCGGCCCACAAAGTCGCGCACCACACGCCACGCAGTGCTCGCGCTGGCCGGACTCGCCCTCGCGGTGTTCATCGTGCACGGCTGGAGTTTGAACGACGGACTGTTCTTCGATGATCACTGGCACCGCGCCACCCTGCGCGACTACCCCTGGACGCCCGCCGGGCTGACCGAAGCCGCGACGTTCGACCTCCCCGGACCGCTCAACAATCTCTGGTGGCAAGAGCAACCCCTGCAGTGGCGCTATGCACGACCCGTCTCGATGTTGGCGATGAAGGTCGAGTACGTCATCACCGGCGGCAACCCGATCGGCGTCCACGCCGCTGCGCTCATCTGGCATTGGGCGACGGCGGCGCTGGTGTTTGCGCTCGCGCTGTGGGCGCTCGGCAGCGCGCCGCTGGCGTTTTTTGCCGGGGTTGTGTTCGTGATCAACGGACACGCCGTCTACGCCGTCAGTTGGATCGCCGCCCGCAATGCGCTCGTGGGGGGCTGTCTGTTCGCGGCGGCGGTGTTGTGCTACGCCATCGCGGCGCACGGCTGGCGACCCGCTGCGCGTGTTTCACGTGAAACACCTCGGCTGCGTGCGGGGTGGATGCTGGCCGCCGCCGGGTTGTGGCTCGCGGCCTTGTTCGCGCGCGAGTCGGCCGTCATCTTCGCGCCGCTCGTCCTCGTCATTGATTGGTCGCTCGGCGGCTTTGCAACGCTGCGCCGCCGGTGGAAGCTGCACGCGCTGCTCGCGCTCGCGACCGCTGTCTACCTGGGCTGGCGTCTGCTGATCTTCCCAAATCGCGACGCACCCAATATCTACTTCACCACTCCTGAAGGTCCCGCGTATGTGCTGTGGGCGCTGACCAAACTGGCCCACCTCCTGGTCGCGCAGATCTGGCAAACGCCGATGTTTCTGGGCGTCGGCACCGGCGTCGAAGCAATGCAACTCGGATGGCAGCACGTCGCGCTCGGGGTGATGCTGCTGCTGGCGTTTGGCGTCTACGCCTGGGCCGCGCGACGCGAACCCACCGCGCTCGTCTGGCCGACCTGGCTGCTGCTCGGATTTCTCCCCGTTGTGCCGGTCTTCATCATGCCGCACTTCAGCTATCTGCCGGCGATCGCGTATGCGGTCATGCTGGCCGTGCTCGTCCGTCGGTTGCGCGGCGTGTGGCGGCCGGTGGTGGTCGGATTGATTATCGCCGGCATGCTCTGGACCAGCTTCGTCTATCGCGTCACATGGCGCGGGGTGGTGCGCAGCGAGCAACTGCTGTACGCCGACATTCGCGAAACCACGCCAACGTTGCCTGAAGGGGCGCAGCTATTCTTCATCAACTGGCCAATCGGCGGGATCTATGCGCCGGTCGCGCTACGCGAGAAGTATGACCAGCCGGACATCACCGGCCACGTGCTGACGTTCGCGCCGCACCCGCTGATGATGACCCAGCCGAGCACGTTGACGCAGCTCGACGAGCGGACGCTGCTGCTGGAAACGGCGGCGCCAGGCTACTTCGCCGGCCTGACCGGGCGAATGCTGATCAACGGCATGCGGGGGGGCGAAGCGCTGCAAGCGGGCGACGTCGTCGCCGGCGAGCGATTCGACACCACGGTGATCGCGGCGGACGAGCAGGGCGTGACGGCGCTGCAGTTCCGCTTTCATGAACCGCTCAGTCGCGCGGAGCATTTCTTCTACATCGCGACGCCAGACCGGCCGGCGTATCGGCTGACGTTCGCGGCTGGTGCGCGGTGGCCGGCGCCATTCAGCGCGCCGCCGGAAGCGGAGGTTGCCTCGTTCGCCGCCGAGCACGCGACATGGCTGCGTGAGCGCGACGGTTACTTCGTCGTGGTGCGGATCGCGAGCGACTTCGTGCAGTCGCGGCTGTTGTTGACGGGGGATGACGCCGGAGACGGCGCTGACGCCGACGGGACGCCGGTCGAGTGAGCTCGCCGCAGCACGCGGCACACCGATTTGAATCGGCAGTGGAGCGGCGGGGGGCGGCTCGTGCTCTGTTTGAGCGGGCGGCGGGGCGCTGGGGGGTGTGGCGGGTATGATGGGGTTGGCGGAGTGGGCCAGGCGGTCGCCGTTGCGGCGTTTTCGAGCGTTTGCGATGGAGGAAAGTCCGGACTGGTCAGGGCGCGGTGGCGGCTAACGGCCGCCCGGCGTGAGCCGAGGGAAAGTGCCACAGAAAGCAAACCGCCGATGGCTGTTGACGCGCGCGCCGACAGCACAGGCAAGGGTGAAAGGGTGCGGTAAGAGCGCACCGCGCGTCTGGCAACAGGCGTGGCATGGTAAACCCCACCGCCAGCAAGCCCGCGTATGGGGCGAAGCGTCGGCCCGGCGCGTTTGAGCCCCGGGTAGGGTGCGTTGAGCCGGTCGGCGACGGCCGGCCCAGGTGAATGACCGCCGCCCGCTGCGTAAGCGGTGGGAACAGAATCCGGCTTACCGGTCCACTCCGCCGGCTTTGTTGTTTCGGGCGTTTCGTCCTCGGGGGCGCTCTGGCGTTGGGTCGAGGAACTGTCGATGCCATCCGCCATCGGCAGGGCGCCTGGTGTTCGTGAAGCAACATTTGGGCCTTGAGCGGTGCTCGCGTATAGAAGCTCACCCTTGCGTGCTCGCGGCCTCCTTAGCGCTCCAGTACGTCTTCGCGTTTGTTGTTGGTGTGCATTGATTCGTAGGGTGCGAGGCCCAGTTCGCCCATCGTCTTGCCGGTGAAGTGTTTGGTGAGGGCGGCGACGTGTTTGTGGGCGTTTTCGATGAAGACGGTGTAGCGCTGTCGGTTGCCGCCGAAGGCGGTGCCGGCGACGAAGACGTTTGGGGTGGTGGTTTCGAAGGTGTTGGGGTCGACGAGGGGGCGGGCGTTTTCTTCGTCGATATCGCACGCGAGCATGCGGAAGAGTGACAGGTCGGGCTCGTAGCCGGTGAGCAGCAAGACGAAGTCGGCGGGGATGGTGTCGGGCTTGGCGGCTTCGATGGCGCAGGGCGCGGCGCCGGCAGCGGCGTCGGGCTCGGCGGCGGCGTTGGGCTCGGCGGCGGCGCGGCAGGCGGCCAGTTCGACTGTGGTGGGGGTGATGCTGATTGGAGTGGTGTTGAAGTGGGCTTCGATGCGTCCGTGCCGGGCGAGCGACATCACCTCGGGGCGGATCCAGCTTTTGACGCGTTCGTTCAGCTCGGCGCCGCGATAGCTGAGGCTAACGTGGGCGCCGGCGCGATAGCAGCGCAGGGCGGCCTCGGCGGCTGAGTTGCGTCCGCCGACGATGAGCAGGCGCTGTTGAAAGTATTGATGCGGGTCGGTGAAGAAGTGGCTGACGTGGGGGAGATTTTCGCCGGGGATGCCGAGCGTGCGTGGGCCGGCCATGTCGCCGATGGCGAGGACGAGGCGTCGGCAGCGGGTGGTGTGTTGGGCGTCGCGTGATTGCGAGGTGAGGATGAGGCGGTCTTCGCGCGGGTCGCGTTCGATGCGTGTGACGCGTTGGTATGTTTGGATCGGAAGATCGAACTGCAACACGAGCGAACGCAGGTAGGCGAGG
Organism: uncultured Planctomycetales bacterium; assembly: GCA_964563855.1. GTDB lineage: Bacteria > Planctomycetota > Phycisphaerae > UBA1845 > Fen-1342 > JAFGRR01. Next base: position 10,773 of record CAZLYU010000011.1, on the reverse strand, counting down.
TATTGTTCTCCGGTGATCTTCTCCTGGCCGGGGGTTTGAATCTGCACGCCGGCGAGCGAGAGTCGTTCGGGGCTGGAGAAGAAGGTGGCGTTGCGTGGATAGCCCATGATCGTTTCGCCGATCTGGCCGGCTTCGAAGTGCACGTAGTCGGCGTTGGCGCGGCGGAGGGCGATGGCGAGTTCGATGCCGATGGGGCCGGCGCCGACGATGGCGATGTCGGTGTCTTGCATGGTTGGATCGTAGCGTGTTGGGATGGGTGGTCGGCTTTTGCACGCGCAGCCGCGCGCCGCTACTGTCGGCTCCCCGTGTGGGCTGCACGGGTGGGACTTTGACGATGCTGCGCGAACTGGTTGACGCCGCTCTGCTTGAAGACTTCGCCAGCGGTCTGGCGCGGGCGAGCGGTCTGCACGTGTCGCTGTATGACCCGCGGGGTGTACTGATCGCGGAGGGTGGGGAGACGAGCACGTACGCGGCGCTGGTGGGGCGACCGACGGATCGTTTGCCGGCGCAGCTCGAGTATCTGCGGCTGCCGGCGGACGAGCCGCCGGCGCAGATCGCGTTGCACCAGTTTCATGGCGGGGTGGATGTGGTGGCGCCGGTGTTTGTCGACCAATCGACGGCGGGGTTTGTGTCGCTGGGCGAGATGCGCTTGTCGGGCGCGGAGCCGCCGCGGGAGCGGTGGGCGGAGCGTGCGGACGCGGTGGCGATTCACTCGGCGTATCTGACGCTGCCGGTATTGGAGCCGTCAGCGGATGGCCGGCCGATACGGCTGGTGCGTTGGGCGGCGCGGTTGCTGACGGATTGGTGTCGGCGCCAGTCGCGGTTTGTGCACGCGACGGAAGAGCTGTCGTTGATGGGCGACATCGCGGCGATGCTGACGGGGGATCAGTCGCTGCAGATCGTGCTGGATCGCATCGTGGCGCAGACGGCGCAGGTGATGCGGTGTCGCTTTTGCAGCCTGCGGCTGTACAACCCGCAGACGCGTCGGCTGCAGATCGCGGCGACGCACAGCCTCTCGGAAATGTATCGCAGTCGGCGTCGCATTTTGCGGGACGACAGCCCGATCGATCACGAGGCGCTGGAGGGGCAGCTCGTTTATGTGGAGAACGCGCAGACGGATCCGCGGATGCGCGATCCGGAGTCGCTGAAGCGTGAGGGCATCGTGAGCATTCTCACGGCGGGCATGCTGTATCGCGGTCGGCCGATCGGGGTGATGCGCGTTTACGCCGACCATGTGCGGCGTTTTCGCGGACCGCAGCGGGAGTTGCTGAAGGCGGTGGCTTCGCAAGCGGCGGTGGCGATCGTGAACGCGCGGCTGCTGGATGAGCGATTGCGGGCGGCGGAGACGGAGCGTGAGCTGCGTCTGGCGGGGACGGTGCAGCAGCGGATGTTTTCGACGAGTCCGCCGCGGCATCCGCTGATTCAGATGAGTCGGGTGTTTTCGGCGAGTCGGCTGGTGAGCGGCGATTTTTGCGACTTTGTGTCGTGGTGTGACGGACGACCGGCGGCGATCGTGGCGGACGTGGTGGGGAAGGGTGTGCCGGCGGCGTTGCTGGGGGCGTCGGTGAGGGGTGCGATGCATGCGAGCGTGGAGTCGTGCGTGCAGTTGTCGCAGCTCTTTGCGCGGCTGAACCGGCACGTGTGCCGCGAGACGACGCCGAGCGAGTTTGTGACGATGGTGGTGGCGGCGGTGACGCTGGATGGGCGTCGGCTGGAGTGGTGCAGTGCGGGGCATGAGCCGTTGCTGCTGCTGCGCGGCGGGGCGGTGCGGGTGGTTGATGAGGGGGATCTGGTGCTGGGGCTGGATCCGGATGTCGAGTATCACGCGCACACGCTCGACCTCGAGCCGGGGGATTTCGTTCTGTTTTACAGCGATGGGGCGATTGATGCGGCGAGCTTTCAGGGGGAGTTGTTTGGACGGCAGCGGCTGCATGAGGCGCTGCAGAAGCACGGTCACTTGGAGCCGGAGGCGGCGCTGCAAGGGGTGATGTGGGAGATTCGGCGGTTTGTGGGTCTTTCCGAGCAGGCGGACGATATCACGCTGGTGGGCGTGCGGATCGTTCCGGATGGGGAGTAGCGCCGCGCTGCTTGCTGTTTGGCGGGAGGGCGCTGCTACACTTCATGCATGAAGGCGCCTGACCAAGGCTTTCCGCGGCTACGGACTCGCGAGGTTGCGGCTGCGCGGGGCGTGGGTCGTTGGCGGCGGTGGGCGGTGTGGCGCTTGTGGCTCGTGCTTAGCGTGGTTGCCGGGTGGCGGCGGCGTCACACTGATTCAGCGGTGTCGCATGAGTTCAAGCATCAGACGCGTTTGCTTGGGGTGCGGATGAATGAACGGGTGCGTGGGGTGTGGCGTCCGCGGTGGCTTCGGTGGCGGTCTTAGTTGCGCGGACAACGCGTGCGGCGGCGTTCTTTGAGTTGTGCGCGAACATTGTTCAGCGGCTTTGTACGCGGGGCGTCGGGCGGAGACGCGTGACGTTCGACTGGGTTCTGCTTTCGAGACATCTCGGCCGGGCTTACCATTGCCGGGTACACATCCACACGCCGGGCTGACAGGCGGAGGACTGCGTCGCGTGGTCTGAGCGCCGCTGGCGGATTATGGGAGCATTTGGGCGTGACAGATCGAAATGGACCGTGCGTTGGCTGCGCGCCGCGGATCGGGCGGCTGTACTCGGACGCACGGCGTGTCGGATGGCTGGCGGCAATCGGGCTTTGGCTCGCGCTGCAGCCGGTCGTGGTCGCTGGTCCGCAGCATTGGGGATTCGGGTTTGGGTATCTGGTTACGCTTGAGGAAGGCGCTGGGGGGTCGCGGGCGCTGTCGGTTTATGAGCCGCCGCTGCGCGTGAAGGATGGTGCGTGGCGGCTGCGTTGGCGTGACGCGTCGGGGCAGTATCAGGATGTGCTGCCGGGTTGCATCGCGGTCGGCGATTTCTGGCCGCAGGCTGAGGGAAGCGAGCAACTTGCGGCGCTGGTGCGCAATGCGCGCGGCGAGCTGCGTGTGCGTGTATTTGACGCGCCGGACGTGTTTTCGACCGGGGCGTGGGATGTGTTGGGTGAGACGGAGGTGGTGGGGCCGTATCTCGGCGGGGCGGTTGCTGAGAAGGTTTTGTCGGCGTCGGCGGGCGACGTGCTGGGGCGGGGCGGCGATCAACTGGTGACGTTGGAGCCGTTTGGCGGGGCGATCGGATTCGATCAGATTGTGGTGTACACGCCGCCGGCTGGTGCGAGAGAGGGACGTTGGGAGGCGGTCGGGAAGACGCCTGCGCCGCCGGGCTTGAAGCCGAAGGCGCTGGCGGTTGGTGATTTTTGGGGAGTGGGGCGCGATCAGGTGGCGGTGCTGGCGGATGGGTTTAGCGGCCCGACGATTGTGTATCTGGAAGTGGATGCGGCGGGCGATGCGAGTCTGACGACGCGCGAGATCGCGCGCGAAATCATCGACGGAGCGGCGCTGCCGAACCTGTTCGCGGGGGCGGACTTTTTGAAGGATGGGTTCGCTTATGTGGCGTTTGGCGGCGGGGAGGAGGATCCGAACGTTGCATTTCGCGTGGCTCCGCGACGTGAGCAGCGGTATGGCACGACCTGGATCGGTCCGGACGAGACATTCGCCGGCGCGCGGCTGGCGGATCAGGCGCTGGGTGCGGGGCGGCGGATCATGCTTGGGGAGCGGGAAGCGGCGTACGGGCGACCGGTGGCTGCGACCGCCGGGCGTGTGTTTGGATATGTGGCTGCTGCCATCCGTGAGCGTGAGGCGGCGTGGGCTGACTATGGGATGAAGCTCGCCAACGATGTCGAGATCGCGTTCGTACGCCGCGCGCCGCTGTATGCGGCCAACGGCGACGATGGCCGGTTTGGCTGGCCGGCGTCGGGCGAGGAAGTCACTTACACCGCGCTGCTGAAGAACAACGGCAAGACTGCGATCGAGGAAGACCGGATCACGCTGCGCGGTTGGGTGAACACGGCGAAGCGGAATGCTGACACGCTGCCTGATGCGGCGGAGACGGCGAACTTCGAGCTCGTGCTCGACGAACCGCTGGCGCCGTTCGATCCGGAGAATCCGCAGTACTTCGAGGCGCCGATCAAGGTGCGTTGGCCTTATGCGCTCGAGCAGCCGGCGGGGTGGGGGTGGCAGCGGCTGAATGTGGGGGCGGTTGGTGAGCGGTGGCTGGTGCTGCGGGTGGAGTATCGCGACGACGAGAACGTGCGTAATGACCGCTATGAAACGGCGCTGCACGCCAGCAGCTACCACCCGACGCTGTCGCCGAAGGTGGGGGTTGCGGCGCGTATCCCGACGGTGAGCGGTGATCCGGAGAGTATGGAGTACGCCGCCCGCAAGCTGGCGGATGCGGTGCAGTGTTTGTGGGCTCGGTCGCGGACGAGCGACGGCGGGGGGGTGATGCAGCGGGTGACGTTCAGTGGGTACCGCATTGCGGAGGGTGCTGACGAGGAGGCAGCGGCGCTGCACGAGAGTACGGGTTTGCTGTCGAAAGCTGGTGATTGGGGGAACTTCGAGCGTTTTGGCATGCGGGATGTTGACGGGGTGCTCGCGGCGGTGGAGGGCGACTTTCGCTGGCTTGACGGCCTGACGGCGGCGGACGTCTATCCGGCCGCTACGCGGCGTATTGCGTTGGGCGATGGCGGTGTGATGCAGATGCGGACGCGGGCGTGGGCGCCGGATGTGCAGGCGACGGGGCACACGCTGCACGGCGTCGCGGCGGCTGACTTGCAGCAGCGACTGGTTGGGGTGCGTTCGGTGGAGCGGGTTCCGTGGCGGCGGATGGCGCCGCAGCAGGTTGACGTGCGGGTGCTGGATCGGGCGGGGCAGCCGGCGGCGGGCGTCGGCGTGAAGCTGTGGGCGCTGGCTGACGAAGCGGCCCGGGCGTTGTCGAGCGGGACGACGGATGCGAACGGGGTGTGGAACGCGGCGCTTGGCGGTCAGCGGGAGGTGTTCGCGCCGTTCAATTTGCCGCTGCTGGCGGAGGACGTGCTGGATGGGGCGGCGATGGCGGTGACGATCGAGAAAGGCGGCTACCGCGATTTTCATATTTTCGGTGCGGACAGCGTTGCGGCGCACAGTCAGCGGGCGCTGGTGCGCGGCGCGCTGACCGAGTCTGCGGGTTGGACGTGGACGGCGCCCACGCTGTACGCGCCGGGCGCGGATGCGCCCGACTTCAATCTTCGGCTGAGCATGCGGGGCTCGCAGGCGGCGCTGCAGATCGACGCGAAGCCGCACCACACGTACACGCTCTACCGGCGCTGGTCTCCGACGTACGCCGTCGAGCGAATCGCGACGCATACGGTCGAGCCGCCGCAAGCGCAGCGCGCGGGCGTGGGTCGCTCGGCGCGGCGTGAGACCGGGGAGGCGGCGGATACGGTGACGTACACGTTTACTGACGACCTGGGTGCGGTGGATTGGTACGGCGCCGGTCGCACGCGGGCGGTGTATTACGTGACGGAGTCGTTCGAGGGGCGCGAGTCGCTGCCGAGCCGAGCGGTGGCGATCAGCGCGGCGAATCTGCGCGGTGTTGCGGATGCGGGCGATGGACAACTGTTGGTCACGCTGAACGCGGGAACGGCGGATCCGTTCGCGGCGCGGTTCCGCGGAGCGCAACCGGCGGCGGAGTGGCTGCGTCGCGAGCGGCCCAGCTACACACCGCTGAAAGTAGCGCCGTCGAGGCTTCAGCCGGATCGGTACTACGCGACCTTGTTGCGGACGGGCGCGGCGGATGATGCGCGGCAGTTTGATGTCATTGCGTCTGACGGTTCCGGCGTGAGCGGCGGCGTGAGCGGAAGCGTGGCTGGATTGCCTGGCTCCGACGCCGCGAAGCGTGAGCTACGTTTGCCGCGGGGGCTGGCGGTGATCACGCGGGGTGATCGTGAATACGTGGTGATTGCGGATACGGGCAATGGACGGATTGTGGTGTGGGATGCTGACGCGCGGTTCGTCGCGCAGTTTGCGATCGATGGTTGGCGTCCGGCCGCGGTTGCGGCGCATCCGACTCGGGCGGCGGGGTTCTTTGTGCTGAGTCGCAGCGCCGGGGGCGACAGCGCGGGAGGGCGCAGCGAGATGTACGAATTGACGTTTGATGGCGAGGCGGTGCAGCCGCAAGGGCGGCCGGTGATCGCGCCGGTTTCGGATAGTGCGCAGGAACTGGGGCTTGCCGCGGCGGTCGATCCGGTGGATGAGCGGGTGGTTGTGGCGTTGACGGATGCATCGCAGGGTCGGGTTTATGAGATGAAGAGCGACCTGGTTCAATGGCAGGTGACGGCGACGTACACGACCGCGAGCGGGTCGTTCATCGGCGAGGCGGCGCTGCAGTCGCCGCGGGATGCGGCATATACGTTGGTCGAAGGGGCGCTGGCCTTGTTTGTGATTGATGGGGGCGATCGGGTGGTGCGGTTGCGTTGATGACGGCGGCGCGTGGGGTTTGACGGTATCGGGCGACCGTGCTAGTTATTCCGGGGAGCCTGTTCCGAAACCGCATTAGTCGAGAATATTCATGAGCCGATTTGCGCCCTGCTTTGTTTTCCTTTTGTGTCTGCTTTCTGTCGGAGCCCTGACGGGTTGCCACGACGCCCCGAGCGTGTTTCGCGCGGTCGACATCGACACCCCGGGCGAACGGAGCCGGGTTTCGTCGATGTATTGGAAGCGGTTTGACATTCCGAGCGACTATCGGCTGGAGAATCAGCGTGTGGTGGTGACGGAGTTTGTGGTTGAGTTTGTCACGGAGAAGCGCGAGAGCACGCGACTGATCAGCGATCGGCAGTCGATGGTGCATGTTCCGGCCGGGTTGGTGGGCGTGGGGCTGCAGGCGACGGGGCTGAATCGGAAGGTTCTCGACTTTCCGGAGGATGTGTTCGTCGAGCTGCCGGAGGAGCTGTACGAGGCGTTCGAGGCGACGCTTGAGGCGCGGGGCTGCACGGTGATTGACGCTGAGCGTGTTCGGGCGGCGGCGGCGTATCGCGAGATCGAGGGGGCTGGCGATGAGGAGACGCCTTTTCTGCAGCGGATCAACCCGATGGGGTCGGACACGGGGCGTGTGATCAAGGCGGTGTTTCACCCGGCGCGGGACTTGCGGCTGCTGCCGGTGGGTGAAGCGATGGTGGAAGCGTCGGAGGTGAAGCTTCTGGACGAGCTTGATGCGGACATTTCGGTGCGGGTTCGTTTTCGCGTCGGGTTGTTCGACGGTCGGCCGAGTTTGGAGCGTGGCACGATGCTGTTGGTGACTGGTCCGCGCGTGCTTGGCAGCCTAGTGACGGAGCGTTCGCTGCTGTCGGCCCGCGAGGTGGTTGACGAGGAAGCGACGGAGTTTGTTCCGGTGAAGGGCGAGGTGCTGGCGATCGAGGGGGAGCAGTATATGCACGCGGTGCGGGAGTTGTTCCCGCACTTCATCGCGATGGGGCTGGAGTGTCGCGATCAAGATGATTTGACGATGAATTAGCGCTAGCTGGCGGCGTTTGCGCCGGGCGCTGCGAACAGCGATCGGCTGGGCGCCCGTATGCAGGGCTGGAACCAGCCGTCGTTACCGGATGGTGTGCGGGCGCGCTAGTGAGCGCCGCTTGTGCGTGAGCCGATAGTTGCTTGAGCCGCGCCGAGTTCGCGCGATACGCTTCGTTCGCACCGCGACTCGCACGCTGACCGCGGCGACCGCGCAAAAACCGCCCATACTCGCTTGCAACGCGGAGACGCCATGAGCGCCAAAGTTAGACGCATCGGCATTCTGACCGGGGGGGGCGACTGCCCCGGGCTCAACGCGGTCATTCGCGTGGTGAGCAAGGCTGCGATGCAGGAATACGGGATGGAGGTTTATGGGATTGAAGACGGTTTTCTGGGCCTGATTCGCAACCGGGTGCGACAGCTCGACTACGCGGATGTGTCGAACATTCTGACGGTCGGGGGGACGATCCTGGGGACGAGCAACAAGGCTGATCCGACGCGGTTCGCCACGGGTCGTGACGCGAAGGGCAAGCCGACTTTTGAAGACGTCACGAGCCGCGTGCTGGAGCATATCCACGAAAGTGGGCTCGACGCGATCGTGTGCATCGGCGGCGACGGCACGATGAGCGGGGCGGCGCATCTGATCGAGCGGGGCGTGCCGTGCGTGGGCGTGCCGAAGACGATCGATAACGATCTGATGAACACGGATCTGACGTTTGGGTTTACGACGGCGGTCGAGACGGCGACGGAGTGTCTGGACCGCATTCACTCGACCGCGTCGAGTCATCACCGGGTGATGCTGGTGGAGCTGATGGGTCGCAATGCGGGCTGGCTGACGCTGCAGGCGGGGCTGGCGTCGGGGGCGGACGTGATTCTGATCCCGGAGATTGCTTACGACGTCGACGCGGTGTGCGCGCACTGCGTGGCGCGGTCGCGGCGCGGGAAGCGGTTTACGATCATCGCGGTGTCTGAAGGGGCCAAACCGATTGACGGCGACGTCGTGGTCGACAAGGTGGTGCATGACAGCCCGGATCCGATTCGGCTCGGCGGGGTGAGCACGGTGCTTGCGGACCAGATTTCGGAACGCACGGGGCTGGAGACGCGGGCGACGATTCTGGGTCACATTCAGCGCGGTGGAACGCCGTGCGCGTTTGACCGGGTGCTTGCGATGCGGTTTGGGTATGCGGCGATCGAGCTGGTTGCGCAGCGGCGTTTTGGTGAGTTGGTGGTGCTGCAGCAGGATCAGATCGGGTCGACGCCGATCGCGAGCGTGGCTGACAAGCAGCGGAGGGTTCCGCACGATCATGAACTGATCGCGGTGGCGCGGTCGGTGGGGACGTGTATGGGTGATCGGTCGGGGAATGGTGCGACGTCGGGGTTTAAGCCGATCGCGAGTGGGGCGGTCTAGGCCGGGGTGGGGGCGTTCGCGCTACGCCTGCCGATGCGAACAGCCGTCGGCAGGGCGTGGGCGTTGGACTGGCGCCGGTCGTTTGGGTTACTTCGGGCCGCCGCCTAGCATGTTCATCATCCCGCCGAGGTCGAGGCCGCCCATCAGCGACTGCATCTCTTTCTGCATCGCTTCGCGGGCCTTCTGCTGACCGTCGCGGACGGCGGCGAGTGTCAGTTCTTCGAGCATTTCGACGTCTCCGGACTGCACGAGTGCGGGGTCGAACTTGACTTCGAGCAGTTCGCTCTTGCCGTCGAAGGTGGCGCGCACCTGGCCGGCCCCGGCTTCGCCGATGAAGCGCTCGGCCGCCATCCGCTCCTGCATTTGCTTGGCTTCCTGAGCGAGGCGGGGTGCGTCTTTCATCAGGCTCATGAGTGTTCCGAGATTGCCGAACATGGCGGTCCTTTCGTCGAGGCGTACAGCAGCCGCTCAGGCGGCGTGATCTTCGGGTGCGGTCGTCGCGTCGGCGGCGTCGCGATCTTCATCGTCGTCCAGCTCGCGGTCGATCACAACCTCCTGGGCGCGGCGGACATCAACCAACAAGCCGTCAAACGTCTGGATGAAGCCGCGAACGAAGGGGTCGTCGCGGATTTGTTTTTGCTCTTCGAGCGTGAGGCCGCCGCCGCCGCCGGGGCGGGTCGGCCGCGCTGGGTCTTCGTCGCCTGGGGCTTGAGCGTGGCTCGGCTCGACCGCTCGTTGGCCGGCGCGACCGTTGCTGTGCTGTGGGACACGGGTGTCGGCGGCATCGCGGGTTGGGGCTGGCGCCGATTGACGCATGGGGGCGGGGTGGGCGGTGGTCGCGGTTGGGCCTGACCGCGGTTCGTCCGCAGCGTCGGCGACGCGTGCGGCGTGGTCCGCCGAAACGGTGGCGCCTGCAGGCGATGCGGGCGGCGCGGGGGGTTGGGAATGGTTCGGCTTGCTCCGCGACGCCGGCGCTCGTGCGTTGTTTGCTGGCTGTTGTGGCTCGAATCGCGAGGCGCGCGGCTGCGGGTCGCTATCTAGGGGCTTTTTTTTTTCTTCAGCGCCTCTGTTGGCGTCGTCATCGAGCTGGGCGATCACCTGCTCGATCGCCGCCCACTGCTTCAGATGGGCGAAGCGCACCAAGGCGGCGTCGGCGAGGGCGCGGGCGGAGCCGCTGAAGCGTACGTTGCGGCGAAGCTCGTCGAAGAGGGCGATGGCTTGCACATACTGCGAGAGTTCGAATGCGGCGCTGAGTTGCAGATAGTCGTCGCGTCGATCCGGGGGCAGGTCGACCATGTCATTCGCGCCGTCGCAGGCGCGGAGCAGCATCAGCGTGCGCAACATTTCGACCATGTCGGCGCACCAGAGGTCGAGGGCGCGGCCCTGCGACAGGATCGCTTCGAGCTTGACGAGCGCGCCGCGCGCGTCGCTCTCGGCGGCCCGCTGGACGATCGCCAGCGTCTCGTCATCGAGCGCCGGCGGGAGCAGATCGGCGAGCTGCTCTGCGGTCAGATTGCCGTCTGACATGGACAGCAATTGGTCGAGGATGCTGAGGCCGTCGCGCATCGACCCATTCGCGAGACGGGCGATGCGCCTTAGCACGGCCTCGTCGGCGTGGGCTTGCTCTTGTTTGCAGATGTGGACGAGGCGGGCGGCGATGTCGTCGGGACCGATGTTGCGAAACACGAAGCGTTGGCAGCGGCTTTGAATCGTCGCCGGCACCTTTTGGAGCTCGGTGGTGGCGAGGATGAACTTCACGTGTTCCGGCGGCTCTTCGAGGGTTTTGAGCAGTGCGTTGAACGCACCGGTCGAGAGCATGTGCACTTCGTCGATGATGTAGATTTTGAAGCGTGCTCGGGCGGGTCGGTACGCCGTGTTGCTGCGCAGCTCGCGGATGTTGTCGACGCCGGTGTTGCTGGCGGCGTCGATCTCG
>CAZLYU010000010.1:0-76191 GCA_964563855.1 uncultured Planctomycetales bacterium | reverse complement strand
GGCGACGACGGCGGCGACACGGGTGGCGACGACGGCGGTGACACGGGTGGCGACGACGGCGGTGACACGGGCGGCGACGACGGCGGCGACAGCGGATTCGATCCGGCCGACATCACCGAACTGAATGTCTCGCTCGGGACGATTCAGGATCCGGGCGGCGCTGACGGCGCCGACCAGGCCGAGCTCGAAGCCGCCGCCACCCAGGCGGGGCGTGTTGCCAACGCGATGTCGGCCGGGCTGCTCGCATTGCGACCCATCGCCGATACGCCGTTCGACGGCGCGGATGAAGTGGGTACGCTTGGAACCTGTCCGGTGCTCACCTATCTGCGCGGCGCCCAACTGCTGATCACACTCGACTACACCCTCGCGGGCTGCACGAACCAGACGCTGAACGTCGTCGGCGGGGCCGTGGCGCAACGCGCCTCGACCGGAGCCGTCAATTTCTTCGCGCAGACCAACATGGTGCAGGTCAACGGGCAGCCGGTCGACGCGCGCATCGAAGGGACCAGCACCACTGGAGCCGCACTCGATTTTTCCGGCGAATTTCTCGGCACGGCGTCGGGCATTGGGAACTGGACCACTGCCTCCGGTCAGTCGGTCACGATTTCGTTTGAGTCGAACGGCGTGATGGTGGCCAACGGCACGGTCAACATCGGCGACGCGACTTCAGGCTTCACCGTCAACCTGAACGGCTTGAGCTTCTCAGCCGCCGACGGCTCGATCCCGACCTCGGGAACCGTGACGTTTGAGGCGACCGACGGCGTTGGCGGGCGTAACACGGTGACGCTCTCGTTCAGCGCGAACACCGCCGCCACCGGACAAGTGGCGGTTGACGTCGAGAACGGCGGGTCGTTCACGATCACCCTGCCGCTGCTCTAAACCAACGGCGAAGTGCTCCCTCGCCTAATCTCGCGGCGGTTGCTGGGCCTCTGGCGTCAGCAACCGCCGCGCTTCGTTGCGCAGTAACCCTTATCTTGATGATCATGGTTGAGAGCGGCCCCGACAGCCTTGCGCTTGCGTCCCCGGCGAAGCTCAATCTGACGCTTCGCGTCGGTCCGCTGCGGTCGGACGGTTTTCACGACATCGAATCGCTAGTCGCGTTCGTGGACCTGTGCGACACGCTCGTGGCGGAGCTGCTGCCGAGCGATGCGCTGGAGCTGACGTGCGACGATCCGACGATTCCCACCGACGACCGAAACCTGGTGCTCAAGGCCGTGGGCGTCTTGCGACGAGCCGCCGGAGGCAATCACCGCGGTGTGCGTTTTGGACTGGGGAAACGCATCCCGAGCGGCGGCGGCCTGGGCGGGGGGAGTGGTAACGCCGCCGCGGCGCTTCTCTTGCTGAATGAACTGTGGGGGTTGCGTTGGCCCCGGGCGCGTCTGGCGGAACTCGCCGCTGATGTGGGCTCCGACGTGGCGTGCTTCCTATACCAGCCGCTGTGCGCGATGAGCGGCCGCGGGGAGTGGGTGACTGCCATCGATGCAGAGATCGACGGGGCCGTCGCGCTCTTCATCCCGGAGATCGGTTGCGACACGGCGGTTGTTTATCGGCAGTTTGATCAGTTGCCGCCAAACGACGACGAACAACGCGTGCCGCTGCCGGAACTCGGCAGCGGATCGGTGGTTGCGCTGGCCGAGCAGTGCTTCAACGACCTGCAACCGGCGGCGTTTTCGGCATATCCGGCGTTAGCGGCGTGCCATGCCAGGCTGGAGGCACGGCTCCAGACGCCGGTACTTCTCTCGGGGTCAGGCTCGACAATGTTCGCGTTGTGCGCGGATCTGGACGCCGCACGGCGGATGTGCGACACGGTCGCGGGGCTGGACGGTTTCAGGAGTGCAGCGCACCGTCTGGTTGGTCGGACGACGGATTCCGGGCTGCAGATGGTTCATCGCACGGGCGGAAATGCGGGAAAACCTGTATAGGTGTTCGACGTCGGATGGGTTAGGGTCCTATGTTCAAGAAGTCTTAGGAAGGGTTGCGAAGCGGATGCGTCAGGGTCTGCTCGCCCGATCTCAGTCGTTCCGATGGTGGCCGACTGAGGAGAGTCAATCAATTGAATGGATGGAGGTTGCGAATGAAGACCCCAGGACGCGCGCTGACAGCGACGCTCGTCGGCCTGCTTGCTCCGACGCTGATGGCGCAGGAGCCCGTTTTTACCTATGCGTTCCCCGATTCGTGGGACGGGACCAACGCCACGGTGACCGATCTCAGCTCGGCCGGGAACAATGGCGCCGTCGCCGGCGCCCCGCTGCTCAGCAACGTCGTGCCCCCCGGCGCGCCGGTTGGCAGCCAGTCGATTTTGACGACGGACGGCGGCGTCCGCACCGACGCGGTGAGCCTGCTGAACAACGTCGCTGTCGAAGACGCGGGGGGATTTACGTTTGAAGTTACTTTCCGCTGGTCGAACTCCGGCGGCGCCGTCGTGCGGAAGCTCATCGATTATGCGGGAACCGAGTTCCTCCAGATCGAAAACTTTGATGACGAGGCGGGCACGGCCGACCTGCGTTTCGGCTTCAACGACGAGGCCGGCGGTCCGACGCTGAGCATTTCGTCAAACATCTGGTACACCGCGACCGCGACCTTCGACACGCAGGGCAACGGCATCGTCGCCGGCGCGATCGACGGCCTGGCGACGCTGGAAGTCCCGGGTCTGGGCGTGGCGAGTGAAGCGATGACGAAGACCAGCTTCGGCGACAGTCTGGGTCGGCCGATCGGCGTGGGCACGTTCTCGGCCTCGAGCGGCGGTTTGCTGGAATTTGACGGCAATATCTTTGACGCGAACGTCGCGCTGCTTCCGGAGCCCACCAGCCTGCTGTTGCTGGGGATCGGCGCTGCGGTGCTGCGTCGTCGCTAAGTTCGATCGACTCGACCACTTGATCAACGACTCGGTCGCGGGCGTCTGTCGCCGCGGGCGTTTCTTTTGCGCGCCTCGCGACCAGACGCACGGCCAGAGACGACACAGCGGCGCCGGGGTCAGACGAAAACGCGGCTAGGAAAGCGTGTTCGGCTTGCCCGCAAGCGCGATGCTGTTCTTTCCGGCTTGCTTGGCATCGAGCAGGGCGTGATCCGCGGCTCGGACGAGCGTGTCGACCGTGGCCCCGTGCTGGGGATACCACGCCATGCCGCCGCTGATCGTGACGCGCCCCGGGGCGTGCGGTCCGAGGCATTCGAAACGGTGTTTGGCGAGCGCTTCGCAGAAGCGTCGCGCGACGGGCTCGATCTGGCGCGGATGCTGCGAACCGGGCTCGCGCGGCTCTTCCGCATCCCAGAAGATGACGCCGAACTCGTCGCCGCCGTAGCGGGTGACGACATCGTCGGGGCGTGAGCATCGGCGGAGGAGGATCGCGATCTCGCGGATGACCTGATCGCCGATGTCGTGGCCGTAGGTGTCGTTGTAGGTCTTGAAGTCGTCGATATCGAAGAGGAACACCGTGACGCGTGACTCGCGGGTTTGCGCCTCGACGAGCAGCTCGCGCAGTCGATGCTCGAAGTAGCGCCGGTTGCGCAGGCCGCTTAGCTGGTCGGTCCAACTCGTCTCGCGCAGGGCGGCTCGTTGGCGCGCTTCGGCCTCGGCGAGAAGCACGACCTCGGCGGCGGCGCGCAATCGGGCGGCGTCGGCGGCACTATAGGCTTCGCCGCCGGGACGCGCGACGCGCATCGATCCCACGCTCAGCCCGCTGCGCCAGATGGTCTCCTCGAGCATCGGCCCGGAGATCACGCCGATGCGCGAACGAACGCCGTCGAGCTCGATCTCGACGCCTTCCGCGTCGAGCCAGCCGGCCAGCATGGCGGCGCAGGCGTCGAGGGCGGCCCGCCGGCCGCGACGCAGAGCGTAGAGCAAATCGCAGAGGGCGCCGAGTCGCAGCGCCGGAGCGTTTGAGCGGCGACGGCCGCGCGCACCGCGCACCGCGCCGGGCAGTTCTTCGATCGAGCGGATGAGCGCGTCGGCGGGGATCGTCGCGTCGGTCGCACTTTCGGGAGGCCCCAGCACGACGCGCAGGCTATCGGGGGCGGCGCGGCGCAGCGCGAGGACGCGGCGTTCGGTTTCGCGTGGGTCGCTCGCCGGCGTGACGATGACGCTCGGTCGAAGTCGTGCTGCTTGGGCGACGCCGACGGGAGACGCCTCAGCGAGGACGACGCTGGCGAGCGGGGCGGTGCGGCGTACATCGGCGAACAACGCCTCGGTTCCGAGCACGAGGAAGTCAGGCTTCGCGTCGGCCGTCGACCACTGCTCGCGGTCGTCGGCTGGTTGCTGATCGGGCGGCGACAGCAAGTGGGCGTTGAGGGCTGCGGGCGACGCATCGAGCAGGAGCCGCAGTTGCATCGTCGTGCGGGCGTACGCATGCGCCACGTCAGGAACTTCGCCACGGGCGGCGCCGTAAACAATCAGGACGGTACGTGGCCAGCGGGCGGCAATGACGTGGCAAAGCTCGGCGTCGCTGGCGCTCAGGTCACGCCACCCGATGAATGCGACGTGTGGCGCCTCGGCGACGCCGACGTAGGCCGCCGCTTGGAGCGCATCGAGATAGTTCACGCAGTCGACGGCGTGTCGCTCGATCCAGTCGTCAATCAGTTCGACCAGTTCGGGCTCGGCGGTTCTTAGGTGCAATGCTTGCATGCCGCTCCTTCGACCGTCGCTGTGCGTCGCGGGTTGCGGCTGCTGGGAGCGACGGTCACACGCTTCATCCTACGGGTCTACGTCTTAGGCCGAGCGATGTTCGGCGATCGCGGGGCGGAGCGCGTCAAGGTTTGCTCGGTTGAGACGGCATTTCTATGATGCAGCCCACGTGACCAACGCCCTCTTGAGAGCCCCCGCGGAGTCTTCTGATGCCGGACACCACGCTCATGGAACACCTCGTTGCGCTGTGCAAGCGCCGCGGCTTCCTTTATCAGAGCAGTGAAATCTACGGCGGCATTGGCGGTTTCTGGGATTATGGGCCGCTGGGCGTGGAGTTGAAGCGCAATATCAAAGAGCGGTGGTGGCGCGACATGGTGCTCAATCCGCCGGTGGGGCCGGATGGCAAGCAGATCGAGATGGTCGGGCTCGACTGTGCGATCATCATGAACCCGAAGGTGTGGCAGGCGAGCGGGCACGTCGGCGGGTTTTCGGATCCGATGGTCGACTGCAAGGCGTGCAAGGGCCGCTTTCGCGCCGACCAAATGGACTCGACGGCCTGTCCGCTGAAGCCCAGCAAGACGGTGGGACAATTCGACAAGTGCGACCTGACCGAGCCGCGCGCGTTCAACCTGATGTTCGAGACGCACGTGGGCGCGTTGCAGGACGCGTCGAGCGTGGCGTACCTGCGACCCGAAACGGCGCAGGGCATCTTCGCGAACTTCAAGAACGTGCTGGACACCAGTCGCGTGAAGGCTCCGTTTGGCATCGGGCAGATCGGTAAGGCGTTTCGCAACGAGATCAACCCACGCAACTTCACGTTTCGCTCGCGCGAGTTCGAGCAGATGGAGATCGAGTTCTTCTGCCATCCCGATACGGCGATGCAGTGGTACCAGTTTTGGCGTGACACGCGGTTCCGCTGGTACGTCGATCTGGGTTTGCAAAGCGATAAGTTGCAACTGCGCGATCAGGGTCCGGATGAACTCGCGCACTACTCGAAAGCATGCGCCGACATCGAGTATCTGTTCCCGTTCAGCGACGAGTTTCAGGAGCTCGAAGGCTGCGCCCACCGCGGCAACTATGACCTGACGCAGCATCAGGAGCACAGCGGAAAAGACCTGACCTACTTCGATGACGACGCGTGGGAGCGCGACAAGGCGGAGCACCCCGCCGACCAACACAAAGCAATCAAAAACCAGCCGCCGTACCGATATCTGCCCACGGTGATCGAGCCGTCGGCCGGGGCCGACCGCGCGACGCTGGCGTTTTTGTGTGAGGCGTACACCGAAGACGAGCAGCCCGATGAGAAGGGCGCGCTGCAGAAGCGTACGCTGATGCGCTTTCACCCCAAGCTCGCGCCGCTCAAGGCGGCGTTCTTTCCGCTGGTCAATAAGGAGGGGATGCCGGAAGTCGCTGAAGCGCTCTATCAAGAGGCCAAACGCAGCATGCACGTGACGTTTGACTCCAAAGGGGCGATCGGACGACGCTATCGTCGACAGGACGAGATCGGGACGCCGTTCTGCGTGACGATCGACGGCGACACGCTGAGCAACGGGGCGGTGACGATCCGCGAGCGTGACAGCCTGCAGCAGCATCGCGTCGACCGGTCTCAGGCGATTGGGTGGCTGCAGGAGCGGTTGGGCTAGTTCGGCTTGTGGTCTGACGAGTCTGGCCGCCGCGACGCGGCGGTGGCGGGGATGAAGTACGTACAAACTGCCTCGCCAGGGACTCGAACCCCGAACCCGCTGATTAAGAGTCAGCTGCTCTGCCAGTTGAGCTAGCGAGGCGATAGCGGCCCGCGCTTGAGGGCGCGGGCCAATCGAGCAGCGTAACAGAAATGCTCGGTTACGCAACTGACGTGCAGCCCAGTCAATCAACGCGACACCCTGCCCCCGGCGCCGGCCGCGGACAGGCAGCGTCGGCGTTGGTCAGACCGTGCTGATCTCGATCGCGTCGAGCACGAACACCAGCAAAGCGGCGCTGTAGCCGACCGCGAGCAACAACATCGCGACGAAGAACGCGATCACTGTCGATGGCATCCCATGCGGAGCGTGAGAAGCATTCCGCTCACGGGCGCGCGTCGTCCGCACCAACGCACGCCCGACTGTGCCTGCAGCGGCTCTTACCGCGACAGGCAGCCGCCACTGATGACTGCATCGACGAACGTGTCAATATCGCTGGCGTTGACGCTGCCGTCATTGTTGGTGTCGGCGGATTGGTCGGAGCAGACGTCGCAAGCGTCCGTGCCGATGACGGCGCTGACGAAGCAGTCGATGTCGCTGGCGTTGACCGAGCCGTCGTCGTTGACATCGCCGCACGTGCACGTGGCGACCTCGATCGCAAACACGTGATTCAGGATTTCGCCCAAAGGCCCGGGTGCGGGGCCGAACAAGGGATCGTTGGCGCCGATGACGACGGCGTTGTCGCTAACGAAGAACTGCCCGGTGGATACGGGGGCGATGTTGGGATCATCATTCGCAAAGAGCTGCACGATGCCCGCGGCCGGAATGCTGACCGGTGTCCCGATCGTAATCGTGTAGCGGAAGTTTCCGCCGTTTGCGAGTTGCACGCCGAACCCGTCGACGAACGCGCCGTTGGGGTCAAAGAAGTCCATGAAGAGGACCTCGCCGGGATTGCTGACGCCGCCGACAAAGAAGAAGCGGTCGAGTGTCAACAGATCACTCGCCGCGGCGGCGCCATCGAGCACCGACTGTGTGGTGTAGTCATCGAAGCCGATCGGTCCCGTCGCAGGCGAGATCGCGAGGAGGCCGGCTGGTCCGGGGGCGTTGTTAAAACTGTCATACTCCAGGATCGGTGGGAAGAACGGTTGCGGCGCGTCGAACGGAGCGGCGGTGACTCTGACGCCATTCCCATCACTGTAGATAGGCGCGTTGCGTGCGCCTTCTTCGGCGAATGCGGCCCCGGTGATGGCCAACAGCGTAGCGAGAGCAATTGACTTCATGGTGCTTTCCTTTCCGCAACAGGCCGCCGCGACACGACCCCGGACACCCCGCGCGGGTTTGCGATCGCTATAGCGGCTAGCAAAAGATGTGACTCGTCACACTTACCGACGTTCGGACCCGGGCGGGAACGATAGGCGGATGAGCGTCTAGGAGCAAGCGTCTTCTGGACCGCTGGTCGGCTGCGCGATTCACCCTTGATGTCACCATTGTCAAGATTTGGCGTACGGGGAACGGCGGCGCTCGGTGGTCACCTTGCCGCGGATCGCCGCGCCTGCTGCTTTTTGGCGCACTCGACGGCGTTGCGCAGCAGCATCATGACGGTCAGCGGG
The DNA here is from genome assembly GCA_964563855.1 of uncultured Planctomycetales bacterium. GTDB lineage: Bacteria > Planctomycetota > Phycisphaerae > UBA1845 > Fen-1342 > JAFGRR01. The sequence goes on along the minus strand of CAZLYU010000010.1, from coordinate 68,284 downwards.
CCGACGCCGCCGGGGACTGGCGTGATCGCTCCGGCGACGGGCGCGACGGCGTCGAAGTCGACATCGCCCACCGTTCGACGGCTGCGCACCGCATTCTCATTGATGACATCGACCTTGTTGATGCCGACGTCGATCACCACCGCGCCGGGCTTGACGTGCTCGGCCCCCACGATGTGCGGCTTGCCGACCGCGACGACCAGCAAATCGGCCCGCCGCGTGTGCAGCGTGACGTCGCGCGTCGCGATGTGGCAACTGGTGACGGTGGCCATTTGTGTGGTGAGAAACATACTGATCGGCCGACCGACCACGCGACTCTGACCCACGACCACCGCTTCGGCGCCGCGCACGGCGAGACCGCTGCGCCGCACCAGCTCGACGACGGCGAGCGCGGTGCATGGCGCCGTGATCGGGCTTCCGTAGAAGAGCCAGCCGATGTTGGCCGGATTGACGCATTCCACGTCTTTGTAGGGATCGATGCGGTATTGCGCAGCGCCGGCGTCGAGATGATCGGGCAGGGGCATTTGCAGCATCACGCCGGTCACGCTCGCATCCGCGTTGAGCTCGTCGATCACCCGATGCAGTTCTGCTTGCGTAGTGGCGAGCGGCAACTGGATGACGCGGTGTTGCACACCGGCTTGCAGACTGCGTTTGCTCTGGTTCTCGGCGTAGATCAGACCCGCCTCATCATCACCGATAAGAATGGCTGCGACGCTGATCGGACCATGCTGGGTGGTAAACGCGGCGACGGCGCTGCTGATCTCGTTGCGCAGATCACTCGCGGCGGCACGACCGTCCAGAATCACGGCTGACACAGATGCGACTCCCATGGCCCAAGCACGCGGCCCCGCCGCGACGCCCACGCCGCGCCGCCTGCTCTGCATCGCTGTATAGTGAGTGTATGGCGGCAGCACAAATCAAGCCGAGCGACGACGCAGCGCGAAGCAGTGACGAGACGGTCATCAGCGTGACCGACGTTGTGGTGCAGTTTGACAAGCCCAACGGCGGCAGCGTGACGGTGTTGAACGGCATCACGTTCAACGTTCGCCGCGGCGAGACGCTGGTCATCATGGGGCCTAGCGGCTGCGGCAAGAGCACGCTGCTGAACTGCATGATCGGCGAGCTGCGGCCCAGCGCGGGGCGCATTCGTTACACGCTGCCGAGCATGGACGAAGTCGACATTTGCGGCGCGCAGGGTGAAACGCTCGACGCGATGCGGCGAAGACTGGGGATTCTCTTTCAGTCGGGCGCCCTCTTCAGCTCGATGACTGTCGCGGAGAACGTCGGTTTGCCGCTGCGCGAACACTCGGTGGTGGACGATTCGGTCATCGACGTGGTCGTGGCGATCAAGTTGAACCTGGTGCACATGCTCGAGCATCGGCATAAGTATCCGTCGCAGCTTTCGGGCGGTCAGAAGAAGCGGGTCGGCCTGGCCCGCGCCACGGCGCTAGACCCGGAGATCCTGTTCTACGACGAGCCCAGCGCCGGACTCGACCCCGTCACCTCGTCGGCGATCGACGAGTTGATCATGGGGCTCTCCCACAAACTGCAGGTGACCAGCGTCGTCGTGACGCACGAGATGGACTCCGCCTTTCGGATCGCCGACCGCATGGTGATGCTCGATCGGGGTCGCGTGCTGAAGATCGGACCGCGCAGCGATTTCGAAGCCCTGCGCGACAAGCCGATGAGCGAGCTCCAGACCCGCGAGTCGCAGTTGATCAATCAGTTTCTGAACGGCGCCTCGGTGGGGCCGTTGACGACCGTCGAAGCCAACACCAGCCCGATCTTCGACATCTTCGAGCACTCCGGGGCCTTCATGCGGAGTCATTAGTTTGCTCGCCGGGCGCCGCGTGCTGGTCTTGGGTTTGGGACGTTTCGGCGGCGGCGTCGGCGTCACGCGCTGGCTCGTCTCGCAAGACGCGCGGGTCACCGTCTCCGACACCGCGTCGCGCGAAACACTTGCGGCGTCGCTCGAACAGATCGCGAATCTGCCGGTCGAGATCCGCTTGGGCCCGCAAGACGAACGCTTGCTCGCCGAAGTGGATCTCGTCGTTGCGAATCCCGCGATCCCACCCCATGCCGACATCCTGCGCGCCGTTCAGGCGAGCGGCATCCCGCTGACCACCGAGATCAACCTGTTCGTCGAGCGGGTTGCAGCGCGATGCGTCGGGGTCACCGGAACGGTCGGCAAGAGCACTATCTGTGCGATGACCGGGCACATGCTGCGACACGCGCACCCGTCCGGACGCACTTGGCTGGGCGGCAACATCGGCCGCAGCCTGCTCGACGCACTGCCCGAGATCAACGTCCATGATCTGGTCGTGCTCGAACTGTCCAGCTTTCAACTGCACTACACGCCGCTTGTGCGCTGGAGCCCGCACATCGCGGTCTTCTCCAACATCACGCCGAATCACCTGGACTGGCACGGCGGCTTCGCGGGCTATCTCGCCGACAAGCTCAACCTGCTGCGCTTTCAAGACCCGCAGCGCGACGTGATCATCATCGAAGATCGAGCCGAGTTGCGACGCAATGTCGACCTCATGTTCGGCGATGTTGCCGGCGTGTGGCGCTATAGCGCGACGGAAGACGGGCTGCAATCGGTCATGCAATCGACGTCGGCGATCGACTGCGACGACCAGCGCCACACGTGGAACGACGTCACGCTTGCCGCGCCCGGCCTGCACAACCGCTGGAACGCTGCCGCCGCTCTCACGGTCGCCGCAGCGCTCGAGGTCGACATGGATCTGGCGGTCGAGGCGCTCGGCTCGTTTCCGGGTTTGCCGCACCGACTGCAGTTTGTCGGTGAGGCGCGCGGGGTGCGCTACATCGACGACTCGAAGTCGACCACGCCCGAGGCGGTTTGCACCGCGCTCGCGGCCCTCAGCGGCCCGGTCTTGCTCATCGGCGGCGGGTACGACAAAGGCGTCGATCTCACGCCGATGGTCGAGGCGATCGTGCAGCGCGACACCTTTGCGGCGTGCATCGGTGAGACCGGACCGCGCCTGGCTTCGGACATTACGCAGCGCGGCGGAAATGCGGCGTGTTTCGATGGATTGGAGGCGGCGGTCCGCGCCTGTGAAGCGCAAACGACGCCAGGCGCCAGCATTCTGCTCTCGCCGGGTTGCGCGTCGTGGGGCTCCTATGTCGACTTCCGGGCGCGGGGGGCGCACTTTGTCGAGATTGCCCGTCGCGCTCCCGGGTTCCAGCCCGCCGCCGTCGACGACGACGCCTCCCGATGACACTCCACGATCCGCGGGACGTGCGACGCTTTCGGCGACGGCTGCTGCGTTGGTATCGACAAACTGCGCGAGATCTGCCGTGGCGTCGCGAACCCAGCGTCTATCGCGTCTGGCTTTCGGAAGTGATGCTGCAACAGACCCAGGTCGCTACGGCCACGCCCTACTTCGAACGGTTTCTGGCGGCGTTTCCTACGATCGAGGCGCTTGCGGCGGCGTCGGTGGATCAGGTGTTGCGGTTGTGGGAGGGCCTGGGCTACTACAGCCGCGCCCGCAGTTTGCATCGCGCAGCGCAGCAAGTCGTCGACACGGGCCGCTGGCCGCGAACCGCGGATGAGTGGCGGACGCTGCCAGGCGTCGGCCGTTATACGGCGGCGGCGATCGCCAGCATCACCCGCAACGAGCGCGTCGCGGTGGTGGATGGCAACGTGAAGCGCGTGCTCGCCCGCGTGCTCTTGATCGACGATTCGATCGACGCGCCCGGCGCGCAGGACCGTCTCTGGAATGAAGCGCAGCGCCTCCTCACGCCGTCAGCGCCGGGAGACCACAACCAGGCGCTCATGGAGCTCGGCGCGCGCGTCTGTAAGCCGCGCAATCCGCAATGCCTCGTCTGTCCGGTACGGGACTTCTGCGCGGCGCAGGCGGCCGGTCGGCAGCACGCGCTTCCGGTGCGAACCTTCAAGCGCGCACCGCGGGCGCTGCGGCTGGCGGCGCTCGTGATTCGCAGCGACCACCAACGCCTGCTGCGTCAGCGTCCGCCGAAGGGCCTGCTCGCCGGACTGTGGGAGTTGCCGACGGTCGAGTTGCCGAACGACGCCGACGCGCGTCAATCTCCGGCGCGGATCGCGGAACTGGCGCGAACGCAACTCGGGCTGAGCGTGCGCGTCGCGCCGAGCGACGTGGTGGTGACGCACGCGTTCACGCATCGCGCGGCGACCATGAGCGTGCACGACGCCGAACTGATCTCGCTCGACGCACCGCTCCCCGAAGCATGCAGATGGGTGCGGCCCGATGAGCTGCCGCAGTACGCGCTCGGGAAGCTGCACCACAAGGCGCTGGCGGCCTTGGCGGAGGCCCCTTCGCTCAGGGACCTTCGTTCAGCAGGCGTTCGGCGGCGGCGGTCACTCGCGCTTTGACATCCGCCAGCTCGCCCTCGACCCGCGCGCCGGCCGCCCGCTCGTGCCCTCCGCCGCCGAACTGACCAGCGAGGGCGGCAACGTTGAGCCAGCGTTTGCTCCGCAGATTGACGCGGACGCGGCCATCCTGCTGTTCGGTGAACATGAGAATCGCCTCGATGCCCTGCAAGCGGGCGACTTCATTGATGAGGTCGGAGGCGAGCGTCATGTCTCCGCCGACGCTCGCGATGTCTCCGCCCTTAACGGTCACCACTGCGAGGGCGCCGTCCACGTGCATTTCGAGCGAGTCGAAGAGGCGCGCGATGAGGCTCAGACGCTCCGGCGTGTCGTGTTCGTAGATGCGACGGTAGAGTTCTGCGGGCTCGGCCCCCGCGTCGATCAGCCGCGCGGCGCAGCGCAGCGTGCGCGCGTCGGCGTTCGAGAAGCGAAACCAACCGGTGTCGGTCGCGACGCCGGTGAACAGCGCCGCGGCGGACTCGGCGTCGAGGCGCCCCTGCACCGCGTCGATGAATTCGGTGACCAGCAGGCTGGCGGCTGCGGCGCTCGAGTCGATCACCGCGTGGTCGCTGTCGCGCAAGGTGAGACGGTCGCCGGCGGCATGGTGGTCGATGAGGAGCAGCGGCGGGCGCTCGCCGTTGAGGAACGGCAACGCCGGCTCGAGTTGCGAGGGCGCCGCGGTGTCGACGACGATCAGTCCGTCAAACTCGCCCGCGATCGGCGCCAGATCCTCAAACGACCACCAGGGGATCGCGCGCTCGAGGTATGCGTACCGCTCGGGGAACTCGTCAAACAAGGCGGCGCACGCTGTGGCGCCCCGCGCGGCGAGCGCCCGCGTCAACCCGACGAGCGAGCCGAGCGCGTCGCCGTCGGGACGCTGATGGGAGAGCAGCAGCAGCCTGGGGCGGCGGCTGAGCCATGCGAACGCTTCCTGGTAGGTGCTGTCGGGGAGCATTCGGAAATTGTAGGCTGTCGCCGCCGGCACAGCGCCCAACCGGTCCGGCGTTCGAGGAGATCATCTTGCCGACGCTGCCGCAATTGTGCGACGTGCAGACCTATCGACCGTGCGACTGGGATCTCGCGGCGGATGCTGATGGGTTGCGGTACTGGCTGGGCCTGTTTCGCGAACAGTTCGAGCAGGTGACCGCGCCGCTCATTCGCGCCGAATACCAGTTCACCGACGAGCAAGCGGCGGAGGTGGTCAGTGCGTTCCTGGCTGAGTTGGAGACGCTCGCGCACCGCCCCCGTGATTTCGAGCGACTCGACATCCTCGCGATCTGCGCGGTGCGGCAGCACGTCTTGGAGCGTTTTGGGGCCCACGACCCGTTCCACAGCCTCAAGCAGCGTGAGAATGAGCAGGCGCTGCGGCTGCTTCCCGAGGTGCTCAACGCCGCCGCTCAGGAACCTGAAGCGGCGCGCCCCGCGCTGTTGGTGCAGAACTTGATGGCTGGCAACATCTTCGATTTGGGCGCGATGGAGACGGCGCTCGCTTATCACCGCGCGGAACTGACGTTCGCCGACATGCAGGCCAAGACGCCTAAGCGGCCGTGGCTGATCGACGACCTGCACGCCTGGTCGCAGCGCGTGGTGACCGGCGAGCCCTACCGCCACGTGCTGGTGTTCGTCGACAACGCGGGCAGCGACCTCGTACTTGGATGGCTTCCCATGACGCGTTGGTTCCTGTCACGCGGCGCACGCGTCACGTTGGCGGCGAATAGCCAGCCAGCGCTCAACGACGTGACCGCCGAAGCGCTGTCGACGTTCCTCGCGCGCGTGTCAGAAACAGATCATCTGCTGGCGGCGGCGGTCGCCGACCAACGGCTGCTCGTTGTCGAGAGTGGCGGTTGGCTGCCGCTGCTCGACCTCACCACGCTCAGTGATGCGTGCGTTGACGCCGCCGATGACGCGGATCTCATCGTGCTGCATGGGATGGGGCGCGCGCTGGAGAGCAACTGGACCGCGAACCTGCGAGGCGAAGCGCTGCGTATCGCCTGCATCAAGGATCCCGCGGTCGCCAGTCGACTCGGCGGGGAGATGTATGACTGCGTGTTTCGGTGGACGCGCGCTTGAACTCGCGCTGAGCGCACCGCGTGTTTACGGCGCGGCCTCGGGCGTCGACGGTTGCTCGCCCCGCCATCGCGCTCGCGCGGTGTTCAGAGTCTCGACAAATTCGTCGGTGGATTGCGGCCCGGCGTGAACCGCGAGCACGCGCCCTTCCGGCGCCAGGAAGACGTACCCTGGGGTCTGGTCGACGCCCCACGCCTCGGCCAGCGGACCGTTGTGATCTTCTTCGAGAATGATGCAATACAGCGTGTTAAGCTCGTTTACGACCGCCGGATCTTCGAAGACGGTGGACTCGAACTCGGTGCACTCGACCTCGTACCAGTCGCGGAAGTAGATGAACGCAATGCGATCGCGTGGACGTTGGTCGCTGCGGAGATTAAACGCCGCGGCGCCAGCCCATTGCACGCGCGGTGCACAACCGGCGAGCAAAGCAAGGCACGAGGCGGCCAGCGCAATCAGGCGCAGCCGCCTCGGTCGTCGTTCAGCCATCCAACGCTCCGTCAAGCATGCCGACCAGGGACAAGCTGAGTCAGCCGAGGCGTCGCGAGGGGTCGTCAGTTAGTTGCGGGCGTACTTGACGCTGCAGCCGCGGTTCTGGGTCGTCGGTGACGGAACGTCTTTGCCGTCAAGCAAGGCGTCCAACGTCTCGGCGATGTAATTGCGGCTGCCGTTGGCGTGGACGCCCGTCCCGTTGTCGTGACCGCCGATGTAAACGACCTTGCCATGCTTGAGGATGAACATGTGCGGCGTGGTCTCGGCGCCGTACATCTTGCCGACCTTGCCGTCAGCGTCCTGCAGGATGGGATAGTTAAGCTTGTGCTCCTTGGCGTACGCCTTCACCTTCTCCGGCTTGACGTACGAGCGGTGCTCGGGATCCGTGCTGTCGACCGCCATCCAGACGACGCCCTTCTCGGCGTACTTGGCGCTGTTCTTCGCCATGAACTCCGCCGCGTTCTGCACGAACGGGCAGTGATGACTGAACCACTCGAGGACGACGATCTTGTCTTTGTGGTCGGCGAGTTTGTGGGTCTTGCCGTCGAGATCCTTGAGCTCGAACATCGGAGCGTCGTCGCCGACCTTGACGCCCTTCTCCGATTCGGCGGCGATCGCCGTCGACCACGCGAGCACACCAACCACCAAGGCCCCCGACAGGGCGAGCATCTTGCGCTGCATCACTGACACTCCTAGAAATCACCGGTTAGGATTGTGACATGACGGCGACCTGCGCCGCACCTCTGCGGGAATTGTACGACTGAGGTCCCAGAAGGCAACGGGGCCGCGCTCAACGACCTGGTTCCGCCTTGCGGATTGACGAGCTGACTCCAGAACTGCTCCCGGTGGTCGCGCCGCTGCTGGCCAGCGAAGACGGACGGGCGTCACGCGCGGATCTTGCGGGCTTCGTTCGCTTCGTGACAGCCCACGACTGGCGCGGCTGCTTCTTCGGACCGGCGACGCAGCCGCGGGCCGCCGCGGTGGCCGCCTTGTCGCCGGGGGGGGTCGGGATGCTGTTCGCCGGCGCGCGTCACCTCGACGACGTCGACGTGGACACGCAGACGGAACTGGTTGCGCAGGTGCTCAGGCTGTGCTCGTCAGCCACCGTGCGATACATGCAAGCGCTGGTGAGTCACCGGCCGTCGACGCTCGAATTGTGCTTGGCGCGCTGCGGTTTCGAGCCGCTGACGACGCTGCAATATGTCGGCCGGCCGACGCACGCGGCCCAGGTCGCACCCGACCCAGGCGCGACTTGGTTGGCGTATCGGCAGGATCTGCGCGACGACTTCGTGCGGATGCTGAGCAACACCTATCGCGACAGCCTCGACTGTCCGGAACTCACGCGACTGCGAACGCCTGACGAGGCGCTGGCCGCTCACGCCGCGACGGGCGCGTTTCGGCCCGACTGCTGGGAGTTGCTGCTCATCGACGACGTGCTGTGCGGCTGCGTGCTGACGGCGCCGGTTGAGGACCGGTCGCTTTTGGAGCTGGTCTACATGGGGGTCGAACCCGACGCACGGGGCCGCGGGCTAGGCGCCGTGCTGCTACGCCGCGCCCAGTGGCACGCGGCGCGTTGCCGGCTGGGTGCGCTGGTGGCCGCGGTGGATGTGCGCAATGGTCCCGCGTTGCGCGTGTACGAACAGGCTGGCATGCGATTGCTTGCCGAGCGGCACGTGCTGATTCGGACGGAGGGTTGATGGCGGCGCTTGCACAGGTTGTGGATAAGCGGTGCATAGCCATTTTTTGTTGATCGACAACGCTTCGTCATCGCGCGAGTTGCGCGCTTGTCAGTCGCTGCGGCGCGTTTGCTTGATTGCAGATAGCCGCGCTCGGCGATATATTCCCGGAACTCAGGGATGGTTGGGCTTTCGACCGTCACCAACCACACAACCCATGAATTGCATGCGTCCGACGGGTGTCGCCCCAGAGGTGAAAGGTGAACTCTGTGGCTACGGAGATGCTTTGTCTCATTCAGAAGTCGGTGGCGGAGCGGATCGGTGAGAGCCGCTACAAAACATGGTTCGGAGGCGGCGTCGAGTTCGCGCTCGAAGACGAGCGCTTGAGCATCGTGGCGCCGAACGCGTTCGTTGGAAACTGGATCGCCACCAACTATCTATCACAGGTCCGCGAGGCGGCCCGCGACGTGGCCGGCTCGGTTACGGTGGATGTGCGTGTGAACGAACGCGTGACCCCTCATCGCATGCCGCCGGCTGCGACCACGCCGGCGGTTTCGGCGCGGCGCTCCAGCGCCGAGCCGCGACGCACCGCCGACACCCCGCGCTTGCGCGGCACGCTCGACTCGTTTGTCGTCGGCGAGTGCAACCGGCTGGCGCACGCGGCGATCGAGCAATTGGTGCGCGAGCCCACCGATCGGTTCCGACCGCTGTTTCTGCACGGCGGGTGCGGCCTCGGCAAGACGCACCTGCTGCAGGCCTTGTGCAACGCCCTCGGCGAAACCCACCCCACGCTGAACTGGTGCTACCTCTCCGGCGAGGAATTCACCAACGAGTTCATCTATGCGGTGAAGAGCGGTCGGATTGACGCGTTTCGCGCTCGCTTCCGACAGGTCGAGCTCCTCGTCATCGACGACATCCACTTCATCGCCAACAAGAAGGCCACGCAGGAGGAGTTCCTGCACACCTTTAACGCGATCGACAGCGGCGGACGCACGATTGTGCTTTCGTCCGATCGGCACCCGCGCGGCATCGCGAGCCTGTCTGAGCCGCTCATCAATCGCCTCGTCGCCGGTATGGTCGCTGAGGTCCGCGCCCCAGACTTCGCCACCCGACGCGAAATTCTGCGACGACGCGCCGCCGAATTGCATGGCGATGTCGGCGACTCCGTGCTCGATCTGATCGCCCGCGGCGTCTCGCGGAACGTGCGCGAGCTGGAGGGCGCGCTGTACAAACTCACTGCGCTCGCCGCGCTCACGCACGAGCCCATCACGCTCGACATGGCGCAAGACGCGCTCCGCGAGTATCTCGCCGCCGACCGACCGCTCGACGTTCCTGACATCGAGCGCGAGGCCGGCGAGTTTTTCGGCGTCACCCGCGAGCGGATCCATTCGCAATCACGCGATCGAACCGTCAGCCTGGCGCGCGCCGCGGCGATGCTGCTCGTGAGACGACACACCTCACTCAGCTACCCCGAGATCGGCCGCGCGATGGGCAACAAGAATCACTCCACCGTAGTGATGGCGGTGCAACGGCTGGAGCGCGTGCTCGCGCAAGACGGCGAGGTGCATTGGAAGACCTCGCACGGAGCGACCTCGCGCTCGCTGCGCACCGTGCTAGACGAAATCGAGCAGCGCTTACAACGCCAGGGATAGCGCGCGGCGCGGTTGGCCGTGAGGCCGGGCGCGCGACACCGCTTCAAGCGGCGCGGCGTCGTTCCCGCAGACCCGCGGCCGGAACATCCGTACGTGCTCCATTGCAAAGGCCCCGCGTCGACGGCTGCTCGCACCGGCAGGCCAACATGTGCCGAACTGCGCGCTAGCTGCGCAGCGTCGCCACGATCGGAATCGACAGCAATCCAATCGCCAGCAATACCAGCCCGACCACGATGAGCACCCGACGCCGATGGGCGCGCTGGGCGGCGTCCACCGCTCTCTTGCGCTTTTGATCGACTTCGGCTGACCAGTCGACCGCATCGGAGAGTTCGCTCAGGTAGTGGTCGCTAAAGTCGCCATCCGCGCCCGACAGGCTCGTGTCCCCAGCGTCGGGGAACGAGTAGTCATAGAAGTCCCCGTCGCCGAGCGCGGTCGTCACGCGCATCTGATAGCACACAAAGCAGTCGCGATTCGGCGGAATCTGACAACAATTGGGGCACAATTGCGGGAGGTATTCTTTGAGCTCGACCGAGACCCCCCGCGCGCGAAAACGCTCCACAAACGCCGCACCCTGTGCGGGTTCGACGGACACGAGATCGACGGCGCCGTGCTCGCGTGCGTAGTGCACCTTCTCGCGCGCCAGCGCGTGTTTGAGCTTGGTGACTTGCTTAACGCGACGGATGATCAGATTTGGGTGCAGCGCGGGATTCGCATGCAAGACAACCTTCGCCGTCGGCATGGTGGGGTCGACCTCCTCGGTCGTCGCGTCCAGACTGCGTTTGCCGGCCAGTTGCATCCGCGTGCGCTCCCCGCAAAATCAGATTCTGCTGTCCGATGATAGCTCTCCGCCGTCGCCGTCACAAGCGCCGCGTCGCTCTTGCGCGGCGGCGCTCGCCATGGTCGGCAAGTCAGCCGCCCCTGAAACGACTTATCGACATGTCCCCTTCCGCGAACACGCTGAGCCGGATCGCGCCGTGCGACCCCGTGTGCCACAGCGAAGCTTCCTTTGGTACATCCTCCCGCGTCAGAACCGGCCGATCGCGTCGCGACGACACGATCACCGCGTCCGATTCCACTGTCTGGAGCAACTCGCGCAAGGCGGCGCGGTCGGCTTGCGTCGGCGAGGCAATCACGACCGCCGCGATGTCGAACTCCGACGGCGGCCAAGCGTCAACCAGCGTCTCAAGTGACCGGCGCGACGGTTTCCCGACGAGCAGCACGCCCCGGCCCTCCACTTCGAGCAATAGCGGCAGCGACGCCTGCGCGTCGTCGTACTCCGCGTGCGGGACGATCGCGCGCACGTCGAAGCCGTCGATCCGCACGCTCCTGTCTTGCGCAAGCAGCCGCACCGAGTCCAACTCACGCTGAGCGAGGCGCAGAAAGCGTCGCACCGTCGGGGCGGCCGCGCGATACGCCATTGGAAATGACGGACCTGCATAGAGCGTCGCGGCGGGAGTCTGGGTGAGAATAGTGGGCAATCCGCTCAATTGCTCGGCTCGTGCGGCGGTCGCAAACACGGCCCGCGGCGTTGACCAGCGCAGGTCGCGCAACGCGTCGAGCACGACTTCACCCGCGTCGCGATTCGCGCGGGCGCCGGCGTCGCACACCACGACGTTCCCGTTCGCACCGCGTGCGATGACCGCCTGCCCATCGCCGACGCTCAACACGTAGAGCTCCAAACCGGCGCGGGCGCCGACTCCGGGCGTCAGCAACCACCCGCCCCACAGGCCGCCAATCGTCGTCAGCGAAACGCCGAGTGTGAGCCATACCAAACGAGCGCGAACTGGCGCGTTCGCGTCTGAACCCCCAGGCGTACGCCATCGCCTCAGCAACGCGACGGCTACAGCGGCGAGCGCGTACGTCGCGACAAGGAGCCACACCGGCGGCGGCGCCATACGCGCGTAGCCGCCAAGGCTTTGCAACCCGGCGGCGGCGCTCACCAGCACTTCCGCGAGCGGCACGACCAGATCCGCGACCGGTGCGGCCGGCGGAACGATCGTCCGCAGCAGCGTGGCCGCAAGCCCGAGCGGCGCCAGCACGGCCACCAACGGCGCCAACAGAATCGAGTTCAACGCTCCGAACCAACTGATCGCGCCAAAGTGCCACAGACTGAGCGGCGCCGACGCCAGCCACGCGACCACGCTGACTACCGCGGCGCCGCTGACCCACTGTCGCGCGCGGCGGCGAGCGAGGGCGGCGTAGCCATGCACGTCGCGGGTTTCACTCATGTCGCGCCACTCGTCTCGCCAACGAAAACGCAGCACCAGCGGGGTGACCGCGAGCAGAGCGGCCACCACCACAAACGACAGTTGGAAGCTTGGCTGAAACAGCGCGAGCGGCGTCCAGAGCACGATCCCGCTCGCAGCGAGCGCCAACCAATTGACGATGCTCATCGGCCGGTTGAGGAAGACCGCGACGACCGCGAGCAACCCCATGCTCGCCGCCCGCAGCACCGGCGCGTTCGGGTCGGCGATGAACGCGTAGAGCAGGAGCACGCCGGCAACGACCACCGCAGCGCTTCGCCGACTGCGCAGCACCGCCCGTCCGAGCAGCCAGGCCGCTCCAGCCACGACGCCAACGTGAAACCCGCTCGCCGCGAGATAGTGCGCCACGCCGGCTTCGGCGAACCGGCGATTCAGTTCCCGCCCGGCTTCGGAACGTCTGCCCAGCACGACCACGTCGAGCAGGCGCCGCGCCGTCTCGTCGGACGTCTCGGTGTCGATCGCTTCGCTGTCCGGCGTTTGCCAGGTCAGACTGTCGCGCCAATTCCGTCGGGCCGGCTTCAGCACGCGACAGTGCGCGTCATCGCGCACCCGCAGCCGCGCATGCACGCCGCGCAGCGCGTTCCAACGACGCCAGTCCACTTCGCCGGGGTTCATGGGCGGCGACGGGCGCTCGAGTTCGCCGGACAGCTCCACCGTGGCGCCCGTAGCAAGGTCGAGCTGATCCGTCGCGACCGTCACGTCGATCAGGCCCGTCAGCGGCGTCGAACCACCGGCCGCCGTCAACGCCTGCGCCTGGGCGAGAAACCCGACGCGCGGCGTCGACGGAAACGCGACGAACGCGTTGCGCTGCTCGCTCACGATCGCGCGCGGTTCGGATCGAACGATCGCCTGCAGGCGCGTGAGCGTAGGCTCATCTGTCGCGATATGCGTGACGTGATGCACGGGAAGCGCCGTGACCGCGACGTAGCGCTCGACGCCGACCGCTGCAAAGATCGCGACGACGCAGCCGCTCGTAAGCGAACGGCTCGGCAGCCACACGCTCGCGCCGCGAATTCGTCGCGCCATGGTGAGCGCGACGAGCAACGTTATCGCGAGACCCGCACCGACAAGCAGCGCGACGCGCAAGGGGTCGGCCTGCGTGTAGTCAGCCAGCGCGATCCCGATCAGCAGACCCACTGTCGCGGGCAGCAGCGGGACCGGCGCAGGCGCCCGGCGCGGCGGCGAGCCCGCTTGCACGGGGTGTACGTTCCGGGGGATGACGTTAGGCCCGCCCATGTGGGGTCGCTATATTACGAGCTTGACCGTTCACTCTGATTCTCGCGGGAGCCGCATGAGTAGTCTTACCCCCGAAGTCTCCGTCGTCGCGCCGGTGTTTCAAGAAGAAGCCAGTCTGCCGACCGTCATTCCGTACTTCCTCGATACGCTGAGTCAGCAGCGCCGCCGCTTCGAGATCATCTTCGTGAACGACGGCAGCCGCGACCGCTCCGGTGCGATTCTCGACGAGTGGGCGGCGCGCGACGAGCGCATCCGCGTGATTCACTTCGCGCGCAACTTTGGGCAGACCGCGGCGATGATGGCGGGCTTCTGGGCGGCGAGTTCGCCGATCATCGTTCCGCTCGACAGCGACGGTCAGAACCCGCCGGAAGAGATCGAGCGGTTGTGCGACAAACTGGAAGAGGGCTACGACGTTGTCAGCGGCTGGCGTAAAGACCGCAAAGACACGTGGCACCGCACGCTCGTCTCACGCATCGCAAACCGCATCATCAGCTACGTCACCGATGTGCGTCTGCACGACTACGGTTGCACGCTCAAGGCCTATCGCGCGTCGATGATCAAAGACGCGCGCCTCTTCGGCGAGATGCATCGGTTCATTCCCGTGTACGCGTCGATGCACGGCGCCCGCATCGTGGAAGTGGTGGTCGATCACAAGCCGCGCGAGCATGGACAGAGTAAATATGGCTACGGCCGCATCTTGCGGGTAGCGCTCGACCTGCTCCTGGTGCGTCTGCTGCAGCGCTACCGCACCAAACCGATTCACTTCTTCGGCAAGATCGCACTGTACAGTTGGGTCGGAGCGCTGCTGTCGCTGGCATTTGCGTTCGGCGTCGCGATCTACACCTACAGTGCGACGGGCGCCGGATGGACTGCGTGGAACGCGTTCTGGGGCAAAGCCCCGCTGGTGGGACTGATGTTCTTTCTGCTCGGCGTGTTCTCGATCTTGATGGGTCTGGTCGCCGAAGTCGCGATGCGGGCGTCGTACGAACACAACGCCGGGCGCTATTGGGAGGAAGCTCGACGGCTGAACTTGACGGGGTTTCTGGGCGCCGACCAACGCAACGAGACGCCGGCTGAAGCAGGAGACGTGAACCACAACCGCGCTCGCGACGAGTCGATGGCGGTGGCGAAGTAAAGCGCGCGGCTGCGATGTCGCCCGTGTTGGCGGCCCGCGGCTGCGGGTGGCTGCTTAGGCGTTGGTCGAGAAGTACTGACGATCGCCGGCGCGATACGCCTCCGGCTCGAGATAGGCGTCGAACACCGCGGCGACCGTGCGCATCAGCACGCGGCCCAGCGGCCGGGTGACGCGGATCGCGTCGTCGGTGACTTCCACCAAACCGTCGGCGGCCAGCTCGCGCATGATCGCACACTCGCGGGCGAAGTAGTCGCTGAAGTCGATTCCGAACTCCGCTTCGATCTGCGCCGGGCGCACCTCAGCCTTGCAATACAAATCGCCGAGCACCGCCTGTCGAATGCGATCGTCGTCGGTCAGGCGTTTTCCGCGGAACGTGGCGAGTTCGCCCGCCTCGACGCGTCGCAGATAGTCTTCGGCGCCGCGAACATTCTGCAAGAAGCCCACCTGCGAAAGGTGACCGATTGATGACGCCCCGAGGCCGATCAGATCGAGTCCGCCGCCGGTGGTCATGCCCTGGAAGTTGCGCTGCAGCGTGCCGTCGCGGGCGGCTTTCGCCAAGGGTTCATCCTGCTTTGCGAAGTGATCGAGCCCGATGAAGGCGTAGCCGGCGGGCTCGAACCGTTCGAGCCCCAGCAGAAACATGTCGAGCTTGTCTTCGCTGTCGGGCAGCAGGTTGTAGTCGAGCCCGCGCTGCGACGCGATCTTGTCGGGAATCATCGCGTACTGGTAGTACGCCACGCGGTCGGGCCCGATCGCGATCGTCTGCTCGATGGTCCGCCGCACGCTGTCGAGCGTCTGCATGGGCAGGCCGTAAATGAGATCGAAGTTGATGCAGGTGAAGCCGACGTCGCGGGCTGCGTGCACGGTCTGCTGAACGAGCTCGACCGGCTGCACGCGTCCGACGTGCTCTTGCACTTGCGGATCGAAGTCTTGAATGCCGAGCGAGATCCGGTTGAAACCGAGCTCGTGCAGCAACGCGAGCGTCGCGCGATCGACTCGCCGCGGATCAACCTCCATCGCGATCTCGGCGTCGTCGCGCAAGAGAAAATGCTCACGCAACGCCGACTGAATCGCCCGCAACTGGTCATGATCGAGATAGGTCGGCGTGCCGCCGCCCCAGTGAATCTGACGGACGGCGCGGGGTCCGGCGCCGATGGTCCGCGCGACGGTCGCAATTTCCGCGATCAATCCCTGCACATAGCGCGCGGCGCGTTCGGCGGCCGTCGGTTCGCATTTGGGCAGCGCGACGCGTGTGCACGCGCAGTAGCGGCACGAGCTCTCGCAGAAGGGAATGTGCAGGTAGAGCGACATGTCGGGCGCGTCGTCGCGCGACCGTGCCTCTGCGAGCATCTGCGCCCCGTCATCCGACGTGCAGTCGCTCCACCACGTGGGCATCGGGTAGGCCACGTGCCGCGGCAGCGCCAAGCCGGCGTAACGGCGGAAGACGTCGCGATCGAGAGGGGCGGTCAGGCTCATCGGCTCAGGCTTTCCGTCGGCGACAGCACGCTGCGCACGGCGCGGCCACACTCGCTGCAATGGGGTTTCGCATCACGCCCGGCGTCCGCCAGACACGGCAGCGCGAGCTCGGGCTGGGCGTCGTCGGGCGCTTTGGCGCTCAGCCACGCGTCGGCGGTCTTCACATACCGCGCGAACTCGGGCTGACTGCTGACGCGATCGGCGTAGACCTGCGTCTCCTGCTCGAGCCGCGCGGCATCGATCAGCGTAACGCCCGCAACGTCGGCCAGGCCCGCGGTGCTGCCGTTCGTGTTGAAGTCGACGATCGTCAACGGGTGTTGCGAGGTATCGCAGAGCCTCTCCAGCATCTCTCGCGTCAACACCGGCTCTGCACGATCGATGCCGAAGTACAGGAAGTCGGCGTCGGCCATGGCCTGCAGCGCCTCGCGGCTGTCGTACGCATCGGTGCGTACGCGGCGCCCGTTGCCGATCGCTTTCCGCAGCAATTTGGTCTGACCGCCTTGGTGACTGCGGTAGACCAGTGTCGCGTCGCGTTCGTTGACACCGAAGTCGGCGAACAACGTCTGCAGGAGCGACCGCGACGTCGTCGAGCCGCCGACGACCACGTGGCGGCTGTTGGTGAAACGCGTGCCCCACTCGCCGCGCAACCGCTGCAGCGCCGCATAGCAATAGCCGGGATCGACCAGGCCCCAATCGGTCTCACGTTTGACGGCGTCGGCGGTGCTGCGGGCTTCGTCGACGAGTCGCTGAACGCGTTCGCCGGCGGTCCCGGCGCGCTCGGCGGTCTGTTGCGCCGCGCTGAGCTGTTCGAGGACGTCGCGGTCGCCGGGGAGGCCGCTGTTGAGCCCGGCCGCGGTGCGCGTGAGATGCCGCCAGGCGTCGGCGCCGAACAGCACGTTGATCTCGGGCGCGCCGGCGTGCTCGCCAAACAGCGCACTGCGCACGTCTCTCACGACGCAGGCCTCATCACCATCGGACGACGGTTCGAGCCAACCAAAAAACTCGAACCGCTGGCAGGTGTTCCAGATCAGGCCCTCAGAAATCAGTCCCTGCCGCTTCAGGTCAGCCAGCAGCGGCTGCACTGCTTCTTGCGGCTTTTTGACGCAGAGCAGCGATTCCGCGTCGGCGTGTTGCAACGTCGGCCCGTCGCCGGGGCCGATGCGGTTGCGCAGCGACACGCCCATCATCAGAAACCGCTGAAGGCCGCGCTGCGGTATCACGGCGCGTGGTCGTTGCTTGAGCAGCGGGGGCGTCTTCTCGTCGAAGCCGGTGACCGGCCGCGGGCCGCGCTGCGTCAGGTTGCGCAGTGCGGTGATGAACTGCTCATGGGTGTTCATCGCCGGCGTGACGAACAACTCGCCGCCGAGCTTCGCGAAGTCGGCCCGATAGCGCAGCGCGATTTCTTCGAGGGTTTCGAGGCAGTCGGTGACAAAGCTGATCGGCACGCACAGCACGCGCTTCTCGCCGCGCCGCGCCAGGTCGGGCAACATGTCTTCGGCGTAGGGTTGCAGCCACTCGGCCGGGCCCATGCGGCTTTGATACGCCAGCGTCATGCGGTCTTCGGGCCAACCGAGCCGCTGCGTCACCAGGCGGACCGAGGTCTGAATGTGCCGGTCATAAGGATCGCCGCGCTTGATGTAGCTCACGGGCAGGCCGTGCGCTGAAAACATGAGCAGCGTGTCGTTCGGATCGAGCTGATTAGCGGCGACGAACTCGGCGATGCAGCGGGCCTGAGCGTTGACGTAGCCGACATCGTCGTACCAACTCGTCCGCAGCGTGACGTTGACGTGGGCGCTGCTCTGTTTAATGGCCCGATAAAGCTCTTGGACCACCGTGCCCGTGGTCGTGCCGCTGTAGTGGGGGTACATCGGAATGACGGTCAGATCCTCGACGCCGTCACGCACCAACTGCTCCAGCACGCTGGGGATGCTCGGCGAGCCGTACCGCATCGCAATGCGCACCGACGTGTCGCTCGGCAAGAGCGACCGGAGCGCCGCCGCCTGATCCTCCATGATCGCGCGGAGCGGCGAGCCGCGGTCGGTCCACACCTCGCGATACTTCTCCGCGGATTCGGCGGCGCGGCGACTGGCGATCAGACGGGCGAGCGGGCGTTGCATCCAACGCATCAGCAGCGGCAATTGAATGACCGCCGGGTCCGCCAGAAACTCCGAGAGGTAGGCCCGGACGTCGTTTACCGAAGCACTGTCCGGCGTACCGACATTGACCAGCATCACGCCGCGAAGCCGCGGTCGTCCGTCGTCAATCGTTGCATTCGGTCGGAGGTGGGTTGGGGACGAGGCAAATCGGAGCAGCACGGCAACTCTTCTCGCAGCAGGCGAAACGGCGGAGCCGTATCCATCAATCGTCGCCAAAGCAAAAGCTTAAATCCCGACGCTTTTGATGTCAATTTATTACTGCCGACGCCCCCCGACCGGCCGCCGCATTGCTCGCTTGCGATTCCGCCCGGCGGCGCAGGCCTTGCAGCATTTGCGTGAACACCACGCCATGCATCGGCGTGACCAGCAACCAGTAGAGCAGTCCCATCAACCCGTGCGGCTTGAACGTGGCCACCTGCGTGAGCGTGCAGCGGTTAGGGTCGTCGGCGTTTGGCGCGATGGAGAAGCTCAGATACGCCTCGCCGGGCAGCTTCATCTCCGCTTTCAAGCCCAATGATCGATCGGGCGTCACCTCGGTGACGCGCCAAAAGTCGAGCGCATCGCCGAAGCCGATCTCCTCGGCGTCCCGACGCCCGCGTCGCAGCCCAGGGCCGCCGAGCACCTGATCGATGAGCCCGCGTAGTTGCCACAGCACGTCGCTGCCGAAGTATCCGTGCTTGCCGCCGAGACGGGAGATCGCGCGAAAGACCTCCGCCGGGGCCGCTTTGACGAAGGTCCGCCGCCGATCACTGAACACTTTGCCGCCCGACCAATCCGGATCGCCAGCGACGGGGCCCGCGTCCGACCACCACGTCTCCAGATCGCGCCGTCGCAACTTGCCGATGGCCAGCCGAATGGCTTCACGGGTTGGCAATCGCTCGAACGGCATCAGCCGAACGGCTTCGTCGTCGCGACACACGACGCGATTGCGGAGCCCTTCCGCCAGCGGCCGCGCGATGCGGTGATTCACCGGCGTAATCAGATGTATCCACCACGAGCTCAGCGTCGGCGTGAGCACATTGACGGGGATGATGAGGCGTCGTCGCAGTCCGATCGCCTCCGCCGTGATCTGCATGAGTTCGCGATAGGTCAAGATATCGGGACCGCCGACATCGAGCGTCTTGCCCGTGGTGGCGGGTGTGTGCAGCGCCAACACCAGATAGCGCAGGATGTCGCGAATCGCGATCGGCTGACACTCGGTGCTTACCCATCGCGGGGTCACCATGATCGGCAGCCGCTCGGTCAGATAGCGAAGAATTTCGAACGACGCCGACCCCGAGCCGATGATGATCGCCGCCCGCAACGTGGTCACGGGAACCTTCCCCGCCGCCAACACTTCAGCCACTTCGCGACGCGAGCGCAGGTGTTCGCTGAGGTCGGGCCCCTCTTCGCCCAGCCCGCCGAGATAGATGATGCGCTCGACGCCCGCCTCGGCCGCCGCGGTCGCAAATGTCTCGGCCAAACGACGATCGCGATCGCGAAAGGCGTCGCCGCTGCTCTCCATCGAGTGCATCAGGAAGTATGCGACGCCGCAACCGCGCATCGCTTCGGCAAGCGTAGCCGAATCGTTCGCGCTGCCGGCAACGACCTCAACGTTACCGTGCTCTGACCAGAACCGGTTGTTCAGTTTGCGCGGACTGCGCGCCAGGCATCGAACCCGCCAGCCTTCGCTCAGCAGTCGCGGCGCGAGACGCCCACCGACGTAGCCAGTCGCGCCGGTGAGAAAGATGGGCTTGCCGTGGTCCACACTGCCGATGGTCTACACCTTCGGCTTGCCGTGCAATGTCGACAATCCGCCGTCCACGCTCATGACCTGCCCCGTGACCCAGCCGCTGGCGTCGCTCAACAGCCAGTCGATGACAGCGGCGATTTCGTCGGGCCCACCGATCCTCCCCAACGGATGCATCGCTTGCGATGCTTTCAGCGCGGTTGCGTTGCCGGTGATCTGGCTGCTCAGCGGCGTATCGACCAATCCCGGCGCCACCGCGTTGACCCGCAATTGCTGACCCGCATAAGTTGCGGCGGCCGCCCGCGTGAGCCCCTCCACGGCGCCCTTGGCGGCGGCGATGACTTCGTGATTCGGCAAACCGGTCCGCGCCGCAACCGACGACATCAAAACGACCGAGCCGCCACGATCACGCAGTTGCTTTGCAGCAGCGCGCACGGTGGCGAACGCGGTGTGCACGTTGGTTTGCAACGCGTCTTCGAGGTCTTGCAAGGTGCAGATGTGAGCGGGCTTGAGCACAATCGAACCCGCGAGGCAAGCCACGCCGGTGAGGCCGCCCAGCTTTTCGTGGGCTTGATGCACGCAGCTTTCAACCGCGTCAAAATCTCGGGCGTCGAGCGTTAACGCCTCGGCGCCGACTTCATCCGCGAAGCGTTCGACGGCGTCGCTGCGGCGCGACGCGATCGCCACCTTCGCGCCGCGATCACTCAGTTTCTTCACGGTGGCGGAGCCGATACCCCCGGCGCCGCCAATAACCAGATACGCCGCTGCGCGTTCGTCTCCCATCAGTCTCTCCCTGTCACTGCTGAGCGCTTCTCGCGGCCCGTTGAAGCGTTTGGAAAGGAAAAAGGCGGTGCGCCGGGGGATGCAGCCGCCGAGGCTACACCTTCGTCGCGAGCCAGCCGGGTTATTTGACGTCCGGCGCACCGCTGAGTTTGCGTGACACGTCGGCTACGCTGCCCGACATGCACGATTTTCTCGATTGCGACTAAAGGGTATTTGCCATCCGCCCTGATTTCCACTGTGGGCCGTGAAGATCGTGTTCGCCGCCCGTCCGCGAACCGAATCCGCGGAACGTGTCAAGAACGTAAACGTAGAACCTCAAGATACTTAAATCCAATCAATCCAACTGCCCCAAAATCATCGATCATAAAGCTGCTTCGGCCCGGACACCCACGGCGAATCGGTCTCGAAGAAGCGCAAGGCCAGCTCGCGCGCCTTGGAAATGCCGATCCGCCGCGACGACGAAATGCCGGAGTTGAACGAATCCCGCGCCGAAATCCAAAGTTCCCGCCCGCGGCAGAGATCGTGCCCGTCGAACGCTCTATCCACCGCGAACGCCGCGCACAGCCGCGCCGGGCCGCGCGCCCAGTCACGGGCTTTCATGCCCGGGCGACGGTGCTGCGCCCCGGCGTGACCAGCGACGACCTCGACCGCACGCACCAACACCGCACTGCCTACCCCGTCCGCCTCCGTCACCGCATTCAGACACCAACGCGCGTGAATCATGTACACATACGCATGCCCCGGCGGCCCAAACATCGCGCGATTTCGTTTCGTCGGCCCGTGATGCGAATGACTCGCTTGGTCATCCGCAGCGAGATAAGCCTCGGTCTCGACAATGCGCCCCACGCATCGGTCGCCAGCCAGCTCGCGCACCAGCCAGCAGCCGATCAACTCGTGCGCCACCGTCGCCGGCGAGCGGTCATAGAACGCGCGCGACAGCGGCGGATAGAGACGCTTCAACGGTTTTCGCGACACTGCACTCTCCGCGGCGAACACCTCGGACGGCCGGCGGCTACGCTCTGTTCCAGCACGGGTTGCGAGCGGAGGCTGCGATGCCAAAGGCCAACATCGACGAACTCAGAGTCGACGGCGCTGTCCGTACGCTGCTGGTCGCCTTCGGCGATCAGCTCGATCACGACTCGGCGGGTCTACGAGATCTCGACCCATCCCGCGATGCGGTACTGATGATGGAAGTCGCCGAGGAAGCGACGCACGTCACCAGTCACAAACAACGCACCACGCTGTTTCTCTCCGCGATGCGGCACTATGCGCTCGAACTCGCGCAACGCGGATTCCGCGTGCACTACATCCGCCTCGACGAGCCCGACAACACCGGCGGATTCGACGGCGAGGTCCGTCGCGCCGTCAAGCAGTTCAGGCCCGAGCGGCTCGCGGCGGTGCGGCCCGGCGATTGGCGCGTGCTGCATATGTTTCGCCGTTGGCGCGACGAGCTCGACATCCCGGTCGACGCCATCGAAGACACGCACTTCTACACAACGCCCCAGCAATTCAGCGAATGGGCCGCGGGGCGTCGCAGCCTGGTCATGGAGTATTTCTACCGCGAGATGCGCAAGTCGCACGACGTGCTGATGACCGAGTCGGGCAAGCCCGTTGGCGGCGAGTGGAACTTTGATAAGCAGAATCGCGAGCGCTATCGACGACGCGAGTCACCGCCATCGCCGCCGAGCTTTGAGCCCGATGAAATCACGCGCGACGTGGTCGAACTCGTTCAGCGGCAGTTTCCGAAAGCCCCGGGAAGCATCGACTCCTTCCGCTGGCCGGTGACGCGTGAACAAGCGCGACGTGCGCTGCAACACTTCATCAAGCATCGCTTGGCCGACTTCGGACCTTATCAGGACGCCATGGTGGCCGACGAGCCGTGGATGTTTCACTCGATCCTCAGCCCGTGTTTCAATCTGAAGCTACTGAACCCCCGCGAGGCGGTCGACGCCGCCGTCGAGGCGTACGAGCGCGGCGATGCGCCGCTCAACTCCGTCGAAGGCTTTGTGCGCCAGTTGCTGGGCTGGCGCGAGTTCATTCGCGGCGTGTACTGGCACGAGGGCGCCGCGTATGGCGACCGCAACGAACTCGCTCAGCACTGCGACCTGCCCGACTTTTACTACTCCGGCGACACCGACATGCAATGCATGCAGGACTGCCTCGGACAGGTCATTGAGCATGGGTACGGCCATCACATTCAGCGGCTGATGGTGACCGGCAACTTCGCGCTTATCAGCGGCGTGCACCCGCGCCAGATCAGCGACTGGTACCTCGAGATGTATGTCGATGCCGTCGACTGGGTCACTCTGCCCAACACGCTGGGCATGGTGATGCACGCCGACGGCGGCGTCGTCGGCACCAAGCCCTACGCCGCCAGCGGGCAGTACATCAAACGTATGAGCAACTATTGCCAGGGCTGTCGCTTTGATCCCGGAGAAAAGGTCGGGGATGACGCGTGCCCATTCACGACGTTTTACTGGGACTTCCTCATTCGCAATCGCGCGCGGTTCGAGAAGAACAACCGGATGACGATGATGTTGAAGAATCTCGACCGCCTGAGCGAATCGCAGCAGTCCGACATCAAGCACGCGGCGAGCGGGTTACGGCGCAAGTGGGGTATGGGCGCTGTCGCCCGCTAGCGGTGCATCTGGCGGCACTGACATGTTTTGAGCGCGTGTCCAATCAACGCCTAAGACACTAAACGGCGGTGGCTTCGTTTTTGACGAGCGCGAGTCCGAGCGAGTCTTCGCCGAGGAAGTGGTCGAGGTGGTGCGCCCGATCCTCAACGCGGAGCAGGATGCCCTTCAGCAGCGTCTCAGTTGCGAAATCATCTTTGGACGTGCAGAGCTTGATCGTGGTGCGCAATTCGACGGCAATTTGCTTTTCGTGCGCACGGTCGCGCTCGAGCATGTCGCGAATGCGGAAGATGCCTTCGGGCTCGTGATTGATATACGCCAACTCGGCCTGTGCAGCGGGCGCACTGGTTGGAACGCCGCCAATCGCCGTGATCCGCTCGGCGATGGCGTCGAGCTGTTTGTGGATTTCGGTATAGCCTTCTTCGAGGAAATGGTGGATGTCGCGAAATTGTGGCCCTTCAACCAGCCAGTGATGCTTCTGGTACTGGTGGAAGAGCACGAAGAATGCAGCGAGGTGCTTGTCGAGCTCTGGAGCGATTGCTTCCGCCGTTTTGCGCGGAAGACCGATTGGGTTGTCCTCAATCTCGCTCGCTGGACGCCAGGGAGAGTTGTTCATTGGGATTGCTCCTTGTAGGGGACGAGAGTCGTGGATCCACAGTCTTCGGAACTTTGATCGCTGCGCCGTTCCCGCGAGCGTTAAACCCCCGGACAAAGCGCCTCAACCCAACAACGTTGCCGCTAAAGATGACCCGCTGAAACGAGGTGTCTGCAGAATCTCCGAGCCGGCCTAGTAGATACTAGTCCCGCCCTGTTGAGCCGACCGGCCTGAACGCATTGACATCTCAATACACAGCAGGCGGCGCTCCGGCCCACTAGCAGATGCTTCCACGTCCAGCAGTTTTCACGCAAGAAATAGCTACTGAAGTGTATGGGGCGCGTCGCTGCGATAACCTCTCAGGGTGATCTCGCAACGACGCGATGCAAGGTCGTAATTCAGATTACAACGCTGCAAGACCACCTCCGGGCTGCGCAACGCCCTGACAACCGTGGAGAGCGACCCGATGATCCGAGAAGGTACCGAAGTCTCGTGGAAGTGGGGAAACGGCCGCGCCGTCGGCAAGGTGAGCGAACGCCATGAGCAGTCGGTGACGCGAACCATCAACGGCTCCAGCATCACTCGCAACGGGTCGCAAGACGATCCCGCGCTGGTGATCGAGCAGGACGACGGACAAGTCGTGCTCAAGCTGCAGAGCGAGGTAGAGAGACGCGACCCGTCTTAAGCAGCCGCGACCGCTGCAAAGCGCGTCTGAATTGACGCCCACACATGCGCCAGGCGTTTCGCGCCGAGCGGAGCACGTCATCGCCGGCTGCTCGTCGTCGCTTGCCGTCACTTTGTTGCCGACCGCACATCGTCGCTGGCTGACGCCACCGCTCGGCCCTACCATTCGCAATCCATGTACAAGCTGTTTCTCACGCTGCGCTACCTCCGCAAGCGGCGGATCGCCTACTTCGCGATCGCCGCGGTCACGCTATGCGTGGCGATGGTGCTGATCGTGCTCTCGGTCATGCAGGGGTTTCTCGACAACGTCAAGACCCGGGCCCGCGGCCTGCTCGGCGACGTCATCGTCGACAACGGCGATGTGAACGGCTTCCCGCTGTATCAGGAATTCATCGACGAGATCGAGACCTGGCCGGAGATCGAAAAGGCGACGCCGGTCATCTACTCGATGGGCCTGCTGCGCTTTCCGCGCACCGACCAACTGTCGCTCGTCAACGTCGTCGGCGTGCGACTCGAAGAAGTCATCGAGGTCAACAACTTCAAAAACACGCTGTTTTACGAAACGCACTATCCCGGATCCACGACCTTCGCCGAGCAGCAACAGCCGCTGCTGCACATCTCCGGCGAAGCGGCGCTCGACCCGGATGAATCCACGCCGATTCCCTGGAGCCTGCCCGACGAACTGGCCAGCGCGCTCGCCAAGTCGCGTGAGGCGGGGGTGGTCGATGACCAATCGGCGATGACCGAAGAGCGTCGACGCTTCGAGGAGCGCGGCTCACCGCTGCCGCCCGGGCGTTTCTCGTCGTACCTGACGTTTCCGCAAGAACCCACACCACCACACTTCGCGGGTCAGCCGCTTCCGGGTCTCATCATCGGGATCGACATCATCGGCGAGCGGACGTCGACCGCGACTTACCGCCGCTACTACTCGCGGGGCGAGGAAGTGTCGCTCACGCTGCTGTCGGTCGACCCGGTCGGCAATGTCGACACGCCGCAGCGCGTGCCGTTTCGCTACACCGACGACTCCCGCACGCGCATCTACGAAATCGACTCCAAGCACGTCTATGCCGAGTTCGAGTATTTGCAGCGTCTGCTGCGCTTCGACGCGACCGAACTCGTCGGCGGCGGGATGGCGCCCGCGCGCGCCCAGCAGATTCAGATCAAGACCAGCGGCGTCGCCACGCGGGAAGCGTTTGACGCGCTTACGACGCGACTCGAGTCGCTCTACCACGGCTACCGCGCCGACCCCAACTATCGGCTCGGGCAATACGAACGCGAACTCGTCCGCCGCATTCGCGCCGAGACGTGGGAGGAGACCCAGGCGGGGCTGATCGGCCCGGTCGAGAACGAGAAAAACCTCGTCACCATTCTCTTCGCCATCATCTCGCTCGTTGCAGCGGTGCTGGTGCTCTGCATTCTCTACATGATCGTGCTGCAAAAGACCCGCGACATCGGTGTGATCAAGGCCATCGGCGGATCGTCCGCGGGCGTCGCGCTCATCTTCATCGCCTATGGGGCGGCGGTCGGCTTGGTGGGCGGCGTCCTCGGCTCGGGACTCGGCTACTCGGTCGTGGTCAACGTCAACAACATCGAGAATTGGCTGGTCGAACAACGCATCATGAACCGCATCTGGGATCCCGCGGTCTACTCCTTCGATCGTATCCCCGATCAGGTCGACCCACCCACGATGATCATCATCGCGGTCTGCGCGGTCGCCGCCTCGACGCTGGGCTCGGTGTTGGCCGCGTGGCGCGCCGGAACCATGCACCCGGTTGAGGCGCTGCGGCATGAGTAGCGCCGACCCGCTGCTCATCGCCGACGGGGTCAGCAAACGCTATCGCATGGGCCGCGTGCAGTTGGAGGTGCTTAGCAACTGCTCGCTGCAGGTGAGTGCTGGCGCGTTTGTATCGATCATGGGACGCTCGGGCAGCGGCAAGAGCACGCTGCTGCACATCCTTGGCGCGCTCGATGCGCCGCAGCAGGGGCAAGTGCGTTTTCGCGGGCAGCCCGTGTTTCCTCCTGAAGGCCGGCGCTGGTTCAACACGTCGGCGCTCGACGCCCTCTTCCCCGGCGAGCGACGGCGCATCCGACTGCGGCGGCGGGCGTTCGGCTTCGTCTTTCAGTTCTATCACCTGCTGCCCGAGCTCAACGTGCTTGAAAACGTGCTGCTGCCGCATCTCATCAACTACGGCGCCCTGCGCTGGACCTCCCAGCGCCGCGCCGCGCGCGACGCCGCCCTCGCCCTCATCGAACGCGTCGGACTGCTCGAACGCATCCGCCACCTGCCGCGCGAACTCTCCGGCGGCGAACGGCAGCGGGTGGCGATCGCGCGGGCCCTGGTTCACAACCCCCCCGTGCTGCTCGCCGACGAGCCCACCGGCAACCTCGACGCCGAAGCCGGTCGAAGCATCATGGACTTACTGCTCACGCTGCACGCCGAAGGGCAGACCACCGTCATGGTGACGCACGACCCCGCCCTGGCCCGCGAGGCCCAGCAGCAGCTCGTGCTCGAGGGCGGCCGTTTGAAGTCGTAGCGCCGCTGATCGATTCGAGAGTTCGAAGCCGACGGCGTATACTGCCGCGTTCGGTTGCGAACGGAGTTTGAGATGCGATCAAAACGCCTCGCGTTGCTCGGTTGCGGTGCTGTGAACCTGGCCCTCATCAGTGGCTGTTGGGGCGGCCTGCAGAGCGTCATGAATCTGCTGCTTTCGCCCGGCGCGTCCGGCAATGTGCTGGTGCTCCCTTTCACAAATCTGGTGGGCCCGGCGCTGCAGCTCGTTCGTCTCTTCGGCGTGTAATCATGCATGACCTGGTCATCCGCTCGTCAAACGGTCGGCGCCTGACCCGCACGCTCGGGCCGGAGCCCCTGCGCATCGGCCGCGGGCCCGAGTGCGACCTCGACCTCGGACTCGACGATCCCGAAGTGTCGCGACGCCACGCCGACATCTGGGTCGCACACGACGGACGCGTCCACGTCCGCGACCTGCAAAGCAAGAACGGCACACGCGTCGATGGCGGCGACTTCTTCCGCGGCGAAACCCGCGTCATGAACAGCTACGCCCAGATCGGCGAACACGTGCTCCAGATCGCCGAAACGCGCGACGGTGGAGAAGACGAAGCCCCCGTCACCTTCAACCCCATCGACCCACAGGTCACGGCGCCGGGTCAATTCACCGTCTTCCCGTCCTCGCGCCAGATCAGTCTGTCTCAGGATCGCCTGGCACTGCTCATGAAGCTGAGCGAACGCATCAGCGGCGCGTCGTTCGACCGCCGCGTCCTGTTGCGGCAGGCGCTCGACGGCTGCTTCGAAGCCTTTGGCCTCGAACGCGGCATGATCGCCGTCAAAACCGCACGCGGCGAAGTTGAGCTGCCGGTGGCCCGGGATGTCGAACCCGAGCAGATCAGCCGCACGATCGTCAACCGCGCGCTCAACGACGGCGAGCGCACCATCGTCAATACTCCGGCCGACGCGCCCACCTCTGAAAGCCTCGTTCGACAGCCGGTCTGCTCCGCGCTCTGCGTGCCAATTCTCTATCAAGAAGAGGTCATGGGCGTCATTTACGGCGACCGCGTGACACGCGGCTCCTCCGTCCCGTACGGCGAGGCGGACGTCGACTTTCTCGCCGCGATCGCCCAGCAAGTCGGCGTGGGCCTCGCCACGCAACGGGCGCTGATGCTCCGCCTGCGCATGGAGGAGATCGAGCGCGATCTCAACCGGGCGCGAGACATCCAAAAGAAGCTGCTGCCCACCGCCGCGCTCGAAGTGGGCTGCCTGCGCTTTGAAGGTTTCAACGAACCCTCCGCCGGCGTCAGCGGTGATTACTACGACTTCGTGCCGCTGGATGACGGCCGGGTCGTGTTCGTCATCGCCGACGTGGTCGGCCACGGCCTGCCCGCGGCGCTGCTGACCACCTACCTCAAAGCCGCGTTTCACGTGGCGCCCGACGTCTCCGTGTCGCTCGCCGACGCCGCCCGACGCATCAATGTCATGATCGCCCGCAGCACCGCGCCGCACGTGTTCGTTACGGCCATTCTGGGCGTCGCGGACACGCAGACCGGCGAGATTCGCTACGTGGGCGCCGGGCATCCGCCGCCCGTCATCGTCACCCGCGACGGCGTCTCCGACGCGCCGCTCGCCGGCGGATTGCCCCTGGGCATCGACGAAACCGAGGTATACGTCGAGCACACGATTCCCGCGCCGTGCGGCCCGGCGGTCACGCTGCTATTCACCGACGGATTGTTCGAGGCCGCAAACCACGATGGGAAGCAAATCGGCATGGACGCCATCCGCGAAACCCTGCGCAGCGCGTCGCGGATGTCGTGCTCAGAACTCTTCAACACGATTCGGCAGCGTCTGCGGCGTCACCTGGCCGGGTTGTCGAACGACGACGATCTGACGCTCTTGGCCATCGAACGCTGCGACCCGACCGCTCCGGGCTCCGCCCTCTAAGTGCGCGCGGGCCGTCCTCGCACGCAACCTGCACCAGCCTCGTGAGGATCGCCGTGTCTCGGATTCCGTTGCGTGTGAGCATTCCGTTGCTCCTGACCGCTCCAGTGCTGTTGGTGGCCGGTGTGCTCAGCGCGACCTTCCATCTGCAGGGCGCCTCCGCCGCGCGCGACATCACGCGGCGGACCATCGAACAATCACAGCAGCGAATTCATACGCACCTCGACGCGATGCTCAGCGCTCCAGGCAAGATCAACGCCATCAACAAATCGCTGGTGCTTACGCAGCGGCTTCCCCTCGACGACTTGGCCGCATGGCGCTCGACCTTCCAAGCGCAGTTGGCGGCCGAACCGAAGATCAGTTCGGTGGTGTTCGGAGCGCCCGACGGCCGAGCGACGTGGGTGTGTCGATACGTCGGCGATGATCAGTACGTCTACTACGCAATCAATCTCCCCGATGACCCCGGAACACTGGCCGAGTTTCGAATCGACGCGAACGGTCGGCTCGGAGCCACACCATCCAGCGTGTTCCCGTACGACGCCCGCACCCGACCGTGGCACCAGGCGGCGCTGCAGGCCGGCGGACCCGCGTGGTGTGAGCCGTTCGTGTTTGTTGGCGGCTCAGACGCCGAAGTTGCGACCCTGGGCGTGAGCTACGCCGAACCGCTTTACGACGACGATGGCGCGCTGCTCGGTGTGATTGACGCAGACCTCAGCCTCAATGACATATCGCACTACCTGGCGCGTCTGTCGATCGCTGGGGGTGTTTACATCGTCGACCGCGACGGCCTGCTCATCGGCTCCTCGCTTGAGGCTCATCTGATCGATGCCGAGGGGCGACGCGTTGCAGCCGCCGACTCGACGCACGCCGCGATACACACCTCGGCCCGCCACGTCGCCGCGACGATCAGCAGCCCGAGCGCTGCGGGGCCCCCCTATGAAAAGACCCTCGATATCGAAGGCGAACCTGTATTGTGCTCGGTGAGTGCGTACGAACACGCCACGGGCGTCGAGTGGATCGTCGTATCGCTCACGCCCGAGGCCTCATTCCTCGGCAACATCAACGCCGCCCGGCGTCAGGGCATGTGGGTCGCGGTTGGGGCGACACTCCTGACGCTCATACTCGGCTTCGCCGCGGCGGCGTGGATCGTGCGCCCCATCGTCCAACTCGGCGCTCACGTCCGCGCGATCGGGGCCGGCGATCTCGAGCGCGAAGTGGACCTGCGGCAATCGCCCGAGCTGCGCCGTCTCTCATCGCAGATCAACAGCATGACCGCCGACCTGCGCGATCGCATGCGCCTGCGACAGTCGCTCGCCGTTGCAATGGATGTGCAGCAAGCCCTTCTGCCCGATGACTCGCCGCAAGTGACCGGTCTCGACATCGCCGGACACAGCAACTACTGCGACGAGACCGGTGGCGACTACTACGACTTCCTCGATGTCTCGGGACTCGGAGATCGGTCGGTCTGCGTCGCACTCGGCGACGTCATGGGACACGGCGTCGCCGCCGCGATGCTGATGGCGACCGCCCGCGGCATCCTCCGCAGCAGCAGTCAGCAGGACCCGTCACTCGCCGGTTTGCTGACCCACCTCAACCGACTCCTCGTCGCCGATACCGGCGGGAAACGGTTCATGACCATGCTGCTCATGACGCTTGATCCGGCGAACCACGAGCTACGCTGGGCTTCGGCCGGGCACGAACCCCCGTTCTATTACGACCCAGAAACCAATCGGTACCACGAATTGGACGGTTCAGGATTGCCGCTCGGTCTCTTCGCGGAGGAAATCTACGAAGATCACACGTTCCGCGACGTGCGAACTGGCCAGGTGTTCTTCATGGCGACCGACGGCGTGTGGGAGACGCTGGGGCCTCAGGGAGAGCAGTTCGGCAAACAGCGCATCCGCGAGATCTTGGAACAGCACCACAATGAGTCCGCGGAGGCGATCAGCCGTCGCATACACGACGCACTGCACCGCTTTCGCGGAGACGATTCGCAGGACGACGATGTCACGTTCGTCGTCGTCCGCGTCATGTAGCGATCCAGTCTAGCTCGACATGCTCGGCTCGAGCTTTCCAGCGTCTTCCGCAGCCTTCTTCGCCGCGGCGATGTCGAAGCCGGCCGGCAGCTCCTGCGTCGCTTTGCACTTCGGGTACGCCGAACACCCCATGAAGTTGCCGCGCGGTCCCTGACGGATGAGCAGTTCGTTGCCGCACTCCTCGCACATCACCCCCGACGGAATCGGTTCCGGCTTCTTCGGCGCGGGCATCAGCTCTTCGGCTTGCTTCTTGGCTTCGCCGCGCAGATTCGCGTTGAACTTGCACTTCGGGAAACCGGTGCATGAGAAGAACGGACCGAAGCGGCCGCGCTTCATTTCCATCTCCGACCCGCACTCCGGACAATTCAACTCATCTTCCGGAAGCACCTCGACCACCGGCCGCCCCGTCCGCGTCCACGCAAACCCCGGCGGCGGATCGCCGAGCGCCTCGATATCCACCTTGCCCTTCGCATCTTTCGGCGGCGTCGACAGCCCGCCCGCCGCGGTCCGTCCCGATCGACCTTCTTTGGCTTTGACCGCTTCCGCAGACTCCGTCGCCGGCTGCGACGCCTGCAGCGCTTCCAGCTTCTCGATCGGATGCGTGTTGCGGCACTTCGGATAGCCCGAGCATGCAATGAACTTTCCGCGGCGCCCGCTGCGAATCACCATCGGCCGGCTGCACTTCTCGCAGGCCACGCCCGACTCCTCCGGCGGCGGCGCCGGCGGCTTCTTCACGTGATAGCCTTCGGGAATCGGCGTCGTCGCCTTGCACTTCGGGTAGTTGTCGCAGCCGAGAAACGCCCGCGTGGCGCGGAATTTCACCTTCAGCGTGCCGTCTTCGCACTCTTCGCACGGCCGCTCGAGTTCGTCCGGCTCGACCTGTTTCAGGGGATGGCCCTGTTCGTCAGACGGAACGGTGTGTCGACACTCTGGATAGCCCGAGCAGCCGAGGAAGTGCCCCAGCTTGCTCTGCCGCAGCACCATCGGCTTGCCGCACTCCTCGCACGCCAGCTCGACCGCCGCCGTCTTCGGATTGCCATGCCGGTCGACATCGACCGTGCTCTTGCAATCGGGATAATTCGTGCACGCCAGAAACCGGCCGGTCTTCGCCCAGCGATAGACCATCGGCGCGTTGCACTGCGGACAAGCGTGATCGCTTGGCTGCGCCTTCGCCGCTTCCATCGCGCCATCCGCATCGCCGAGCGCTGCGCGGAAGGGGTCATAAAACCCGTTGAGCACCTGCACCCAGTCGCGGTGCGAATCTTCGATCGCGTCGAGCTGGTTCTCCATATCCGACGTGAACTTCACATCCATGATCTGCGGGAAGTGCTGCACCAGTTTGTCGGTCACCACCTCGCCGAGCGCCGTCGGATAGAACTTGCGGTCTTCCGACTCGACGTATCCGCGATCCTGAATCGTGTCGATAATCGCTGCATACGTGCTCGGCCGACCGATGCCCTCGCTCTCCAGCGTCTTCACCAGCGACGCTTCGCTGTACCGCGGCGGCGGCGACGTGAACTGCTGCTTCGGGTCGTAGTCGAGCGGGCCGACCCGCTGCTGCTCGCGCAGCGGCGGCAGAATCTGATCATCACTCGTCACGCCCGCCACCCGCATGAAGCCGTCGAACACCAGCTTGCGACCGCTGGCGTTGAACCGGGCCGCCCCCGCTGGGGTCTCCGCCGTCAGCGAAACCGTCGTCGAGTCCCATTGCGCCGGCGGCATCTGACACGCCACGAAACGCTTCCAAATCAGCTCGTACAGCTTGAACTGCTCAGCCGTCAGTCGGCTCTTCAATTGCTCCGGCGTGCGTCGCGGATCCGTCGGGCGCACCGCTTCGTGCGCCTCCTGCGCCCGCTCTTGTCGCTTGCCGTAGAAGTTCGGCTTCTCCGGCAGATACGGTTCGCCGTACTCGCGGTTGATGAAGTCGCGCACCGTGCTGAGCGCTTCACCCGACAGGTTCGTCGAGTCGGTTCGCATGTAGGTGATCAGACCAACCGGCCCCTCACCGTCGACATCGATGCCTTCATAAAGCTGCTGCGCCACCCGCATCGTCCGCGACGCCCGAAAGCTGAGGTGACTGCTCGCGCTCTGCTGCAGCGTCGCGGTCGTGAACGGCCCCGGCGGCTTGCTTGTCGTGCGCTTGCTGCTGATGTCGCTCACGGTTACCGCCGGCGCTTCACTTCGCAGCGACCCCACCACGACCACCTGCTCGAGGTCGAGATGGCTGTACGCCTCCCAAGCCGTGCGCTGCACCTCACTCACGTCGAAACCCAGCGCCTCGATGATCGGCTCCGCTGCTTCGACGTTCTGGGGCGCGAACTTCTCACCGGCGACTTCGACCAGTTCGGCCTTGAAGCTGTCGTGCTCGCTGAGCCACCTTTGAATGTCTTTCTGCGTCCGCTCGGCGCCCACAAACTCACGCCACGGACCACGCAATCCCGCCGCGGCCGCTTCGTCGGCGGCGAAGTAGGCCAGCAGCTTCCAGCTTTCCTCGGGCACAAAGGCGCGAATCTCGCGCTCGCGTTCGACGATCAGTCGCACCGCAACCGATTGCACCCTTCCGGCGGAGAGCCCCTTGGCGATCTTGCGCCACAGCAGGGGGCTGAGCTCATAGCCCACGATACGGTCGAGAATCCGCCGCGCCTGCTGCGCGTTCACGCGATCGACGTCGATGTCGTGCGTATTCTCGAACGCAGCTTGAATCGCGCTCTTGGTGATCTCGTTGAAGATGACCCGCTGCGTCTTGTCGTCAGGCAGATTGAGCGCCTCGACGAGGTGCCACGCGATCGCCTCGCCTTCGCGGTCCAAGTCGGTCGCGAGAAACACGGCGGGCGCACTCGCCGCGAGCTTCTTGAGTTCGTTGACGACCTTCACCCGACCGCGCAACACTTCATAGCTAGGCTTGAAATTGTCGCCGAGGTCAATGCCGTAGCCGCGCTGCGGCAGGTCGCGGACGTGGCCCATCGAGGCCTTCACGACAAAGTCGTCGCCTAAGTATTTGTTTATCGTCTTCGCTTTCGCCGGACTCTCGACGATGACGAGCGACTTTCCGTTTCCGTTGGAACTGCGTTTGGCCATTGCCCTGCCTGTTGTCTGTCCCGCGGCTCAGCCTTCAATGGTTGTAAGTAGCGTTCAGGTTGATGCTTAGCGTCATCGCTGGGTTTCACCGATTGCGGTCTGCCCGCCTCTATCGGCAGATCCTAGCGGGTTGACACAGCGAACCGCGATGCGGCATCAATGGTTAGTGACGACCCGAGTGAGTGTCAAGCATAGCGGACCTCAACCGCTCCCGATCGCTGTTCTGAGCGTCTGGAGGCTGGTAGACTCTGGGATTGCAAGCGAGAGTGGCGGAATTGGCAGACGCACCAGATTTAGGTTCTGGCGCCGAAAGGCGTGTGGGTTCGAGTCCCGCCTCTCGCATTCGCCCCCCTCAGACTCGCGTGGCGCCGCGCCTCGCCGCTCGACTGCGGTTGCGCTCGCTGCGCCTCCCCTGCGCCGGCGTCGACCGCACTCTCGGGCAACGGCACGATGCGGTGACCCGAAGCAACCGCAGCCCCTAACCGCTGCTCTGCTGCAAATGCACCTCTTCGTAAGGCTGAATCACCACGAACCCGTCGCCGGTAAACTTCATCTGAATCACCTCGCCCGACCCGCGGCCGAAGAACGTGCCGATCGTGAAGTCGCCCTTCACGTTCCAATCCAGCCCCGCCGACCACGCCACCGTCGCGTTCGGATCGGTGATCACCGGGTTGTCCGGCGTGACGCGCAACGTGATTGGCTCGAAGTGCGTGGTGATCGCCACCAGGCCGGTCCCCTCCGGCCGCACGTTGAACAGGCCGCCGGAGATCATGCCGGTGATCTTCTTCATGAGCTTGATGTCCCACTCGATGGAGTCTTCGAACGCAAGCACGTCGTTGCCGTTGACGAACAGCGCTTCGCCTTGCAGTTGAAGAATGGTGATCTTCTTGCCTTCATCGGCCAGGTAGAGCCGACCGACGCCGTCCGCCTTGGTCAGCGCCGCGCCTTCGCCGCTGATGGCCTTCTTGAGCATGCGGCCGATGCCGCGCTCGAGAACGCCCTCGCGCGTGAACTTGATCGCCCCGACGTACGCGACCATCGACCCCTTCTTGGTCCAGACCATGCCGTCGAGGTTGACCTCGAGCAGACGCTCACTCTCGAGTTCAAACAGCCCCTCGCCGCGATCCTGCTGCACACTGCTCTGGACGAACGCTTCAATCGAATACCGCGACATGCCGACCTCCCTCGAAAAACGAGCACCTTGTTGGTCAAACCCAATCGGGCGCCAGCGTACCCGAGACGCGCGACACGCCGCCAACGACTCAGTGCAACTCGCCAGCGACCGAGCGCTCGGAAGCGGTCGTCGACGCCGGCGCGGCGACGCCCGCCACACGCTCGCTTTGCCGGCCGCGAATCCGTCGGCGGCGGGAGTAAATCAACGCCAGATTGCGAGCATAAATCGCGAGCCCCAACCCCTGACCGAGCATGATGACCGGGTCGCGATCGAGCACCCCATACGTGCACAGCATCACCCCGCCCGCCAGGCTGATCCACCAGAAAACAACCGGCACCGTGCTGCGCTGATTCCGCTCCGAAACGTACCACTGAATCAGAAACCGCAGCATAAACACCGCTTGACCGGCAAAGCCGAACAGCACGAGCGGCGACGTCAGCTTGTCGAGGAATTCTGTGAGCCAGTCGGTCAATGACGAATCCGGTTGCCAGATGTCGAGCGGTTGCTACTTGTTGCAGTAGTCGATGATGCGCGCGATCTCGCTGCGCAATTCCCGGCGATGCACGATGCGATCGACGAAGCCATGTTCGAGCATGAACTCCGCCCGCTGAAAGCCCTCCGGCAGCGACGCCTTGATCGTGTTCGCAATCACGCGCGGCCCGGCGAAACCCACCAGGGCGCCCGGCTCCGCGAGCGTCACGTCGCCGAGAAACGCAAAGCTCGCCGCGACGCCTGCTGTCGTCGGATCCGTCAGCACCACCACATAGAGCCCGCCCGCGTCGTCCAGCTTCGCAATCGCCGCCGAGGTCTTGGCCATTTGCACCAACGAGACCATGCCCTCCTGCATGCGCGCCCCGCCGCTGCACGTCACCATGACGAGCGGCAGGTCGTCTTCGACCGCCCGCTCCGCCGCGGCCGCGACCTTCTCGCCCACCACCGCCCCCATCGACGCCATGATGAACGCCGGGTTCATCACCCCCAGAATCACCGGCCGGCCCTTGATGAACGCTTTCCCAACCACGATCGCTTCGCTCTCGCCCGACGTCGACTTCGTCTTCGCCAGCCGCTCGGCATAAGAAATGCGATCGGTGAAATCGAGCGGGTCGGTGCTCTCGAGATGCGGCAAAAACTCTTCAAACGTATCGGGGTCGCACAGCAACTGAATGCGCGTGCGCGCGTCGATGCGATGATGATGATTGCACTCGGGGCAAACGTGCAGCTCCTCTTCGAGAATGCGGCGATAAATCATCGCGCCGCAATCCGCGCAGCGCAGCCACAGCCCCTCAGGCACATTCACGTTGCGACGCGTTTGCGAGACCGCATCGGCCATGTTCAATCCTCAGCGTTACATCCCGCGTCCGCCGGACGCGCGGCGGCGGCGACCGGCTTGGTCGCCTGCGGCTCAACCAACAGCGGTGCTGTCACACTATAACCCGCCCAAAAGTCGAAATTTGTTTGCTCGAGCGCCGCCCGGCCCGCCGCCAGCGCCATCGGTCGCAACACAAACGCCAGCGTGCACTTCCCATTACGCTTCAACAGACGCCGCAACGCCGCTTCAATGCGCTCCGTCCCGTCGCGCAGCACTTCACCGTCGGGCGGCGCCACGCTAAACGGCGCTTCGTCGAGCTGACGATAAGCCTTCGCATAGCGACTTTTCAGCTCGGCCTCCGTCAGTCCCGACCACAACCCGAGATCGATCTCGGTCAGACCGCCGGCCGACTTCGCGCTCACGTCGAGGCCGCTCGCCAAGAGCCGCGCCGTCGCCGCCGAAAGATCGTCGGGCGCGTGATAGATGCGACTCGGCTTCTCGACGCTCCAGCCGCGAACCCAGCCGCGCACCTCGCTGGCGCCGGCGTCGGTCAGCGACAACTCCGCGCGGCCGAGCAATCGACCCGCCCCGCGCCAGCCATTGTCGCCACAGGGAATCAGCAGCACTTTCATCCCGCCGCCTCGCTCGCACGGAGCGCCGCCTGCGCCAGGTCGGTCAGCCCGCGCCACGCCTGCACAGAGTCCGCGCTGCGAAACACCGCCGACCCGGCGACCAGATCGCGCGCCCCCGCCCGCACCGCTGCTCCGATCGTTTCCTGATTCACGCCGCCATCCACCTGCAAGATCTGCTCCGGCCGCATCCGCGCCGCCAGCGCGCTGATTTTCGGCAAGCAGTCGGCAATGAAAGATTGACCGCCAAACCCCGGCCAAACCGTCATCACCAGCACCAGATCAACGTCCCCGAGAATCGCATCCAACGCGCTCGCCGGCGTGGTCGGATTCAACGAGACGCCCACCCCTACGCCAAGCGCTCGAATCTGCTCAATGACCTGCCGCGGATCCTCCACGGCCTCGATATGAAACGTAAGACTGTCGGCGCCGGCCTCGACAAACGGCTGCGCGTATTTGGCCGGATCCGTGATCATCAGGTGCGTATCCAGCACACACTTTGTCACTTGGCGCACGCTCTTCACCACCGGCGTGCCGATCGAGAGATTCGGCACGAAGTGACCGTCCATCACATCGACGTGCAGACGCTCGACCCCCGCCGTCTCCAGCACGCGCACTTCGTCTCCCAAGCGCGCGAAATCGGCGCTCAAAATCGAGGGGGAGACGCACAGTCGCGTGTCAGCCGGCATATGCAAAACGCGGCTCTGCGCTGAGCCGCAACTCCTGGGTAAGCTGGTTGGGGGATCGCGGCGCCAGCCCGCCGTCGCGCTGCGGACGGTCGCTGGCGCAACCCGCGCTAAGCCTCGTCGATGATCTCAACCGGGCCGAACTGCTTGCCTTCGAGAAACTCGAGCGAAGCTCCGCCGCCGGTGCTGATATGCGACACCTCGTCCGCGAGACCCGCCTGCTCGACCGCGGCCGCGCTGTCGCCGCCGCCAATCACGCTGGTGGCGCCGTTCTTCGTGGCCTCGGCGATCTGCTTCGCAATCGCGACCGTGCCTTCATTGAACGGCTTGATCTCGAACACACCCACCGGCCCGTTCCATACGATCGTCTTCGCGCCGGCGATAATGTCTCCATACGCGGCCACCGTGGCCGGCCCGATGTCGAGCCCCTCCTTATCGCTCGGAATTTCCCCGCCGCTCACCACTTCCGTACTCACCCCCTCCTTGAGCTCCGCCGCGACGACGTTGTCGATCGGCAGCTTGAGCTTGCCGCCCGCCTCGCCGAGCAGCTCCTTCGCGAGATCGAGCTTGTCCCGCTCGCAGAGGCTCTTGCCGACGTTCTTGCCTTCCGCCGCAAAAAACGTGTAGGCCATCGCACCGCCGATCAGAATGTGATCGACCTTCGGCAGCAGATTGCGAATAACGTTGATCTTGTCCGAGACCTTGGCGCCGCCGAGGATTGCCACGAACGGCCGCTGGGGGGACTCCAACGCCTGACCCAGATACGCCAGCTCCTTCTGCACCAAAAAGCCCACGGCGCGCTTGCCGGCGCCGAGAATCTGCGGCACGTCATGCATGCTCACGTGCTTGCGGTGACAGGTGCCGAACGCGTCGTTGACATACAGATCGGCCAGCTTCGCGAGTTGCTCGCCAAACGCCTGGCGATCCGCGTCCTGTTCCGACGTGAGCTTGCCGTCCGGATTCTTCTTCGCCTTGTCGATAACGTTCTCCGCCTTGTGGAAGCGGAGGTTCTCGAGCACCAGCACATCGCCGTCTTGAAGCTTTGCGACCGCCGCTTCGGCATCCGCGCCCACGCAGTCAGTCACGAACGCGACCGGCTTGCCGATCAGTTCGCTCATCCGCTCCGCCGCCGGTCGCAGCGAGAGCTTCCGGTCGGCCTCCGGGTCGCCCTTGGGTCGGCCGAGGTGGCTCATCACGATCGCCCGGCCGCCGCGCTCGATCACGTGCTGCAGCGTGGGCAGGAACATTCGGATGCGACGGTCGTCGGTCACGCGCTGCTGATCGTCGAGCGGAACGTTCAGGTCCGCCCGCATGAGCACGCGCTTCCCGGCGACATCCAGCTCTTTCACGCTCCGCTTGGCCATCGCTGCGACTCCTCCCGATGGTCGGGGTCTGGAAGGGGTGAAAACGCCGCGCGACGCGGAAACCGCACCGCGCGACACCGGTTCACAATCGAACGCTTACAGCAGGCCGTCCTGCTTCGCCATAAACGCGGCGAAGTCGACGCAGCGGGCGCTGTAACCCCACTCATTGTCGTACCACGACACGAGCTTGAAGAAGCGGCTGTTCAACTCGATGCACGCCTTCGCGTCGTAAATGCTCGACAGCGGGCACGTCGCAAAGTCTGAACTCACCACCTCTTCGTCGGTATAGCCCAGATAGCCCTTCATCGCGCCTTCGCTCGCGGACTTGATCGCGGCGCTGATGTCGGCGAGCGACGTATCCTTCTGCGTGCGAACCGTCAGATCGACGCACGACACATCGAGCGTCGGCACGCGAAACGCCATACCCGTCAGCTTGCCCTTGAGCTCGGGAATCGCAAGCGCCACCGCCTTCGCCGCACCGGTCGACGCGGGAATGATGTTGTAGCCCGCCGCGCGGCCGCCGCGCCAATCCTTCTTGCTCGGTCCGTCGACCGTAGGCTGGGTGGCGGTCATCGCGTGGATGGTGGTCATCAAGCCTTCTTCAATGCCGAAGTTGTCGTTAACGACCTTCGCGACCGGTGCGAGGCAGTTGGTCGTGCAACTCGCGTTCGAAACAACCGTGTGCGCCCCCTTGTCGAACTTCCCCTCGTTCACGCCGAGCACGAACGTCGGCACGTCGTCGCCCTTTGCCGGCGCGGAGATGATGACCCGCTTCGCACCGGCGGCGAGATGCTTGCCCGCCGTCTCGTGATCGCGAAAAATCCCGGTCGACTCAAGCACGTAGTCACACTTCAGGTCTTTCCAGGGAAGGTTCGTCGGATCCTTCTCCGCACAGCACGGCACCTTCTTCCCGTTCACGATCATCGCACCTTCTTCGGCTTCGACGTCGCCGTTGAAGCGGCCATGCACCGTGTCATACTTCAAGAGGTATGCGAGGTTGTCTGCGGGAACGAGGTCGTTCACGCCGACGATCTCGACGTTGGGATTTTCCTGCGCAATCCGAAACACGAGCCGCCCGATGCGACCAAACCCATTGATGCCCAAACGCACTGCCATTTTGGTGGACTCCTAAAGCTTGGCGCCGCACGCAGACCGGACCGCCGGCCGCTCCCGAATCCGCTAGTTTCGCCGCTGGCCGTAGGCTGTCAAGCCATCCGCGGTTACCGCGCAACTCCTGCGGCTGCTAAGATATGTCGCCCGGAAGGCATGCAACCGACGGAACGCGTGGAGCACACCAATGACCACCACCAGCCGCTGCCCAAGCTGCAACCGTCTGCTCGATCTCGGCGAGTCGCGCTGCCGCGGCTGCGGCCAGCCGATTCGCGCCTCCGAAACGCCGAATCCCGGCCAGACCCGCAGCAGCGCAAGCGTCATCAGCCGCGACGTCCGCCACGAAACCTACCGCAGCCTCGACGAAATGCCGCCCGACGTGCGCGCGCAGGCCGAAGCGATGCTGCGCGGCGAGCCGGGCGCGGGCTCGACCGTGACCCGCACCAAAATCCGCGTGCGCGACGCCGACGGCGTGACACGCGAATACAACAGCCTCGACGAACTGCCCCCGGAGCTCGCCGACCTGCGCGCGCAACTCGCCGACCAAACACCCCCGCCGCGTGCCGAGCGTTCGACCGTCACGCCCGCCAGCAGGCGCCCGGTCGACGAGGTCGTTCGCGAACGCATCGTCTATCGCGACCCCGGCCTGCGGATCAACGCGCTCCCCTTGGCGCTGCTGGCCGGTGTCGTCGTGCTCGGGGTGCTCGTGGTGTACCTCTTGTTCCGCTAGCGGCTCGGCCTCACACACCGCCCGGCCTGCTCCGCCCCCCGCCCGCTCATGCCGGCGCGGGCGTGTGGGTCGCGCCTGGTGACGCGCTGGACAGCCGCCGACGCAGCAGATACGCCGCCAGCGTCAGCAGTAGAAACACCAGCTCAGCGGCCCCCACCATCATCATCCACTACGCGACGCTGCCGAAGCCAAAGCCGTAACTGTGCAGCCCGATCCCCAACACGTAGTTCACGCCGAGATAGGTCATCACGATCGTCCAGAACGCGATGATGCTCTTCACCGCAGTCGCGAAGTAGCCGCGCGTCAGCACGAAGATCGCCCCGGCCACGAATGATCCAAGCAGCGTGAACAGCGTGATCGGGCCGAGCGGCCCAAGCGTCAAGAAGTTCGCCGCCACCAACAGAAACGCCCCGAGCGCCAACACCGCCCCCACGCCAAGCTTGACGGGCGTGAGCTGCTCCCGATCGACGCGCACGTGCAAGATCACCATGTACGCCAGGAACGCGACCAGCGACCACACCTCTTTCGGGTCCCAGCCCCAATAGCGACCCCAACTCGCAGCGCCCCACATGCTGCCGGTGAGAATGCCCGCCATCAGCATCCACGTGCCGATGAACACGTACATGTAATGCAGCCCATCCATCCGCGCCGACACCGTCTTGTTGTCAGGCGCGATCGCCAGCGTCACGACCTGCAGATGCGCAATGAACACCGCAATCGCCAACACGCCGTACGACACCATGATGATCGGCACGTGAATGGCCATCCACGCCGTGTCGAGCAGGACCGGCGCAACCGGGCGCAGCGTCTGATCGAGCGGCAGCACGTCAGCGAGACACAGCGACAATGCCGACATGCCCGCCCCCGTGATCGCCGCTAACCGCCCGCGATCAGAAAACAGCACGACCGTCAGCGCCCCAAGCGCAAACAAACCGGCGCCCCAACTTAGGAACAGCAGCGACTCGAAGAAGTTCGCGGCAGGCAACCGATCCGCCAACACCCACCGCAGCCACAATCCGTAACTCAGAATCCCCACGCCGATCGCGCCCGCCAAGACCGCCGCAACGTCCAACAAGAGTCGCATCGCGCGAGCACGCCGCACGAGCAGCGCCACCAGCGTCGCCGCAAAGCTGACCCCCAGCGCGATCCACCCGCGGTAATACGGCCGCAACGATTCGTAATGCAGCTCCGTGTCAAGCCGCTCGGCGCTCGGCCGATACGCCGCCGGCAACGCGCCGACCTCATCCCCAAACCGCTCGGCGGAGGCGGCGAACGCCTCAGCGTCACCCGTGTTGTACGCCACCAGCAGCTCCCGCCAGCGGGCGCTCGCCTCGGCGAACCGCGCCGGCGCCATCGGCATAACCTCCCCCGGTGCGCTCCACGGCGCGATGCGATCCG
The DNA here is from genome assembly GCA_964563855.1 of uncultured Planctomycetales bacterium. Classification (GTDB taxonomy): domain Bacteria; phylum Planctomycetota; class Phycisphaerae; order UBA1845; family Fen-1342; genus JAFGRR01. Next base: position 25,379 of record CAZLYU010000010.1, on the reverse strand, counting down.
TCGGATCCGGCAGCACCCGCCAGATGCGCTGTTGCGTCGCCCCCTGCAGCGTCAGCAGCCGCTGCTCCAATTCGGCGCCCTTCTTCTCAAAATCGTCGAGCGCTTGACCGCGCTTGGCGCTAACCCGCTGCAATAGCGTCATCAGCGGCTCATGGCTCACCAGTTCATTAAAGCTGAAGTGGCTGCGGCCGCCGGGCAGTCGCAACTCCGCCGCCACGCCGCGCTTCACAGGCACGATCGGCGCCGCCAGCCATAGGTCCGGCTGCGCCTGCCACGCCAGCGAGAGCAGGATCGGGTCCAACCCGCCCGGCGCCGGGCTGCCCACAACGTCGCTCACCACGTCCGCCGCCGTCACGCGGAGCGGCGGGTAGCGACCGTTGTGCTGCGTAACGATGCGCTCGAGCGGCGCCGTATCGAACGCGGGCATCGACGGCCAGCTTTCGGTCGGGTCGCCGCACGCGCTGAGCACCAGCGCGGCCAGCGCGACCGGGACGATCGAAAGGCGTCTCACACGCGGATGACGATTCAAAGTCATCCCGGCATTCTCAGGGCGAATCGCGAGCTTGTCGACGCCGCCTTCGCCGGCTCTGCCCCGCTCACCGCAGCCACCCGCGCCGCATGAGCAGCAGCCCCAGCCCAAACCCGCCGAACCCGATGCCCAGCAGCACCAAACACGGCTGCGCGAGCTGGGCGGCGGAGAATTGTCGCCAGACAGCGCCCTCCAGCGCCAGGATCGCCCAGCGAAAGATGCTGACGTAACTGACGCGTCCGAGCACGCCTTCGAGCTGACTCAGCGGAATCATCCCCCCGCCCAGCATCGCCATCACCACGACCGCGGCCCACGAGCCGCCCGCCGTCGCCGCTTCCGAACGCCCGATGCCCGCGAGCAACATCATCAAGCCCACGACCGCGATCGACGTGCACAACACGGCGGCGGCCACGCCGGGCATGTTCGCCGGCCGCACGTCGACCAGCAGCGCCGCCAGCGCGAGCGCCGCGACCGCGACAAAGGTCGTGAGACACACACACGCCAGCGCCTTGGCCGCCAGAATCTGACCCGCATGAATCGGCGCCGCGAGCAGACGCGGCAGCGCGCCGCGCAGTCGCTCATACACCAGCAATTGCGCAAAGACCGCCGCACACGCCATCATGCCCCACACGACCGACTGCGGAATCACGATGTGCCAGCTTGTCACGCGGTTGGCGACGGGCCCGCTCGACGCAGCGCTGGCGTCACGTCGACGCAGCGTGATCGGTGCGCCGCCGCTCTCGACCGTGATCGCTTCGTTCGACCCGACCAATCGCCGCGCAAGCGTGGCGAGCCGCCGCAGCGGTTGCTCGAGCTGTGCAAACGCCGCCCCGCGCACCGCGCCCTCGATCGCGCCGGCTTCGATCGGGCGCGCCGGATCGACAATCAGCCGCAACTCCGCCGCCGGATTGACCAGCGGCTGCGTCACCGCCTCACCGAGACCGCTCGGGATCACCAGCAGCGCCGCCGCCTCACCATCCATCACCGCCCGCTCCGCTGACGCCAACGCGTCGGCGATGATGACGGCGATACCAGGATCGTCGCGCAACGACTGCATCATCGCGGCGGAGGCGTCGGTCTGGTCTTCATCGAGCACGAACATCGCCAGCGGCGCGCGATCAGCACTAAACACGCGGGCGGTCACGAACCCGAAAAACAGCGCGAACATGAGCGGCCAGACAAAGACGAAGAAGAACCCGAGCTTGTCAGCCAGCAGCAGCCGCGCGTCCTTCAGCGCTAGAGCAATGACTACACCCATCAGTCGCGCAAGCTCCGGCCCGTAAGATTCAGAAACACCGACTCGAGGCTGGCGCGTTCGATATGCACCCCCACCACGTCGTCCGCCTGCAGAAAACGCGCCAGATCGTGCTTCGGATCGCTGCTCTCGAAACGTTCATCGCCGCTGACACGCTGCACCGTGATGACGCTCGATCCGCCATGCGCGGCCAGCAGTCGCGGCACAGCGTCGCACGTCAGCAATCGACCGCGATCGATGATCGCCACGCGATCGCACAGGCGCTGCGCCTCCTCCATGTAATGCGTCGAAAACAGCACCGCGCAGCCCGCATCGCGCAGCTCGCCAATGTAGCGCAAGATGTAGTCGCGTGACTGCGGATCCACACCGACCGTCGGCTCGTCCAGCAACACAATCCGCGGACGATGCACGAGCGCGATCGCGAGATTCAGCCGACGCTGCATGCCGCCCGAAAACGTCGACACCCGATCACGCGCGCGATCCGCCAACCCGACGCGCTCCAGCACCTCCCGCGTCGCGCGGCGCAGCGCCGCCCCGCGCAGGCCGTACAGCCGCGCGAACAGCCGCACGTTGGCGTTAGCGCTCAAGTCTTCGTAAAGCGCAACCTGTTGCGGCGCCACCCCGAGAGAGCACCGCGCTTCCGCAACATGCGGCGGCCGCTGGTTCAGAAACACGACGCCGCGCTCGGGTCGCAGTAGTCCGGTAATCAGCCGAATTGCAGTGGTCTTGCCGGCGCCATTCGGCCCAAGCAGCCCGACCACCTCCCCTGCACCAACCGACAGCGACAGATCATCAACCGCGGTGATGGCCCCAAACGACTTGCGGACGCCCTCGATGTGCAACATTGCCGCCGAATCGCTCACGGCGCCTCACCCGGCGCCGGCGGCTGCTCACCACGCCGATCAAATACCTGAAACCGGCGGCGTCCCAACAGTTCCGCTGCGCAGAGCAACTCAATTCCATACTGCCCCGGCTGCGGAATGCTCACGCCGCGCAACCCGAACAGCAGATCCACCGTCGCCAGCGGCGAGACGGCCCTCACTTCCTGACGAGCGTGAAACAACACGCTGTTGTCGGCGTCGCGGATGAGCCGCAGTTCGATCTCCGCCTGCTGCTGCACTTCCGTGATCGCCGCCATCACGAATAATTGTTGGATCTGCGCCGGAAAACGATTGACCAAGATCGCGTTGAACAGCCCGATCGCGCTCTTCTTGTTCGTCAGACGGTCGTCGATCACCTGATCGCAGATCAGCAGCGCAACCAGGGTCGGCGTGGGCGGATGCGCTGCGTCGGCCATCGGGGGTGAACTCCTTGCTAAACAGCGACCGCCAGCCTACGTGCGCATGACGCCGCTTGCCAGTCGCCGCGAACCCGAAACAATGAAGCGTATGAGTCACTCACGCGCCTGCTTGATCAGCTCCATCGCTGCACTCGGCACGATTCTGCCGGTCGGCGCGGCCGAGGTCTCGCTCCAGGCGCCGCAAGCGGTCTATGCCGGCGAACCGTTCGAGTTGCGCGTCGTCGTGAGCGACTTCGAGCGCGCCGAGCAACCGGTGATCCCTGATATCGCCGGGGTCAACGTTCAGTTCATCGGCCCCAGCGAACAGACCAGCATCGTGACAACCGGCGGCGTCACCCGCACGTCGCGCACCAGAACCCTGCGCTACAGCGTCACCGCGTCGACGCCCGGCATGCTGCAGATCCCATCCATCTCGGTGCTGGTCGATGGCGACGTGCGACGCACCGCGCGACAGCAGATTCTCGTGCGCGAACTCGAAACCACACCCTCAACCGACAAGCTCTGGGCCGTCATCACCGCCGACGCCCCACGCTTCTACGTCGGACAGATCGCGCGGCTGCAACTCGAGATCTGGGTCGAAGCTGCGGAGTTCGGCGCGGTCCGCCTCAATCCGACCCAGATGTACGACATGTTCGATCCCCGCACCAGCTTCGGCCGCCTGAATCCACCCAATCGCGCCGACCAGCGCGTCCGCAATAACCCGGCCGGCGAACGGGTTCGCTGCTACGTCTACACCTCGACCACCGACCTGACGCTGACCGACGTGGGCTCGCTCGACGTCGGAAACCTCATCCTGCGATACAACTACCCCACCCGCGTGCGACGCAACGTGTTCGGCGACATCCGCGTGACCGGCGCCGAAGCACTCGTCGTGCGACCGACGCAGCCGCAAGTCACCGTGCTCCCGTTGCCCACCGCCGGACGCCCACCGGGCTTTAACGGCGCCGTCGGCGTCTACACCCTCGAGGTGAGCGCCGCCCCCACGCAGGTGCGCGTCGGCGACCCGGTCACGCTGACGCTCACAGTACGCGGCGACGGCGACCTTACGACGCTGGCGCCGCCCGACCTCGATCGCAATGAAATGCTGAACGCATCGTTTCGCATCGCCAACGAGCCGCCGGGCGGGGTCGTCGAAGGCGAGGAGAAACGATTCACCGCCATCGTGCGGCCAACGTCGCCGCGCGTGACTGAGGTCCCGCCGATCGAGTTCCCGTTCTTCAACCCGCGCACGGAACGCTATGAGGTCGCGCGGAGTAACGCGGTGAACATCGAGGTCACACGGGCGGCGTCAATCGACGCGTCGGAAATCGAGGGGTTGGCCAGCGACAGCGACGCTGGTCCGGCGCCAGCCGTCGATGGCCTGCCCGACATCGAGACCCGCGAGAATCGGCTCCTGGCGTCGCACCGCTCAGTCGGGCTGGTCGGCGTGGCGCTGGGGCTCACCGCGCCCGCGCTCGCATTCCTGCTGCTGCTCACCACACGCCGCGCGCTCATCAGCCACGGGGCCGACGCGGCGGCCCGACGCCGGGGTCGCGCCGCTCAGCGGGCCCGAGCGCGGCTCCAAGCGGCGGAGACGCTGGCCCCGCGCGAGGCCGCGGCCGAGGCGTCTGCAACCTTGAACGCTTATCTCGCGGATCGCCTGAACGCACCGCGCGGTCATGGCTGGCGCGAGCTCGAATCGGAACTCGTTGAGCGCGGCCTGCCCAGCGACCTCCGCGATGCACTGGCCCAACTCATCGAACGCTGCGCCGCCGCCGCGTACGCCGGCGCCACCAATGCCGACGCGGCGGAGATCATTGAAACGGCGCGGTCGCGCTTGCAGCAGGTCGAAGGGGTGCGTCTGTGAAAAGCGTCAAACCGAAGCAGGGGATCTGCGGTGTGCTCATCATCGCCTGGATGGCGCTGACCGCCTGCGAAGCCGCGACTGCTCAGCAGCCGGCGGCCAATTCCGAACAACGCCGCAGCATCTTGCGCAGCGCGATCAGCGCCTTCGAAGCCGGTGTCGAAGCGCTGCCGCGCGACGAGTCTGCAGCGCGGGGTCACTTTCGAGACGCAGCCTTGGGCTTCGAACGGTTGACGCTCAGCGGCGTGCGCAACGCGTCGCTCTATACCAATCTGGGCCTCACCTATCTCCGCCTCAACGACCCCGGCCGGGCGGTGCTGAATCTGCGCCGAGCGCTGCGACTGGCCCGCGAGGATCGTGCGCTGCGCAGTCTGGAACTCGCGCGCGAACGTGTGTCGCCGCAGATCACGCCCGACGCACGCCCATCGCCGTGGCGGTGGATCCTGTTTTGGCGGGGCCGCATGAGCATTCAACTGCTCGCATGGGCGGCCGTCGCATCAGCGTTTGCAGGCTGGGCGCTCGCGGCGTTGTGCTTATGGAAACGCGCCTCGACGCTGCGCCTCGCGTCCGCACTGCTGATCAGCGTAAGCCTCATTGCCGGGGCGGCCGCGGCCTTCGAACTCCGCCGCGAAGCGCTGCGTCCGGCGGCGGTCGTGGTGTCGGGGCAGCCGACATTACGGCTCGGACGCGGTGAAGCCTACGAACCGGTGCTGACCGCGCCGCTCGGCGCCGGCGTTGAACTGCGCGTGCTCGAGCAGCGTGCGGACTGGGTGCGTGTTCAGCTTCGCGACGGGCGCAGCGGTTGGATTCCCGCCGAAACGATCGAGTTGGTAACGCCGCTCGACCTCAAATAGCGCACCGCGACCAACGCACTCACTCCCAATCAACACACGCCCGAGGTAACTCCGAGATGTCGTGATACCCAAACATGTCGACGACATCAGCGTGCTCGTCGGCAATTCTCCGCAGCTCCGCCAACGAAGCCCTTCGCTGCGCGTCATCGTCCGCCCGCGCCGTCGCCAGCGCGGTGACGGGATGATCCGGCTGGCTCAGTTCAACCCGCAGGTAATACGCGTCGCCCACATGAAGAATCCAGCGACCGTCATGCTCGAGCGCCACGCCGCAGTGGCCATGCGTATGCCCCGGCAGCGCAATCAGCAGAACCTCGGCGTGAATCGGCAGATCGACGCGCCGCGCCGGCAGGCCGAACCAGTCACGCGCTCCCGTCTCGAATTCGTATGGCTTCCAATCAGGCTGATGCTCGAAGAGTCGCGGAACGTAGCGCGGGTTCCCCGACGCCGAGTTACGTTGTTCGGCCTCAGCGATGTGCACTTGCGCCCCCGGGAAGTCCGCCAACCCGCCGACGTGGTCGGGGTCGGCGTGGGTCAGAACGATGTGACCCACTTGCTCGCGTTCAATGCCGCCCGCGGCGAGCCGCATGACCGCCGTGTCGTGCTCGTTGAACTGAAAACCGACCGCGTCGATCAACGCTTGCCCCAATCGCCCGGCCGGATCGCGCACGTCACTCAGTCCGATTCCGCTGTCGATCAGGACCGTCTCACTCCCCTCAGACACCGCCAGACAGTGGCAAACGACCGTCGGAAACGAAGGAACACGCAGGGTTCCGCAGTTCAAATGCAGCACCGATGCCGCCACGATCGATCTCCGTGTCCAGCGAACACGCGTGACTAAAGCGCCTTGCGCTCGAACATCAGCCCGCTGAAGTCGAGGTCCTGCGTCGGTCGGCCGAGCTGCGTCAGCATGTTCATCGCCTGGGCGCGGTGATGCACTTCATGCACCAGTAGCTGCGCGAAGAAATCCCCGTTCGACGTCGTGACCGCGATCTTGTGACCCTGGCGATTCACCGTCTGAAACTCGAACCGTGTGGTCCAGTCTTCGAGCTTCTCGATCGTCGCCCGCGTTTCCACCGCTTGCGATTTCCACACGGTTTCGAGCTCCGAGAACGCCGGCGGCTTCTCATCCTGAATCGGCCACTCCTCATACGGCGGCGTTTCAATCCGGCGGATGCGCTGCATGTACGCCCACTCGCAGATCATCGTGTGCGTCAGCGTGCGGGCGAGCGACTTCAAACCGATGGGGAACTCGCGGCGATATTCCGCGTCACTGAGCGGACGCACTTCGTCGAAGAGCTTCTCGCGGGCGAGGGTAAGGTAGTCATACAGTTTAAGTGGTTCCATGCGACGCATTGAACCAGCATTCGCTCCCGCGAACAACGAACCCGCTGGAGGGTCGCGGCGATTGCCGCTCGGCGCCGGACAAACTATACTTGCACCGCCATGCAACTAACTCCGTCACACGACCAACCGCACATGCCGCCGCGTCCCGCAACGCCCGAGTTGGCGATCACCTGCTGCGGTCCGCTCGACGACTTGCTCGACGCAGCCCTCTTCAAAGCCCTCGCCGAGCCGACTCGCCTGCGGCTCTTCGGCTGCCTGATCAAGTGCGGACGACCCTGCTCGGTCAGCGAATTGGCGGCGTGCTGCGCCGTCGACCTGTCCGTCGTCTCGCGCCATCTGCAGCAACTCGAGCGGGCCGGCGTCGTTACCGTGTCCAAGCGCGGCCGCGTCGTGTCGTACACCGCTCGCTACGCACAGGTCGCGCTGCAACTGCACACACTCGCCGACGCGATCACCGCGTGCGACCCAAACGATTGCTGCGACGCCCGGACGCCATCCCCCAAACACGCGAAGGAGAATCAGCGTGCCTGACCCCGTCGACGCCCAGAAGCTGAAGGTCATGTTCCTCTGCACCGGCAACTCGTGCCGCAGCCAGATGGCCGAAGGTTGGGCCAGGGCGCTGCGCGGCGACCAGCTCGAGGCCTACTCAGCCGGCACGTCGCCCCACGGCCTGAATCCGCTCGCGGTGCGGGCCATGCAAGAAGCCGGCGTCGACATCTCGCAACATACGTCCAAACGGCCGGAAGACATTGGCGTGACGTTCGATGTCGTCGTCACCGTTTGTGACTCGGCGCATGATTCGTGCCCGACGTTCCCGGGCTCGCGCGTCGTACACGTCGGGTTTGACGATCCGCCGCGCCTCGCCAAAGACGCCGCGAGCGACGAGGAGGCCCTGCCGCACTACCGACGCGTGCGCGACGAGATCCGGGCGTTCATCGAGACGCTTCCACAGGCGCTGCAACCCGCAGCCGCGCAGACCGGAGACGCCTGACCGTGGCGACGAAACCGCTCGACCTGCGCCCCGCGGCCAACGCGGCTCAACCGCGCACCAGCTTCGCACCCGCGTTCCAACTGCGGCGCAAGTTGCTTGCGGAGTTCCTCGGCACGTTCTGCCTCGTGTTCGCCGGCGCCGGTGCGATCGTGACGAACGATCTGTCCGGCGGCGTGGTGACGCACATGGGCGTTGCGGCGACGTTCGGCCTGGTCGTGATGGCCATGATCTACGCGCTCGGCGACATCTCAGGCGCGCACATCAACCCCGCAGTGTCGATCGGGTTTTGGGCCGCCGGACGCATGCCGGGCCGCGAAGTCGCGCCCTATGTCGCCGTGCAGTTCGTTGGAGCGCTCGCGGCGGCCGGGATGTTGCGGGTGCTCTTCCCCACGCACGTCGGCCTCGGCGGAACGTTGCCGAGCGGCGCGTGGCAACAGTCGTTTCTGCTCGAGATCATTCTCACGTTCATCCTGATGCTCGTGATTCTCTCGGTGTCACGCGGCGCCAAAGAGCGCGGCCTGTTCGCCGGGGTGGTCATCGGCGGCGTGGTGGCGCTCGAGGCGCTCTTCGCCGGGCCGATTTGCGGCGCATCGATGAATCCCGCGCGCTCGCTCGGACCGGCCGTCGTTTCCGGTCAGGTGGGATCGCTCTGGATCTATCTCGCAGCGCCCGTGATTGGCGCCGGGCTGGCCGTACCGTGCGACGCCGTGCTCAACGCATCCGCCGAAACGCGACCGGCCATGGAAGCCTGAGCCATCGGGATGCGTCGCGCGCCCCCGCCGCGGGCGTGCTTCGCGTCGCTCGCCGGATCACGCTACAGTTTCCGGACGTGCGGCTGAGCGGCATCCGTTGCCGCCGTCGGATTCATCACTTCCCACGGGAGTATCCCATGCGTCGCGTTCGCAACACCGCCTTCTGGGTCACGCTCACGACCTGCTCGCTCGGTCAGTTCATCAACTGCCTCGGTCCGGGCGCCGACCCGTTAAACGGCTTCTTCGGACTTCTCTCGCTGACGTAAGTGCAACGTGCAAGAGTCGGGGCCTGAGGACCGCGATCAGGTCCACCCCGCGCTCTTGGGCGGATCCGCCCGTTGTTAACCCGCATTCGCATCGTGCTGCATCAGCCGACTGGGCCGGCGAACGTCGGCGCCGTCGCGCGGATCATGGCCAACATGGGCCTGCGCGACTTGGTGCTCGTCGCGCCGAAACACCCCACCGACCATCCCGACTCCGTCGCCTACGCCGCCCACGGCGCCGACCTGCTGTCCAACGCCCGCACCGTGACCAATCTCGACGCGGCGCTCGACGACTGCGTCCGCACCTACGCGACCTCGGCCAAACACGGCCTCTATCGCCGGCAAGCCGTCATCACACCGCGAGCAGCGGCCGAGGAAGCCGCGGCGCGGCTCCCCGCCGGACCGGTCGCGATCGCGTTCGGACCCGAGCGCACCGGCTTCGACGTCCGCGACCTGCTGCGATTCGATCGGCTGGTCTCAATCCCCGCCGACGAAAACTACCCGGTGCTAAATCTCGCGGCGGCGGTCACCGTCTGCGTCTATGAGCTGCGGCTCGCGGTGCAGCAGCAAACCGGCGCCACGCTGCTGCCGCAAGCGCTCGACCACGGCCTCGCACCCGATCAGCGCAAACAAATCTTGTTCGAAAAGCTCTTCGACGCGCTCGACCGCATCGGCTTCTTCAGCGAGCAAAGCCCCGACAAACTCAAGTATGGCTTAAGACACTGCCTCGGAAGGCTCGATCTCAGCATCCACGAGGCCGACGTGCTCATCGGCATGGCCCAGCAGATTCGCTGGTACGCCGAACAGTACGGTCCGCAACCACCCGGCGACTAGCGCCGCGGCCCGTCGCAGCAAGGGCCGTTTCCAGCTACGATCCTCGATGCGTCGCGCTGCCCGCGGCGGACGCCAACAGACGACTCGACCCAGAGGAGCATGAGGCATGGCACGCCCCAAACTCACGATCATCGGCGCCGGCAACGTCGGCGAGACCTGCGCCCACTGGGCGGCGACCAAAGAGCTCGGCGACATCGTGCTCGTCGACATCGTCGAGGGCATGCCGCAGGGCAAGGCGCTCGACCTCTACGAAGCCGCGCCGATCGAGGGCTTCGACGTGAAGCTGACCGGCGCAAACGAATACGGCCCCACCGAAGGCAGCGACGTGGTCATCATCACGTCCGGCCTGCCGCGCAAGCCGGGCATGAGCCGCGACGAACTGCTCGAAACCAACGTGAAGATCGTCGCCGAAGTGACCAACAAGGTCGCCGAAAAGAGCCCTAACGCGGTGCTCATCATCGTGTCAAACCCGCTCGACGCGATGGTCTACACCGCGTGGCAGGTCTCCGGCTTCCCGACCCAACGCGTCATCGGACAGGCCGGCGTGCTCGACGTCGCCCGCTTCACCGCGTTCATCGCCGAAGAAGTCGGCTGCAGCGTCGAAGATGTCAAGGCGCTCCTGCTCGGGGGTCACGGCGACGACATGGTCCCGCTGCCGCGCTTCACCACGGTCGGCGGCATCCCCGTCACCCAGCTCATCCCCGCCGGAAAGCTCGAAGATATCGTCAAACGCGCCCGCAACGGCGGGGCCGAAATCGTCAACCTCCTCAAGACCGGCAGCGCCTACTACGCACCGTCCGCGGCGACCGTCGCCATGGCCGAAAGCATCATTCGCGACAAGAAACGCGTGCTGCCTTGCGCCGCGTATTGCGACAAGGAGTACGGCGTCGGCGGCTTCTTCGTCGGTGTGCCGTGCATGCTGGGGTCGGGCGGCGTCGAGAAAGTGTTCGAAGTCGAACTCGACGCGAAAGAAAAGGAAGCGTTTCAGACCAGCGTCGACCACGTCAAAGAACTGGTCGAGGCGGCCCGCAAGTACATCCCGAAGTAAACCGGATGGAGTCGATCTCATGCGTTGCCTCACGTGCATCATCGTCTTGAGCCTGGCCGGTGTCGCAAACGCCGAACCCGCTGAGTCGGCGCCGAAGCCATCCAGCGAGAACGCATCGATTCGAGAGTTGATCGAGCAGGCCGTTGCCGACAAGGCGAGCGAGCAGCAGCAGCGCCCCGCACTCGAGCTCGACGACCCGGTGACCCGCGCGGCGGTCAGTCCGATGCTCTACGACTACTACAAAGGCCGGCGCGTCTACTTCGCCACGCAGCAGTCGCGCGACCGCTTCTTCGAAGCGCCGCATCGCTACTCAGAGGGCGTACAGCGGCAGTGGGCCGCCAACCCGCCGCTGCGCACACAAGTGAAGTGCCCCATGACCGGCGAGCCGATCGATCGTTCGGTTCACACCGAGATGCCGACCCGGCGCGTCTACTTCGCCAGCGCCGACGCCAGCGACGCGTTCGGCCAACTCACGCTCGACGCCAAGCAGCAGCGGCTCGCCAACGACGATTGGTTCACCTACCAAACCTTGTGCCCCAAGAGCGAGCAAGACATCGACCCGATGGTCTACCGCGACCATGAGGGCGTGCGGATCTACTTCTTCTGCCCGCTTTGCCGGCAAGCGTTCGACGAGTCGCCGGAAAAATACCTGCCGGTCTACCGCAAGCACGTGGCCGAGAACCAGCGACGCCACGCGAAGCTGCGTCCGTCACAGGCTGAGAAGCAGGAAGCGGCCGACACCAAGGCACGGGGAGACTCGTAGCCGGAACAACACTCGGCTCGACAACGCGGAGCGGACCAACAACACGCGAAGCGCTATCGACCGCGAGGCGCCTGCACATGCTCATGCTCACCGCGGAGCGCACGCGCACCCCGGGCCCCGCGGTGCTCTTGAATTGCCGGTTTTGCCACTCGGAGCAAGCAACCGCGCACACCGAGCAAATCATCGAGGTAGCCAAGCTCTCGTACGTCATTCCATTAGGCACATCGACGTTTACCGAAGTGACGTGCGATATCTGCGAGCGCACGCGGCGGCTGATGAGACCGCTCGACGACGTGCAGGCGCTCGACATCGAAACGCTCTCGATCGAGCACGCGAACGCCACCCCCATCATCATTAGGGTCTTGTGCGGGATCGCGATCGCGACCGTCATCCTTCCACTGGTCGGACCGGTGCTGGCCGTGCTGGCCATGCACTTCAGCCGCGGCGAGCGCACCGGATGGCGCACCCTGGCGATCACCGCGTTCTACTTCGCCATGTTGCAGGTGCTGATCTTCGCCGCGTTCTTCGTTGCCGCGCTCATGTCGAGCTGACGGACGCCGCCGAGCCAAAGAGCAATCGCGGCGCCGAACCGACCCAGTTCGCAGCGCCGCGATCAGAAACTGCCGAGGCTACGCCCCGACGCGCAACCGCCCGTGCACACCGCAGCGCAGTACATCATCCACGCCCGCCGCAGCCCTCAGCTTGCTCAACACCTCATCACTCGGGTCAAGCCCCCCGTGTTGCCGCGCACGCACCGTCGCCACCCAGCCAGCCGGCGAAGCGATCTCAAAAAACAGCGGCGTCGGGCCGCTCGTCGCTCGGCACGCGGCTTCGATCTCCCGCAACACACTCGGGTCGGGCGCGGCGCCCGTGGTTTGCAGTCGCAGGATCACGCCTTGCGCCAACCGGCGCGGCGCTTGCTCCATCGGCGTGATGTCACTCACCCGCACGCTCGGCTCTTCACGCCGCCGATCGACTGTGCCCTCGATGAATACAACCGCGTCAGGCTTCAGCAGATGCTGCACCTCGGGCAGCTTCTCGCTGAACACCACCGCCTCAACGCTGCCGCTGAAGTCTTCAAACGTGAGAATGATCATCTTCTTGCCGACATTGCGTCCGCTCTTGATCGCCACTGTTCGCAGCCGCGCGATCATGCCGCCGAGCGTCACCGTCTGCCCGTCGCCGAGGTTCGCCAACTGACCGACCTCGTGCGTGCTGAAGCAGCGCAGCGCGTCGGCGTGCTGCGTCAGCGGATGCTTGGTGATGTACAAACCCAGCGCCGCCTTCTCATACGCCAGCATCTCCGTATCGCTCCACTCGGCGTTGCCGATGCGCGGCGGCGGTGCGGCAGCCGCTTCCGCCGGTCCGCCAAACAGGCTGCCCTGCCCGCTCGCGCGATCACGCTGCGCCGCCTGACCCATCTGGATCGCTTCATCGAGCACCTCAACCAGCGCCCGGCGCATCGCCCCACTGCTGTCGAACGCACCCGCCTTGATCAACGTTTCGAGCACCGAACGATTGACACGCCCCAGGTCGACCCGCTCGCAAAAATCGAACAGATCCCGAAACGCACCACCCTCACGCCGCGCCGCAATGATCGCCTCCACCGCTCCCCGCCCCACGCCGCTGATCGCCGCCAGACCAAAGCGAATCGACCCCACGCGCCGCCCGTCCTGCTCGCGATAAACCACCGTGAAGTCTTCGTCGCTCTCGTTCACGTCCGGCGGCTTCACCTCCACACCCCGTTCGCCGTCCGGCAGCACGACGCGCCGGCACGCCTCGATGTACTCCGCGATCTTGTCTTTGTTGCCGCTCTCGTAGGTCATGAGCGCGGCCATGAACTCGACTGGGTAATACGTCTTCAGATACGCCGTCTGATACGCCACCACCGCATAGCCGGTGCTGTGCGCCTTGTTGAACGCATACTCACCAAACTTGAGAATGTCGGCGAAGATCTGCTCGGCCGTTTCCCGCGCAACGCCGCTCTCGACGGCGCCGTCGATGAACGGCTCGCGCTCCTTGTTGATCATCGCCTCTTTTTTCTTGCTGATCGCTTTCGCCAGCCGAAACGCACGCTTTAACGGCACGCCGCCCAAGCGATTCACCAGCCGCGACACCTGCTCCTGATACACCAACACCCCATACGTCTCGCTGAGCACCTCGGTCATCACCGCGTGCGGCGTCGTCCACTCGCTGCGGCCGTGCTTGCGATTCACGTAGTCGTCGATGTACGCCATCGGACCCGGGCGGAAGAGCGCGTTGGCCGCAATGAGGTCTTCAATGCGGTTCGGCTTCATCTTCATCAGCACGTTCTGCATACCGCCCGATTCAAACTGAAAGATGCCGCGCGTCTCGCCGCGCGCCAGCAGCGCGTAGACCTTCTGATCGGTCAGATCGAGCGCGTCGACGTCGATCCCCACGTCATGGTGCTGCCGCACCAGGTCGACGCAGCGCTGAATCTGCGACAGCGTGCGCAACCCGAGGAAGTCCATCTTCAACAGGCCGACTCTCTCGACCGTCGGCCCTTCAAACTGCGTCGTGATCTCCGCATCCGGCGGCTTGGCCAGCGGGATCAGCGTGTCGAGCGGAACATCGGCGATCACCACGCCCGCCGCGTGCACCGACGAGTGCCGCGCCAATCCCTCGAGACGCTTGCCGACGTCGATCACCTTCCGCACCTGCGCGTCGGTGTCATACAGCCGCTGCAGCTCGGGCTCACGCTTCAGCGCCTTCTCGATCGTCATCTTCAGCTCGTCCGGAACCAGCTTCGCGATGCGGTCGGCGTCGTTGAGCGGAATGTCGAGCGTGCGGCAAATGTCGCGAATCGCCGCCCGCGCCTTCAGCCGGCCAAACGTGATGATCTGCGCCACGTGGCCATACTTCCGGCGCACATATTCAATGACCTCCTGCCGCCGCTCCTGACACATGTCGACGTCGATGTCGGGCATCTCGTCGCGGTCGGGATCCATGAAGCGTTCGAAGTACAGCCCATAACGCAGCGGATCGACATTGCTGATCCGCAGGCAGTAACCCACCACCGAGCTGCAGCCGCTGCCGCGCGTGTTCACCGGAATGCCTTCCCGACGCGCGTATTGAATGAAGTCCCAGACGATCAGGAAGTAGCTCGAAAAACCCTTGCTCTGAATGACCGACAGCTCATAGTCGATCCGCTCGCGCAGCTCGTCACCCAGCGCGTCGTAGCGCTCCGCCGCACCTGCGTAGACGAGCTCGCGCAGATACTCGGCGTCGTCGCGGTTCTTCGGCGTTTCATACTTCGGCGCGAAGCGCTGCGAAAAGTCGAACTCGACATTGCACATATCCGCCACACGCAGCGTGTTCTCGAGCGCGTGGTGATAGTCAGGCAGCGCCGCGGCCATCTCGGCCGGACTCTTCAGATAGAACTGGTCGCTCGGGAACCGAAAGCGGTCCTCATCCTGCACGCGCGCCCGCGTGTTAATGCAGCACAAAATGTCGTGCGCCTCGACGTCGTCGTGCGTGAGATAGTGCACGTCGTTCGTTGCCATGCAGCCCACGCCGAGCCTCTCGCCCAGGTCGACCAGCTCCGGATTGATCTGCTTCTGCTCGGGCATGCCGTGGTCTTGCAGCTCGATGAAGAAGCGATCCGGGCCGAAGATCTGCAGATAGGTCTCCGCAATCTCCTTCGCCCGCGCAAAGTCTGACCGCGTGAGTTGTTGCGGCACTTCCGAGCCGATGCACCCGCTCGTGCAGATCAACCCGTCCGAAAACTCGGCCAGCGCCTGCTTGTCGATCCGCGGCTTGTAGTAAAACCCCTCCGTGTAGCCGATCGAGCTGAGCTTCATCAGGTTGCGATAGCCCTGCAGATTCTGAGCCAGCAGCAACAGGTGAAAGCTCGCCTCACGCAGCCCGCGACTCTCCTTGTCTCGCCGATCCCCCGGCGCCAGATACAACTCACAGCCGATGATCGGCTTCACCCCGGCGTCAACCGCCGCGGCGTAGAAGTCGATCGCCCCGAACAGATTGCCGTGATCCGTCACCGCAACCGCGGGCATCTCCATCGCCTTACAAGCCGCAACCAGATCCTTCACCCGGCACGCGCCATCCAGTAGCGAGTATTCCGAGTGCAAATGCAGATGAACGAACTTCGGCTGGGCCATCCTGGTCTCCCGTGCGGCGACTCGCTCCGCAAGCCGCTTGCGTCCGCAATCTACCGGCCCGCCGCGGCCGGACGCCAGTTACGTCCGAGAAGCCGCTAGCGCGCAAAGAACCGGTTAAGAAATGTCAAAAACGCGTGAAGACTTTACGTCACTTGCCGCTCGCGCGAGGCGTTGCGTTATGCTCTGCGTCAGAGAGTCTGCGCGCCAAGATCGCTACGGGAAGCAGTTTTGTCGCGTGCTAATTCGGATGAGGAGAGAAAATGCGCATCCTTCTGATTGCTGCGGTCGCCGTCTGCGCCGCGCCAACGTTCGCCCAGTCGGTCATCACCGGCGAGAGCCAGGGCAACATCCCCGGCATTTCGTCGCACAGCCGAACCGCGCCCCGCGTCATGCAGGACTTTTACGACGACCAGTTCTTCGCCGGCATCACCAGCCCGGTCGAGATCCTCAGCATGTCGTTCCGCCTGCCCGACAACGCCGGCGACAACTACCCGGCGCTCGGCGACATCAGCTTCGCCAACTACGAAGTCACCCTCGCCGAGCCGTCGGTCGCGACCGAAGCCGCTCAGGGCCTCGCGTCGACCACCTTCGCCGACAACTGGACCAACCCGGTGCTCGTCCGTAGCGGCCAGCTCGACATCCCCCAGGGCTCGTTCATCAGCAACGCCGCCAATGACCCCGGCGAGTACAGCTTCGTCATCGACTTCGACACCCCCTACACCTACACCCCCGGCAACGACCTCGTGCTCATGATCCGTCACGACGGCTACACCGGCCCCGGCGGCGAAGAGACCCGCTGGAACTTCGACTCGTACAGCTGGACCGGCGGCAACATCACCGCCACCACCGGCTTCGGCGCCACCGACGCCAACTTCAGCTTCGATGTCTCCACCCGCATGCTGTTCAACTACATCCCCGAGCCGGCCTCGCTCGTGCTGCTGGCCCTCGGCGGTCTCGTGATCCGTCGCCGCTAAACAAAGCTGCGACGCACCGAGCCGAACGGCTTCCCACGGGGCGCCCGGTCGCAAGACCCGGCGCCCCGTCGCTTTACCCGCGAACGCTCCTCAGCCATGCCGCCACGCCCGCACGCCGGTTACAATCCAACGCCAGGAGTGTTCCGCCATGCCGATCGAATTCCACTGCCCGAAGTGCGGCAAAACCGTCCGCGCCCCCGACGACGCCGGCGGCCGGCGCGGCAAGTGCCCAAGCTGCCACCAGACGATCTACATCCCAACCCCCGACGACCAGCTCGAACCGCTCGAGCTCTCCCCAATCGATCCGGAAGACGAAAAGCGGCAGAAGGAGCTCGAAACGGAAGCCAGCGCGCTGCGGGCCGCCGCACTCCTCGACGCCGACGCCGGAGACTCGGACAGTCCCAGCTCGCCGCCCGCAGACTTCGATGTCGAGCAATACGTCGTCCGTTTCGCGATCTGCATGTCCCAAGGCCGTCTCGACGAAGCCGAGGAGTGCGCCGTCATGCTGCGTCAGCGGCAGGACCGCACCAACGAAGTGGTCGACCGGCTCATGGGCGACGAGCTACCCCCCAACGGCCTCGAATCAGTGCCGCGACCCGTCCTGAACGGCTTTCTCAAACAGCTCCGCAAATAACGCCTGACTCCCGACACGCCCACAACACCGGCTCGCGTCAGCCGCCCAAGTAAAACGTAGCCGGCGCGCCCGCCGCCCCCGCGGTCAACAGTCGGTGTGCTTGCCCCGCACCGCCTTCTGCTCGACGATCTCTCCAAACAAGCTTCACCAACGCAACCATCGGGAGCCTCGCGTGAATCTGGTCTTCTTCGGCACCGGCGACTTCGCGGTACCGGCGCTGCGCGCCCTGGCCGCTTCGTCGCACCACAACGTCATCGCCGCCGTCAGCCAGCCCGACCGCCCCTCAGGACGCGGCCGCCGGATCACGCCGACCCCGCTCCACGCCGCCGCCGACGAACTCAACGTCCCGCATCTCCAGACCGACAACGTCAACGCGCTCCCGACCGACGACGTGCTCCGCGGCGCCGACCTGATCATGGTCGCCGCCTTCGGTCAGAAGATCGGCCCCGCCCTGCTCGCCGCCCCGCAACACGGCTGTTTCAACATCCACGCCTCCCTGCTGCCCCGCCATCGCGGCGCCGCGCCCTTCCAGTGGGCACTCCTCTCCGGCGACGAACGCACCGGCGTCACCATCTTCAAACTCGACGCCAAGTGGGACAACGGTCCGATCGTGCTCCAACGCGAGACCCCCATCCGCGACGACGAGACCGCCGACGAGCTGCACGACCGCTTGGCGACCCTCGGCGCTGAGAGCGTCATCGACGCCGTCGACGCCATCGAACGTAACGATCCGATGCACGCACAGGATCCGAGCCAAGCCACCCGCGCTCCCAAACTCGCCAAGTCAGACGGCTGGATCGACTGGAGCGCCGACGCACGCCGCATCGTGCGACGCATTCACGGCCTCTGGAGCTGGCCCGCCGCCGCGTGCGACTACGTCTCGCAAGACGGCCGCCGCGAGCGCGTCCTGCTCGCGCGGGCGAAAGTCAGCGAAGCCCCCATCACCCCCTCTGACGCGGCGACGCCCAACCCAACCTTCACCGGCGAACCCGGCGCCTTTCGCCACGACGGCGCCGTCCAGACCGGCGATGGCGCCGTGCAGTTGCTCGAAGTCAAACCAGCCGGCGGCAAATGCATGCCGTTCGACGCCTTTCGCAACGGCCGCCGCGTGCAAGCCGGCGACCGTTTGGAGCGGCCCGCCGAATGACGAGCGCCGCAGACCACGACCCAACCCTCAATGCACGTCACGCCGCCTACCTCGCGGTGCACAACGTGCTCACGCGACGCGGCTTCGCCGCCGACATGCTCGCCACGCTCCGCCAGGAGGGTCGCATCGCCGGACGCGACGCCGCCCTCGCCACCGAAATCGCACTCGGCGCCATCCGCCGCCTCATCACCATCGAACACGTGCTGCCGCGCGTCGCGGAATATGAACCGCGCCAAGCCGACCCGGAGCTCCGCGCGCTCCTCGCCACCGCCGCCTACCAGCTCATTTGGATGCACCGCGTCCCCGACTTCGCCGCCGTCAACGAAACCGTCACCATCGCCAACCGCATCATCAAGCGCCGCGGCGGCGCCACCGTGAACGCGATTCTGCGCCGCCTCACCCGCGCGCTCGACGCACGCGACGCCCAGTGGGCGCCAGCCGACCCGGCCCTCATCCGCACCTCATGGACCGGCGCCACACGCTTCAACCAAGCCGTCCTCCCGCTCGGCGGCGGCTTCGACGCACAACTCGCCGCCGCCGCCGGGGAGCGACTCGAGCGCGTCCGCACACTCGTCGAGCGCTTCGGCGCCCAAGACGCCGAGCGCATCGCATGGGCGTCTCAGGCCCGCCCCGCGCTGGTGGTCCACCGCAACCCCCTCAAACTCACCCAGCCTGAGTTCCACGCCGCCATCCAATCCACCTTCCCAGACGCCGCCATGAACGACGACACCGCCTTCCTACCCAGCGGCGCCGGACTGCTCGACAGCGAACTCTTCCGCACCGGCGGCGCCTATGTGCAAGACACCACCGCTCGACAGGCCGCCCTGCTCCTTGCCGCCCAACCCGACGAACGCGTCCTCGATCTCTGCGCCGCACCCGGCGGCAAAACCGCCGCCATCGGCATCACCCTCCAGAACCGCGGCGAGATCGTCGCCTGCGACATCGCGCCCCAGCGCCTCATGCAAGTCGCGGCCAACGTCGATCGCCTCGGGCTCGACTGTGTACGCACCCGCTTGCTCGACGAAGACGACGAAGCCGTCACCGAGTCGCTCGGCGAGTTCGACGCCGCCATCGTCGATACACCCTGCTCCAACACGGGGGTCATCGCCCGTCGCCCCGAAGCGCGACTCGGGCTCGACGAACAGAAAGTCGCCTCCCTCACCAGTTTGCAGATGACGCTCCTGCGGCAGGCGGCGCAACGCGTGCGCGTCGGCGGCCGGCTCGTGTACAGCACGTGCTGCCTTGAACCCGCCGAGAACTGCGAGATGATCGCGCGCTTCCTCGCCAATCACCCCCAGTGGCGCTTGCTGACCGAAGACCTCTCGCTGCCAAACTGGGGCCCGCAAGCGTCAGACTGGCGCGACGGCGGGTTCGCCGCCCTCATCCACCGAGATTCGTAAAACACTGACAAATAGAGACTTAGGAACTTAAGGCGGACAGCTCCAACCAAGTGTTTGAAAAATCAAACAAGGGTGTTGACAAACAATCAAACGATAAACATAATTCGGACGATCTGGTAAGGTAATCGCCAAAGCGACGACCGCAGGAGAATGAAACAATCATGTCACTCGCAAACGTCCCCACGCGGCAACCCGTCACCATCACCGGCATTCGAGAAGGCGCCATGAGCTGCCGCCTGATGGAGATGGGACTCATCAGCGGCGTCACCGTCCAGGTGCTCGGCCGCGCACCGCTGGGTGACCCACTGCGTCTGCTCGTTGGCGACTACGAGCTTTCGCTGCGATCCAGTGACGCCGAGTTGGTGGACGTCGCCGCCGCCTAGCGCGACGCCACCCGCAACAAACTCCGAAACGATGCCCGGTTCCGCAGGTGAACTTCCCGCGCGGGGCCGGGCGTTGTTAATCTCTGCACCAAATCAGGAGTCAGTGAGCGAAAATGTCGGACATCGCGTCGCCGCCCAGAGAGGTCGTCTCGCCCAACGTCAACCACACCCGACGCGTCGCGCTCATCGGCAATCCCAATACCGGCAAAACCACGCTCTTCAACGCGCTCACCGGCTTCCGACGCCACGTCGCCAACTATCCCGGCGTCACCGTCGACATCGGTCGCGGCCCCATCCGCAACGCCGACACCCCCATGGAGCTGCTCGATCTCCCGGGAACCTACAGCCTTGCCGCCTCGTCGCCCGACGAGGTCATCGTCAGCGAAACGCTCTGCGGAAATGGGCCCGCCGACCTCCGCCCCGACGTCGTGCTCGCCATCGTCGACACGTCGAACCTCACCCGCAATCTCTACCTGCTCAGCCAACTCATCGAGTTCGACATCCCGCTCGTCGTCGCGCTCAACATGACCGACATCGCGGAGTCGCGCGGCATCCAGATCGACACCGCCCAGCTCGCGTCACGTCTCAACGCCGAAGTCGTGCCGATCGTCGCCACCCGCAACGCCTCCGTCGCGCCCGTGATCGACGCCCTACAGCGCGCGGCGCTCGCCCCGACGACCGCCGTTCGCGCCACGTTGCCCGATCACATTTGGGACGCCGCCCGCCAGCTTCACAAACAGCACCCCAGCGCGACGCATCCGGCCGAAGCCGTACGCGTGCTCCTCTTCAAAGGCGGTTACGCCGAGCAGGCCTATCTTCGCGCCGGCGGCTCGGAACAGGCTCTGCAAACCGCCCGCGACGCACTCGCGCAGCACGGCGTCAACAGCCCCATGCCCGAAGTTCAGGCCCGCTACGCCTGGATCAACACCACTCTCGCCGGCGTCATCAAACGCCCCGAAATCACCGGAACCAACTGGAGCGACCGCGTCGATCGCATCCTCACCCACCGCATCTGGGGCGCCGCCATCCTGCTCGTCGTACTGTTCACGCTCTTCGCCTCCATCTTCACCTTCGCCACCTATCCCATGGATTGGATCGACGGCTTCTTCGGCTGGCTCGCCGCGCTCGTCGGCCCCGCCCTACCCGAGGGCGTCATCCAGAGCCTCGTCGTCGACGGCGTCATCGCCGGCGTCGGCGGCGTCTTGATCTTCTTGCCGCAAATCCTCATCCTCTTCGCCGTCATCGCCATCCTCGAAGATTGCGGATACTTCGCCCGCGCCGCCTACATGATGGACAAACTCATGCGCGGCGTCGGCCTTAGCGGTCGCGCCTTCATTCCACTACTCAGCTCGTTCGCCTGCGCGATCCCCGCCATCATGGGCACGCGAACCATTCCCGATCGGCGCGAACGCTTCATGACCATCATGCTCGCCCCCTTCATGAGCTGCTCCGCCCGACTCCCCGTCTACATCATCATGATCGCCGCCTTCATACCGGCGATCTGGCTCGGCGGCTGGCTGCCCCTCCAGCCGCTCGTGATGATCGCGATGTATCTCGTCGGCGTCGCGGTCGCCGTGCCCCTCGCGTGGGTGCTGCGCAAGACGATGTTCGCCGGACAGACCAGCGGCTTTGTGCTCGAGTTGCCGTCCTACAAGTGGCCGCGCCTCCGCACCATCTGGCAGCGGATGTATCTCGGCGGTCGCGAGTTCATCGTCCGCGCCGGCACGCTCATCCTCCTGGTCAGCATCATCGTGTGGACGCTGGCCTACTTCCCACGCAGCGACGCGACCCGCGCCGCCGTCGAGCAACAAGCCGCCGCTCAAAACTGGGACGAAGCCACCTTCGACAACCAGCTCGAGGGCGCCTACCTGCGCGACAGCTATCTCGGCCGCGCCGGCCTCGCCATCGAGCCCATCGTGCGGCCAATCGGCTGGGACTGGAAGATCGGCGTTTCCGTGATTGCATCGTTCCCCGCGCGCGAGGTGATCATCGCCACGCTCGGCACCCTGTTCAATCTCGGCGGCGACGAAGACGAAGGGTCGCAGTCGCTCATCGAAGCGCTGCGCACCGCGAAGTGGGATGAACTCACCCCAGCCCCTGCCAATGCCGACGTCGACGAAGCCAGCGGCGCCCCGCAGCCGCGGACCCCTGACGCAGCGCCACCGGCCGCCGTCACCGCCGAGGCCGCCGCGGCGGGTGCAGACCAAACCACCGTCGCAGCGCGCCCGCTCTTTACGCTGCCCGTAGCGCTCTCAATCATGGTGTTCTTCGCGTTGTGCGCGCAATGCGGCGCCACGCTCGCCGTCATCTACAAAGAAACCGGCTCGTGGACCTACCCCGTCATCTCCTTCGTCGGGATGACCGTCATCGCCTACTTCGGCGCCTGGGGCGTCGCAGAAGCCGCCCGAGCAGCCGGCTTGTAGTCCGACCGCCAATCACTCAATCTTGAGCGACCGCACCGGAGAGCAAACATGGCGGTGTCCCTCAGACCCCTGCACAACGCGTTCATCATCGCGATCACATGCTGCACCGGCTGCGTGCTGCCCGAGTCGCTTCTCCCGCCCACCGACACCCCGCTGAGCTTCAACACCGCGCTCGCGCCGCTCGACACCGCAGACGCCGACGAAACGCCGCGCTTCGACGCGCAACTCCTCTTCGAAGCCATCCCCGACAAAGCTGGCAGCCACGCCCCGGCTATCGTCGCCCTCCCCAACGACGAGTTGCTCGCCGCCTGGTTCTCATACGCCGGACCCCACGAACTTGAGGGCGCCGCCATCTACATGGCCCGGCGCACCACAGACGGCTGGTCGCAGCCGTGGCGCCATATCGACCGCCCGCAAGCCGACGGAAACCCCGTGTTCTATGCCGAGGGCAACCGCGTCTGGCTGTTTCAAGCAGTCGTCGCCGGCGGCTGGTCGACCTCGCGCATCGAGATGCAGCAATCGTTCGATGCCGGCAAATCGTGGACCGCGCCAACCTGGATCCCCGGACCGCTCGGCAGCAACGTCCGGTTCCCACCGCTCCGAACCTTGCGCGGCGAGCTGCTGCTCCCCGCCTACGACGACCTGCTCGGCCGATCGCTCCTGTTCGCCTCCGCCAATGGCAACGCGTGGCGTTGGCGATCGGTCATCGCGGCCCCCGTCCTGCTCGGAGCGCTCCAACCCGCGATCGTCGAACTCGAGAGCGGCCGCCTGCTCGCCGTACTCCGCAACGGCGGCGCCGACTGGCTGTGGGTCACCGCCTCCGATGACGCCGGCCGAAGCTGGACCCCGCCGCGCGATAGCAACTTACCCAATCCCGGCAGCCCCACCGCGCTCACCAAGCTCCGCGACGGCTCATTGCTGCTCGTCTTCAACAACGACCGCACCGCCCGACGACCGCTCGCCGCATCCCGCTCGATCGACGACGGTGAAACCTGGTCGGCGCCGCGCGTGCTCGTCGACGGCGATGGAGCCTACGCGTACCCCGCCGTCGCGCAATCGGCTGACGGCCTCATCCACGTGGTCTATTCGCACGACCGACGCTCGATCGGCTACCTGCGCTTCAACGACGCCTGGCTCACGACGCCGAAACCCACGCGCGACTAGCCGCGCCACGAATCACTTGTGACCCTCCGGCTGCGACGTCACATACTTGTCGATCACCGCCTGCTCCAGATCCACGCCCTCCACATTCGCGATCGAGCACAGCCACGCGAAGACATCTGCAAACTCCTCTTGCTTGTTCTTCTCGTCGTCGCCGGCCAACGCGCTGGCCAGTTCACCGACTTCCTCGATGAGCCACAAAAACGTCTTTGCTGATCCGCGGGCGCGGTCGGTGTCGCTATAAAGCCGGTCGATGTGCTGCTGGAAAGCGCGAATGTCCAAGGCGTGGGGCTCCGTAGGCGCATAGGCTGATGGATCAGTCGATGAAACGGCCGCTGCTCCGCGATCATCTCAAACATACGCCGGAGCGAGCCGTCGCTTGCACCGGCCACAATACCCACACGCAGCGCCGCCCACCAAGCTGTCCATCAGCCGGCGGCGCCGCCAGAGCAATCCAACGCCGCACACAGGAGCTGGGCATGGGTTTCGAAGTCAGAGATAAAGTCGCCCTCGTCACCGGGGCGAACCGCGGCATCGGCGCAGCAATCACCGAAAAGCTGCTCGCCGAGGGCGCGAAGAAGGTCTACGCCGCCGTGCGCAACATCGATAGCGTTCAAGCGGTCGTCCAGCAGCACGGCGACCGCGTCACCCCTATCGCGTTCGATCTCGCTGACGAATCGCTCATCCATCAAGCCGCCGAAAACGCCCGCGACGTGCAACTGGTCATCAACAACGCCGGCGTGCTCCGCTCCGCGCAAGCCTTGTCAAAAGACGCCTTCGCCGATTTCGAGTTCGAGTGGAACCGCAACGTGCTCGGGCTGATGCGCACCGCCCAGGCCTTCGCCCCCGTCCTCAAAGCCAACGGCGGCGGCGCCTTCGTGCAACTCAACTCGGTCGCCTCGTTCAAGTCGTTCCCCGACTTCGCAACCTATTGCGCGTCAAAAGCGGCCGCGTATTCAATCACCCAGGCGCTCCGCGTAAACCTCCGCGAGCAGGGCACACTCGTCGTCAGCGTCCACCCCGGACCCATCAAGACCGACATGGCGTCCGACGCCGGCCTGAACGAAATCGCCGAACCACCAACGCTCGTGGCCGACGCGCTCATCGAAGGTTTGCGCAACGAACAGTTCCACGTCTTCCCCGACTCCATGGCGCGACAGTTCGGCGCCGCCTACAAGAGCTTCGCGACCGGCGTGATCGAGGCCGAGATGAGCGAAGGATAAACCCCGGCGACAGATCCAAACGTCGGCGACCGCTCCACCCGCGTCGCCGACCCCCCACCCCGCCGTGCCGCACGCCGTAACACGCACGAATGGAAGCGCGCCGGCAGCCCGTGCCCACCGCC
>CAZLYU010000009.1:57558-76249 GCA_964563855.1 uncultured Planctomycetales bacterium | reverse complement strand
CGGGAGGGCCGACTCGCTCACGGCGGGCGCCATCCCAGTGTGTCCTGCGTGCGTGTTGCGCACGATCGGCAACAGGCTGTAGAGAAACAGCGCCACGACCGCCTGCGGATAGCCCAGTTCGTTGCTCACGTAGCTGATCGGCTTGATGAGCAGCACCAGCAGTGCAATCGATGGGATCGTCTGGATCATGCCCACGACGCCGAGAATCGGTTGCGACAGCGGGGGCTGCTTGGCGGCGATCACGCCGAGGGGGATCGACACGACGACCGCCGCCAGGAGCGACACGGCCACCATGTTGATGTGTTCCAGTGTGTAGTGCAGGACGTCACGGTAAACGTCGCGTTCGCGGCCGACCGCCGCGGTATTGAAACGCTCACGCACCAGGCGGGCCGCGGCGACGCTCTCGGTGTCGCCGTCGATTTCCACCTGGGCGTTGAGCGCGATCATGTCGCGCTCGTCGAGCGCGCCTTCCAATTGATGCAGCCGCGCCACCACGTCGGGCGCGCGTTCCTTCAGATCGGCGCGATAAACGTAAACCGCGTTGTATTCGGGGAAGAAACCGAGATCGTCTTCCAGCACCGTGAGATCGAGCGCCTCGATCTTCGCGTCGGTCGCGTAAAGATCGGTGACGTCGATGGCGCCCTGGTCGAGGGCGGCGTATGAGAGGGCGTGTTCGAGCCCGCGGACGTCGTTGTGCGGCAGCTGGTAGCGGTCGGCCATCGGGCGCCACCCGTCCGCGCGTTGCATGAACTCGGGGCTGAATCGCAAGCTCAACTGGGGATGGTCGACCAGGTCGCTGATTTTGGTGATGCCGAGTTGCGCGGCTCGCTCGCGCTTCATGCCCAGGCGATAAGTATTGTTGAAACCGATCGGCGCTGTGAGCTCGAGACCGATGGTGCGCAGGTAATCGCGCAGCTCCGCGTCGCCGCTCAAGTCTTGCGCCGACAGCGTTTCGAGAATCATGGTTCCGGTGTATTCGGCGTAGACGTCGATCTGGCCGGTCAAGAGCGCCTGCCAGACCAACTGTGTCCCGCCAACGCCGCGCACATGCTCGACTTGATAGCCGAGGTCTTCGGCCAGGTGCACGACGATCTCACCAAGCACCACCGACTCGGTGAACGACTTCGAGCCGACGCGAACGGTCTGCTGCTCGGGCTTCTCCTGACCGGCTGCACCTGCGGCCGCCAAGACCGCCAGGGCGAGCCAACCAACCACTGCGTTCAGCCTGGGGCGCCTCACTCCTGCACCTCCATGGCTGCGAGCGGGGCGCGCTGCGCGCGGACGAAGTCGCTCACGAAGTCTTCCGCCGGGTTCTTCATCAAATCGCGGAAGGAGCCGCGCTGCGCGATGCGTCCACGTCGCATCAGAACGATGGCGTCGGCGAAGTACGCCGCCTCGGCCAGGTCGTGCGTGACCATGACGACGGTCTTGTGCAGCGCTCGAAAGATCTCGCGCAACTCTTCCTGCAAACCGCTGCGAATAATGGGGTCGAGCGCGCCGAGCGGCTCATCCAAGAGCAGCACCGGCGGGTCGAGCATGAGCGCGCGCATCAGACTCACGCGCTGTCGCTGGCCGCCGGAGAGCTGGGCCGGATAGCGGTCGAGCGCGCCTTCGGGCAGATGCGTGAGTTGGGCGAGTTCTTTGAGCCGCGCGTTGCAGCGCTCGTCGTTCCACTCCAGGTGCTTGGCGAGGAGGGTCGCGTTGCCGCGGGCGGTGAGATGCGGGAAGAGGCCGCCGTCCTGAATCCCGTAGCCCATGCGATGGCGCAGGGCGTTCACGGTTTTTGGGGTCAGCGGATCGCCTTCGATCAGCACTTCGCCCGCCGTGGGCTCGATCAGCCCGATGAGCAGGCGCAGCAGCGTCGACTTTCCGCAGCCGCTGGGGCCGATGAGCACCGTGGTCTGCGCCTCGGGGATCGTCAGATCCGTGGCATGCAGGGCCGTGGTGGGACCGTATCGCTTCTCAACGCGTCGAAGTTCGAGCATTGCGCAACGACGAACTCACGAACCGGCGACGGTGAGGTATTGCACGCTGAACAGCTTGCGATCGTCGCGCCACACGTGCTCGACCTGCATGCCGGCTTTGGCCGCGAGGGCGGCGAACGATTCGAGTGTGTGCTTGTGCGAGTACTCGGTCAGGATGAACTCGCCTTGCTGGAAGCTGAACGTTTCGTCTGCGACCTGCACCTGCTGAGCGACGTCGCTATAAAGCCGCATTTCGATTCGCCGCTCAGCCGGCACGTACACCGCGCGGTGGGTGAAGTTGTCGGGTTTGAACTCCGCGTCAAACTGCTCATTAAGCACATCAAGCAAGTTGAGGTTGAACGCGGCCGTCACGCCGGCGGCGTCGTTGTAGGCCGGCTCGAGAATCGCCGGATCCTTATCGAGATCAGCGCCAATCAGCAGCGCGCCGCCTTCGCCGACGATCTCCGCGACACGCTGCAGAAAGCGCTCGGCTTGTGCGTGTGTGAAGTTCCCGATCGTGGAGCCGGGGAAAAACGCGACCGTCCGCTGTGCGTCGGGGCAATCGGGATACTCGAAAGGCGTCATGTAGTCGGTCACGATGGGATAGATGCTGAGCGTCGGGTAGGCCTCGTGCAACGCACGAGCGGCTTCCTGCAAGTGCTCGCCGGAAATGTCGAGCGGCGCGAAGCAGCATGGGGAATCGAGCTTGTCAAGCAGCAGACGCACTTTGACGGTCGAGCCGGCGCCAAGCTCGATCAGCCGACACTTCGGACCGATGAGCTCCGCCATCTCACCCGCGTATTGCTCGAGAATGCTGAGCTCAGTGCGCGTCGGATAATACTCGGGTTGCTCGCAAATCTGATCGAACAACTGCGACCCGCGTTGGTCGTAAAAGAGCTTCGACGGTAAGTGCTTCGGCTGGTCGGCGAGTCCGGCGAGCACTTCGGCGAGCAGCTCTGCTTGGGCCGGGCTCTGATGAAGCGTGCGCATCCGCGTATGGTTTGACATGAGTCCGCCTTTCTCGGGGGTCGGTCTTGAAACGCCCACCCGGCGCGGACGCGAAAAACGTTGTTGAAGTATAGACGCAAACTCGTTTCGATGCGGGCGTCGCGACGGCTTTTGCGCGCCCCCAGCGCGTTGCACTGCAAGCATTAGAGGTCGACCGCCGCACCGCCGCCGCGCGCCGACGTCAACAACGCATCGAGCACACGCATGTTCGCGACGGCGTCGGTCGGCGGCACGTGCGGGGGTTTCACGCCGCGGACCGCGTGACAGAAGTCGCGGATCTGCCGTTCGTACGCATTGACGCTTTCAAAAGTGTCAATCGTGCGCCGCTCGCCGCGCTGGGTGGTGATGGCGCGATCGCGCGACAAGAACGGATCTGGCGCCGCACACCAGCCTTGGTCGCCGATCACGGTGAGATGTTGCTGAATCGCGCGGTCTAGCCCGCAGGTGATGAGCGCGGCGCGGCCGTCGCCGAAGTCGAGCACCCCGTGCAGCGCGGTATCGACATCGTGCTTTGGATGAAAGGCGCCCGTAGCCAGCACGCGGCGCGGCGCTTCACCAAACACAGCGCACGCGGCGTTCACGCAATAGCACCCCACGTCGAGCGCGCCCCCGCCGCCCCACGCGGCGTTCCAGCGCACGTCGTGGTTGTCGTCGGGCATGTGGAAGCCGAACCGCGCCACGACGGTGCGGACCGCCCCCACCGCGCCGGCGCGGATATGCTCGAGCAACGCGTCGAAGCGTGGGTCGTGGCGGTACATGAACGCCTCCACCAGCACGCGGCCGTTTTGCTGCGCAGCCGCGACCATCTCTTCGGCTTCACGCGCGTTGCAGGCCAGCGGCTTCTCGCACAGCACGTGCTTGCCGCGCTCCAGGGCCTGTAGCGTGAGTGGGTGATGCAGGCCGTTGTGGGTCGTGATGATGACCGCTTCGACGTCGTCATCCGCCAGCAGCTGGCCGTAGTCGGTGTAGACCCGCGTCGGGTTGAGCGCCGCGGCGCGGTCATGATCGCGACTCGCCGCGGCCACCAGCCCGGCTTCGGCGACGGCGTGTACGGCGGGGGCCAGCGCGTTTCTTGCAATCCGCCCCGCCCCGACAACGCCGAATTGCACCGGTCGCTCTTTGGTCATCATCCGCTTCCTCGCACCACGTGACCGCTCCGCATAGACTGCCAACGTAACGTCGTCTAACGACGCGGCAACGAACCGTAAGCGAGGAAGCGCGACCATGAAACGGTCGGAAATCAACGCGGCGATCCGCCAAATGGCGGCGTTCGCCGAGCATGAGGGGTTCAAGCTGCCGCCCTTCGCGCATTGGACGCCTGCCGAATGGCGCAGCAAGGGTCCCGAGTGCGACCATATCCGCCGCGCGGGGCTCGGCTGGGACGTCACCGACTTCGGCTCGAAACAGTTTGCGAAAGAGGGGCTCACGCTGCTCACCATTCGCAACGGTTTGCTGAATGATCGCAGCACGCCGCCGTATTGCGAGAAGCTGATGCTCGCCCTGCCCGGACAGCGGACGCCGATGCACTTCCACTGGAACAAGTCCGAAGACATCATCAATCGCGGCGGCGGAACGATGGTTTGCCGGATTTTCCGCGCCACCGAAGAAGACGGCGCGTTCGGCGACGAGCCGGTCACGCTGATGATGGACGGCGTGCAGGTGACGGTGGAGGCCGGCGATGAAGTACGGGTTGCGCCCGGCGCGTCGGTCACGTTCACGCCCTACACCTATCATGAGTTTTGGGCCGATGAAGCGGGTCAGGCCTGCCTGCTCGGCGAGGTCAGCACAGTGAACGACGACGCCAAAGACAATCGCTTCAAAGACGAGTTGCCGCGTTTTCCGGGTGTTGAAGAAGACGAAGCGCCGTATCGATTGCTGTGCACCGAGTATCCCCAGGCGGTCGCATGACAGAATCCAGCACTACTGCACCAATGAATACAAACCGCGCCGTTCGCCTTACGGCGCTGCTGCTCGTTTCGCTCGCGGTCTTTGGATGTCGCACGAATTCCGCGTCAACTGAGCCGCCGCAGTTGCAGGCCTTTCTCGAGCTGATGCTGCCGAAGGCGGTCGAGTTGCAGAGCTTCACCCAACCGGTGAGCCTGCGCGGCGATGGTCAGGCGGATGCGATCGAAGCCATCATCGCCGCGATCGACGACGCCGGCGATTACACCAAGGTGATCGGGGTCTTTCAGTTTGAGTTGCTGCGCGAGAGCCTGAGCGCCGCCGCCCCGATGCAGTCGCAGCGGGTCGCGTACTGGCGTTACGAGGTCAGCACGCCCGAGGAGGCGGTGGAGTTTTGGGATCGCTACGCGCGCTTCTATCGCTTCCCGCTCGAGCTTCAAGACGAAGTGCTGCCGCCCGGCGAGTATCGTCTGGTCGCGCAATACACCGCCCCGACCGGCAACCACCACTTCGACGAACGCTCCATCAAGTACGACGGCAGCGCCGCGCCATCGTTGCAGGCGCGCTTCTAGGCCGTCGCGTCGTGATCGATTCCCACTGCCATCTCACCTATCCCGACCTGGCCGACGACCTGACGGGCGTCTTGCAACGAGCGGCGGCGGCCGGCGTCGACGCGTTCGTGAACATCTGCACGCGTCACGACGACGCGTTGCGCGCGCTCGATCAACTCCACGATCGACGCAATGTCGCGCTGGTGCTCGGCGTGCATCCGCATGAGGCCGGTCGGGGTCTCGAAGAGTGGGAGCGCGTGCGAGCACTCTTCGACGAATTCGCGGAAGAGACGTCATGGGCGAGCCGTATCGTCGGCGTCGGCGAGACCGGCCTCGATTTTCACTATGACTTCGCGCCGCGCAAGGAGCAGCAGCGCATGCTCGAGCAGCACGCCGAGTTTGCGCAACACCGCGGACTTCCGCTGGTCATTCACGCGCGAGAAGCCGAAGAACGAGTGTGCGACGTGCTCCGCGACTTTCCGGAGCTGACCGATCGCGTGGTCTTTCATTGCTTCAGCGGCAGCCCCGAGACCGCGCGGCGCATCCTGAATGACGGCTACTGGCTGTCGTTCACCGGTGTGATCACCTTCAAGAACGCGGCCGGCGCCGCCGAGGCGGCGCGGATGTGCCCGGCGGAGCGGATGATGCTCGAGACAGATGCACCCTACCTCGCGCCGGCGCCGCACCGCAATCGCAAACCGAACGAGCCCGAGCTGCTCATCCACACCGCACGCAAAGCCGCCGAGCTGCGACAGACGCCATTTGAAGACCTCGTGCGTCAGACGGTCGCCAACACCCGCCGGTTTTTCCGGCTCAAGGAGCCTGCCACATGAAATCTGCGCTTGTCACCGGGGGAGCGGGATTCATCGGGAGCCACGTGGTTGATCGCCTGCTAGCAGATGGCTGGCGCGTGCGTGTGTTCGACGACTTTAGCACTGGCAGCCGCGCCAATCTCGACCACGTCCGCGGCGACATCGAGCTTGTCGAGGGCAGCGTGTGCGACAGCGAGGCCGTGAACACGGCCGCGCAGGGCGTCGAAGCGATCTTCCATCTCGCGGCGATGGGCAGCGTGCCCCGCAGCGTTGACCAGCCGCGCGCCGCACACGACAACAACATCACCGGCACGTTCAACGTCCTGGAAGCCGCCCGCGCCGCCGACGTACCGCGGGTGATCTACAGCGCGAGCAGCTCCGCGTACGGCGACGACGACGCCCTGCCGAGTCGCGAGAGCGCGACGCCGGCCCCGCTCAGTCCCTACGCCGTATCGAAGCTGGCCGGCGAGCACTACCTGCGGGTCTATGCCAGCGTGTACGGCCTCGCGACCGTTTCGCTGCGCTATTTCAACGTGTTCGGCCCGCGGCAGGATCCGAACAGCCAGTACGCCGCCGTGATTCCTGCGTTTGTCACGCGCATGGTGCGCGGCGAGGCGCCGGTGGTATACGGCGACGGCGAGCAGTCGCGCGACTTCTGCTTCGTCAGCAATGTGGTGGATGCGAACCTGTGCGCAGCGAATGCGTTGCGCCTCACCGGCGAAGTCGTGAACATCGCGTGCGGCGAACGCACGTCGTTGAACGAGATGCTGAAACGCATCAATGCGGCATTGGGCGTGAACATCGCGGCACACTACGAACCCGAGCGGGCTGGCGACGTCAAGCATTCTCAGGCCGACATTACGCGGGCCAAAGAAGTGATCGGGTATGTCCCCCGCATGTTCTTCGCCGAAGGCCTTTCGCAGACCATCACGTACTACAAACAGCTCGGCACTCAGCTCACCCCGTCTTCGGCGGGTAGTTGACGGCGAATGGGTGCTGTAGCGACGTAAACAGCTTCACCGGATCGGTCAGCGGCGTCGGGTGGGGCAATCCGAAGACTTCGCCGTACATGAAGCCGCAGCGCCCTCCTTCCGCGGCGTCGATCGCGTTCACGCGGTGCAAGACCGCCGCCAGACGCTGCTCGTCAAATTGCGATGCGTACTGCGAAATCGCCGCCACTTTCTTCTCGTGCACGGCGGACGTGTCGACAACGAAGGTGCTCGCCCAGCGGCCGGGCTCGCTGGCGATCGCGACCGGGCGGTACCACATCCAGTCGATGCGGTGCGGCGGTGTGTTGTCGAAACGGTCGTCCCACTTGGTGAGCTGGGAGTAGAACCGCGCGTTCTCGACGATGAGCTCGCCTTGATAGTGGTCAGGCGATGCGCCCGGTGTGCGGCCGGCCATGGTGACCACGATCCTGGGCTTGTAACGTCGGAAAACCGTCGCGACCGCGTACCGGGCTTCCGGGCCATCCATCAGTTCGCGATTGGTCAGCGAAAGCACCTCGACATGCGCTACACCGAGAATCTCCGCCGCGGCGTGCAACTCCTGCATCCGCGTCTCGAGCGTCCCGCGCGGCGTCGGTTCGCCGTTGGTCATGTGCACGAGGCCGACTTTCCACCCCTGCTCGACCAACGTCGCAACCGTCCCGCCGCAGGAGATCTCGATGTCGTCCGGGTGCGGCATGGCGAAGATGATGTCGAGCGAGGTATCGGACACGGGGACTCTCCTGACAGGGAAGGCGACTCGTTGCGGCGCCTGTTGCGCGGTCGATCTTATCGCGCGGGCGCGTCCCGCGGCGTGGGCCGTTCAAGCCGCGATTGCCCCGCACCGATGAAGGATCGCATATTCAACTTCGTAGCGGCGGCGCGCGCCCCGCTCGCAGTGTGTTTTCTCAAGCGCTTTGCGGGAGATGAACGTGCAGATCAACGGCGCCGCAACGTCGGCTGTCACACCCCAAAGCGTGGGTGACACCCTTGGCATTCTCGTCTTCAAAAAGGCGCAGGCCGCCCAACAGCAAGCTGGTCAGGCCGTTCAGAACCTGCTCGAAGACGCCGTTCAGGTCAGCGAAGGTGGGAAAGGCGAGCATCTCGACGTGCGTGCCTAGACGAGAGCTAGTTTATGGTCCGGGTGCGCGGCGGGCGCCGAGTGGTTTAGGCCGCTCGACGCCCGTCGCGTTCGTTTAGGGGTGCTGGGGTCGTCCCTTCCGACGACAAGCGCAAAAAAAGAGGGCACCAGGAGCCCTAAGGCGTCCCGGTGCTCTCCGGAGGGGAAAGAAGCCGGTTTACTGCTTGATTTGGCCCGCGATCGCGAGCCACCCTCGTACAACCGTATGTATGTTAGGGCTGTCAACAACCCTCATCGAGCGGGCCTAACCCACCACTAGGACTATCATCGTCCAACTACGCCCTAATAATTAACCTCACTTCTCCAAAATTCAAGGTTTTCGGACTATGTTCCGAAAATCGCTTACTCGTTGCTCTCAATAGGGTTACGTCGTATTGGGCGTGGCGGTTCACCAAAAAGAGTGAAGAATTTGTTCAGAAACCGATCACGAAATGTATAGTCGTGAGGGATTTCGTTAACCGAGCTGTAATCACTTCCCAATACAGAACGCGCTGAAAATGCGTGTCAGCACCCGCTCGGACACCTGTTCGTCCGCATCCTCTGCCACCAACCCCATGACGGCCTCCCGAAGCGCCAGTGCCGTCAATTCGGGAGAGGCGTCCATCAACGCCGCTTCCCGCGCCCGAGCGACAGCGCTCAGCGCGACAGCGACATTCGAAGACAGCGTCTCCCCCACCGATTCGCTACGCTTGCCGACCCGTTCGGCCAATGACCGACGCAACGCCTCGACGCCGAAACCGCCGTGCACGCTCACCAATTGCGGCTCCGCATCGATTGGGGCCTCTCGCGGCATAGCAGACAGGTCCGATTTGCTGATCACCAGCAGCATTTGCGCAGGCGGGATTCGTTCGAGCCAACGGCGTTCGGCCGGCGTCCAGGGCTGCGTCGCGTCATGCACCCACACGAGCAAATCCGCCACGCGCCCCGCCTCCGCAGCAGCCTGATCGGCCGCCGCCTCCACGTCATCCATCGCGATCGCACGTCCCGCCGAGTCTTGCAGCGTCAGCGCGACGCCGTGCACGTCGATGTCCGCCGAAACGACGTCGCGGGTCGTACCGGCGATCGGCGAGACCAGGACGCGGTCTTCTCCGACGAGTGCGTTAAACAGCGTGCTCTTGCCCGCGTTGGGCAATCCGACCAGCGCAACATGCGGCGGGCGGGCGAAGTCCGGCGGCTGATCGCGAATCGGTCGCAAGGTCTCCACGACGCGATCCAGCAGGGCGACCAGCTCATCGCGGGTGATAAACTGAACGTCTTCTTCCTCGACAAAGTCGATCGCCGCTTCGACCCGCGCCAAAGCATCCAACAACTGCTCGCGGGCGACAGCGATCAACGACGCGGCGGAAGACCGATCACGACGGGCGGCAGCGCGGGCGGCGTCGGCGGTGGAAGCGCTCACCGCCGCCAGCACACGCTCAACCTCGGCTTCACCCAGCTTGCCCGCTAGGAACGCCCGCGCCGTGAACTCGCCCGGCAGCGCGCGACGCGCGCCGAGCGCTTCACACTGGTCGACAAGTTGCGCGACCAACGGGAGACATCCGATGGTGTGCAGCTCCACCGACTCCTGACCGGTATAGCTCCGCGGCGCGAAGAACCAGTAGCCGGACGCCGGTAGGCTGACGCCGCCATCCAGCCTGATTTCCCCGTTGGTCGTGTGAGACGTTTTCGTTACGCCGGGCGCCAGTCCGAGACGCATCGCCATCGCATGCGCGCCCGGGCCGCTCAGACGCACCACGGCGACTGGGGAAGGCGCCCACCCCGTCGCGACGGCGACGATGACGTCACTCGCGGTTGGGATCTGCATCAGACGACGCCGCGGGAGCAGCGCTGTGAGACGGCTGCGTCGACGCGTCGGACCGCATCACACGCAATTGCGGGAGGCGGTTTACGAAGTGCATCCGCACGACGCGCCACTCGGCCGGTTCGCTCGCCGCACGGCTGAGATCGATCTGCAATACGGCGCTGCGATCGTGCGCGGACGCGGGAACGAACACGCTGACGACGTCGCGGTTCGCTCCGCCGGGCGCCACGGCGTCGCCGAAGGCGAACCCGCCGCGATAGAACGCGATGGTCTGCGCCCAGTTGACGATAATGTTGTCCGCGAATCGCGCTGGAAGGTTGGGATCGCGCGGCGGCTCGGGCCGCCACAAGGCGTACATCGCATCGACATCAACCAACGGCCGCATGGCTTCCAGCAACGCGTCGCGCGTCGCCGCTCGACGATGCGGGGCATCGGCGAGGTATGCCTCCAGAATCTGCACGGCAGACCGCGCCGCGTCTCCGGGCGTCTTCAGCCGAACTTCGATTGCGGCGTAGTCAGTCGCGGATGCTTCCGTGCTGCTCTCGTCACAGCCGGCAAGCACACCCGCGAGAATGACCGTTATTACGAGGCACACCGTTTCGCGTGAGCGGATCATGCGGTTGGCTCCGCGGCGTCGAAGGCGTCGGCATCCAACTTCGCGAACAAAATTTCCGCGGCGCCCAACGGCTGATTCGGTTGCGGCGGCGGTGGAGCGCTCCAGCGCACCGGTTCGTCGATCGCCAGCATGCGGCGCAGCTTCGCGGCCGCCCCAGGCATGAACGGATGCATCAGCACCGCCAGGTACGCGCCCGCGTGAAGGCATGTACCGATCGTGGCGGCGCACGCGGCGGGATCTTCGGTTTTCGTTTTCCACGGCTCACGCTTGCCGAAATATTCATTGCAGGAATGCGCGAACGCCATCGTCTCCTGAAGCGCCGCTCGAAACTGAAACGCCTGCATGAACGCCCCGGCCTTGTCGAGCGCCGCGTCGCCCCGCACCAGCAGCTCTCGATCGATATCGCCAGGCGTCCACTCCGGCGGCGCTTTGCCTCCGTACACCTTGCCGACAAACGCGCTCATGAATCGATTGATGAAGTTGCCGAGGGTGGCCACCAGCTCCGAGTTGTTACGGGTAATGAACTCGGCTGGGTCAAAGGCAGTCCGCGCCGTTTCGGGGGCGTTGGCCGTGAGGTAATAGCGCAGTGCGTCGGGGTCGAAGCGCTCGACGAATTTCTCGACCCAGACTGGCGACTCCTCAGGCGTGCTGCGCTTGCTGATCTTGCGAATCTCACCCGCGACCCGATAGTTCACGAAGTTGTTGGCGACGACGGCGGTGGGCAGATTGAAGCGCTCGTCCGCCATGAGCATGGCCGGCCACGTGAGCGCGTGAAACACCGTGTTGTCTTCGCCAATGAAGTGCACGATGGCGCTGTCTTCGCTGGCCCACCAGTCGGTGTACGCCTGCCCGTCGCCGCGTTCCTGACACAGCACCTCGGTGAACGAGACGTAGCCGATCGGGGCGTCGAACCAGACGTAGAGCACTTTGCCGGCGGCGTCGGGATCGTCGAGCGGTACGGGGATGCCCCATGAGAGATCGCGCGTCATCGCGCGCTCGGGCAACCCCTGCTTAATCTGCCCCAGCGTGAAGTTCAGCACCTGCGGCCGCCACTGCCCATGCTTGCTCTCCAGCCATTGCTGCAAGCGATCTTGCAGTGCGTCGAGCCGCATGTACCAGTGCGCGGTCTCGCGCACCTCGGCGGGCGCTCCCGGCGTGATGACGCTGACCGGGTTCTTGAGGAGCAGCGGATCGATCATGTTGCCGCACGCATCGCACTGATCGCCGGTCGCTTCCGGGTTCGCACAGTTCGGACAGACCCCGCGAACGTAGCGATCAGGCAGAAAGCGTTGCGCCTGCGTGTCGTAGAGCTGCTTGCTGACGCGCTTCTTCAGATAACCCTTGTCGAAAATGCGCCGAAAGAACTCCTGGCTGAGGCGTTCGTGCGTCTCGACGTAGCCGGGCTGATGCGTGCCGCCGTACACGTCGAACGCGATATTGAGCGCCGCGAAGTCGCGCTTCTGACCGGCGTGATAATGACTCGCGATCGCCTGCGGGGTGGTGTCTTGCTGCAGTGCGGCGATCTCGATCGCGACGCCGTTGTCGTCGCTGCCGCAAACGAAGCACACCTCCGCCCCGGTCGCACGCAGATAGCGCACATAGGTGTCGGCGGGTAGATACGCGCCGCCGATATGCCCCACATGCAGGCGGTTGTTCGAATACGGAAGGCCAGCGGTGACGAGATAGCGTTTTGGCATTGGTTGCGCTGCGAGACTCCGTGGGGCCGGACGCTAATGTAGGCGCCGCGCGGCAGGCCTGCAAACTCACGCCCGTGCGGGGCGATCTCGCCTGCCGCGAGCTACACTGCACGCTACACGTGATCTGATCGATCCTGACCTGTCTCACGGAGGAAGTTGCGATGACGCGCACGACGGGAATGCTGCTGCTCGCCGGACTGACCATCTCGCTGGTTGGCTGTGGGAGCAAGTTCAAACGCGAGAACTACGAGATGATCACCGTCGACGTCGACACGAAGTACGACGTTCGCAAGATGATCGGCGATCCGGAATTCGATCTCGGTGATCAGTGGTACTACGAGGATGACGACGACTACTACGCCGCCCGCGTCTGGTTCTATGAGGCGAGCGACATCGTGAGCGGCAAGCAGTGGTACGACATGAAGGCCGGTACGTGGGAAGGCCGCAACCCGAACGCGGCGGTCGAGCCGGACGGCGAATTGCGCTACGAGCGCACCCGCACGCGCACCATCGACGACTAACGCGCGGCCGAGATGCCGACCGCGGCGCTGCATACCGCGGCCGTGGGCGTCATTCGGCGCTTCCCGCGCCGAGATCCGCAAGCGCATCATCCGCCAGGCTGGCTGGGCTGAGGGCCCAGTCGGCTTTGGTTGGATCGGCCGCGATCGTCTTGGTTCGCGGTCCGATCGGACGCCACACCCGCGCCGTCGTCGGGCCAAACACCGCCACCGTCGGCCCGCCCAGCAACGCGCGCAAATGCGTGACGCCGCTGTCGTTTCCAACATAGCCGGCGGCGGTCGCGAGGATCAGCGCGAGATCGTGCGGCGATGGGCTGAGGAGCGTGGTGTGTCGATCGCGAAACCCGGCGATCGCGTCAGCCCCCCAACGCTCCTGCTCCGCCGGTCCGAGCAGCACGAGCACCCGCCTGTCGCGGCAAGCGAGTTGATCGGCCAGCGATAGAAAACCCGGCCAGCACTTGTGCATCCCGCCGCTGCCGGGATGCAGCACAATGGCTGAGTCGGCGGCGCCGTGCTCGACGGCGAGCGCCGCGCCGGCGATGCGACACTCCGGCGTCGGCATAAGGCTCTTGGCGGCTGCGAGCGTCACGCCCAGTCGCGCGGCCCACTGCGCTGTGATGTGCCGATCGACGGCGGTTGCGCGAGGATCGAAGCTGTACACACGCTCCGCGAGCCGCGCAAGCGACGCATGCGGCGGCTCGCCCGGCGATCCCAACGCGCTGAGAGCACGCGCGCCGGTCAACAACGCGCGTAAGCGCGGCGACGGCGCCGCATCGCCGCCATACAGCACATGCAGTCCGACCGTGTCGCTGCTGATCCACTCAATCGGCGGATGCGTCAGACCGGTCAGCCCGGGATCCACGCGACTGATGACGCGCAGCGGAGCGCCTGGGTCGCGACCCGGCCAGCGTAGCGCGAGCGACAGCGTCAGCACCAGATCGCCCAGCGCCCCGCCATGCACAATTACGTTGGGCGGCTTCACGTGACGAGCGCGGCCGCAGCCTGCGGCGGCGCGTCGGCGTGCTGACGCACCCAGGTCAGGAGCCGCGGGTAGATCGTTGCGACGGCGGCGGGCGTCGCCTGGATCTCGCCGTGCGCAAGCTCCGGGTAGTGCCAGAGATCTTTGTCGCGACTGGTGATTTGTTCGTAGAAGGCGGTCCGCGCGACATCGGCGTTGGCGATGCGGTCGCGGCCGCCGGTAATCACGAGGCTGGGCAGCGCGATGCGGTCGTAGTGATCCGAGTAGACATACGGCGGGTCGCCGTGCGCACTGACAAACGCTCCACGCCGAATGCAGCGGGCGGTCTGCCTCAGCACGCCGGCCTTGGCGTGATCAATCACATAACGTCGTCCGCGCAGCACGATCTCGGCCTGATGATTCGTGCGCCCCGCGAAAGCCCCCAGCATGTGAATGCCGGCCTGAACCAGACCCACTTCCGCGTCGCGATACCAGTTGGCGAGCCGTCGCGGCAATCTCGCCAGCAACGCCTCCCCGCGACCGCTCGGCTGCAAACGGTCGAAACGCAACGCCCCGCGAGCCGCGATCCGGGCTTCGAGCCACGCCGACCGCGCGAAGATCTCGAAGGGCGGATTGCTTCCAGCATCGAAGCGTCGCAACTGGCGCCAGAAAGGCTGCCAATCGAAGCGTCCGTTTGGCCGATAGCACGACGTCGGCCAGCGCAGCGCTGCGGGAAACACCACGAAAGCGGCGGCGGCGAGTTGCGCTTGCCGAGCCTTCGCCGCCGCCGCTTCGCCCACGACGCCAACGCCAGGCGGTGCAGCGAAGTCGGCGCCTTGCAGATATGCGGCGAGCGACATCGCACCAAGGCTGGCGGCGATCACCACCGGCCGCTGCTGTGTCCTGCGACGCACGACGTCGACCGCTGCGGGCACGTCGCACAGTGCGAGGTGATCGAGCGTCCAATCGTCGAGGTGCGGCGGCGGAGCGCTGTACATGTGCGGCGCGCCATGACCGCGGAAGTTAAGCAACCAGACGTCAAAACCCGCGTCATACAACGTGTCGGCTAGGCTGCGGAACGTGTATGTGCGCGTTGCAATCGGGGGCAGATCCCACATGTCGGCATTGGAGCAAATGCCATGCAGGAACAGCACGGGTGGACCGTTGGGGCGCGGCTTGCGCTTCAGGATCAGCTTCGCCCCGTCGGCGGTTTCGGCCGTAACGAAACGAGCCGCGCGACCGTGGGCGTCGTGCGGCTCCGTTAGCGTCATTGGGTTGCGCCCCGCGCCCCGGGTGCTAGGCGACCGCCGGCAGCGACGCGTGCTCGCGGGCGATCTCGACCAGCTTGTCGAACGCGTCGGGATCGGCGATGGCGACTTCGCTCAGCATCTTGCGATTCAAAAAGATGTTCGCCTTCTTCAAGCCATTCATGAACACGCTGTACGACATCTCGCGCATTTCCGCCGCTGCCGAGACGCGCGTGATGAACAGGGCGCGATATTCGCGCTTCTTGCGACGACGGTCGCGGAAAGCGTATTGACCGGCCTTGATCGACGTCTGCTTGGCGGACTTGAACAGCTTGCTGCGCGTTCCCCAGTAGCCGCTCGCATCTTTCAAGACGCGCTTGCGACGGTGACGAGTTGCGGCGCCGGTTCTCACGCGCGGCATGGTGAAAGCTCCATCGAGAGTCGGTTGCTGCTAGTCTGCGCCCAAGGCTCGCTTCACGCTGCGCTCGAACTGCGGAGCGATGTAGAGCGGCCGCTCCATCCGACGCAGGCGTTCGCCGGACTTATTGCTCAGCAAGTGGCCCTTTCCGGCGCGCTTCACCTTGATCTTGCCGCTCGCGGTGATGCGGACCCGCTTCTTGAGGCCCTTGTGGGTCTTGAACTTCTTGGCCGCCATGATGCTGTTCACTCCGGCGAGGGCAGCGATCGCCCCTCGGCGCAATACCGAGAGATATATCACGAGCCGCGTAATGTACCTGACGGGCCGCAATTGGACAAGGCCCGCGCGGCGCGATCATGGACCGTAGGAACAGTGCCATATGTTGACGTCCGATCGCGTTCCGCCTCCACCGGTCGTCGCATTGGGAACGGGCCGGCACGAACCCAGCCCGCGAGCGTGCCAATTCGGCGCGACGCCGCAGATCTATGGCGCGTTCGCGGCGAGCCGGTTGGCGTCAACACTCACCACTTCGCGCAGCGGCAGGTCGCGCGATGACGTACCGACCCGCAGCTCGAACGCGCCCGGCTCGACACGCCACTGGTCTTGCTCCGCGTCGTAGAACGCGAACGCCGTGGGCGGCAATGACAGCTTCACTTGCCGTTGCTCGCCAGGCTGCAGCATGACCTTCGCGAACGACTTCAGCGCTTGCACAGGTTGAACGACGCTCGACTCGACATCCCGCACGTAGCACTGCACGACCTCGGCGCCGGCCCGCTCGCCCGTATTGCGCACGCGGAGCGTCACCTCGGCGCCGCCGTCATCGGTCACTTTGCACTGCAGGTCGCTTAGCTCAAACGTCGTGTAGCTGAGTCCGAAGCCGAACGGGAACAGCGGCTCGACGTCGTGCTTGTCGAAGTGGCGATAGCCCATGAAGAGACCTTCGCGGTACACATTGCCCGGATAATGCCCGTAGCAAGGATGATCCTTCCAGTTGCGGATGAACGTCATCGGCAGCTTCGCCGACGGGCTGTGCTTGCCAAAGACCAGATCCGCAATCGCGTGGCCGCCCTCCTGCCCCGGATACCACGCCTGCAACACCGCCGCCGCATCGTCACCCCACGGCGTCATGCCGACCTGCGAACCGGCGATGATGACCACGATCGTGTTCTGGTTGGCCGCCGTCACCGCCTCGAGCAAGCGCTGCTGCTCCGCATCGAGATCCATGCTTTCGCGATCGCCGCCCTCGCCCTCGACCGCGGCCGAGAGACCGACGCACAGGATCACGGCGTCAGCGTCGCGCGCGGCGGCCACGGCGGCTTCGAAATCGTTGGTCGCCGGACGGCATGAAAGCACGACCGCAGCCTCCCCGCCGTTCTCGTAGTACTCGAGCACGATCGGGTAGCGTCGCCCGCCCTCCAGTTGCAGCTTGCGTTCGTTGCGTCGCAAGGCGTGATCGCTCCAGTCGTCGATGACGCGCTCGCCATCGAACGTGAGCCGGGCGCCGTCGTCGCTCGACGCGCCGACGTAATACTCGCCGGTCGCCGGCGGCGTGATGAAGCCGGTCCAGCGCACCGAGAAGCCGTCGCCGGGCAGGCCCGGCCCCGGCGACTCGTGGCTCCAGCGGAAGTTGACCATCGCGTCGCGGCGCGTGAGGACCGGCTCGCCTTGCAGCTCGCGATTCGCGAAGTACTCGCCGCGCAGCCCCGTTCCATCGCCAGTCGGCGGTGAGAGCCACGTGCCGTCGACCGCCGGCGGCGCCTCGCCCGCCGGCATCACACCGTGCATGGCGGCGAACTTGACGCGGTCGGACGCGGCTTCGCGTAGGCCCTCAAGCGGACCGATCGCGTATGGCGGCGTCACGCGCGAGCTGCCGCCGCCGCCGGTGCGCCCTTCGAGATGGTTGGGCCCGATGACCGCGATGGTTTGCTGTTGATTGGCGTCGAGCGGCAGGAGGTCGCGTTCGTTCTTGAGCAACACGATGCCGTCACGCGCGATTTCGCGGGCAAGCGTGCGGCTGGCGGGCAGTTTGCGCCGCTGTGGCTCCCACTGATCGTCAAGCGCGCCGACGCTCGCCATCGCTCGAAGGATGCGCTGCACCTTGTCGTCGAT
Source organism: uncultured Planctomycetales bacterium (assembly GCA_964563855.1). Classification (GTDB taxonomy): domain Bacteria; phylum Planctomycetota; class Phycisphaerae; order UBA1845; family Fen-1342; genus JAFGRR01. Next base: position 58,521 of record CAZLYU010000009.1, on the reverse strand, counting down.
TGTGGATTCGGTCACGTCGCCAGCTTTGACCGCCTCCAGCAGTTTGCCGTGCCCCCAGTATTTTCCGACGGGTTGCTCGAGGTCCATCTCCAGATCGAGCCCGGCGTTGGCCGGACCGACCGTGTCGTGCACAGCGCCCCAGTCGCTGACGACGAAGCCGCGAAACCCCCAACGCGCTTTGAGCACTTCGTTCTGCAGATAGTTGCTGGCGGTGCAGTAGTGCCCATTGACCTGGTTGTACGCCGACATGACCGACCACACGCCCGCCTCCTGCACCGCCGCCTTGAAGACCGGCAGGTAGAGTTCGTGCAGCGTGCGCTCGTCGACTTGAATGTCGATCGTAAAGCGTTCGTAGTCTTGATTGTTGCAAGCGTAATGCTTGACGCAGGCGATGAGGTCTTGCGACTGCGCGCCTTCAATCGTGGCTACGGCGAAGCGGCTGTTCAGGTGCGTATCTTCGCCGAAGCTTTCGAAGTTTCGCCCGCCGTGCGGTACGCGCACCAGTCCGACGCACGGGCCGAGCCACATGCGTCGTCCCTGGTTGCGATACTCGTGGCCGATCGCGACGCCGAAGCGGTGCGCGAGATCCAGATCCCACGTGGCGCCGAGGGCGAGCGAAGCCGGGAAGGCGGTGGAGACGCCCCACCGAATACCCAGCGGTCCGTCGGCGAGCGCGAGCGGCGGGATGTCGAGTCGCTCGATCGCGTGCAGATCCATGTAGGTTGCGCCGTAGAGCAGCCTGACCTTCTCTTCGAGGGTCATCGCATCGCAGAGCTGCTTGATGCGGACTTCCACATCCGAATTCACGTCGTTGGAATTCGCGAACACGGCGGCTGCTCCCAAGCTTGCCACGAGACACGTGGCCATGTACGGCAATCGAGACGGCATGCGCTAGTCCTCCGGCGTGGGGGGGGGGGGCGGGGGGGCCGGGAACGGACAGGAGAGGAAGGGAGGAGAGAAAGA
>CAZLYU010000009.1:0-57548 GCA_964563855.1 uncultured Planctomycetales bacterium | reverse complement strand
CCACACGCGCCCGGACGGCCCTAGTCCGCGGGGGGGGGGGGCGCGCGGCGCCCCGCCGTCTGGGGTGAGAGTGATGATTGCAGGTCTATCGCAGTGCGGCTGATCACGAACCCGTGTACGCCCGCTGGACTTCGCTGGCGTCGAGCAGATCGGAGTCGCCGTCGAGGTCGAGGTCGGCGTCGGCGAAGAGCGCTCCGACGCACCCGGGGACGCCGGGCGTGAACACGTCGGGGCCGGCCATGCAAAACAGAACGGGCAGCAGGTCGGCAAAGTCGACATCGAAGTCTTCGTCGACATCCGCAGCGAGGTAGAAATCGATGTAGTTGATGTTGTAACCGCCGGTCTGCTCGCTGTTCGCCCAGCGCAACTCATGCTGGCCGAGGGGCAGCGAGATCCGCTGATTGAGCGTGGTCCACGTCTGCCAGCCACCGGTGGGCGGCGCGGTGAACGGATCACCCAGCGGCGCGCCGTTGAGTTCCAAACGGAACAGTCCGCCAGCGCCGTCAGACGCGACGCGCGGCTGCACCTTGTAGAGCGACGCCTCGTTCACAACCACCGAGTAGTCGATCCATTCGCTCGGCTCGATGAAGCCCACGTTGTGACCGCCTTCGGTCGACACCTGGATGTCGACGCCTTCGTCACGATAGCTCCCGCCGCGGTTGATCGCATCTGCGTCGTTGTAGCTCACGTTCTGTCCGCCGTTGTCGAAATTCTCCATCTCGACGCGACCGGGAATCGGCAGCGGGGCGCCATGGAACGGACACGTCGGGCACAGGTTGTAGACCCGCACCCAGTCGACCTGCATCTGCTGCGGAAAGACGGTTGTCTGATCGGGATCGCCCGGCCAGCGCCCGCCGACCGCGATGTTCAGCAGAAAGTGGAAATCTTGATTGAAGGGCGCTTGTGGGTTGCCCGTGCTCGATGAATACCACTCGGCGCTGGTCGCTACGTGATAAAGCTGGTTGTTGAAGTACCAGCGAATCTCGTCCGGCTCCCACTCAACCGCGTAGATGTTGAACGTCTCTGAGATGTTCACCGCCGGCGTCAGACTACCGCCCGAGTCGTCTTTCGGATCGCCGAAGTGGATCGTGCCGTGAACGACGTTGTCGTTATTGATCGCCTCCATGATGTCGATCTCACCGCTGCGCGGCCAGTCGCCGTAGGGGCTGTTCGTGGGCAGCATCCAAAAGGCGGGCCAGACGCCCTGCCCGCGCGGCAGCTTGATGCGCGCCTCCAGACGGCCGTACCGAAAGTCGGCTTTGTTGAGTGTGCGGATGCGAGCCGACGTGAACTCGCGGCCTTGCCAGAAGTCTTGCCGCGCTGTGATCTTCAGCAGCCCGTCTTCGACCGCGACGTTCTCAGGCCGCGATGTGTACCACTGCAACTCCTGGTTGCCCCAACCACACAAATTCGGACCAAACTGGCAGCCGTCGCCGAACATGTACTCCCAGTTGGACGTGTTCAGCGCCGTGCCGTCAAACTCGTCGGACCAGACCAGTTGCGGCTGCGCGGTAGAGCACGCAGCGGAGCTCAGCAAGACCACACCAAGCATCCACGTACGACGCCAATGCAAAGCAAACATCACCGATTTCCCTCATTCAAGCTGGCGACTGCAGTATAGCGAGTAAGTTATCAAACCCATAGACGAAAGCGGGCGGTGCAGGCGTTGCTCACCTACACCGCCCTACTTCCAGTCTACTGACTAGGGCAACACGATCGCCGACGGCAGTCTTCCGGCAGCGTCCGGAATGTCGTCAGCACTATCAACGTCGCCATCACCATCCAGATCCGCACAGACACAGTCGGCGGCGACCATCACACCGTCGCCAGCGATGCACTGCTGGGCGCGGGCGACGTCGCGCAGATCGAACGACTGATCGGTTTCGCAGTTCGGCACGACCGCCAACAGCAGGTTGTCGACCGTCAGCGTGCCGTCCGTACCCCACGTCGACGCCTCATCAGCGAACGTCGTGGTTACGGTGAACGAATCCGGCGACGTCACCAGCGACGGCACACCCGTGTAGCTGATATTGTCGACCGCGACATCGATCAAGCCGGACCACTGGTTCGGCGTGAAGTTCGAGATCGCCACGGTGATCGTGTACGTCTCCTGGTTGTAGTCAAACACGCCGTTCTGCTGACCCGGGTCGGCAAAGCCGCGGGCCCAGTCGGTCGCGTTGATCGAGCCGCCGATCGTCTGCCAGCCGCCAGTCGCCTGAAGCTGGATGAAGATCGTATCGGTCTGGGCGTCTTCGATACGCAGCTCCACGTCGCCGCGCGGCATCGCCGAGTTCGGGTCGGCGTTGAATTCTGCAGTCAGGGTGATGCCCGACAGGGCGTCGAGGTTGTCACCGGCGCCGGCGCTCAGGTCGAGCGCGATGTCGGTGAAGAAGAAGCCGCTGAACCAGTCGGTGCTGCTCTGCTCGATGACGGTGCGAACCGCCTGGCCGCCACCGACGCCACACGAGGCGCACGTCTCGATGTTGGCGCTGACGAGGCCGCCGCCCGAGAACGAACCTTCATTGGCGAGGCCTGTGTCCCACTCACCATTCTGGGGGACCAGACCGGCCGGAACACCGTTCTCGAGATCAATGACATTCAGTCCGCCGGTGCTGCCTTCGAAGTCGAGCGTGATCGCATCGGCGCCGCTAAGGAAGCCGCCGACCGTCTCGAAGTCGGTGTTGCCCGCCTCGTTGAAGACGAACTGACCGAGTTCGACTTCGATCTCGGCGCCGGTCAGGAAGAGGTTGTCGATTTCGAGCACGCCGCCGGTCACCCAGTCAGACGGGTCCGGATCGCCTTCGAAGGCAATCACGACGTTGTAGGTATCGTCGTCGAGATCAAACACACCGTCGCCGCCGCCGTCGGCCGCGGCCAGCTCCATGGCGGTATCGAGCGTTCCGCCGATCGACTGCCAGGCGCCATTCGCGACGACCTGGAAAGCCAAACGGTCGCCTTCCGCGTCTTCGATGCGAAGCTCATAGAGGCCGAGCGGGCCGCCGAAGAGCGGGTCGGGTGTGCCTCTGACGTCAGCCGAGAGCGTGACCGTCGAGAGATCGCCGGAAGCGAGATTCTGGTTGGGGTAGTCGATGCCCGCGAACCAGCCGCCGCCGGCGCTGGGGCTGATGCCAGCGACCGCGATTTCGATCGAGCCGCCGCCATCGACGCCGCCGGCCGGGAGACCAGAGACGGTCACGCCCGCCGCGCTTCCAATGGGGAGCACCGAGCCGAAGGTGCCCGAAAAGGCGGCTTCGCCCTCGATACCCGAGTCGAAGTTGGCTGAACTGGTCGGGCCGACGAGCGGCCCGGTTCCACCCACTCGAAACAGCAGGTTGCAACTGTTGGGGTCGCCGGTGCCGCAATCGCCCAGCACGCCGCTGTAGTCGTCGTCGATGCCGGCGAGGCGTGTATCGATGGCTTCGAGCCGCAACACGTACGGCGCCGCCGCGCTGCCCTTCACGTCGCCCAACAGGACGACGAGGTTGGGGTCGAGAATCTGGATCGCATTCGGGTCGAGAATCGGAAGGTCGAGTTGGTCGAAGAACAGCCCCGCGAACCAAGCGCTGCCCTCCGGGCTGTCGTTGGTGAGCACGAGGTTGTCAAGCTGAATCGTACCGCCGGTGTTCCACGACGTGCTTTCCGAGAACGCGACCACGACGCGGTAGCTGTCGGCGTTCTCATTGAACGCGCCCGCCATGGGCGTCCCATTGGGATCCGCCTCCGTAAAGCCGCTGAGCGGACCGCCGATGCTCTGCCACGAGCCGTCGGCGACCACTTCGGTGAGCAGTCGACCGCCGGCCGGATCCTCGAGTCGCATCTGGATCGCACCGAAGGTTTCGCTGCCGTCGATCAAACCGCGGACGTTGGCCGAGAAGTCGATCTGGGTTAGGTCGAGGCCGCCGGGGCCGGTGACGCTCAGGCTCGCCTCATCCCACCACACGGCGCCGGGGTCGAAGTTGGGCTGGTCGAACCACAGCAGGACGCGGACCGTGGTCGCGCCCGCCGGGGCCGTCCCGGTCACCGTGCCGGGGAACCAGACGTCTTCAGCGAAGTTTGGATCGTTAGGGTCAATGACAATCTCGAAGTCGGTCTGGATGACCGTCTCGCCATCGCGCCACTCGATCCGCAATTGGGCCGAATTGGTGGTGCCGGCGATGGAGTCGCCGGGGAACGTGTTCGCAAACGCCGAGAAGGTGACCATCTGGCCTTCCTGCGTCGGGAAGTCCTGGAACAGACCCGACGGCCCTGGGAATGAGCCAAACGTCTTCGCGATGCCATCGCCACTCAGGGGCGCCGGTCGGAATGCATCGTCGAGGGCCGGGAATTCGAACGCGTTGCCGAACGACAGCCAGCCGGGCTCACCAAGCTCCAAGCCGGCATTGGCCAGCGACGCGACGCCGGGGAAACCACTGACGTCGAACTGCAGACCGGCGAACCAGCCGCCGCCATTGAGAGCGACATTGTTCACGTCGACCTCGGCGCCGCCGCCGGTAAGGCCGCCACTCGGGAGTCCGCGGGCGCTCATGTTGCCGATCAGATCGGCCCCGCCAAACGTGCCGCCGAACGCGGCTTCGTTCTCGATGCCGTCGTCCCAGTTGAGCACTGAGTTGAACGTGTCGGGCCCGGCGCCACCGGCGAGGAACTCGCCGCCGCCGGTTCCGGTCACCGATTCGAACATCTGATTGATCAGGTCGTACAGCACGCCGCTGACTGCGATCGCGCCGGCGCCCGTGCCGTCCACGCCGCCGCTGGTGAGACCGTCGGCCGAGACCGAGCCGAAGCTGGCGTTGCCGTCCGTACCCGCGAAGGCGGACTCGCCAGTAATGCCGCTATCCCATTCCAGGGTTTCGAAAAATCCCTGTCCCGAGAAGAACGCACCGCCGCCAGAGCCGGTTGCGGCGTTGAAATCTTCGTCCAGAGACTGGGCGGTCACTGTCGTGGTGACCGCTAGTAGGGCGATCGGTAGGACCATCCAACGTTGGCGTTGGCCTTGCGATGCAATCATTTGAAAGACTCCTCACGGTCGTGGACTTGCGTCGTCGGCTCAGAGCCGCGACGGTGCGCGCAACCTGCGAGCAGATGCTGCGCGGCGAAACGATTGGACATGCCAGAAGGCGGCACGATCACGAAACGCCGGCCCCGAGCCGGTTCGGATTCGTACAAACTCGCCACCTTTCCACCTCACTTGCGCCGGCCGCAACCAGCGGCCGGCCGAACTTGCGCGTGGCGCCCGAATCCAAGGGCGCCGCGGCCTAGTTACTTTAGAATCCGTCACACTCGGCAGCCACGTACGGCGAAACGCGGATGCGCGGACCGAAGTAGATCGCGTTCCCATCGAGCGGTTCGGCGTCAATGACGCCGCCGTCCGCCTTCACCGTCTGACCACTCATATCGGCCATCAGCGTGTTGATCCGACCGCCGGAGTGCCGATCGAGCGGCAGCCGACCGTGAGTCTCCTGGAAATCGCCCAGGTACGGTCCGGTGGTTCGCGCACTGAGCAGCAAGGCGGCGAACCGCCACTCGTTGCCGGCGACGTCGTCGCGGTTGGCGCCAACATCCGCCATCAGCACCACATCGCTTGCCAGGTAAATCTTGCTCATGTCCCCCTGCAGGCGGCGGCCGTCGTTGGCGCACGGGAAGGTTGGCGGCGATGTGAACTCGCCGAAGCATTCGACGCAGGTGCCATTGCTCAGATACGCCGACCGCCAGCAGCCGGGAACATTTCCAGCGGCGCCAGGAATCGAGGACTCACCCAGGTCCGCCCCAACAATGTCTTCATTGATGCCGAAGCTCAGCCGTCCCCAATACTCCACCTCGCCGCCCCCGCCAGTCGCGTCTTTCTCGGGCGGCACACCCGCATTCAGCTGCTCTCCCCGCGGGTAGAACGGCGTTGCGACACCCACCTTGTCGCTGGGGCACAGCAGAAAGTCGACGTCGTCCGACATATCGTCCCGGCGATTTTCGGCGGTCTCAAGATTGGTTTCGCGAATGCCCCAATCCCAGTTGTCATCGAGATCCATCCCCGCGGCCTGCGCCAGCGCGACGGGCCAGCTCATGAGCTCCTCGTTCGGGGTGTACTTATACTTCGACTTAGACGGATCGACGAGGATCTGATTCTCTTCATTGGCGATCAACTGCAACCGTCCGCCCAGCTCTTCGCCGATGATGAAGTGCGACTGCCCGCTGGCCCGCATGTTCGACAAACAGACCATCAGCCGGGCCTGTTCACGTGCACGCTGCAAAGATGGCAAGAGGATGGAAATCAGGAGGGCGATAATGGCGACCACGACGAGCAGCTCAATCAAGGTGAACGCTGGCCGACGTTGGCCGGATTGTTGGCGGAGCACTGATGACATGGTTATGGCCTCACGGTGTTCGCTAAGGGGATCGCGGCGAAAGGGGTTAACGCGGCGCGATCCGCCCCCGGCGGCGGCGCCGTCGACTGATTGACTTCAAAGAACGTGGGTATGGTCTTGCGCAACGGCGCAACATCTTTCTGGCTGAGCGAACGCGTCAGCCACAAAGCCGCTTCGTAGCCGAGCCGCGCAGCGTCTTGGCACACCGCCGTCAAGGTCGGGTGGACAGCGTGTCGCGCATCGGTGTCGTCGAATCCGACGATTGAGAAGTCTTCGGGAATCCGCGCGCCAAGTTCGGCCGCGCGTTTGACGGCGCCGACGGCGGTCATCGGGTCGGCGAAAAAGATCGCCGTCGGCCGCGGACGCATGCTGATCGCCATGTTCATCGCGGCGGCGCCGCCTTCCGTGGTGTACGGATGCCGAAAGATCAACTGATCGTCAAAGGCGATGCCGCGAGCCGCCAGCGCGGCCTGGTAGCCGTCCAAACGGTCGAGGTGGTCGCGATCTTGCGTGTTGTGCATCGAGAAGCCGATGCGCTCGTGCCCCAGCGAGAGCAGATAGTCGATCGCCCGCTGCGCATCGGACCGCGAATCGCAGTCGATGAAGTTCACATTCGGCTGATCGAATCGATCGCTGATCACGACGTGCGCTACACCTTCGTCGGCAATCGCTTCACACATTGAGCGCGTATCGGCCGTCGTACGCAGAATCACGCCGCGAACACCCTTGCGGCGGAAGAACTGCGTATAGCTTTCACCCGGCTCCTTGTCGCGCTGCAGATTGAGCACCACGAGATCGAACTTGCACTCGTCGCACCCGCGAGCAATCCCGCCGACGACCGTGGCGTCAAAGGGGTCCGAAATCGTAACGGAGCGCAGATAGCAGAGCCCGATATGGGTCGTGACGCGCTTGCCGACGGTCGACTGATATCCGAAACGGTTCGCGACGCGCAACACACGCTCTCGCGTGCGGGGATTGACTGACGGCCCATTGTTGAGGACACGGGAGACGGTCGTGATGGAGACGCCAGCTTGCTTGGCGATGGCCCGGACGGATGACATGCGCGGGCTTCCTATCTGTTTTGCGCTGCAGAGGTGACTGTTCGCCGCTAAGGCTGCGAGCAGCGTGTGAAACTGTTTTCCACACTGTTGCAGTGTAAGCCATCGGCAACGTCGCGACAAGACTGGACGCCCGATTTCACGACGATTCCCGCGCGCGCCGCGCGGCCGCACAACGCACAATCCGCTAAGCCACTTGCATATTGCTGCTTACACGCGGTGGACGAGCAACCCGATCGGCGCCGGTCGACATATTCACGCTTTCGCAGGTCGGCTGAAGAAACAGTTTCAGCGCAATCGCGCTCCCGCGGCCGCAATTCCACCCGCCGCGTGCGGCGCCGCGCGGGCGTCCCCAGCCGCCGAAATTCGCTAGCGAATGAAACGTTGCACCATTACTGTCCCGCTCTTATGCAGATGCTCACCTCAATGAAAGCGTGCTGGCTCCTTGCCGCGCTCACGCTCGCCGTCGCGAACGACAGCGCAGCCGCCCCAGTCGACCAGCGCCCTCTCGAAACCGAAATCAACGGACAGTGGATCGGCAACGCCGTCTGCTATGGGCCCCATCGCGACGGCCAAGGCCCCGACGGCCCCGGCCCAACCCGCGAGCAGGTCGCCGAAGACGTCCGCATCATGCACCGCCACTGGCGCTTACTGCGCATGTACGGCGCCGGCGACGAGGCCCGCTACGTGCTCGAGACCATTCGTCGTGAGAAGCTCGACATGCGCGTCATGGTCGGCGCGTGGATCGACCCCGAGGCGGTCCGCGACCCGAACGGCGTCATCACCGGACAGTCGGACACGGTCCGCGCCGCCAACCGCCAGCAAATCGACAACGCCATCAAACTCGCCAACGAATTCCCCGAGCTCGTCTGGGCGGTGACGGTCGGCAACGAAACCCAGGTGGAGTGGTCGGCTCACCGCGTCCAACCGCGAATCCTGCTCGACTACCTCCGCGAGGTGCGGCGCAAGGTCAAGGCCCCGGTGAGCACCGCCGACGACGGCCTCTTCTGGGAGTCGGACGCGGCCGAGCCGTTCCGCAACGAAGTCGACTTCATTCACACGCACATTTACGCCATGTGGCGCGGCCGCACGCTCGACGACGCCGTCGCCTATACCAAGGCCGAGTTCGAGAAGCTGCAAAAACGCTACCCCAAGCACCCGCTCGTGCTCGGCGAGGCAGGCTGGGCGACGCAGGTCGCCGACCATGGCGAGCAAGCGCGCCTGATTCGCGGCGCGGCCGGCCTGCGCGAACAGACGCAATTCGTCGCCGACTATCTGGCCTGGACGACCCGCGCCGGCGTGATCAACTTCATCTTCGAGGCGTTCGACGAAAAGTGGAAAGGCGGACCCGACCCCAAAGAGGTCGAGAAGCACTGGGGTCTGTACTACTCCAACCGTAAGCCCAAGCCCGCCGCCGCCGCCCTACCCAACCTCGTCGGCGTCGACGATGAATGGATCGAGCGCGTCGGGAAACTCGCGTGGGTCACCTACTTCCCGACCAACGCCAACCCCGACACCGGCCACAACGCCCCCGACGAGAGCATCCGCGAAGACCTCACGCTCCTCCGCCGCGCCGGGTTCGACGGCCTCATCACCTACGGCGGCGGCGGCGGACTCGACGCCGACTTCCCGCAACTCGCGGCCGACGCAGGGTTCAAGGGCGTCATCATCGGCGTCTGGAACCCGCTGTCTGACGACGAGGTTGCCGCCGGCATCGCGGCCGCCAAACACCCGCTCGTGGTCGGCGTGTGCGTCGGCAATGAGGGGTTCGAGCGGCGCTACTCCCACGCCGACATCGCGTGGGCGATCGCCAAGGTTCGCGACGCCGTCGACAAGCCCGTCACCACGACGGAAGAGAGCGGCGACTACATCGATCCGCGCGTGATGACGCTCGGCGACTGGGTCTTTCCCAACGCCCACCCCGTCTACAACCACCGCCTGCAACCCGACGCCGCCGTCCGCTGGACGGTCGGGGCGTATCAGCAATTGCGCCGCGAAACCGAGCGCTTCGTCTGGTTCAAGGAAGTTGGTCTTCCCAGCGACGGCGACGAGGCCGGGGTATTCACCGAAGCGGCGCAGGCCGCGTACTACCGCGATCTCGCCGCGTCGCCGGTCGTGTTCGCCTACTTCGAGGCGTTCGACCTGCCGTGGAAAGATTGGCGCGCCTTCGAAACCAAGTGGGGTGTGTTTACGCCCACACGTGAACCGAAGCAGCTCGCCCGCCACCTGTTCGAGCACGGCCCCCGCGAACTGCTCGATGTCGCGCCGGCGAAACGCACCGCCAACGACCCTTCAGCCACCCCGCGACGCGCCCCGCTCTACGTCTACCGCGAGAGCGATGAAACGCCCGCCTTCACCCCCAGCGGCCGCCTCGGCGATCTCGGCGACGTCACGTTCGATACGCAGTGGCGCGATCGGCCTTACGCTGGCGACACGTGCATCCGCGTGCACCTGGCGACCGACGGCGCCGGCCCCAACGACTGCGAAGCCGGCCCGCCCTGCCGCTGGTCGGGACTCGCCTGGCTACACCCGCCGCACAACTGGGGCGCCGAGGCGGACGCCGCGGGCGCGGGCCGCGATCTCACCGGCTACACCCGTGTCACCTTCTACGCGCGCGCCGACGAACCCGCCCTCGTCCGCTTCGGCGTCGGCGGCGTCGACGCGCTGCATGGCGACTCGCTCGCCTACCCCGCCGGTCGCTCAGCGCACCTGAACGCGCAGTGGACGCAGTACACCATTGACCTCACCGGCGCCGATCTCTCGCACATCATCAAAGGCTTCGGCGTGACGTCGAGCTGGGATCAGAACCCCGACCCGGTCACCCTGTATCTGGACGACATCCGCTTTGAGTGAGCCTGCGCACGGGTCGTTGACATGTCGAAGTTACTCGGCGCTGTGCGCCTCGTCGTCGTCTTCTCGTTCATCGCAGCCGCGCTCGGACTTGTGCTCTTCGGCCCCCGTTCCAGCAGCGATGCCCCGGCCGACCGCGTCGTCGTGCGCTATTGGGAGAAGTGGACCGACTTCGAAGGCGAGGCCATGCGCCGCCTCATCGACGTCTTCAACGAGACTCGCGGACGCACGGCGGGCGTCTATGTCGATTACTCCACCACGACGCAGATCGAATTCAAGATCCTCGTAGCGATCGCCGGAGGAGATCCGCCCGACCTCGCCGGTCTCTGGCCAAACTCGATTGTCACGCTCGCCTCGAAGGGCGCCCTGCACCGGCTGACCGAACAGGCCAACCAAGCGGGCATCGATCGCGAAACCATCATCCCCGTCTACTACGACCAATGCACCTACCACGGCGAACTCTACGGCCTTCCACTCACGCCGTGGTCGCTGGCGATGTACTTCAACCGCGACCTGTTCGCCGAATACGCCGCCCCCCTGCGCGCCGCCGGCCTCGACCCGGAGCGCGCGCCGCGTACGCTCGAGGAATTGCTGCGCTACAGCGAAGTATTACAGCGTCGCAACGAGCGCGATCAAATCGAGATGATCGGTTATCTGCCTGGTCATACGGGTAATTTCGGCTGGTACTACTACACCTGGCCGATCTGGTACGGCTCGTCACTCACCGATCCCGCCACCGGGTTGCTGGAGATCGACACGCCCGAGTTCCAGGCTGGGTATGACTGGGTGCAGCGCTATCGCCAGATGGCGGGCCCCGATGCGCTCGGCCGCTTCGAAGGCGGTCTCGCCAACTTCGCCTCCCCCGACAATCCCTTCATGATCGGCAAAGTGGCGATGATGCGGCAGGGTCCGTGGTTCGCCAACATGATCCGCAGCTACGCCCCGCACATTGACTTCGGCGTCGCCCCCCACCCCACCGTCGACGGTGAGGTGCGCAGCTACGTCGGTCAGGATGTGCTGGTCATCCCCAAAGACGCCCGCGAGCCCGAGGCCGCCTGGACCTTCATCGAGTGGCTGTACACCTCACCCCCGATTCGCGTGCCCTCCAGAAAGGAAGGCGAACACTTCGGCTTCGACTATTACGAGATCGAGGTCGACGGCGAGCAAGTGCGCAAGCCCATGCCGCCGCTGCGCCCCATCGAGTGGATCTGCTGGGTGCACTACAAAAACGGGCCCCTGCAAAATCCGTCGGAAGAATTCATCGCCACGCATCCCAACCCGGCGATTGAAATGCACGAACAGCTCGCGCGGGTCGAGACCGCCGTCACCGACCCCGCCTTGCCGAACTGGTTCGAACTGCAGCAAGCCATCCAGACCGCGTACATCGACATCTGGCACGGCGGTCAGGACCCGCAGACGCGCCTCGCGCAGCTACACCAACGCGTCGAGCATCTGACCGAACTCGCCCGCCGCGCGCAGGCCCGCCACGGGGGAACCTACCCGTGACCGGTCAGCATCGTGAGCCAAGAGCCGGGGCGCGCCGGACGTCAGTCGACGGGCACGGACTGCACATCGGCTTGCTTTGGGTCTCGCCGTGGATCTTCGGCTTCGTCGTGTTCATGTTGCTGCCGGTCTGCATGTCGGCTTACCTCAGCTTCTGCGACTTCGACGGCATTCGCCCGCCCGTCTGGACCGGGGCCGAGAACATCAACCGGCTAGTCACCGACGAGTTGTTTTGGACCGTGCTCGCCAACACCGCGATCTATGCGGCGTTTTCGCTGCCGATCGGCTCGGTCCTGGCCATCGCGTTCGCGATCGCGCTGAACGCCCCCATTCCGGGGCGCACGCTGTGGCGGGCGCTGATCTTCGTACCCACGCTCGTACCGATGGTCGCAACGGCGATGATCTGGATGTGGATGTTCAACGCGCAGTACGGCCTCGTGAACATGCTTCTCTCGCCCGTGTTCGCGATCTTCAGCGCCGACCCGCCCAACTGGCTCGGCGACGCGCGCTACACCATGCCGGCGATGATCCTGCTGAGTTTGTGGCCCATCGGACACCCGGTCGTGATCTACCTCGCCGGCTTGCAGGACGTACCGACCACGCTCTACGAAGCCGCCCATGTCGACGGCGCGACGCCATGGCAGCGCCTTACGAACGTGACGCTGCCGATGATCTCGCCGACCATCTTTTACAACATCGTGATGGGCGTCATTTTCGTTTGGCAGGTGTTCGCGATTCCCCAGATCATGATTCCGGGCGGCGGCCCGGGTCGAAACGCATACTTCTATTCGATGTACCTCTACGATGAGGCGTTCACCTCGCAACGCTTCGGGTACGCTTCGCTGCTGAGCTGGGTGCAGTTGCTCATCATCCTCAGCCTTACGGTCGTCGCGTTCCAGCTCAGCAAGCGTCTGGTGCACTACCAGGGAGGCGCGCGATGAGGCCTACCCACGCGGGTGTGTGGTGGCGCGTGGCGCTGTTGGCGGTCGTCTCGATCGCCTGGGTCGCGCCGCTGTTTTGGATGGTCAGCACCAGCGTCAAGCCGCAGGAAGAAATCACCACGGGCGCCTTCCAGTTGCTGCCCGACGACGCGACGCGCATCCCCCTTTACGCCTACCAAAACTACTACGCCGGCCGACCCAAGATCGTCGCCGAAGACGGGGCCGAACGCGTCGGCTACGAAGGGGTGCTCACCAGCGACAACGTGCACTTCGTCCTCTATCTGCGCAACACGCTCATCGTCGCGCTGCTCAGCGTCGGCGGCATGGTTTTCGCCAGCGCGATCGCCGCCTACGGCTTCTCGCGCATCCGCTGGCCGGGGCGCGACGCCGTCTTCGCCGTGGTGCTCGCCACCATGATGATCCCCTTCCCCGCGATCATGATTCCCACCTACTTCCTGTTCAAATGGCTCGGGCTGATCGGAACGCTCGCCCCGCTCTGGGCGCCGGCGCTGTTCGGCAACGCGTTCAACATCTTTCTGTTGCGGCAATTCTTTATGCAGCTGCCGAACGACCTCTCCGAGGCGGCCCGCATCGATGGGCTCACTCACTGGGGCATCTTCTGGCGCATCGTCGTGCCTCTCTCGCGCCCCGCACTCGTCGTCGTCGCGCTGTTCCACTCCATGTTTGTCTGGAACGATTTCGTCGGACCGCTCGTCTTTCTCAACCACCCGGACAACTTCACGCTCGCCATCGGGCTGCAGTTCTACCAGGCGCAGCACGGCGGTACGCCCTGGAACTTGCTCATGGCGGCCTGCACGCTCGTCACCGCGCCGCTGCTCGTCCTGTTCATACTCAGCCAACGCACATTCATCGAAGGCATCGCCACGACCGGCATCAAAGGCTGACCGCGCCGTTAACCTCACACGAAGAAGGAACGTTCTTCGCCATGCACAACCCACCCGTTGACTATCGCCTTGAAGATGACGGCGCTTACACGATCACGAACTACGACAACGGCCCCGCGTTCTGCAGCTTCCTGCCCGGCGTCGCGGGCCTCAACGGCGTGCCGCTCTGGTGCTTCTACGTCAACCGCGCCCAAGCGGTCGTGTCCTTCGGCGTCCACAACAAAGACAACGCAATCGCCGAGTTCCTCCCCGCCACCTGGGCGTATCAGCTCGTCGGCGTGCAGGGCTTCCGCACCTTCGTCCGCCACGACGGCAACTTTTTCGAACCCTTCTCGACCGCGACCAGCGGCGACCACATCCAGCGCCGCATGCGCATTCATCCCGACGCGCTCGAAGTGCACGAGACTGACGCACAGCGAAACCTCGCCTTCGACGTCACCTACTTCTCGCCGCCGGATCAGCCGCTCGGCATGCTCGTCCGCCGGGTCCGCGTCACCAACACCGGCAACGCCCCCGCCACGCTCGAAATACTCGACGGCTTGCCGCTCGTCGTGCCCGCCGGCGTGGGCGACTTCAGCCTCAAGGCGCTGCGCCACATCCGCGAAGCCTACGCCTACGTCCGCATGATTCAGGGCGTCGTGCCCTACTTCGCGACCAAGGTCGCGGTGCATGACGAAGCCGAAGTGCAGGCCGTCGCCGCCGGCAACTTTTACGCCGCCTACCGCATCACCGATCGCAGCCTCGAACCCATCAAACCGTACGTCGACCCCCACGCAATCTTCGGCGGCGGGCGCGACCTCGTCACCCCGCGACACTTCATCGCTCGTGGGTTCCCGCATCGCGAACTCGAGCTGTTCGAGAACCGCTTCGGCTGCGCGCTCGCGCCGCTCACGCTCGAACTTGCGCCCGGCGAATCAGCCCAGTGGCTCGCCCTCATCGGGGCCGCGCCGCACATGGATGCCGCCGAGCGCGGCATCAACGCCTTTAAGACGCTCGATCGCTTCAACACCGCCGCCGAAGCCAGTCGCCGCTGCGTCACGGCGACGACCGACCCGGCGTTCACCGTCTCATCGCAGCCCCTGTTCGACGCCTACGCCCGACAGAACTATCTCGACAACGTCCTGCGCGGCGGCGTGCCCAAGCGTCTGCCCTCCGCCAACGGCGATACGCTTTTGCACCCCTTCGCGCGACGCCACGGCGACCTCGAGCGCGACTACAACTACTACATTCTCCCTCCCCACCCGCTTTCGGCCGGCGCGGGCAACTATCGCGACGTGCTGCAGAATCGCCGCTATGACGTGTGGTTCTACCCCGAGGTCGGTGATCTCGAGATTCGAGCGTTCCTCAACCTGCTGCAAGCCGACGGCTATAACCCGCTGCAAGTCGCGGGCGCCCACTGGCGCGCGCCCGCCGATCTTGCCGAACAGGTGTGTCCGCCGGCCGCGTCCGACGCCGCCCGGGCGCAACTGGCGCGTTTGATGCAGCAACCCATTCAGCCCGGTGCGCTGCTCGGCTGGCTCAACGACAACGGCGTCGAAATTTCCGACCGCGACGCGTGGCTGCTCGATGTCCTTAGCCGCTGCGAACACACGTTCCTCGCCAGCGGTCACGAAGGCGGCTACTGGATCGACCACTGGACCTATCTCGTCGATCTCCTGGAAGCCTTCGCCGGCCTCTATCCCGATCGCGTGCGCGCCATGCTGACGCAAGGGGCCGACATCGCCTGGTTCGACGAAGGCGCGCTCGTCATGCCCCGCGAGGCGACCTACCAGCATCGCCCCAGCGGACCGCTGCAGCTCGACGCCGTCACCGACCACGAACCGCGCACCCCGCCGCTGCCCGCGACCACCCCGTTCGGCAAGCTGGGTGCACTCGTCGCCATCAAGGCCGTCTCGTTCGACGCGGCGCTGCGCGGCATCGAAATGGAGGCCGGCCGCCCCGGCTGGAACGACGCGATGAACGGGCTCCCCGGCTTGTTCGGCTCTTCAAGTTGCGAAGCCGCCGAGCTCGCGCGACTCGCCGGGTGGCTGCGCCGCGTCTTGCCCGATCCACCCGACACGCTGCTGCCGGCGCCGGTCGCGAGTCTGATGGAAACCGTCGCCGACGAACTCGCGCATCCGTACGACTGGCGCCGCAGTGCGACCATCCGTGAGACGTACCGCGCCGCGTTGCGCGAAAGCAGCGCTGCGAAAGCGGTCGAGGTGTCAGCAGTTACGCTCGAACGCCTGCTCAACGGGGCCGAACGTCGCGGACGCACCGCCGTCGCCAACGCGCAGGGCGCGCAGCACGGCCTCGTTCACACTTACTTTCGCAACAACCCGCGCGGCGTATCGCGCGACGACGCGCGTCCGGTGGTCGAACAGGTCAGCAGCTTTGAAAGCGCGCCCCTGCCGCTGTTTCTCGAGGGTCAGGTGCACGCCATGCGGCTCGCGAGCGATCCGGCTGACGTGCAGCGCACCTACGACGCCGTGCGACGCAGCGGCCTCTACGACGAGCAGCTTGCGATGTACAAGCTCAACGAGTGTCTCGACGCCTGCGGACCCGACATCGGCCGCGCCCGCACGTTTACGCGCGGCTGGTTCGAGAATGAGTCGATCTGGATGCACATGTCGTACAAATATCTGCTCGAGCTGCTCCGCGCCGGGCTCTACGACGCCTTCTACGCCGACATCCAGACCATGCTGACGCCCTTCATGGACCCGCACACCTACGGGCGCAGCGTGCTCGAAAACAGCTCGTTCATCGGCTCATCCGCCAACCCCGATCCGGCCACCCATGGCCGCGGCTTCATCGCGCGGCTCAGCGGATCGAGCGCCGAGTTCGTGCACATGTGGCTGATCATGACCATCGGTCCCGAGCCGTTCACCCTTACCGACGATCACGCCCTGCGCTTCAGCGCCGGCCCCGCGTTGCCCGGCGATTGGTTCCTCGACGCGCCGCGCACGATCCACTGGCGCGACGAGTCCGTCGCGCTCGCCGCCGGCGACTTCGCCTGCGCTCTCTTCGGCGACATGCTGCTCATCTACCACAACCCCGGTCGTCGCAGCACATTCGGCGACCAGGCGGTCCGCCCGGTGCGCTATCAGCTCGATGACCAGACCCCGGTCGAAGCCGTCGCACTCACTGGCGACGCAGCGCACGCCATTCGCAATCGCCAGGTGAAGCGCGTGCGCGTCACGCTGGCGTAGCGCGGACCGGAGTTCACCGACAGTGAGCCCCACACGTGGCTACCGCACGGGGCGGACGATCGGCAACGCAGCATGCCGCAGCGCGCGATGGTCGCTGTCGCGCTCGTTCAGCAGCAGGTGCAACGCCCGCGGCGAAAGCTCCAGCACCTCGCCCGACACCAAGATGACGACCGCAACACCGCTCGCATCTTCCGGCGCGATCCACACCCACGGCCAATCCGCATCGCTCGCCGGCGCCGACGCGTACGCCGCATAGAAGAAGTCGCACGGCGCCTGCGCGAGCAGAGCGTCGCGTTCGGATGGCTGCGTGGCGGCGTGCACCGCCCGTTCGATCGCATCCCAGTTAGGATCGGAACCGCCGAGCGGCGACGGCCGCGGCAGCAAGTGCAATCGACCGGCATAGCCGTAGTGCACCAGATGTTGCAGCGTCGGCGGATAGCGGCCCTGATCGGCTTCGTAGTCGCGTAGCCCCACGGCCAACACACGCAAGTATTCGGCGAGGCCGCTCGTCAGGCTCGGTTGCGTCGGAGGTGTGATACGCTTGAGTAACAAGTACGGCGCGACGCCAAACACTGCCACAACCGCGACAACCAGCCCCACTCGACGCCAGACCAACGGGCGCCAAACGTAGCGACGCCGCGCCGCTCGTGGCTGAGTACATCGCGATGCGCCGCGGCTGGCGTAGCGAATGGGCGGTTCCGACTCGGCCATGCAAACCGCCTGCGGATGTCAGGCGTCCGGCGCGCCAACCGTATTGGTGAGGACACCAATGCCTTCCACTTCGATCTCGATCGTGTCGCCGGGCCTCAGCAAGACGGGCGGTTGGCGGACGAATCCCACCCCTTCCGGCGTCCCCGTCAGAATCAGCGTCCCCGGCAAAAGCGTGAATTGATGCGACAGGTAACTCACGAGATCGGCGACCGAAAAGATCATCGAGCTCGTGCGCGCCGACTGCATCGTCTCCCCGTTCAGCCGGCTGATCACGTGCACGTCCCGCGGGTCGAACTCAGCCGCCGGCACGATCCACGGCCCGAGCGGGCAGAACGTGTCGAACCCTTTCGCCCGCGCCCACTGCTTGTCGCTCTTCTGACAGTCGCGGGCCGAGACATCGTTCGCGCACGTGTAGCCGAACACGAAGTCGAGCGCCTCCGACGCGGAGACCCGCCGCGCCCTGCGCCCGATGATGACCGCCAACTCGGCTTCATAATCGACGACGTCCGGCGCCGGGGCCGGCAAACGAATGACTCCGTTCGGCGCCAAGACCGCCGTCGTCGGCTTCATGAACACCAACGGCCGCTCGGGGGGCTGAGAACCGGTCTCTTGCGCGTGGGCGGCGTAGTTGCGACCGATCGCGAAGATGTTGATCGGGTCGAGCGGCGCAGCCAACGCAGAGAGCGACGCCGCCACATCCGTGACGCGCAGTTCCGCGAACAACTCGCCCGCGATCACGCGCCCCCCGCTAGGCGAGTCGACAGCGACCAAGCTCCCATCCGGCAAACGCGCGATCGGCGGCATCACGACTCCCTACCTGGCGACTAAAGCAGCGACTCCGATTGGCAGTGTAGCGTCAGGCTGCATCGCCCGGCGCCCCACGGCGTATCAATAGAACACCGTGACGATCAAGTGCACGTCCTGATGCTTCCCCTCCACCACACCGATCGAACTCGTCGCAAACTTGATTTCCACGTCGTCATGATTGTCGACCCATTCGTTGATCACATCGTTCAGGTGCGCCAGCGACGCGTCGTTCAGCTTCGCGTGAAAGGTGCGGCAACGCGTCGCGTTCGGCGAGTCGGTCAGCAACGACCGCCGGAAACCGGTCTCGCGCGCGGCCCCCTGCGCGAAGCTGATCGCGTTCGAGCTAAACCGCTTCATATCCGGCTTCGGCGGCGCCGTTGGTGCTGCTTCCTCGCTCGGCAGCTCAATCAACTCCAACGGCTCCTCCAATGGCTCCTCCCCTGGCGGCGGCGCCGTTTGCGCAGCCGTTCTCTGCTCCGCCAGACAATGCCGACAGAGCAACCGCCCGGCGACGCGCTCAGCCTTGTGAGATTCGATATGCTCGGGGTAGACCGTCGCGCCGCAGCCATCACAAACATCCACGGTCGGCTCAGTCGCCATCACGATGCCTCAGCCGGCCGCCATGAGAGATGATCTTCCGCGCCGCGCGTGGGACGGCCGCATCCACGCGAGCCCAGTTGACGTGCTGCCGCGCAGTATAAGGCGTTCTCGACAAAACCCTACCAATACCGCCGTCGGAATCGCACCCTCGCCGCTTTCCACGCGAATCCGCCACCTTTAACATCCGAGTATGTGGCCGGTTGCGCCCGATTGGCCACATGTCGCCCTGCTGAGGCGCCCCATGCTGGCTTTTCTCTGTCCGCCGACATCTTCGCAGCCCGAGCCGCTCCATGCGGTTCATGGTGCGCATCTGCTCGGCGCCGACGGCGTGCCGCTGCGCGGCGCCGTGCGCTTCGACGGCGACCGCATCGTCTGCGAGTTGCGCTCCGGCGAACCGGCCGCCCTCTCGCTGCTGTGGGATGTGCCCGGCTACGGCGTCGCTCAACTCGAGACGACGCGCCTGCCCGGACGCGACGATCCCTACGTGCTCACCCTCGAACTCGCGCGACGACGTCTGATGCGCATCAATCTCAAGCGCGAGGAATGGGGACTATTCGACTACGCCGGCATGGAGCCCATCGCCGCCGACCTCGATCAGGCCCGCGAGTGCTTCATCCGCGCTCTCAGCGCGACGTCGACCGAAGACGCCGCCGAGTACGGCGCGCAATCGCTCCGCTTTGGACTCATCGGAGCCGAAAAAATGACCCGCTTTCACGCCGGCGTCTTCCTCGGGCGCCGTCAGGGAAGCCGCGGCTTTGCGCAGCCCTTCCTCGGCGCGGTCGTGCCGGCGTCGAAGCAGCCTGCCGAGTTGCTCAAGACCCTCGGCGGCCGACTCGACTTCGTCCAACTCGGATTCAACTGGCGCGACATCCAGCCGACCGAGCAGGCCGCCGAGTTCGACGCGATCGACAAGTGGGTTACGGCGTGCAAGAACGCAAAGCTGCCCGTACACGCCGGACCGCTGCTCTCTTTCGGCGTGCAGTCATTGCCCGACTGGATGTACCTGTGGGAGAACGACTACGAGAGCGTGCTCAACTACGCGCGCGATTACGTCCGCCAGGCCGTCTCGCGCTACGCCAAGTCGGTCAAGACCTGGGTCGTCGCCAGCGGACTGCACGCGACCGACGCCCTGTCGCTCTCCTTCGAACACGTGATCGAAATGACGCGGCTCGCCGCCGTCACCGCGAAACAAAGCAGCGGTCGCGGACAGGTGCTCATCGAGTTGACCCAACCCTGGGGCGAATACTTCTCGCGCAACCAACGCACCGTGCCACCCCTGCTCTACGCCGAAATGGTCAGCCAGAGCGGCATCCCCTTCGACGGGTTCGGCGTGCAGTTTCTCTTCGGCGTGCAGGAAGACGGCTATCACCTGCGCGATCTTCTGCAAATCAGCGCCCTGCTCGATCGCGTCGCCAACCTCGGCAAACCGATTCACATCACCGGCGTCTGCGTACCTTCCGCCCCCAACCAGGCGAGTACCGGGCTCGAGGCGTGCGGCGGCCGTTGGCGCTCCGAATGGTCGGAGACGACGCAATCGGAGTGGCTGCTTGCATTTCTCGAAGTAGCGCTCTCCAAGCCATTCGTCGAAACGGTCGCACTGCACGACGTCGTCGATCAGGAAACCGCCGCCTTCGGGTCTTGCGGCGTGCTGCGAGCCGACCGCACGCCCAAGGCGGCGTACGCTCAGATCGCGGCTTGGCGCGACAAACTGCGGCTCACGACCGCGTAGCTTCAGATGCCGCAGCCCGTCGATCGATTGGACCCCCAGCGCCGTACGCTGCTGGCGCTCGCCGTCATCGGGTTAGCGTTGCTGCTCGGTATGACCGCCAGCGCGGCGCTCGCGCCCGCCAACACGCGCGTCGCCCCGTTCGATGCACGCTTGCGCATCAATCCCAACACCGCCGACGCGAGCGAACTCACGCTGCTGCCCGGCATCGGCGTCGGACTCGCCCAGCGAATCATCACCGCGCGTCGCGAACGCAGCTTCGACGAGCCGCGCGATCTGCTGACGGTCAGCGGCATTGGACCCGTGCGTTTGGAGCGCATCGCACCCAACCTGACCTTTGAGACGCCTTCGCCCCCTCACACGATCGAGCGAGACTGACGATGTCTGCAGAACTTCAGCCCGTAGTCCTTTCACCATCGTTCCACGCCAAACCCTGGGGCGGCCGGTCGCTCTCGACACTGCTTGACAAAGCGTTGCCCGGCGCCGACCCGATCGGCGAATCGTGGGAGGTCGCCAGTCTGCCCGACTTTCCGCAGCACGACTCGCCCGTCCGCGACGGTCCGCTAGCCGGCACACGCCTCGCGACGCTCGTCGAAACCTGGAAAGACCGCCTCTACGGCGACGCCGCGCTTGCCGACGGACGTTTCCCCCTGCTGCTCAAATACCTCGACGCTCGCGAACACCTCAGCGTGCAGGTGCATCCCAAACCAGCGCCCGACGGCGGCGACGTGCCCGGAATCAAACACGAAGCCTGGTACGTCGTGGCGGCGGACGCCGACGCCCGGCTTTACATCGGGCTTAAACCCGGCGTCGGTCCCGACGACGTCGCCGCCGCCTTCAACACGAAAGCGTTCGCCGACTTGCTGCTGCAGTGGCCCGCCGAAGTCGGCCAGTGCTACTACCTGCCGTCGGGCACGGTGCACGCATTGGGCGCCGGGCTGGTCGTCGCCGAAGTGCAGACGCCGTCCGACATCACCTATCGCCTGTACGACTGGGAGCGCGTCGGGCTCGACGGCAAGCCGCGCACGCTGCACCTCGAGCAAGGCGCCGCCAACACACGCTACGACATCACCCGCGACATGATCGCGCAACCCCGCGCCGGCGTCCCCACCGCCCTCGGCCCCGGCGAACGCGTCGCGGCGACGCCGCGCTTCACGATCGACCGTGTTGACGTCGAGGCGGGAACGAGAGCCATCGTCCTCAACGGACAGATGCGGCTCTGGATGACGCTGAGCGGATCGGGTCGGCTGTCCGGCCCCACCGGCGACCTCACCTTCGGCCGCGGCGACACGGTCTTGCTCCCCGCCGCCTGCGAAGACCTCAGCGCCTCGTTCGCCGCCGACGCCCAGCTTCTCGAGGTCGGCATCCCCGTCTAGGTCTAGCGCGCGGTGCGGGGCGCAGCGACCCGCCGATCGCGTCACACGGCATCGGCGCCCGCGAGCCACGCACGCCGCGCAGACCAGCGCCGCCCCCCTCACCGTTATGATGCGCGTGTCGCACGGAGACCGACGGACACCTGACCATGACGCCGACGCACGCCACCGCCGCCGCAATTTTCGACCTCGACGGCGTCCTCACCGACACGGCCGAATTGCACTTCGCCGCCTGGTCGCGACTCGCGCAGCACCTCGGCCTCCCGTTCGACCGACAGACCAACGACAACCTGCGCGGCGTCGGCCGCATGGAGAGCCTCGACCGGCTGCTGGGCGCCCACCGCAGCGCGTTCAGCGCCGCGCAGAAGCGCGAGCTCGCCGACCGCAAGAACAACGACTTCCGCGCCTTGGTGGAGAAGATCACCCCCGCCGACCTCGCGACCGGGGCCCGCGACCTGCTCACCGATTTGCGCAATCACGGGTTCGGCGTCGCGCTCGCCTCGGCCAGCAAGAACGCCCGACGCGTCATCGAGCGGCTCGGCATCGCGACGCTGTTTGATGCGGTCGTCGACGGCGTCGAGGCGCCCGCGTCAAAGCCCGACCCACAGGCGTTCCTGCGCGCGGCCGAACTGCTCGGCGTCGCGTCGCCGCGCTGCGTCGTGGTCGAAGACGCCGCCGCCGGCGTCGAAGCCGCCCGCCGGGCGAAAATGTGCGTCATCGGCATCGGCCCCGCCGCACGGGTCGGCGCGGCGGACCTGGTCGTGCCCGACGTCGCGCGGTTGACCCGGTCCGACTTTCGCCGCCTGCTGGAGCTTGAAACGAGCAGCTAGCAGATTCGTGAACCAGACGACTCCGACAACCCGGTTGATGGTGACACTCTGGGCGCTACTGCGTTCGTGGAGGGCGTGGTGAGACTGATCGCTGTAAAGGTAACGGTGTGGTGCGCCGCTTTGCTAATGTTGGTGGCTGCTGTGGCGTGCGTTGCGGCGGGACTGGTGAGCCGCGAAGCTGTGTTTACGGTCTTGTTGTCAGGATTTTCTCTGTCCTTAGGAGCTCTCGGGTGGATGATAGGTGCAAGCTGCCCGACGTGTCGGGAATCGGCGTTTATGGATCAATACTCTAACTTCAATCTATTTTCGCGCCGCTGTATTCACTGCAGAAGATCTCTTTTCTCTGGTAGTGCGACACGATGTATAGAGTTCAGCTATGACTTGCGCGGTAACACCACTGGAGTCTGTCCGGAGTGCGGCATGCCGTTCGACATGCAAGAGCCGTGAGGCGTCTTCAAGCGCTTGGAGCCGCGTTCAATGCGTACACGCGAGTTGCGCCGATCCGCCGCCGCAGATACGGGCCAGCCGGGCTGGCCCATGCCACCCGCCCGCCGGCGATCCGCCACGCGAAACTATCGCGGCATTAACGCGGCTCGCTGATCCACGTCGCGATACTGAAGCCGCGCAGCACCGACGCAATGCGCACCGCATCGTTGATCTGTTCCGGCGTCGCGCCGGCCTTCTCCAGGCTCGCCGCGTGCGCGTTGATGCACATCTCGCAACCCTCCAGCACCGCGCACGCCATCGACATCAGCTCAAACGTCAGCGTGTCGCTGGCCGGCTGACGCATGCGATTCATACGCAGCTTCGGCGGGATTTGGCTGAACTTGTCGTCGGCCATGTGCCGGAAGCGGTAGTAGATCGTGTTCATGCCCATCAACGCAGCCGACGCGCGGGCGTCGCTCACCACGGCGTCTGATGCGCCGCTCGCCGCCGCATCTTGCGCAATCGCGTCATGCAGCGTCTTGTCCTGCAGAAAGATCGCCGACGCCAGCGCCACGCCCCACGTCTGCTCCGCCGTGAGACGCTCCGGCGTGAGCACGGCCTGCACGTTGAGCTTCAGATCCTTCGTGTCTTCGCCGAGTTTTTCGCGCAATGCGTTGGTGTTATCCATCAATCACTCCCAATCTGGTGGAACAGCGGCAAGCGGCGACTCCGAGCCACGTCGAAGACGCCGTCCATGCCGCCGCCCACGCCGTTTAAATCGCCCCCTTCTAACCGTGCCACGCGCGACGATTACACCTTGATGAACGCGTCGCCTTTCTTCCAGTTGCACGGGCACAGCTCGTCCGACTGCACCGCGTCAACCACACGCAGCACCTCGTCGACATTGCGGCCGACCGGCAGGCTGTTCGCGGCGGCGAACTGAATCACGCCCTGCGGATCAACCAGATACGTCGCCCGCAGGCAGACGTCTTCATTCTTCTCGAGAATGCCCAACTCGCGGGCCAGCTTCTGCGTCGCGAGCAGCGGATACGGCAGCTTGTTGAGGTCTTCGTGCTGCTGACGCCAGGCCAGATGCGAAAACTCGTTGTCGGTGCTGGCCCCGTAGAGCACGACGTCGCGATCCTTGAAGTCGTTGACGCGCTTGCCGAACTCGACCAGCTCCGTCGGGCACACGAACGTGAAGTCTTTTGGATAGAAGATGAACAGCTTCCACTTACCCTCATCGGTGCCGCTGTTGATGTCGCTGAGGTCGGTCGGCTCGTTGCCGGTGCACGCTTTGCAATTGAACTCGGGGAACTGATCGCCAACGGTCAGCATCTGGGTCTCCCTAACTGCGGCGGCCGCATGCACCCGAACGAGCCGCGGCCTGGCCTGATTTCGGTTGTTTCGCAACGCCCTTTGGTCGCTCCACGTGCGGCCCGCGCCAGTCGGCGATAGGTCACACACGCGTTATATTAGACCACGAACCCGGGATTGACAACTTGTCCTGAATGAGATATCTTCTCATTTACAGATGACGGCGAAACAACGCAGCGCGCGCATCCAATCGTTCGAAAGCCTCTGTCGCGGACAGGGACTCGCCGTCACCGTCCAGCGCCGCGCCATCTTCGAATCCGTACTCGACCGGCGCGATCACCCTACCGCCGACGAAGTCTTCGAGCAGATCAGCGCCGCCATGCCCGGCGTTTCGCGCGCCACCGTTTATCGCACGCTCGAAACGCTGGTTTGCCTAGGCGTGATCACCAAAGCCTGCACCCCCGGCGCCGCCACCCGCTATGACCCCATGACCCACGCGCATCATCACCTGATCTGCGAACGCTGCGAGAAGCTCTTCGACGTGGAAGACCGCGAACTCGAAAGCCGCATCAAGCCCCCACGTCTGCGCGACCGCGGCGGCGATGGCGCCTTCGTCGTACACGGCTACTCGATCCGCTTCCACGGCCTCTGCGCCGCATGCTCACACAAGCAGCCCAAGCCCTAGCGTCAGACGTATCTGCCCGCCTACGCCGCTCGGGTCAGCGCTCGCGAAACCGCGCCGTCCGCCGCCCGGCGCACAGCGATGTTTGCCGGATCATCGACCGCGGTCGCGCAGGTACGCCGTTACCGCCAGCCGTGCATCACGCAATCCCGCCCCACTGGTCTCGCGATAGCGCTTGATGGCGGCGATCTTCCCGCCGGCGTCAGCGAGCGCGCGGGTTTCCTCGTCGAGATGCTTGAGATCGCGCGGATCCGGGAACTCGACGCCCAGATGGTCCAGAATCAGGTCGAGCTTGGCTTCGATGCGGCCGAGCCGTTCCGCTTCCTCCCCATCGCTAAACAATCCCATCCAAAAGTCCATCGCCGCCACCAGTCTTCCAATTGCTGCCGGGTACCGCGTGGTTTGGGCCCACGCGGCTTCCTGTCACACGCGTGCATGATACGCTGCGCGACCCCGCGGTCGGGAACAGCGCGACAAGAGCGCACACAAACACACAGGCGGCTGACATGGTTGACGCAATCGGTTTTCTCGCGGCGACGCTCACGACGCTCTCATTCGTGCCGCAAGTGCGCAAGGTCTACGCCACGCGCTCCGCCGGCGATTTGTCCGTGCTCACGTTCACCGCGCTCACCGTCGGCGTCGTATGCTGGCTGCTCTACGGTTTGCTGATGGGCGCGGCGCCCATCATCATCGCCAACATCGTGACCCTGGGTCTGTTGCTGGCGATCCTCGTGGGCGCCGTGCGCTATCGCCGAACCGCGAGCGCGGAATCAGCCCCACGCTCCTGAGTCTGTGTTCTTGAAGTCGCGTTGGCGGCGGCCCCGCGCCGGCTCCGCAGTTCACGCTTCCCGATGAAACACTTTCGCCACGATTCGCCATCCACGCGCGTGTTTCGCCAGCAGCAGGTAGTCAATGCACACAATCCCCTGATAAGGAACCCGCGCGCAAACGAACGCGCTGCTCTCGGTGAGGTCGCGAATCTCGTACGACATCGCATCGGGTTCATCGACCGCCTCCGGCGCAGGTTGGGCGGCGACAAACTCCTCAAACTCAGCCCGACTCCCAAAATGCTCGTTCCCCTCCGGCGCCCCCATCACCTGCGCCCGTTCGTGAAACGCCGACCGAATGCCGTCGGCGTCACTCGCGCGCAACGCGCGAAAGTATGTCTCAACGACCGCGCCAATCGCCGTTCGATCTTGATCACCCATCACCAACTCCCTCTCCGCGAACGCAACCAGTTCCAAGAACAGCGCTATGCCCATTCGCCCGGCGGCAACCCCTCAGCCGTGTCACGGAGGGCGTCAACACGCAACAGACGCAGCGTGTTCTGCTCGCCCAACGCGATAAGCCCGGCTTCCGCCAATCGCCGCAACGTACGCGACAACGTCTCGCTGGTCAGATTCAGGTGACTCGCGAGATCCTTCTTCGCCATGGGCAGCGTAAAGCTCGCGACGCCGTTCGAGTCGTCGGCCTGCAGCAGATGTCGCGCCACCCGCGCCGTCGCGTCGCGCAGCACAACGTCTTCGAGCAGACCCACCAATTGCCGCACCCAGAGCGACATGCTGGTGAGCAGTTGGCGGCAGATGTCGTGATCGCGGGCCAGCAGCGCCCGAAACGGCGTCGATGGCAGCAGCACGCAGTTCGTGTCTTCGATCGCCTCCGCGTTCGCGGGACAGGCAAACCCGCCCAACACCGCGACTTCCGCAAACGTGCGTCCCGGTTCGGCGAAGTGCAGCACGTGCTCCTTCCCGTTCGGCGCCAGCTTGAACACGCGCACCGTCCCGCCGCCCACGACGAACAAACCCGGACACGCATCCCCCTGTCGAAAAATCGCAGCCCCGCGCGCGTAATGCTTCATTACCGCGCACGCCCGCACGCTGCCCAACGACCCCGCCGACAACGCATTGAAAAAGCTGCAGTTGCGCAAGATGTCGAGCGCCGCGTCGGGCAACACCAACCTCACGGTGGGAACGATGCGGCGCGTCATTTCGACGCCGCTTGATCCAGATCAAGGCCCGCTCAGCGCGATTGTCCGATGCTCTGCTCAGCACGGCAAATCGCCGTCGCACGCGCAGCGGCCGCGAAAGCCGATCGGAGCCACTCATGTACTGCAATCAGTGCGAACAAGCATATCAAGGCGTCGGCTGCACCAACATCGGTGTCTGCGGCAAAGACGAAGACATGCAGTCGCTCATGGAGATCCTGCTTTACGGCGTCAAAGGCCTCGCCGCGTACAAGCACCACGCCCGGCGGCTGGGCAAGGTCGATCCCGAGGTCGACGCATTCGTCGAAGAGGCGCTCTTCGCGACCGTCACCAACGTGAACTTCGATCTCGAATCCCTGTTCGAACTCGTGCTCGACTGCGGCAAATACAACCTGCGCGTCATGCAATTGCTCGACGAGGGGCACGTCGAAACCTTCGGCCAGCCCGCCCCGACGCCCGTCTACGAAGGGACCAAAGCCGGCCCCGGCATCCTCGTCACCGGCCACGATCTCGTCGACCTCAAACACCTGCTCGAACAGACGGAAGGATCAGGCGTCAACATCTACACCCACGGCGAGATGCTGCCCGCGCACATGTACCCCGAACTGCGCAAGCACAAACACCTCGTCGGGCATTACGGCGATGCGTGGCAGAAGCAGAAAACCGAGTTCGCTGCCTTCTCCGGCCCCATCCTCGCCACCACCAACTGCGTACTCATCCCGCGCGACGCCTACAAGGACCGCTTGTTCACCACGCGCGTCACGGCGGTTCCCGGCGGCAAACGGCTCAAGACCGACGATTTCTCCGAGGTCATCGCTGCGGCCAAGCAGAGCACGCCGCTCGTCGACAAGCAGGTCCGCGAGACCACCATCGGCTTCCACCACAGCGTGCTCATCGGCCTCGCCGACAAGATCCTCGCCGCCGTGCAAGCCGGCAAGCTGCGGCACTTCTCCGTCATCGGCGGGTGCGACGGCGCCGAACCCGGCCGCAACTACTTCGCGCAGTACGCCAACGCCACGCCGCAAGACTCGCTGATTCTCACGCTCGGCTGCGGAAAATTCCGCATCCGCAACGAAAACGTCGGAACGCTGCAACTCGATGGCGTCGGCGAGATCCCGCGCATTCTCGACATGGGCCAGTGCAACGACAGCTACGGCGCCATTCAGGTCGCCGTCGCGCTGGCGGACGCGCTCAAGTGCGGCGTGAACGACCTGCCGCTCACGATCGTGCTGAGCTGGTTCGAACAGAAGGCGGTCGCCGTGCTGCTCACACTGCTGCATCTGGGGGTGCAGGGCATCCGCGTCGGCCCCGCGGCGCCCGCATTCGTCTCCCCCGGCGTGTTCAAAATCCTGCAGGAGAAGTACGACCTGCGGCTGACCGGAACCGAACCCAAGGCCGACCTAGCCGCGGCGCTCGCGTAACCGCGTGCAGCCGTCCGAGAAAACCTGAGTCGCGGACGCTAGTCGCCCAAACACTCGCGCTCATCGCTTGCACACTGCGCAATGTCGTCCTCTCTGCCACCGCGTGACAGATTGTTGGCGACATAGAAGATCGCTGCGACAGACGTCACGTTGTCGCCGTTCGGGCGCACATTTTCGGGATCGAAAGCGTAGATCCGAATCTCGATCGTCTGGTCATCGCGCGGCCCGTTCGGCGTCTCAGACAGAAATCGACCGAAGCCGAGATCGTCGACGCCGAGCGTCATCGTCGGCGCCGGCTGCTGCACGCGCGACATCGGTTGCGTTCCGGGAATGTTGTACGCGCCGTACACCACCGGCGGCAGGATCGACGGAACATTCGGATCAAATTCACGGCCATCAACTCTGATGCCGTAGGGATCTTCGTCACCTGAGCGGACGAGATATTCAACCTCGACCGAACGCACCTCGAGTTCCGGCGACCAGTGAATCGTGAAACGCGGAAATTCGCCCTCGATCCACACATCAGAATCGCGTACCGAGGCTCCGCGACTCGCGAATTGATGATTGTCGAGATCGTACGGGAAAGGAAGAAAGCTGCTCATGCGCGCCACGACGAACGGCGCGTTCGGATCGCGACCGCCATCGTCGACGCTGCTGTTTGGATCGTCGACGCCAGCGCTCGGACCCAGCGGAACCGGCGGCCCCAACAGGTCGCCGAGGTAAATGGAGTTGCAGCCGGCAAGCAGCAACACCCACGCCGCCAGCAAAACACGGCTTTGCGGTTTGAATTCAATCACGCTCACGTCCTCGTAACAATGCGCTAGTGTTGGCCTGCGCAGGGTAGCTCAACCAACGACAAATCTTCATGACGCGGACCGATATCCGTCGCGCATCCATCACAATCGTGCGTCGCCGCATCGGTTTCGTGAACGCACGAACAGTGCTGCGACGCGACGATTTACGCGTGGCCTACTTGTGTGGAATCTCGCTCCACAGGCCGTTGGCCGTGTAATACGCGGGAACCATCTCCGCCGGCAGCACCTCGCCGCGCGGGGCGCCCATCGGGTTGGGAGGCGGCGAGAGCGGGTAGTAGTTGCCGTCGTGCTCCGAGTCGGGCGTGAGCGCCAGCGGCTCGCCCGGATACCACACAAACGTCCCAAACGTGTCCACCGGAGTTGGCTCGTCGAGCCGATACTTAACGCGACTGACGTGGCCGTCTTGGTACAGCACGCTCGCGGAAAACTCGGGATGCCGCCACGCGATCGTGTTGTCGAACTGCGTTTGGTCGTTCCACACGTTCGACGCGATCGCATAGCCGGTCAGATTGAAGACCCCCGACCACGTCGCGTCAGACACAAGCAAGCGACGCGACGGCGATCGCTCGTGATCCACAAAACGGCGCGGTTGCGGCTCGGCGCCGTCTATCGTCTGCTCGGGCCGCCACGCCCAGCCGCCCGCCGACAGCGGAACGCCGATCCCGTAGCTGTAGTCGATGCCGCGACGCGAGGGCTCCGGCGGATACGCCAACGTACGACCGAGCGAGTTGGCCCGCGCCTCGTTCAACGGGTCGGGGCGCTTGTCGGCTCGGCAGTAGCCAACACGAACGCTGTGCAGATAGTGCCGCTGGACGAGCACGTCGAGCCATGTGAAGACGATCGGCGAGCCGTTATCGTCCCAGAGTGGATAGAACTCGTGTTCGCTGCGGGCCGTTTCGAGCGCCAGCCCGATCTGCTGCTCCGCGGCCATGCACGTGGTCTGCACCGCTTGCTGGTGCGCCGCCTGCAGCGCCGGCGTGAGCAGCGCCGCCAAGAGCGCGATCACGCCGACCACGATCAGCAGCTCCGCCAACGTCAGGCCGCGAACAGCGGGGGATGAAGGCGATTTCGAGTGGGTCCAGATCTTTCGCAATCGAGCAGACACTCGCACACGCGCACGAAACGAGCAGTCGGCGGCGCCAACCGCGTCGCCGACAATCAAGCCTCTTAGCGTAAAACTCGCGCCGTTTCCGAGCAAGCAGTTTCTGTCGCCGCCATCCGCTCGACGCCATCAGAAAGCGGGTTCGACGACCACCGGTCATCTTCGCGCACGCAGACCTTCTCAAGACCGGCGGGTCGCAAACCTTCATCAAGCTTTTGCGCGCATTTCACCGACCGATGCGTTCATTCGAGCGCCAAATGCCGTTGAATGGTGAGTGCGACGTGGGGGGCTGCGATTTGCCGCCTCCCCCACACAGAGTTGCGTCGCGTTAAACCTAATGGAGTGAGGAGAACACCAATGAAGAAGATGTGCGCCTTGTTTCTCGCCGGCGCGTGGATCGCTGGCGCCAGCGCCGCCGACCTGCAGCTCAACAAGTTTGAGCTCACCGGCTTTCCGACCGCCGGTCCTCTGCTCGTCGATACGGTCGACTTCCTCGGCGACACCGCCGAGATCGGCGCCGTTGGAACCGAGCTGTACGCGACCGGCAGCGCTACGGGCCCGGTCGGAACCGAGTACCGCTTCAATGTGAACGCGGCCGTGAACGAAGACACGAGCGTCGCTTACGACATCGCGTTCGAGATCATGATCCCCGGCGACTACCTCCTGAGCAGCGTGTACGAAATCGAGGTCGGTGAAGGCTCGAGCAGCATTCGCGTTCGCAATCTCGACACCGGCGACGTGCTGTTCAACGACATCTACACCGAAGAGGACGGTCAGTTCGGCGGCGCGAACTTCACCACATTCCTCCCCGCCGGCATGTATGGCGTGGACGGCGGCTTCCAGGCCGACCCCGGCGCCACCAACGCCTCGAGCATCGAGTTCGCCGTGATCCAGATTCCCGAGCCGGCGTCGGTCATCACGCTTGGCCTAGCGGCACTCGCGGCTTTGCGTCGACGCCTGAACGGCTAGTTCTGACATCGGGGCGCGCAGCGAGGCGTTCACTGTTCTAATCAAAGGGCGCGCTCGCGGCATGTTTGGCAAGCGCGCCTCCATTGTCATCACGCACGCGTACCGAGCCGGACTGTCGGCGCGTCGGCGTATGGCCACGCCAGTCGTTTCTCCACCCCTGGCAGCAAGTCGAAATAGTTATCCGCCAGCGGCCGCTCGCCATCTTCATCCAGGCACACCGCCCACGCGAAGGCGTCGCTCACCAGACTGAGCTGATCCTGCGTTTGCGTCACGCGCACGTCGGGCGCAGCGAAGTTCAGCTCCTTGAACCGCGCGCGAAACAGGCGGTGCGTCTGCACCCCGCCGCTCGCGTCGGTCATGACTGCGAACGCGCCCCGCTCGGTCGGCGCGCCATCGAGCGCACTCAGCGGCAGTCGCGCCGCCACGATCCCATCGTTCGCCGGCGCCTCAAAACGCGTCGACTGATCGACGACGTATGCGCCCGCCAGCGTAAACACCCCATAGCGCAGCTCGACGGGTTGCGGCGTGAGGTGATCATTGACGACGAACACCAGCAACTCGTCGTCGAGCGCGACGCAAATCGGCCGGAGCGGCGCGAATGCCCGCCGACACGACCACAGCAGCGGCTTGCGGCGCCGGTAATGGTCGATCGGTGTCCAACTGACGGTGGCGGGCCAGCAGTCGTTAAACATCCAGAAGACCGCGGCGGCCGAATCCCACATGCGTCGGCGCCAGTTGTCGATCGCGGTGGCGATCGCCTCGCCTTGCAGGATGGCGCTGTAGCGTGCGTAGTCTTCGAAGGTCAGCGTGCGCGGATCGTCGACGAGATTGATGCGCAGCAGGTTGTCGAGCAGCGGCTCGCGACGCCAGTTGTTCTGCGTATTGTCGTGATGCATCCAGACGCGTCCGCCGACGCGTCGCTCACCTTCCGGCAAGATCTGCCGCAGCGTCTTGAGGGTGCTGGCGCCCATCATGCCGCCTTCGTTCGCAAAGCGGCTGGCGTCGGTCAGGTAGCGCCAGTAGTCGCCCTTCGCGCCCTGCAGCGCAACCTCCCACGGGTGCTGGTTGCCGATCAGCGGATGGTTGGGATGCGACCCGTCCGGCGACCACGGCGTCGTCGGCCAGTACGGACGCCCGGCGCTCTCCTGCCGCACAATGTTGCGCAGCGTGTGATGAAACAACTTGTAGCACGTCTGCGGCGATTGGCTGTATCCGCGGCTCGCGATCCAGCCGTCCGTCACGCCCATGTCGATTTCGTTGTTACCCGCCCACAGCACCACGCACGGTCGCCACGCCATCCGACGCACTTGATGCTTCACTTCCTGCTCGACATTCGCGGTCCAATCGGGATCGTCCGCGGGATGCGTCGTGCATGCGAACATCAAGTCATGCCAGACCAAGATGCCGGCTTCGTCGCAGGCGTCGAGCAACGCTTCGGGCGCATAGCACCCGCCGCCCCAGATGCGCAGAAAGTTGTAGCCCGCCTCGAGCGCAAGGCTCACCAGCTCGCGATAGTCGTCATCGGTCGGCTGGCTGTAGAGCAAGTCCGCCGGCACCCAATTGCCGCCTTTGCAAAACACGGCGCGCCCGTTGATCGCGAGTTGAAAGCGCTCTCCCTGCCCGTCGCGAGTCGGCCCCTGCACGATCTCCGCCATGCGCACACCGAAACGCACCCGTCGTTCGTCGACGACGCCGTCTTGCTGATCGAGCAACTGAACGTGCAGCCCATAACGGTGTGGACTGCCGTGCGGCGCTGGCGACCACAACTGCGGATCCCGCAGCTCGATAGACAACGGACAGGTCGCTTCGATCGCATCAGCCGCGAAAACGACGTCGGCGTCGACGGTCCGCCCCGTCTCCTCCACCGTCGCACGCACGCGCAACTGCTGCGCGCAACGGGCCTCATCAGCGACCACAGCGCGAACTGCGAGCGTCCAGTGCGCCGTATCGCGCATGGGTGTCGTTTCGATACCCAGCGCGCCGAGCTGCGCCCCGCATAAGTCTTCCAGCCACACCCCGCCGCCGATGCCCACATTCATCAGGCGCGGCGCCCAGTCCCAGCGGGCGGCGAATTGCGGCTTTCGCAGGTACGGACGCTTGCTCAGCGTCGCGGTCACTTCCTGATTGAAGCGCCCCGCCGGGTCGTCGGCGTGCTCGACGAGCCCGCTGCTGAGGCGGACGGTGATGTCGTTGACGCCGTCGCGCAGCAAGGCGGTCACATCGAGCCGCAGCGGCAGGAATACGTTCCCGTGCGACGCGACATGCACGCCGTTCAGCCAGACATCCGCATCGAGATCGAGACCATCGAACACCAACACGCGGCGCCGCGCGCCTGCTGCGGCGGGCGGCGTGAACGTGATCTGGTAATACCAGTAGTGCTGCGCGACCCACTCCGCCGCGAGCGTGTTGCAGTCGGCGTAGATGTCGTCGAGCCAGCCCGCCGCCATGAGATCGCCGTAGACCGAGCCCGGGACGCTGGCTTCGATCCATGGCAGGTTGTCGAGGGCTTCGGGGAGGCGTGGCGGCAGCTCGCCGAGCATCTCGCCGTAACCGTCAAAGTGCGTCAAGCGCCAGCGTGTTGGGAGGGGAAGGACTCGTTTCATGATGGGTATGCGTGCTGTCTTCCGTGGCAATTGCAAGAAATTGACAGTTTGTCGCGCAACTTTTGCGCGACCTATTAAAGCCCGAGCCTAAGGGTTCGATGAAGTCTAGGTCGTTGACACCGCGTGTGTCTCATGTCTCGACCGATGGCGAACGAAGGAGAAAACAGGTGTAACCATGTTCAATTGGTTCCTTGAACTGGTGCGCGTCGCAACGCTGCACATTGAGCTCGTGATCTTCGGCATGGAGGTCTAGCCATGCCGCCTGCAACTCACGAACAACCTTTCTTGCTAGCTGAACGACGGTGGGGACAACGCGCGATTCGCATGCTATGGCTGCTCAACGTCGGCCTCTTTGCGTGCCTGTGTAGCTGGGCTTTCAAGACGAGCCTGTTGGGCTGAAACGCCGACCTCGTCCGCCGCTAGATCGCGCGTCTTGAGCACCAGCGTCGCCAGACGCGTCTCGACATCGACACCGCCCGTGCTACGCGGCATCAATTGCTCTTGAAGCCGACGGCTGGCGGTGAGCAGCAGCAGTGGACCACTGGCGAGAAACAGCACACCGAGTGCAACCGTCAGCTCCACGAGCCACGGCAGTCGCGCGCCGATGACGGCGATGATCAGCAACGCAACGCCGGCGGCGAATGCGATGGTCGCGGTAAGCGTCAGACGGCGCCAGCCGGGCACACGGTCTCGCAGCAGCACACTCAGCGCCGCGGCCGCAGCCGCATACGCCACGCAGCGCAGCACCAGCTCCAACCGCGTGTAGCGCTGTAGATACGCCGTGCGATTCAGCATGTCGAGCGTGCTGGCGATCACTTCGACGCCGCGCACCAGCTCGCCGCTGACGTAGTAGACATCACGAAACGCACTCCACTGCCCCACAACGACGGGTCGGCCGGTAAGCCACGCGTCGCGCTGCGTCGGCGTCGCGTTCATGACGTCCTGGTAGGACAGCCGCAAGCGATTGGGATCGCGCAGCGGCGTCGCCGACCGTGCGATCGCCACCTGGTCATTCGCGGCCAGGCGCCCACTCGTCTGGTTCGCGACCTGGTCAGCCGACACCACCGCCCACAGGGCGAGCCGACGTGTATCGTCAAGCCAGCGCGACGCGCCAACTGGCGTCTGTTGGCGACGAAAGCGGATCTCGGCGTAGCCGCCGTCGACCGCGACGACCGGCTCGGCGTCGGGATGCGCCGCGAGCGCCGCAGCGATCAGCGGCGCGCCGGGCAGCCACGGGTTGAACCCACGCTTCACGCCCATCAGCGCGTCAAATTCATTCGCGGTGTGCCTTGGGCGCACGCCCATGAGCAAGCCCACACCGTCCGCCGCTTCGCGAACCGCCGGGCAAATCACCGCTTCGCCATTCGCGTCGAGCGTCGCGCACCCGACGACGACGGGGGCGCTCTGCCCCTCGAGGGCCGCAATCAACGGTGGATCGACATCCGGGCGGCACTCGGGCAGGTACGCGTCCCACAGCACCACCGTCGGATTGGCGTCTTGGAGGGCGGCGAAGAGCTGCGCGTGATACAAACGCCAGGTGCGCGGGTCGGCGGCATCGAGCCCGGGCAGCTCGGCGCCGAGCTCGCCCATCGCGAGGTCAAGCTGGGCCGCATCGTCGATCACGACGAGCGCGGCGGGCGTACTGAAGGAAGGCGTCACAGCCCGGTCGAGCGCGACGCGATGCAGGCCGGCCGCCGCGACGCCCGCGGTCACCAGCACGATAAACGTGTAGACCGCTAGTGGACTGTGACGTAGGGCGTAGCCGGCGGCCCGCGTCACCAAGTAGAACGGGCTGACGTCTCGCCGGGCGGTGACGGCGCGAATGTTCACGAAACGCTCGACATCGTCGGCCAACGCCGCGCACGAGGCGTAGCGCTGCTCGGGATCAGGATTGGTGCAGCGGCTGATGATTGCCGCGAGATCGGCCGCGCGATCGACGCCGCGGCTGCGCAGCGCGCGCAGCACGACATTCTGCTTGCGCGCGTCGCGCGGATGGCCGTCGGTCACCATGGTGAACAGCAAGACGCCGAGCGCGAAGATATCCGCCCGCGGATCGACCGACGTCTGTTGCGCTTGCTCAGGCGCGATGAACCCGTAAGTACCGACGGGGCCCATGTCGCGCACGCGCGAACCGTTGCGCTCATCTTCGGCCGTCTCGCGCCGAACCCACGCGGCGATGCCGAAGTCAAGGATGTAAGGCGCGCCATCGTCGCCGACCAGGATATTCGCGGGTTTGAGGTCACGATGGACGACCCCTTCGCGATGCGCGTAATCGACCGCATCGACGATGCGTTGAAACAGCGCGAGGCGCTCGCGAAGCGTCGGGTGCTCATCCGCGAGATACACGCCGAGCCGACGCCCCTCGACATACTCCATGGTGAAATAGAGCGGCTTGCGGCGGAGATGCGCTTCGTAGAGTCGCGTGATGCCGGGGTGCGCCAGGCGCGCCACTGCGTGGACCTCGTTGTGAAAGAACGCGGTCTTGAGTCGCGTGTCGTCGTAAAGCACCTTCAGCGCTTCGCTGCGGCCTTTGGTGTGATGGATCGCGCGGTAGACATCGCCAAATCCGCCGCGACCGAGATGCGCCACGATCGTGTAGTTCGGAAAGTGCGGGAAGTGATCGGCATTGCGGCGGAAGTGATTGCGGCACGTCCGGCAGCCCTCGAGATGCCGGATGACATCGCGATGGTCACGCGTCGCGCCGGCGAGCAATTCGTCGACGCGCATCAGCCATGCACAAACAGCGCCATCGGACATGGGCGTACTCGGCGCACGGGGTGAAACTTACCAAGTAAGCTAGCCCGCCCGCCATAAACCGGCAACGCCGAGGCGCTGCGATGTGACGCGGTTCACGCGCCTACGCATGATGCGGCTCACTACGATCGAAGGATGTCCGACGAATCGGCCAACCGGTCCACGCTGCCCCATCGCAGCCCGGATCCATCACGCTGCGCGCTGTGTGAGCGCAGCGGCGTGAGACTCACGGCGCACCATCTGGTCCCGCGGATGCGTCATCGACAGCGACGCACGCAGCGCCGCTTCTCACGCGAACAGCGGCAAACGACAACCCCGCTCTGTCCCCCGTGTCACGCGTTCGTCCACCGTACGCTCACGGAGCGCGAGCTGGCCGACCACTACCACAGCATCAGCCGGCTCAAGCGGCATCCGGAAATCGCCAAGTTCGTACGCTGGGTGGAACGCCGACCCGCCGACACGAAAGTGCCGATGCCCAAGCAGCGCCGCCGCCGCTAGCCACAGCGCCGCCGAGGCGACGCACGGTTTACTGGAAGATGTCGCGCAGGCGCTCGTAGACCGGATCATCCGCATCCGCCGCCGCGGAGCGCTGCACCAGATCTCCCGTCGCCGGATCGGTGTACATCACCACGACGGTTTGCCGTGGGATGTACTGCTGCGCACCACGCCCGGCGGGTTGCAGCACGGTCTCGTCAAACCGAATATCGACGAGTTGGGCACCGGTCGCAAAGTCGTACGCTTCGAGCACCGGTCGGTCGTTCAGGAACTCGCCTGACTCCACGCGCCCCACGCCGCCAATCTGTTCACCCGGTGCAACATCGAAGTTGTCGCTGACCCACCATCCGGTGCGCCATTTCCAGACTTCCAGTCGCGCGGCGTTGCGGTCAGCCTGCCCGCCGCGAACAAAAATGTAAGCGGGCGGCGGAGCTGCAATTGGGGCGCTGGGGGGCGACCACTCGCCCTCGATCACGAGTTCGCGCGCGAACTCCGGTTGCGCCAAGTCTTGCGGTCGGCCGACGTGACGATTCCACAAGTCGACCCGCAACCGGTAGCGATAGCTCTGTCCCGCTAGGACTGAGTCATCATGGAACCAGACCGCAATGCGGGCCGGATCCGCCGGATCCACCAATCCGCGCGGTCCGTCGGGGCGCCACCACGGCGCGTTGAAGCGCGTGCGTCGGAGCAACTGTTCGGCATACGCCCGCAGCGTTTCAGCGACGCGCAGCGTCGGGCGCCGCGCTTCGTCGTTGTTCATCACCGCATCCAGCCGCGTCAGCGCGGTCTCGAACGCGCCACGGGCCAGCGCCTGTCGCGCCGCGGCCAGATCACGCTGAGCCTGAGCACGGGCCTCGTCGCGTGACAAGCCGGCCGTGGGGCGCTGCCCGCGCGGTTCGTCGCGGCCGCGACGATCACCCGCGTCGTCGCGTCCCGTCGGCGCCATGCCGGGCGATTCGTCACCGGCGCGGGCCAACGTCGGGCCGCTGCGATCGTCAATCATCTCCGCGAGCGCGATGCGCGGCCAATCAGTCGGCCGATAGCCCGGAAGCTCGGGCGCCGCCCACGGTTCGCCGTTCACGACATCCGGGAAGCGCGGCTGCGCCACCTGCAATTGCTGTTCTTTCAGTTGATTGAACGCGGATGAAATCTCACCGAGATTGCTGATGCGATTGGTCAGCGGATCATTCTGCACTGACGGAAGCTCGACCGTCGGCATCGCATCGCTCTGCGTAACTCGCTCCCATTCCGACCACCGCCCGTCCGGCATCAACCGCTGACGCTCGGCGACGACGCGGGCGACGTAAGGCCGCGCGCGGTACGACACATAGCCAGCCTCGCGATGCAGCGCCTCCTGCGCCTTGTAGTTCCAGTACGCCGCCACCGAGATCCAAGGCGTCTCGCGCGTGGGGCGCGGCACGCCATCCGGCATGTCCGGCGTCGGTCCTCCCTCGGTCGACGACGTCAGCGAAATGGTGTCGTCGCGCATCTCGACGATAGCTCGCCCGCTGCGCACCGCCGGCACACCGGGCGCGATCGCCCCCACCAGTCGAACACTCCCGCCCACGCCCTCGGCGCCCAACGAGGGCAGCGCCGGGCCGAGCGGCGTTGACCAGCGCAAGACCGTGTTCAGCGGCGTTTCTCCTTCGGCGGTCGCGAAGATGCCCGAGCGGGCGCTCTCATCGAGTTGCTGCGCGAAGTCGGGCAGCGGTTCGGCTTCGTCGACGGCCCGGTTCATGGCGGCGTCGAGTTGCTGCGCTTTCTGTGCAATCGCGCTGTCGATTTCCGCCGCGCCGAGCTGCTCGCCGCCAAACTCGACGACGTGCGGGGTTTGCACGAAGTAGGTGAACGCCAGGTAGCCGGCGAACGCGACCGCGAGTGCGAGGATCACCTTCTCGACGTGCTGCTCGATGAGCTGTAACGGACTTTTACGCATCGATCGGCTCCTCGCTCGCTAACCCTGGCCGACATCCGGCTGAATCCCCAACTCCTCCGCGACCGCCGGGGGCATCCACTGCTTGAATGCACTTCGCAGGAAGTAGCCTTCGCATTGCAGCTCGAGCCGGACCACCGGCGCCGAGCCAAAGAGATACAGCGGGCTCTCGGGGGTCGCCGCCGCGTACTCGACGCCCACCACCTGGTAGAAATTCGCCCGCGTCACGGCGTCGATCACTTTCAAAATCTCGCGCTGATCGACCCACAGCGTGAGCTTGAACGTGATCACGTCGTAGAGATCGTTCGACGTGCGGCCCGTGTAAGAAGCATCGGCTGAAGCCGTCGTGTCGCGTTGTCGACTACCGCCGCGGCCGCTCTGACCCGGCTCACGCTCGCTCCGCATCGCGCTGGGATCCATCGGCGGGGGAAACGCGAGCGAATCATTCGTCAGCCGGTAAGCGTCGATCACGATGCTTTCGATTCGTTTGATCGGCATCTCTTCGACGTTCGCGGCGCCGGGGCTCTGCTGCGCGAAGCGCTCGTTGAGCTCGGCGAATGCATCGACCAGATCGGTCTGGATCCAGAACGACATCTGCGCGAACCAGATATCGCGAATGTCAGGCGCCGTCGATGTCGAAAAGACGTCGACCACGTGCCAACTGTTCAAATCGGCATAGACGCGGATCTCCCGCGCGCGGTTG
Organism: uncultured Planctomycetales bacterium; assembly: GCA_964563855.1. Classification (GTDB taxonomy): domain Bacteria; phylum Planctomycetota; class Phycisphaerae; order UBA1845; family Fen-1342; genus JAFGRR01. The sequence continues at coordinate 17,496 of CAZLYU010000009.1, read as the reverse complement.
ATCGCGGCGCGCAACTCGGGGTCGGAGTTGGGATCTCCGGGCGTGGCTTCGTCGGGCCCGGCGCGCGGAGCCGCGGCGCGGCGCTCGCGACCCCGGGGACGATCACGGCCGCGGTCGCGCTCGCGTTCCCCGGCCATCGGGTCGGCGGACATTTCCGGAGCGGCCGCGGCGTCGTTCGCAGGGTCGGTTCCGCCCATCCCGAAGAATGTGGCCTGATTGGCCGCCTCGACTTCCGCCTCGCGTTGCTGCAACTGCTCGATGTTGTTGCGCTCGGCGAGAATGTCGTCATCGGTGGGCAGTGGACCGGCTTGCAGTCGATTCGGCAGCCGCCGCAGCGCCTGCTCATAGGCGCTGCGAAACTCGTACGGCTTGGCCATGGTCGCCGGACGCGGCAACACGCCCGCGATCAGCGGTTCGGCCGCATTCATCTCGCGCGCCCGCTGCAGTGCTTCCGCGACTTCCGCTTCGAGTCGCTCACCCCGCGCCTCCGCCGCGGCGATCACCGTGGGGTTGGTGGCGTTGCGAATCATGCCGTCGATGCGCGAGCCCCGTTGCTTGCGCTGCTCGAGTTCGGTCATGACACTGTCGTCCGACATCCCGAGCACGGCGAACGCGGCCGCCGCCAGCGCCACCACGCCCGCCGCCAGCGACAAGGCGTACGTGCGAACGAAGTCTAGTATCTTGCCGACCATGGATAGGCTCCTGCTGACAGGGATCAGGCGTCGCCGGTCTCCGTTTCGACGACCGGCGGCGGATCACCGAGCTTGACCCGAAAGCTGAACTCATACGCCCAGTCATATTCCATGCTCTCGCCGGTCATGGGATCGATGGGCGGGCCGTCGTCACCGCCGCGACGATTCTCGTCGCGTCGATCGGTGTACCGGTTCACGCGGGGACTCTCAAAAAACCGCTGCCGCGGCCCGTCGTCCGTGAGCACGTAAAACCCGAGCCCCGGCTGACGTCCGAAGTCCTGAAGATTCTTGTACACGCGGTTCTCAATGAACTGCACCGGTTCGTACGGTTCGCGTCCCCACAGCAGACGGCCGCTCAACTCGACATAGAAGCCGCCGCCCTCACCGCCGGCAGCCGCTACGGATTGGCCGCGGTCGCGTCCCCGGCCGCCCCCGCTGCTCCGGTCTGCGGGAACGTAGCTCTCGAGATTGGGGTGATAGGTGATATCAAGGTCATCGATAAACATGAGCCCGCGCTGCGTACGGTCCCGCAAGTTCGGATTCATGCGCAGCTCTTGTTGCAGCGCGGCCCGATTGCGCGGGCTGGCCAGACGCGGATCAACCTCGGGCAACGACTGATGCACGAGCGCGATGATCCGCGGAATAAGTTGATTCTGATCACGCAATTCCAAAATTCGGTTGACGTCGGCGGCGACCACCTCCGGGTCTTTCGTCGCGCTCTGCAGCGCTCGCTGGTTTTGCTCCGCCGTACGCACGATTTGCTGCGCCTGCGTCCGCGCCGGATCGGTCTCGGCCGCGAAAGCGGCGCTATCCATCGCATTGCGGCTCCACGGCGCGATCGCGGCAAACACCAGCACCGCGGCGACGCCAATCCAGTAAGGCGTCTTTCGTTTCCACGTCAAGACGCGGGCCATATCCGGCGGAAGCAGGTTGGCTTCGATCTTGCCCAGGCCGAGCCCCTGCAGCGCCAGCCCGTACGCACTGCCAAAAGTCAGGAGATTGTCTTTGAATTGCTCCGCTTGCGTGGCTTCGCTGGGCGCCAGCGTCTCGAAGCTGTCGAGCTTGCCCACGCCGGAGCCGATCGTCAGGTTCGTCTCGAGATACTTCTGCAGCCCGGGCAAGCGAAACGCGTTGCCCATCACCATCACCCGCGTAATCTCGACGTCGCGGTGCGTCGAACTGTAGAAGCCGAGCGAGCGCTGAATCTCAGCGACCAGGTCGGCGAAGACCGGACGCATCGCCTGGAAAATCTGACGGGCGTACTTGTGGCTCGCCGCCTGTCGCTTGAGCTCCTCAGCCTTGCTGAAGCTGAGTTTGAACGACTTGGTGAGCGCATCGGTGAAGTTGTTTCCGCCGAGCGGAATATTGCGCGTCCAGGCGCCGTTGCGCTCGACGACGACCAGATCCGTGTTCTGCGCCCCCACGTCGATCACCACGACCGCCTGATCGTCCTCCTTCGGCGCCATTTCGAAGTGCGCGAAGTTGTAGAGCGCCGATGGGATGGTCTGAATCAAAACCGGGTTGACGCGATGTCGCGTGAGGTAGTCGATGTATTTGCGAACGAGGTCCTTCCGCATCGCGAAGATGCCGACCTCGGTCTCCGGCGAATCGGTATCGGAGAAAACCGTGTAGTCCCAAACAACATCCTCGATCGCGAACGGGATCTGCTGTCCGGCTTCGTAACCGACGATGCTGGCGATCTTCTTCTGATCGACCGGCGGCAGCCGCGTGAACCGCGCGAACGTGAGTTGCCCCGGAACGCCGAGCACGATGCGGTCTTTCTGCCACTCATTGCGCTCGGCGAACTTCTCCATCGCGTCGCTGATGAGCGCGTCGGCGTCGGCGTCGGGTTGCGACAGAATCTTGTCGTGTTCGATCACGTCGAAGCCGAGCACCTCGACCTTGCCGTCCTCAGCGGCGCGACAGCGCACCGCCTTCAGCGCGCATTGGCCGATCTCAATGCCCCAGACCGTGTTTGCCGCCATGTTGGCACCTCCGCATGCACTCTCGACGCTGCGACGCTGACCGAATCGCACCGACGCGTCGCGGCTACGCTCCGTCGCTACTCATGCGATACGCTCGAAGCGCGGCATCGTAGCAGGGAATTTCCGAATGTGGGGGATTCGTGGGGCCGCCGACAGGGGTGCAAAAAGTCGGCCGGCTGACGCAGTCGTCCTGCATCGCCGGTGAGTCGGCGGGCGACGAATCGGCGGGATAAAAACAATGAATGACGCCGAGCAACACATTCCGTCGCAGCTTGCGGCGGGCGAGCCTCGCTGGCGTCGCACGCCTTTGTTCAATGATTGAGCGTAATTCGCAACCCGGCAGGGTCAACCACCGGCTGCGGAAAGCGTGACGGAATCCCGTCGCCGCTGGAGCATCCGCGATCATGCTACGGGAGACGCAGCGCCCTCGGCACGTGCGTGAGTCGCCGTCGCGTCGGGCTTGCGCCGCGCGAGCAGGTAGCCCCAGACGAACGCGATCGTCGAGCCAATCGGCGCCATCCACGGCCACGCGATGACTTTCGTGGCCGTCGAGCCGTCGGGTTGCTCGACCTCCCAGTAGCCGTAGAGGTTTAGCACGATCAGCATCGCTACACCGAGTCCCAGGACGACGGTCTGGAGCGCTGGGGGAAGAACAGCCCGTCGCGCCTGCTCCCACGATTCCGACGCAACCGATACGAGCCAAGCGATCAACAGGATTGCGCCGCCAACCACACACACCCAGAAGGCCCACGGAGCCGCCGGAGCGCGCCACAGCATCGCAAAAACACACAGCACCGAGAGCGGGGCCGAGTACATGAAGCCGCGCCCGTCGACCTTCAGCGGCAGGAAGCCGAGCATGAAGCCGGCGAGCAACGCGCCGCCGGCGTACCCGGCCATCGCCAACGCGAGATCGAGAATCGAGGGATAGTAGGCGGCTGCGGCCTGTGCCAGGAACGCCATCCCCGCCAGACCGACGCCCCAGATCAGCACGAGCGAACGCCCGACCACCACCATGTGCCGCGCTTCAGCGGGTGAATGGTCATCGTCGGCCGCATCGGAAGTCGGCGGCGGCGTTCCGTTCTCGCCGCGCCGCTGAGCACGACGCCGCAGCGGAATGTAAAACGCCGACATCGTCGTCTGACTGAGCGCCGCGAGAATGCTGGTCATGCTCGAGACGGCGGCGGCGAAAATGCCGGCGATGATCAGACCGCTGAAGCCTTGCGGAATGCCCTCGACAATGAAGATCGGAAAGATGCGATCGCCCTTCCCCTCGACGCCGGCCTCCGGATCACCTTCGACGAGTCGATAAGCCTCGCCGCCGAGTCGCGGGAAATCAGCGCTCACCGCATCGCCCCACGCCGCCGTTTGCTCTGGAGTCGCCGGCTGCTTGTAGTAGGCGAACAGTCCGACGCCGACCAGCGCGACCGTGAAGGTGACCACCTGACTCGCGGTGCTGGAGATGATCGCCAGTCGCGCGGCGCGCTCGTTCTTGCAGCAGAACATGCGTTGCGCCAGCAACTGGTCGGTGCCGTAAGCGTAGATCCCGCCCCAGGTCGAAGCGATGGCGGCGGTCCAAATCGTGTAGGCCTCCCAGGGCGCCGGGTCGAAGTTGAAAAACGTAAACTTGCCCCACGGCCCCGACTCTTTTGCATTCCAACCCGTCCTCACGAGCTCGCCGAATCCGCCCGGCAAATCCAGGCAGACCGCAACCAGCGCCACCACGGCGCCGGCGAGAAACACCAGGAACAGAATCGCGTCGGTCCAGATCACTGTCGCGATGCCGCCGATATACGTCCAAAGCACCGCGACGAGGGTGATCGCGACGATCGACCAGGCCAGTGGCGTGATGACAAACGAGCCGATGGCCAGTTGCTCCGATAGCCAGTTCATCTGGTCGCGCAGCACGATGTTGAGGATCACGGCGGTGAGGTATACGCGGGCCGATTGCGCCAACATCTGACCGACCGCGAACAAGACCGTCGTCATACCGCGAACGTTGCCGCCGAGCTGATTCCCCATGTAGTCGTACGGGCTGTAGATCTCGCGCTTGTAGTACGCCGGCACCAGCACGTAGCCGACGATGATGCGCGCCAGCAATGTCCCAATGACGCCAAGCTGCAGATACGTCATGTCGCCGCCAGGGCGAAAGACGATGAACGGCACGACCACGAACGTGACCGCGCTGATCTCCGTGGCGATGATCGACGCGCTGACGGCGTACCATGGCAGCTTGCGGCCGCCGAGAAAGAAGTCGCGGATGGTGGCTTGCTTGCCGGCGAGCGCTGTGCCGAGCCAGGTCGTGAACGCCAGGTACGCGACCACGATCGCCCAATCGATCCACGTGAACTGTGCACTCAGGGAAGCCGCCAGCAGCGGGTCGCTCACGCTTGGGCTCCTTCGGCTGGTTCGAGGATCGTCGCGAGTTTGCCGTCGGCTTCGCCAAGCAGGGACCGCGCCGCATCCGGCCCGACCCCCCGCGCGTGCATCACGAGCGCGGTCTTCACGTGCCCCCCGCTCGCCTTCAGCAGCTCGAGCGCTGCGTCACGCTCGATGCCCGTAACGGTCATGATCATGCGGGCGCCGCGGTCGACTAGTTTGGTGTTCTTGGTGGTGTCAACATCGACCATCAGGTTCTGATAGACCTTGCCCACCTGCACCATCGCGATCGTGGTCACCATGTTCAGCACGAGTTTCGTGGCGGTGCCGGCCTTGAGACGGGTGCTGCCGGTGACGACTTCGGGGCCGACCAGCACGCGGATCGACACGTCGGCGTTATCGGGCACGTGCTCTTTCAGGACGCAGGCGAAGAACACCGTCTTCGCGCCCCGCTCCTTCGCCCGGTTCACCGCGCCGTGAACGTAAGGCGTAGTGCCGCCGGTCGTGATCCCGAATACGACGTCGTTCGGCCCCGGCTCGAACTGGTCGATGTCGCGAGCGCCGTCTTCCGCGTGGTCTTCGGCGCCTTCGATCGCTTGACGCAGCGCGTCGTATCCGCCCGCGATGATCCCCTGCACCATGCGCGGGTCGGAGAGGAACGTTGGCGGGCATTCAGACGCATCGAGCACGCCCAGCCGGCCGCTGGTGCCCGCCCCCACGTAGATCAACCGCCCCCCGGCCCGAAACGCCGCCACCACGAGCTCGATCGCGGCCGTGATGTCGGCCTGCGCGTCGGCCACGCGAGCGGCGATCTGGGCGTCTTCGGCGTTCATGATCGCAACGGCCTCCGCGATGGACACGCGGTCCATACGCTGCGACGCGTCATTGCGCAACTCGGTCATGAGACGGCCACGATCCTGCATGAGAATATCGGCTCCGGATGAGAGCGAGACTCGTCAGGCTGCGTTCAACCGCATGGTGTGGAACGCGGGCGTTGAACGTGTGGGCGTTGATGAGGCCGCCCTTTCACGCCGGGCCGCAGTCTGACCGATCACCCGACGTACGGCAAATGCTTGTGATCCCGTCGCCTGGACGGCTAAGCTCAGGCGTCAAGCGGCGTGGGCCGCGACAGTCGTTCACCATTCGAACTCGTCAGGCGGCCGTATGCGCATTTTCGGACTCTTGCTTCTCACCAGCGCCCTCGGACTCGCGGTCTTGACCAGTTGCGAGACCGCACCACCGCAAAACGAAGCCCGACTCGAACAGCCGGACGAACGCGCCGCGCGCGACGGCGCCGACACCGACCCGACCGACCCGATGCTGTCGGTCAACACGCTGCACCCCGCGCCTGCCGACTACGCCCTGACGCGCATCGGAACGGACGAATACCCCATTCCGCTCTACGCCAAGTTCCTCGAAGGCGTCCGCATCTGCCTCGATCCCGGGCACGGCGGCGACGCACACAAGCGAGCGTTCAAGCGCGGCCCCACCGGCGTACGCGAAGCGGAGATGAATCTACGCGTCGCCGCCTATCTGCGCGACTTCCTCGAAGTCGTCGGTGCGCGAGTGAAGCTCACGCGCACTGGCGACACCGATCTGTCGCTGGAAGCCCGCGCCGATACGGCCGACAACTGGGACGCCGACATCTTCATCTCGTTGCATCACAACGCTTCGAGTCGCGCGTCGGCGAACTTCACGACCGTCTGGTATCACGCAGGGGTCGACTTTCGCCCCAGCAATCTCGACCTCGCGCGCTATCTGAGTGAGGGGCTGCACGATCACTTCGCGCTCAGCGAAATCACTGATGTGCCGCTGAAGAGCGACCAGTTGATGTACGCGTCGGGTTTCGGCGTGCTGCGTTACGCCGACACGACCGCCGCACTCACCGAGTCATCGTTTTTCTCAAATCCGGAAGAGGAGCAGCGTCTGCGTGACCCCGAGTACAACCTGCGAGAAGCGTACGCGCTGTTTGTCGGACTCGCCCGCTACGCCGCTTCGGGTTTGCCACGCGCGACGCTGGTCGAACCGGCGGATGGCGTGCTCTCTGACGACGCCAACGCCGTACTGTTTGAACTCGACGACGGGTTGCGCGCCCGTGGCAGTTGGGGCGCCGAGCGGCAGATGATTCTCAGCGACACCGTCGCGGTGCGGATCAACGGCGTGTTGTCGCCGCATGAATTCGAAGACGCCGGCGCCGACGGCTACCGGCTGACCGCTCTGCTGCCGACCGACCTGCCCGAAGACGAGGTGACGGTCGACGTGCAGTTCATGAACAAGAACAAGAACAGCGTCATCAATCCGGTGTTCGTGCTGCGACGGTAGCACTAGCCGCGCTCACTTCATCACCGGCTCCCACGCCTGCGTCGCCTTCGGCCACACGCCCGCTTAGACTGCCCACGACCGAGCGCCGGCGTGCCGCCGTGCGTTCCGGCCGCGATTCGAGTGCACCCCCAACCGGAGACGCCGCGAGATGGCTGCAGACGCGACGATTGATCGGCTTTCGGAACACGTCGGACAGGAAGTGACCCTGCGTGGGTGGCTCTACAACAGCCGCTCGAGCGGCAAGCTGCTGTTTCTGATCGTGCGCGACGGAACCGGCGTCTGTCAGTGTGTGCTCGAGAAGACCGACCAGAACGCCGATCTGTTCGACGCCGCCAAGCATCTCGGGCAGGAGTCCGCGGTCAGCGTGACGGGCGAGTGCCGCGCCGACGAGCGGGCCCAAGGCGGCCACGAACTCGTCGCGTCGCACGTCGACATCGTCCAGAACGTTGACGGCTACCCGATCACGCCCAAAGCGCACGGCGTCGAGTTCCTCATGAAGCACCGGCACCTGTGGTTCCGCAGCCAGCGCCAGTGGGCGATTCTGCGCGTGCGGGCGACGGTGATCGACGAGATCCGCAGCTTCTTCAATCGCAACGGCTTCGTGCTCATCGACACGCCCATCTTCGCCCCATCCGCCGGCGAGGGCGCGCAGACGCTGTTTCAGGTCGACTACTTCGGCGAGCCGATCTACCTGGCGCAGACGGGGCAGCTCTATCTCGAAGCGGCGTGCATGGCCCACCGCAAGGTCTATTGCTTCGGCCCGACGTTTCGCGCCGAGAAGAGCAAGACACGGCGGCACCTGACCGAGTTTTGGATGGTGGAGCCGGAGATCGCCTACGCCGACCTCGACGCGGTGATCGCGGTCGCCGAAGACTTCATCGTGAGCATCGTGCAGCGTTTACTGAAAGACCGCCGCGCCGAGCTGGAGATGCTCGGCCGCGACCTGACCGCGCTCGAGAAGGTGCAGAAGCCGTTTTACCGGCTGACCTACAGCGAAGCGGCCGACCTGCTGCACTCGGAGAAAGTGGTCGAACTGCTCGACGCCGACACCGAGCGACTGACCGCGCGCGTCGCCGAGCTCAAGCAGATGATCGACGAGAAGGAAGCCAAACGCCTCGGGCCAGGCGTGAAGAAGTGGCAGGCCGATAAGCTGGCCGCCGAGGTGATCGACCATCGCGAAGAGCTGTCAGAGCGTGAAGACGAGCTCCGCAACATCCCGCATCACAAAGAGCTGGCCGCGAACTTCAAATGGGGCGAAGACCTCGGCGGCTCCGACGAGACCATCATCGCACGCCTGCACGACCGCCCGGTGTTCGTTACGCACTATCCGCGGGCGTGCAAGGCGTTTTACATGAAACGCAACGCCGAAGACTACCGGCTAGTCAACAACTTCGATCTGCTGGCGCCCGAGGGCTATGGCGAGATCATCGGCGGGTCGCAGCGTGAAGACGATTTGCAGGTGCTGCTCGAGAGCATGAAGATGCAGCATCTGAACGAAGAAGATTATTCGTGGTACATCGACCTGCGTCGCTACGGCAGCGTTCCGCACGGCGGCTTCGGCCTCGGCGTGGAGCGTACGCTGGCGTGGACCTGCGGCCTGAAGCACATTCGCGAGACCATTCCCTACGCGCGAATGATGGGCAAGGTGTATCCGTAGGCTGCGATCCGGCGTCTGACGGCCGCGCGAGAGCGACGGTCAGGCGTGCGGCGTCGGCGTCGGACGCTTCGCCGCCGCGGCCACGATCTCCCCGCGCAGCGACATGAGCAGCGCCTCGCGCTGGGCGCGCACGTGCTCGTCAATGTCGCGCTGTGCCTGCGCGAGCTGCCGCAAGGCCGCCGCCGCCTGCATGCGCAAGGCGGGGTTGTCGTCTTGATCGAGGGCGTCGACGTGCAGTTGCGTCACCTGATCCGCCAGGAAACGCGCCAATCGACGATTGAGCCGCCGCATCGTCTTGCGGACCTGCGGGCGGGCGATCGCGTCGTTGCCGACCGCGAGCAGTTGCGCCAGCCGGAAGTCGTCGCCGCAACCGCGGGCGAACGCCGCGACATGCGCGTCGGGTGCGGCCGCGCGCGGCGTCAGCAAGGAGCGCCAGACGCGCTCGGCGCACTCGTACGCGTATTCGAGCGCCGCGACGAACAAAGCCGCGCGGGTCGGCCACAGGGCTTTGATGTCGCGCATGCTGGTTTGGCAGACTTCCGCGACCCGCCGGAGCGTGGCGCGCTCGAAGCCTTCCGTCGCGAAGATGCGCGCGACGGCGGGCAAGAAACGCCGTTCGATATGCTCGTACGAAGCTGCCTGGTCCACGCGTCGCCCTCCGGACATGAGTCCACTTCTCTCTGTGATCGGCGTTGCCACGCAGAAGCTTGAGCCCCCGCCGACTATCGGTCCCTAACGCGGCCCTCCGGCCCCGAACATCCCCCTGTTCCGGCATGCGAAATCGAACTAGACGGGACCGGCGCGGCAGGCTAATCTCACTATTTCGCGAAGGAACAACTGAGTTTGCGACGGCGCCCAGGGTTCCGGCCCACGCGGTCCCCATGTGCGCCGCGCGTCGCGATCGATGCTGCCAAAAGCCTCGAGACAAGGAGTTGGTTCATGGCGGAACATCTGGAAGAAATGGACGCGTCTGGGGAAGACCAGGACCAAGAGCTGACCCCCGCCGAAAGTGGCGCGGCCGGTTGGGCGCCGGCGGCGGAAGAGCTGCACACCGCGCCCGCAACCGCCACCCTCGACAGTCGCGTCGAGGCGGCGGCGATCGAAGCCTCGGGCTATGAACTGATCTACGGCCCGGAAGAGCGCGTGCCGTCGATCATCGTCGAGAACTTCCCCAGCCTCGGACGGCTGACCGCCTGCCGGTTCCTCGAATGGGTGCAGCAGAATCCCGAAGGCGTCTGCTCGCTGCCGACCGGCAAGACGCCGGAGTACTTCATCAAGTACGTGACGCACTACATGCGCAACTGGGATGAGCGCAGCGTGCGCGACGAGCTCGAAAGTCTCGGGGTCGACACGAGCGTGAAGCCCGAAATGCACGGCCTGCGGTTCGTGCAGATCGACGAGTTCTATCCCATCGATACCCGGCAGCACAACAGCTTCAACTACTACGTCAAGAAGTTCTATCTGCGCGGCTTCGGCATGGATCCCGCCCGGGCGATGCTGATCGATCCGACCCGCATCGGCGTCCCCCAAGGCTACACGCTGGAGGACATCTTCCCCGACGAAACTGTCGACCTCGCGATGCGCATTCGCAAGCCGAAGAGCCGACTCGAGAAGCGCCAGCAGGAGGTGCTCAACGCGGTCGACCAATTCTGCACCGAGTACGAGCGCCGCGTGCGGGCGCTCGGCGGCATCGGCTTCTTCCTCGGCGGCATCGGTCCGGACGGCCACATCGCGTTCAACATCCGCGGCTCAGATTTCTACTCGACCACGCGGCTGTGCGAACCCAACTACGAGACCCGCGCCGCCGCCGCCAGCGACCTCGGCGGTATTCACGTCGCCGGCCAGAAGCATGTCATCACGATCGGTCTGCGGACGATCACGCACAATCCCGACACGGTGGCGATCATCATCGCGGCGGGTGAGGCGAAGGCGCACATGGTGGCCAGCACGATTCACAGCTCGTTGTCGAATCAATACCCGGGCTCAGCGCTGCAGGTGTTGCCGCGGGCGCGGTTCTATCTGACGCGCGGCGCCGCCGTGGGTCTGCACAATCGACAGTTCGTCGACTTCACACGCAAGAAGGAGGTCGGCGACGAGCAGGTGCATCGCATCGTCATGGACCTCTCGCTCAACAACAACAAGCCGATCCTGACGCTGCAGCGCGAAGACTTCACCAACGACCGCTTCGGCAGCGAGCTGATGCAGAAGACGCAGCGGTCGCACGAAGACCTCGCCGAGCAGACGCATCGGTATGTGCTCGACAGTTTGATGCGCGGCAACGCCCGGCCGGAGAAAACCAGCTTCCTGCACACGGCCCCCCACCACGACGACATCATTCTCGGCTACATGCCCTATGTGACCAATGCGGTGCGCCGCAGCAGCAACCAGCACACCTTCTCATACATGACCAGCGGCTTTAACGCCGTGACCAACGCCTACATGTACGACGCGGTGAAAGACCTGCTCGACCGGCTCAATCACGGCGAGTTCGCCGAGTTGATCAACCAGGGCTACTTCGATCCCTCCAACCAGCTCGGGGCCGAAATGGACCTCTCGTACTACCACGAGGGCGCCGCGGTCGCGAATGAAGACAAGAAGACCGAGGCGATCTCGCGCCGCTTGCTGCGCAACATGGTGAAGCTGTACGAAGACGACGCAATCGACAATCTCAAGCAGCGCTGCGTCGAACTGCTGAACTACTTCAAGACGCAGTACCCGGGCAAGAAAGACATGGCGCTCGTGCAGCAGCTCAAGGGCCGCGTGCGCGAGTGGGAAAGCGACCTCAAGTGGGCGTCGTACGGCTTCGTTGGCGACCGCGTGCGGCATTTGCGGCTCGCCTTCTACAAGGGTGAGCTCTTCACCGAGCCGCCACGCGTCGACCGTGATGTTCCGCCGATTCTCGAATTGCTGCTCGAAGTCAAACCGGACATCGTCACCGTCGCGTTCGACCCCGAAGGCAGCGGACCGGATACGCATTACAAGGTGCTGCAGGCGATCAGCGCCGCGCTCAAGCAGTTTGAGCAGGAGCATGGACACCGCGACGTCCAGGTCCTCGGCTACCGCAACGTCTGGTTCCGCTTCCATCCGTCCGAGGCGAACCTCTTCATTCCTTGCTCGATGACGCACCTGAACGACATGGACGACACCTTCGACACGTGCTTCAACACGCAGCGAACCGCCGCGTTCCCCAGCTACGAACTCGACGGGCCGTTTAGCGCGCTGGCGCGCAAGATTCAGACCCAGCAGTATCGCCAGGTGCTCACGTTCCTCGGTGAAGACTTCTTCGTAAACAACGAAGAGCAGTCGTTACGGGCTTGCCGCGGCATCGTCTATCTGCGGCAAATGTCGCTGCAGGAGTTCTACACCAAGAGCTACGAACTCCGGCAGGTGGCCGAAGCCGCGACCTAACGCGCACAATCAGCATCGCCACCAACGTGCGAGGCCGGACGACGTGTGTCGTCCGGCCTCTGTTCGTAGGCTGTGCCGCGTCGCGCGCCGGGGCCGCGAGGCTCCGGCGCTGCGTTTACAGCAGGCTCAGAATCTGGCTGCTCTGCTGGTTCGCCAGGCCGAGCAAACTCATCGCCGACTGCAACAGCACGTTCTGCTTGTTGAGTTCGGCCGACTCGGTCGCGTAGTCCACATCCGCGATCGAGCTCCGCGCACTGCTCAGCCCTTCCTTGCGGGCGTTCAGCGCGTTGATGGTCGTCTTCACCTGGAACTTGTTGAATCCGCCGAGGCGACCCTGGATGGTCGCGATCTGTTCACCCGCCGCCTTGGCAATCTCCGCCGCCTTCGTAGGGTCGGAAGTGAGACTCTTGGCGCCGCCGCTCTTGAGCTCCGAAAGGTAGCCGAGCGAGGCCTTGCCGAGACCTTGCGAGAACAGACTATCGATACCCAGTGTGGCGCGCTCGTTGGCGTCGGTGCCGAGCGCAAAGGTGGCGCCGCCCTGATTGGAAACGGTCACTGTCGCCCCGCCGGTGCCGTCCCATGTCGAGTTCAGCTCGAACGCGAGATCGAGGCCGCCCGACGAGAAGTTGACCCGCAGACCGTCGACCGCGGCGGTCTGACCATTGATCGTCACGTCAGCGTCATCACCAGTCGCGTAGTTCTCCGCCGTGTTGCCGGAGCCGCTGACGATGTCGACGCGGGCGAACGCATCCGAACCGAAGTCGGTCGAACGCACACTCAGCGTGCCCGACGAGACAATCGCCGACACACCCGTCTGCGCCGTCGCGTCATTAATCTTGGTCTGGATCGATGCAACCGTGTCGCCCGTCGTAATGTCGATGACCGCCGCACCCAGCTCGCCTTGAACCGAGATCGACATGTCGCCCGTGGCGGCGGCGCTGCTGATGGCGAACTCGGCCTTGTCAGCCTGATCCGTCATCGCGACGCTGATCGAGGTGCTCGAAGCGTTCGGGTTGCGGGAGAACACCGACACGTCCGTAACCTTGCTCGGGTCCGACGTGGTGTTGATGCCCTGCGAACCGTCCAGCAGCTTCTTGCCGTTGAATTCCGTTGAGCCGACGATCCGGTCGATCGCGGCGATCGCGTTGTCGATCTGAGACTGGTTGGCGGCGACTTCCGACGCGCTCAACCCGGCCGAGTTCGCCGACTTCTGCGCCAGGCCGATGATGTCATTCAGCATCACCGCCACTTCGCCCAACGCCTTGTCCGCCACGCCAAGCATCGCGTCGGTGCGCTGGTTGTTCGCCAACGCCGCATCGACGCTGGTCAGCTCGGCGTCGAGTCCGCGCATGGTGATCAGACCGGCGGGATCATCCGCACCACTGTTGATGCGTGAGCCGGTCGAGAGCCGCTGCAGCGACATGCTCTGGTTTGTCGATGTTCGGTTGACAATGTTCAGCAGTGTCAGGCTGTTGGGATTTGTGACTGTCAATGCCATTGCGTGATGCTCCAGGTGAGTGAGGGGCGGCTTTTCGCCGCCGATTGGACCACTCTCAACCTGGAAAACATTGCCGACGCAGTGCAAACAAACGCCGCCGCTCGGACGAGGCGTTACGGCTCCCCCAGCCACCCCCCGCAATCGCGCGCCCCACAAGATTCCGGCCCCGACCCGCGCGACGCGCGCTCTTCTCGGTCACAGCCCATAACGCATACGAGCCGCAGCCGAAACGGAAAATCAGAAGTCAATATCGAGGAAAAAGTCGAACCAGCCCCAATCGTCGTCCCAGTCGTCGTAGTCGTCCCAATCATCCCAATCGTCGTCGCAGCAGTAGCGGTCGTCGCGGTCGATCACGATGACGTCAGGAATGGTGCAGGTAATGCTCTGCATCGCCATCGCACCAGTGAGCAGCAGCATAAGCGTCGAGCCGGTCAGCCAACGTCGCATTGCGATTCCTCCCGAATGGGTTCGAGCACCGCCAAGCAAATCATATCGGCCCACGTGCGTCCCACCGAGCGGCGCCGTCGATGGCCGCGGGTTTGAGCCGGGTTCGAGGCCTTTCCACAGCCAGACACGCCAAACGGGAATTGGTTGGGGCCCGAGCGCGAATTCACTTGCTTGCCGCCTCCGCCTTCGCCGCCGAACCCCGCGATACGCGATCGATCGCCGCCAGCAAACGCCGGCGCAGCCGCCCGTCTTCCGCATGCGCCAACGCTCGCCGATAGGCGTCAATCGCCGCGCCCGACTCGCCCGCCAGCAAACTCGCGTCGCCAAGCGCTGCGGCGATTTCCGGGTCGTCGGGCGCCAGATCGCTCGCGCGACGCAATAGACTCGTCGCCAAACCGATCTGATCCGACTGAATCGCGAGTTCCGCCGCCGCGCGACGTGTTGACGCCCGCTCGACAGACGTCGCCCCCTCCAATGCATGCCGCCGATCCTCGCACGCCAAAAATGACCGCACGTCGGAGGCGGCATAGTAGACGGCGGCTGCGTGCGCTAGCGAAATCGCGTCCTGGTTGCGGTTCAGCAGCAGCGATCGATGCTTGTCGAGCAGCGCCTTGGCCCCGTCCGCATGCCCCAGACGCGCCAGAATGCGCCCGTACAGCGCCACAGCCCGTGCACACGCCGACCCCAACGCCAATGCCTGACGCACATGATGCAGCGCCGAATCCGGAGCCGCGTGGATGCCGGCCAAGTCGGTGGCGACCTGCGCGGCGGACGTATCCCTCACCGCACCGACCAAACGCCGCATGTGAAAGTACGTCTCAGCCGCCAGCAGGTGCAGCTCAGCATCTTCGGGATGTTGCTCCAAAGCCGGCCGCAGCTGCTGCAACGCCTTCCCATAGGCGCCCCGCGCCACATACCCTCGAATCGCGTCATGCGCGGCGGCGGTTGTCTGCTGCTCCGAAACGGGCGGCGCGACGTCTGTCGCCGCGATCACGCACGTCGCCGCTCCAAGCATCGCAACATATCGGATTGTCCAGCACTTCCAGCTTGTCATGCATGACCTCGGCCCCGTACGCTGCAGCGACGCAGGGCGGGACGGCGTTACATTCGTGTAAAGCCTCCCCGCAGCCCAGCTGCGACGCAAGAGTCTCATGATCGACGAGCACACACTCGAAGCGCTCGATTTTCCGCGCGTGCGCGACTTGCTGGCGGGGTTCGCGAGTACCGGCCTCGGCAAACGCCTGTGCGCAACCGTTCACCCCATCGCGCGGAAAGAGCTCCTCGCACGCTGGTATCAACAGTTCGCCGAGCTTGACGCGTTCACCATCGAGCATGGCCCCCCGCCGTTTGGCGGCTTGTCCGACGTTCGCGATTTGGTGCGCGCGTGCGCCCCGCCGCTCACGGTCGGCCTCGAAGACCTCGCGCAGATTGGCCAGGCGCTCGAGGCCACCCGCGCCCTGGTCCGCTACCTCGTCAAGCTGCCGGCGGAGGCCGTCGAACTCAGACGACTCGCGGAACGTATCGGCGACTTCGGAGCGGTCGCCGATCGCGTCCATGCGGTCATCGAGAGCGGCCCGCGCGTGCGCGACGACGCCAGCACCAAGCTGCGCCGTGTGCGACGCGAGATCAGCCTGGCGCAAGCCGACATCCAGGAAGCCGTCAGTCGACTCCTACGCGATCCTGAGATCCAGAAGCGGCTGCAGTACGCCAGCCACACGTTCCATAACGATCGCCTCGTGCTCCCCGTCCGTGCCGAGCACCGCGGCCGCGTACCCGGCATCGTGCATCGCGCGTCTGACAGCGGCGCCACCGTGTTTGTCGAGCCGTCGGTCGCGGTCGAACTGAACAACCGCATCACTAATCTGCGCGTTGAGGAAGAGGAGGAGATCCGACACCTCTTGTGGGACCTCTCGCACGAGATCTATCTCAACGTCGACCCCCTCATCAAAACGTTCGACGCCCTCGGCGTGCTCGACCTGATCCACGCCAAAGTGCGCATGGCCCGCACCTTCGACATGCGCTGCCCCGCCCTGCTCGACGAAGCCCAGGTCCACATGATCGAGGCCAGACATCCAGTGCTGCTCGAAATGCAGCAGCAAACGCCGGACCAGACGAGAGAGATCATCCCGATCACGTATCGGCTTGGCGACGACTTTGACATGCTGGTGATCACCGGCCCGAACACTGGCGGCAAGACCGTCACCCTGAAGACCATCGGACTGCTGGCCCTCATGGTGCAGGCCGGTTTACCGGCGCCCGTCGCAGCCGGCAGTCGTTGCGGTTTGTTCAGCAATATCCTGATCGACATCGGCGACGAACAGAGCATGCAGCAGTCGCTCAGCACATTCAGCGCGCACGTCAAACGCGTCCTCGACATGCTGGTGCACGCCGGGCCCCACGCACTGGTGCTGATGGACGAGCTCGGCGCGGGCACCGACCCCGACGAGGGCAGCGCCATCGGCCGCGCCGTGCTCGACGAACTGCTCCGTCTCGAGGCGCGCTGCGTCGTCACGACCCACATCGGGGCCCTCAAGAGTTTCGCCCTCACCCGCGAGCGCGCCGAAAACGGCTCGGTCGAGTTCGACTACGAAACGCTGCGACCCACCTACCGACTGCGCATCGGCGAAGCCGGCGCCAGCAACGCCATCGATATCGCCCAGCGACTCGGCATGTCGAGGCGTCTGGTCTCCATGGCCCGCAAGAATCTCTCACACCGCGCTCGAGCGCTCAACTCGGCGCTCGCCGGAGCAGAGTCCGCCAAACGCGCCGCCGAGGAGGCGCGCACCGCCGCGGAGAAGGCCCGCGTGACCGCCGAGGCGGAGTCGACCGCCGCGGTCGAGGCCCGCAAGGTGCTGCAACGCCAGCAAGCGGACTTCAATGAGTGGGTCAGCCGGGTCGCGCACCTGCAGCCCGGTGACCCGGTGCGCCTGCGAAACTTTGATCGCGATGGAAAGATCGTCCGCATCCGTCTCGATCAACATCGCGCCGAGGTCGACGTCGGCGCTTTCAGTGTCGAGGCGCCGCTCGGCGACGTCTTGCCGCCGCAGACCGACGCCACCCCCCCGCCGCCGCCCAAGCCACAGCCGCCGCCCACGGGACCCGCACAACAGC
>CAZLYU010000008.1:0-79307 GCA_964563855.1 uncultured Planctomycetales bacterium | reverse complement strand
GCGTCACGTAAATCGCCGTCAAGCCGAACTCTTTGCACAGCCGCCGTATCTCACTACGCATATCGAGGCGCAGCTTCGCGTCGAGATTCGAGAGCGGCTCGTCGAGCAGCAAACACCGCGGACGAATCACCAGCGCCCGCGCCAGCGCCACCCGCTGCTGCTGCCCACCCGACAACTGGTTCGGCTTGCGCTTCGCATACGCCCCCATCTTCACAAGATCGAGCGCCTCCGCGACGCGGCGGCGCTGTTCAGCCCGCGGCACGCGCCGCACGCGCAACCCAAACGCCACGTTGCTCTCGACCGTCATGTGCGGCCAGAGCGCGTAGTTTTGGAACACCATGCCGGTGTCGCGTCGTTGCGGCGGGACGTGCGTGGCGTCCTGGTCGCCGAACAGAATGCGTCCCCCGTCGGGGTCATAGAAACCTGCGATGGTGCGCAGCAACGTCGTCTTGCCGCAGCCGGACGGCCCGAGCAGGAAAAACAGCTCCCCCCCGGCAATCTCGATCGAGACGTCGTGCAGCGCCTCCACGGCGCCGAAGCGCTTGGTGATGTTCTGAACGCTAACGGGAGTCATTCGCTCTCTTGCTACGGGGCCGCGCGTCGCCGGCGAGCCGCGTATAGTAGCGAGCTGGACGCGACGCGCCAGCGCCCGAGAGGACGCGCGACCGTGGCGTCAGCGCTCCACACGGAAGTCGTCTGAAGCATCACCTGTCATCTGCGCTCGGAGCCCGCCATGCCCGCCGCCCTCGATCAACTCACCGCCCAGCACCAGCAACATCTCGACTGGCTCAAAACCCTCTGCCGCTTCTCGACCGTCAGCACGCTGCCCGAACACAAGCCGCAGCTCGTTGAAGCGGCGAGCTGGCTCAAGCAGCTCTGCGAGCAGATCGGCCTGCAAACCGAGATCATCGAAACCCCCGGCCACGCCGCGGTCTTCGCCCAGCACATCGTCGACCCCGCCGCCCCAACCTATCTGGTCTACGGCCACTACGACGTGCAACCGATCGGCGATCGCAGCCTGTGGGACCACGACCCATTCGAACCGGTCATCGACGGCGACTGGCTCGTCTGCCGCGGCTCGGCCGACAACAAGGGCCAGATCTGGCTCTACCTACGCGCGATGGACGCCTGGCTGCGCTCGGGCGAGAAGCTGCCGGTCAACGTCAAGATCCTCATCGAGGGTGAAGAAGAGATCGGCTCACCCCATCTCGCGGGTCTCATCGAGCAACATCGCGACAAGCTCGCCTGCCAGCACATCCTCATCAGCGACACCGGCATGTACGCCGACGGCTGGCCGACCATCACCTACGGCACACGCGGCCTCGTCTACAAAGAAATTCGCCTGAAAGGACCCAAGCACGACCTGCACAGCGGCTCGTTCGGCGGCTCGATCGCCAATCCCGTGAACGTGCTCTGCGAGCTCATCGCCGACCTGCACGACGCCGACGGCCGCGTCACCATCCCCGGCTTCTACGACGATGTCGTCGAACCCACTGCCGACGAGCGCGCCCAATTCGCCAAGCTGCCCTTCGACGAGCAGCAATACCTGCAAGACACCGGCGCCCCCGGTGTCACGGGCGAAGCGGGCTGGACCACCAACGAACGCCGCAGCATGCGCCCCACGCTCGACGCCAACGGCATCTACGGCGGCTTCCAAGGCGAGGGCGCCAACACGATCATTCCCGCCCGCTGCGGCGCCAAGGTCAGCATGCGCCTCGTGCCCAACCAAAACGCCAACAAGATCGCGGCGCAGTTCGACGAAGCCATCACCACCCGCTGCCCGCACACCGTGCAGTGCGAAATTCTCCAGCACGGCAACGCCGACGCCTACATGGCGCCGCTCGACAGCCGGCCGATGTCGGCCGCGAAAACCGCGCTGCAGCAGGCCTTCAACAAGGCGCCGGCCCTGATTCGCGAAGGTGGGTCGCTGCCCATTCTGCCCATGTTCAAGCAATTGCTCGGCGCCGACAGCCTGATGCTCGGCTTCGCAAGCCCAAACTGCAACGCCCACGGCCCCAACGAGAAATACCGCCTGCCCGACGCCGATCGCGGCGCCGCGGCAATCGTGTCGTTGCTTGGGGCGCTGGGCGACAAGTAGCCATCGAGCGGCGCATTGCGCGGTTCAGCCGCGCGTCGTCGCGAATTTGTTTGACATCTTGATTCCCCATCCCCGCATGCCCAAAGTGCGGGGATGCCGCGCATCCGCCTGCTGCCCCCCCACATCATCAGCCGCATCGCCGCCGGCGAGGTCGTCGAGCGCCCGGCGAGCGTCGTTAAAGAACTGGTCGAAAACAGCCTCGACGCCGGCGCCGCCCACATCGCAGTCGAAACGCTGGACGGCGGCCGCGAACTCATTCGCGTGATCGACGACGGCTGCGGCATGGATGCGGAAGATTTGCAGCTTAGCGTGCAGCAGCACGCCACCAGCAAAATCGCCAACGACGACGACCTCTTCCGCCTCTCGACGATGGGCTTTCGCGGCGAAGCCCTCGCAAGCATCGGCGCCGTCGCGCGACTCGAAATCACTAGCCGCACCCGCGACGCCGACGTCGCTCATTGTCTGCGCCTCGATGCCGGCGAACTCACGCCGCCGCAGCCGTGCAACGCCAAACCCGGCACGACCATCGCGGTGCGCGATCTGTTTATGAGCGCCCCCGCGCGGCGAAAATTCCTGCGCACCAACCAGACCGAAAGCGGCCACATCACCGAACAGTTCGCCCGCATCGCACTCGCGCAGCCGCGCGTCGCCTTCAGCCTCAAGAGCCAGGGACGGCTGGTGCACGAGCTGCCGGCGTCGGACGATCGTCGTCAACGCATTGCCGATCTCTACGGCGTCGATCTCGCCGATGTCTTGCTGCCCATCCGCCGCGAAGGCCGCGACGTACTGATCGAGGGGCTCGTCGCGCCCCCGCAAGAGAGCCGCGGTTCGGGCAAGTGGGAGTATGTGTTCGTCAACGGGCGTTACGTTCGCGACCGCTTCGTCACGCACGCGGTGCGCGAAGGCTATCGCAGCCTGATCGACCCACGCCGCTACCCGGTCGCGTTTCTGTTCATCACTATCCATCCCGAAGCGGTCGACGTGAACGTGCATCCGATGAAGACCGAGGTGCGCTGGCGCGATAGCAATTACGTTCACGGCCAGGTCTTGGCGGCGCTGCGCGAAACATTCCAGACCCGCCCGCTCGACCACGCGCTGCAAGCCGGCGAAAACGAGCACCGCGAACGCGTTCGTCAGGCGATGGTCGACTTCTTCCGCGCCGCCGCGCCGCCCCGGTCCGACCCTCAAACCGACCACACGCCGACCAAGAACGGCGCTTCCCCAATCGCCCCGCACCCACCGCGCGACACAAGCGTCCATCACGCCGCACCGCCCCACGCACATCAGCAACCAACGCCGCAGCAGGTCGAATCGCCATCACCCGCCAGCGGAGCGGCGTCGCCGGACGCCGAGCTCCCCGGTCTGCTGACGCCCGCGGACGCCAACGCCCGACCCAGCAAAGCACTCCAAATCCACGACAGCTACCTGCTCGTCGAGACCGGCGACGGCTTGATGATCATCGACCAGCACGCCCTGCACGAGCGCATTCTCTACGAAGAACTGAGCCAGCGCGTCAAAGAACGCCCCCTCGCCGCGCAGCGCCTCCTCTTGCCCGAGGTGGTCCGCGCCCCCGCCGACCGCCTCGAAGTCCTCGAAACCCACGCCGACCTGCTCGCGCGCCTCGGCGTCGAGCTCAACATCGCCGGCCCGCAAAGCGTCGCGCTGCAGGCGTTCCCGACGCTGCTCTCCGAGCGCGGCGTGGATCAGCGCCAGTTCGTCAGCGACCTGCTCGACCTGCTTAGCGAAAAGGGCGCCCAGCCCGACGCCGACACGCTCGTGCACGACGTGCTCGACATGCTGGCGTGCAAGGCGGCGGTCAAGGCCGGCGAGCCGCTGACCGCCGACGAGATCGACGCGCTGCTCGCCCGCCGCACGCTCGCCGAGCGCAGCAGCCACTGCCCGCACGGCCGCCCGACCACGCTGCACTTCGCCCTCCGTGATCTCGAAAAGCAGTTCCACCGCCGCTAGCGCGAACGCGTCGGCAGCGCTACGCGCCGCCAACTTCCGCCCGGTAAGCAGCGACCACCTCGGCGGATGGCCCCACCGCGCGCAACCGCCCATGCTCGATCCATGCCGCGCGCTGACAGATATCAATCACGCTCTCGAGCGCGTGAGAAACGAACAAGATGGTGCATCCGCTTTCGCGAAAGGCACGCATCCGCGCTTCGCTCTTGCGTCGGAACGCCTCGTCGCCAACCGACAGAATCTCATCGATCACGAGAATGTCCGGCTCCACATCGGTCGCGATCGCGAAGCCCAACCGCGCAGACATACCCGTCGAATACGTGCGCAGCGGCGCGTCGATGAAGTCCTGCAGCTCCGCAAACTCCACGATGCGCGGCAGCTTGGCCTGCATCTGCCGGCGGCTGAAACCCAACACGGCCCCATTGAGAAAGACATTCTCGCGCCCGGTGAGCTCAGGATGAAAGCCGGCCCCCAGCTCGAGCAGCGGCGCGACGCGGCCACGCACCCACACGCGACCCAGCGTCGGACGCAGCACGCGCGCGACGAGCTTGAGCATCGTGCTCTTGCCGGCGCCGTTTGGGCCGATCACCCCCAGGCTCTCGCCGCGCCGAATCGTCAGATCAACCGCGTCGAGCGCCCAAAAGTGTTCGTGCGGGCGGCGCAGCTTCCCCTGCAACATCCGCACCGCAACCTCCTTGAACGTCCCGATGCGCTCTCGCATGATCTCATACGCCACCGACGCCTTCTCCAGACGGATCACCGCATCCGCCTCGCCAACCGGCGCCGCCGACGAGCTCGACGTCGACGTGTTCGGCGCGGCGTCGACCAATGCCGCTTCCGCAACAGAGGCCGGCTGATCGCTGACTTCGGAGGGTTGACTCACGATGCGTTCCTCAAGCGATCACACGCGATACGCAATCACGTCGGCCCGTCGCGTGAACACGATCCAGCCGACCACCAGCGTGACAACCGCAATCAACGCCGCCGGCAAGAACTCCGCCACGGTCGGCAGCCGGCCGAAGTACAGCGGCACACGCATCAAGTGCACCATGTGGTGCATCGGATTCAAATTCAACAAGTACCACGCATAGCGCTCTGGATAGATGTCCGGCGGATACAGAATCGGCGTGAGATACATCCAGCCCATCAAGATGATCTGGTACATCTCAGCAACGTCGTAGTACGTAATCGCCAGCGCCGACACCAGCAGCGCCATGCCCAACGCGAACATCGCGCTGATCGCGACAGAGATCGGAACGAACGCAACCGCCGACGTGATCGGCACGCCCGTCGCCAGCAGCACCACCAGCAGCGGCAGGCAGGCCAGGCCGAGATTGATGATGTTGGCCCCCGCCGCCGCGATCGCGAAAGACGTCGGCGGCATGTACACGCGTTGTAGCAGGGCCCCGCCCCACAACAGCGTCGTGATCGCGTGCCCCGTCGTCTGCGAGAAAAAGTTCCACGCGATCAGCCCGGTCAGCACATATGCGGAATAGCTGTGCAGCGTGTGTTCGCGCATCAGGTTGGCGAACACCAGCGTCAGAATGAGCATCATTCCCAACGGGTGCAGCATCGTCCATACGACGCCGAGCACCGAACGCTTGTAACGCGTGACGAGGTCGCGCCGCACCAACTGACTGATCAGCGCGCGATACCGCCAGCAATCGGCCATCTCCGCCCACCAGCGGCCCCCGCGACGCGCGGAATCGTAGATGACTTCACTGGCGGGCGCGAGCGACATCGTGATGCCTCATGCTGCTTGGGCCGGCGGGCGATGGATTTCGGGGGCGGCGCGCTTCAGGTCTTGCGCGCCGACACGTGCAGCGCTGCGGCTTCCTGCGCCATGGGTTGCGTCAATTGGGGACGGACGACGTCTTCCTCTGCAGCGCTGCGCGGGGCGACGCCGACCCCCATCGCCCGCAGCTTGCGCGCCACGCGCGCGAACTGCGCGTCCCAGTTCAACTCGAGCGCGTGCGCCCACTCGCAACGCCGCACCATCTCGACGTACTTTGACGAACCGATGAGATCGCGTGCTTTCGTCAAGCCGCGCACAAACGCCGATAGCGACCAGTCGTCAAGAATCACCCCGCAGCCGTACTGCTCCACCAGCATCCGCGTCTGCGGGTGCGGCGCCGTGACCACGGGGATCCCCGCCGCGATCGACTCGAAGAACTTGTTCGGGCACGCGTAGCGCGTGTTGGGCGAGTCGGGCGCCCAATAGACGATCGTCCACGCGTAGTCGCGACGCAGCGCCGCGAGCGCCTTGCTGTCGACATAGCCCCGATAGCGCACGCCGCGACCCAACTGCGTAATGGCGCGGCGAAACACCGGATCCCCGCCCTCGATCAGACCGTACAGGTCGATCGGCAACCGCTGCACCATTTCGTCAAGGTAAAACTCTCCACCCGTGAGGCCGCGCTGCACTGTGCCCTGATGCAGAAAACGCCCGTTGCGTTCGCTCGCGGGCTTCGGAGGCTCCGCCGCCGTCGGCGAGGCGTTGTAGATCAGCACGTGCGGCTTCGCGTGATAGCCGAACGCGTTGAGGTGCGCCTTGGCGCGGTGGTGCTCCGGGTAGATTACCAGATCCAGCCGGTCGCGAGCGCTCAGGTTGATCCGCGACTCCTCGCGACTCGGACCAAACGCCTCCGGCATCTCCAGCATGTACAGAATCGTCAACCGCGGCCGATAGTCCAACAGCCACAAGACCGGCAAACAAAAGCTGTTGCTGAGCAGCAGCACATCCGGCCGGCGGTCGTTCAGGACGCGCGCACACTGCCGCACATAGTCGATCTTGCCATGTTGCGAGCGATGAAACACATCGAAACGCGTCGCAAGCCGCAGCACCTCGACATCCGGAAACAACCCGTGCACCGGCGGCCGAACCGCCTGATCCGTCTCGAGAATCAACGGTCGGTCGTCAGCCCGCCCCAGCAACCCGTGCAGCGAACGCGTCATATGCACCAACTGCGGCGACCCATAGCCAATGCTGATGTCCGACATGCACGCGACCATCATGACGACAACTCCCGCACAAGCTGCTCCGCCGCGTGCCACTCACGCACGCGCTCCGCATGGGCGCGGGCGGTGGCGGCGTAGTGCTCATAGTTCCGCACGAGCGAACGAAAACGCGTCAGCGGGTCGCTCGACGACACATACGTCTCGGCGACCGCACTGGTCGCGAGCCCCGCGCCCCGATCGTTCAAAAAGCTGACGCTGAAGTTGCCCGCGGTGACCAGCTGATCACTCGCATAGGCCGGCGCGAGGCTCAGATACACCGAATCCGCGTCCGCCGGCGCCGAGCACAACATCGCGCACCGATCCGCGTCGCGAGCGGGCGAAAGAATCTGCTCCGAGCTGGCGAGATCTTCATAGGTGTACCGCTCCAGCGGTGTGAGCTCCTTCCAATTGACGTTTTCGCCCGTGCGCCATCCACGACGCCGACAGAACGTCACGAACGCATGCAGGTGGGCGCCAAGATCCTCCGGCCGATCGAAGCTCATCAGCACGTGCGTCGCGCGCGTCGGTCGCGGCAGAAACGCCGCCGCTCGCCGATCTCGCCCGTCGAATGACAGATCGGCGCCATCCAACAGCGGACCCGCGCCCAGCCAATCGATCATCGGACCGTTGAGCCGCGACACCTCATCCACGCGCGCTGCGGCGTCGAGCGCGTATGCGTACTGCGCCGGCGCCAGTTGCTCCGCCATCCACGAGCCAGCGGTCGTTAGAAACGGAATGCCCGCCAAGAGCGCTTCGATCAGCACACCGGAACTGCGCGCGTAATACCGCTCCGGGTCATACATGATCAGCAGGATGTCGGCGCTGGTCACCAGATCGAGATACGCCTGCGAACTCAACGGCTCACGCAGCAGACGCACGTGCTCCGAGTTCAGCTCCTCCAACGCTTCGCGGGCCAGCAGTTCGTCCGCCCCGTCCTGCGGTCGCGCATGGGCGAAGTTCGCTTGAATCACGAACTCCACCCGGTCGCGTAGCTCCGGATCCTGCAGCGCGGTCCGCACCAGATGCGGCAACACGTGAAAGCCCTTCTCAACGCGGGCGTCGCCGGCGTAAACCACCCGCAGGCGATCCCGCCCACGCGCCGAACGCGGCTGACGCAACGCCGGGTTCGTCGGGATCGGCAGCGTGCGAAAACGCTGGGCCCCCAGCAGATTGTGCTGATCCGTCAAGCGGTCCGTGTCGGTCCAGAACCGCACGCTCGCGCTCGGCGCCTCCCGCCGAAACTGGTGAAACGCCCGCGCTTCGCGACGAAGTTCGTCCGACTGGTGAACATAGTCCGTCTCGCGCCCTTCCAGCAGGTTGCGACGAAACAGCAGGTGCCACGCGGCGGCGTTCGCATGCGGATGCGCCTGGAGAAACCGCGCCAATCCCAGCATGTCGCGGTGCGACAACGTCGGAATGAACACCAGCGCGTTCTCGTCGACGCCCACCGCCTCATCGACGCGCCGCATGCCCTCGGCAAATGCCTGCTGCAGACCGACCTCCCACTTCCGCTCACGCACGCGATCGAGATAGCCGAACGCCTTGAACGGATAGAGCAGCTCGCGCCCGAACATCCACAGCCGCTGACCAACGGCGCGACCATAGCCCTGCAGCGGACGGAAAACTTCCGCCAACAGCGCCGCCCCCGAGCGACCGACAAACACCGGATAGCGCACCGCCGCCAGCAGCGCCAGCTCGCCCATCATCGCCGCCTGCCGGTCCGATCGCTGAATGATCTCCGCCGGCGTGACGTCGTCGACCAGCGCGCGCAGCAACGCGGCGCGCTGCCCCGTCGCGCTGTACTTCACCCGGATCCGGGTCTCATCCCACCGACTCGGCTGCACCGGCTGCAACGCCGCGAGCGCCAGCGACGGCCAGAACCCGTGCTCAAACGCCGGGATGATCGGCCACGGCGGCGACTCGCTTCCTAGATCAAACGACTGATGGACCGCGAACGACGGATCAAATCCAGCCGCCCGCGCCGCATCGAGCACGTGCGACGCATACTCGAAGTGATGCCCGCCATAGCCGCGCGTCGAATGGTCGATCAGGATGAACTTGGTCACCGCCGCGCTCTCTCCCCTAGACGCTAGACGTTGGCGTAGGGATTCACCTTCATCATCCGAAACGCCTTGAGCAACTCACGAATGCCATCGTCCAGCGAGTAGCGCGGACGCCAACCAAGCCCCTCGATCTTGGCGTTGCTCACCAGATAGTCGCGCTTGTCCGGGTCTTCACCAATCGCCGCCGACATGATCGTGAAGTCCGGCACGTGCTCCTTGATCTTCTCGCACAGTTGCCGCTTCGTCAGATTCGCCTCGCTCAACCCCACATTGAACGGCTGGCCGCACATCTGGTCGTAGTGCTCGATGCCGAACAAAAACGCTTCCGCGACATCGCGAATGTGGATGTAGTTCCGCCGAAAGTGCTCTTCAAACAGCACGATGCAGCGATCGCGATCCGCGCGATAGGTGAAGTCATTCACCAGCAGGTCGAGACGCATGCGCGGCGCTGCGCCGAATACCGTCGCCAGCCGAAACGTCACCGCCTTGCCCGTCTCCAGCAGACACGCCTCCGCCGCCACCTTGTCCTCGCCATACTGCGAAACCGGCCGCAGCGGCGTCTCCTCGGTGCAGTAGGCGTCTTTCTCGCCGACGCCGTAGCCGCTGTTGGTGGTGGGAAACAGCACGCGTTGTTGCCTTGAAACGCGTTGGGCGAGATGCTCGACCGCTTCGCGGTTGATCATGCGCGCTACGCGCGGGTTCTGCTTGCACGCCGGCGCACCCACCACCGCCGCGAGCGGAATGATGATGTCGAAGTCGCCGAGCAGTTCCGACACCCGCCCCGTGTCGCAAACATCCGCCTTCACAAAATCGAAGTTCGGGTTCGAGCAGCTCGCCAGAAGCGCCGGCTGCCCGTACGTCAGGTTGTCGAGCACCGTCACCTGAAAACCGGCCTCGAGCAGCCGCGGCGTGATGATCGAACCCAGGTAACCGGCGCCGCCGGTAATCAGCACTCTGTCCACGCGGAAGACCTCTCGGTTGTCGTGAGCACCGTGCCTAACTCGTAGCCCGACTTGCCGACGCGGTCTCGCCAGCGTTGGTAGAGCACGTGCGCGACATCATAGGCCTTGAAAATCAGACCGGCAATCGCGGGCGGCAGGCGCGTGCGTCCCGCCCGACGCCGAATCTCCTCATCCGCCGCTTGCACCTCCGCCATTCTGCGATGTGTCTGACTGTCCGGGTGGTCACGCAACGCCGCCAGGAACGCATTGATCCGCGCCGGCGGGCCAAATCGCCGCGCCATGCGAATCAGCAGGTCTGTATCGACCGATACGTGTCGCTCACGATCCACCCCACCCACCGCCGCCAACGCCCCCCGCCGCATGAACACCGCCGGCTGAATGACGCCCCACGGAAGCCAGTAAAGCAGGCTGCTCAGCGAAATCGGCGCCGCCCACAGCCGCGCCCGCACCCGCGACTCAGGGTCAATCATCAGCCCATGCCCCGCCGCCCACGAAACACGCGAATGCCGCACAAAGAAATCGGAAACGGTCTGCAACGCGCCCGGCAACAAGACATCATTGCTGCACACCCACGTCACGAGCTCGCCAGTCGCTCGCGAGAGCCCCTTCCACAGCGCATCCGCGTGCCCCGCGTCGGGCTCCGACACCCAATACGCCAGTCGCGCTTCAGCCGCCGCGATGATCTCGCGCGAGCCATCCGTCGAGCCGCCGTCAATCACGATGTGTTCGAGCGCTGGATACCGCTGCCCGTGGATCGACCGCAGCGTCTCGGGCAGATAGCGGGCGTCGTTGAGACAAGGAGTGATAACCGAAATGCGCGGCGCCCGATCTTCGCCCGCCCGCGGCGTACGGGACCTGCTCAAGCAGATCGACCCAGCGCCGGCAACTCGCGCTGCGCCCGCGCGTAGTCTTCCGGAATGCCAATGTCGATGAAGTACGCATCCGACGCGACCCCCCAAAAACCGCCCTCCGCAGCCCCCGGCTCCATCACATCCTGCTCGAATGAAAACACCGCCGGTGTCGGCAAGCCGAGATACCACTCCCGCTGCATGACATACACCCCCGCGTTGATGAGACCGCTCACCTGCGCTTGCTTCTCCAGAAATCCGGTCACGCGGCCCGCGTCATCCAGCTCCACCCGACCATACCGCCCACAATCGTCCATCGCCTTCAGACCCAGCGTCAGCCGCGCGTCATGCTCGCGATGGGCCGCCGCCAGCGCGCCGTAGTCAGCACGAAACAGCGTGTCGCCATTGAGCACCAGCACCTGATCGTCGCGGCACACTCCCAGCGCCAGCTTGACGCCGCCGCCCGTGCCCAGCCGTTCGCGCTCCACGCAGTAGCGCAGCCGAAGATCGCGATAGTGCTCACCGAAGTGGTCGCTGATCATCTCGTGCTTGTAGCCGACCGACAGCACCACCTCGCGCCCCCCACACGCCGCCACATGATCCAGGATGTACGCCAGGAACGGCCGCCCCGCGACATCCGCCATCGGCTTCGGACGATCCGCAATCACGCCCCGCAGCCGCGAACCCACGCCCCCCGCGAGAATAACGGTCTCATTCAATGACATGCCGTAACAGTCCAGCGATGATCAATCCCGCACAAAGTTTCAGCGAACCGCCCCCGCGCGGCAAGCATCCACACGGCGTTGACGCGCTTCATCACCGTGCTAACCTCTCGGACCGCGACGAACTGCGGCGGGACCCTTCGCGAAAGGCGCCTTCTCGTGGAGAGCACATACCACCTCGCCTGGTTCGTCAGCTTCGAACTCTGTGTCCTGCTCACGGCGGTCGGCGTCGTGTCGCTCGCCGGACCCGACCGCATCCCGCGTCCTCATGCCTGGCTGATCACCCTCCTGTTCAGCGCCTTGCTCCAGGCTGTGCTCGTGCTCCTCGCGCTGTTCACGCCGCTGCCCGAAGCCTGGACCCTCACCGGCGCCGCGCTGCTCACCGCCGTCGCGATTCTGCTGACGCGCGGCGGGGCCACGTGGCGACTGCTGCAGCGTATGGTGCAGCCATCCAACGACCCCCGGTATGCATTCGTGCACTGCTGCGCCGCGGTTCTGCTGCTCACGCTCGCCGCCACCCAGGTGCGCCGCATCGAGGAAGTCGACTCGCTCGGCTACTACGACATGCTGATGCAGTTCGTTTACGCACCCGCGGGCCTGCTGGGCTATGTCGGCTATCCCATGACCTGGGAGTCGACCTACCTGCCCGCGATCGTGATCGCCCAGAGCAAAGCCCTGTTCTGGTGGGGCACGCTCAAAGCGAAGATCGCCGCCGTCATCGCCGTGCTCGTCGTCGCCCGCGAGATCAAGCTCGACCGCTGGACCGCAACCATCCTCGGGCTCGCCGGCGTTGGCTACTACGCGTTCTGGAGCGGCAACGCCGGCGTCGCTACGTGGAAGAACGACGCCTTCATCGCCGCCGGCGCCCTCACTGTCGCCGCCGCCGGCGTCCGCGTCACGGCGCAGCGCATGGACCGCTGCACCGCCATGCTGTTCGTGGCCGGATCAGCAGTCTGCTTCACGAAATACACCGGCGTGTTCTATCTCATCGCCGCGTGTGGAGCCCTCACGTTGCTCGCCCCTCGCACGCTCTGGCGCGGCCGCTGGGGCGTGCTCACGTGCCTCGGCGCTGCGCTCCTCACCATCGCGCCCACCTCCGGCTACGTGTTCGTCCGCAACTATCTCATCGGAAACAACCCCTTCGGGCCCGTGCGCCTCGCCATCGGCGACCGTGAGATCTTCCCCGGCCAGTGGGATCTGCGCGGCACCTCGATTCTCGAACGCATCAGCCAGCCAGGGCTCTGGCGCACCATCAACGACAATCTCGAAGTCATCGGCCCCGTACTGCCCCTCCTCATTCTTGTGAGCATCGCCGCCGCCGTCGCATTCGCGGTCATCGTCGTTTTCATGTGGGTGCGGCGTCGAGCCGTTCCTCGCCCCGAACTCGCCTGGCTCGCCGCCCTGCTCGCGCTCGGTTGGCTGCTCTACATCCGAGCGCCGTGGTCGGCCAGCGCCACCACCGACCCCAACGAGTACATCTACCTCTCGCAGCTCGGCAGTCTGCGCTACGCGATCGCGACCGTCTGGCTCTCGGCTCTCCTCGCCCTACGCCTCACCGAACTGCAGTTCGGCGTCATCACGCCGCGCGTCATCGCACTTCTGCTCGCCCTCCCTTGGCTCCTGCGACAACTAGAGCACGCCTTCGCCGACAGTTCCACGCTCGCCATTCTCATCCTGCTATCCGCGGCGACCGTCGCCCTCCTCCTCACGCTGTTCTGGCGACACGCGCCGACCGCGGGCCGACTCGGCGTCGCCGGCGCGCTCGTCATCGCGCTCTTCGCCGCCGCGCCTGCGCTCTATCAGCGTCACGTCGATCCCTACGGCTATTGGGATCTCGTCTACGAACGATTCGCCTACGCCCCGCCGACCAAGATCGCGGTGGTCGCGTCGGAGAACGGATGGTCGGCTGAGGCGTCGCAGGCCTACCAGTACCCGCTCGCCGGCTTCTGGTTTCAACACGACGTCACACGCGTCGATGAGCAGATCAACGACATCCCCCCCGACGTCGAGTACATCGTCTGGCTGCAAAACCGCTCCACCCCCGGCGCCGAGCGTCGCACGCGCTTCTTCAACCACACGCTGCGCCACGGCTTTGCGCTCGAAGAACAATCCGACTTCGTCGCGGTCGGCGCTCCCGCCCGAGACTGGACGCCCGAGATCGAGCGCTTCTTCAAGGAAAACCCCAACCTCAACCCAGCCGCGCTCATCGCCGACGCACGTCAGGCCTTCGCCGAGAAACGCGCCGACCGCGCGTTGCAACTGTTGCAACCCATGGTCGTGCGCGCCCCGACGCTGTCCGGCGAGGCCAGCTATCTCTACGGCCTCGCGCTCGCCTGGCACGGCCAGTACGACGAAGCCCTCCCCTATTACGACGCCGCGCTCGAAGCCGGCCACTCCGAGTTCTGGGTGCGCAACAATCGCGCGCATGCGTTTGAGCAGCTAAATCGCTATGCTGAAGCGCGGTTAGACTTGATCTTCTGTATCGATCAGTGGCCGCACGACGATAGTCTCAAAGAGCGCCTCTCAGCACTCGAGCAAGCCGCGGCCAAAGCGAGCGCGTCGGACGGATTCGGCAACCAAGTCACGGATGAGAGCACGCATGTCGCAAACCACTAGCGTCTCCGATGCACCACGCAGCGCAGCGCCGCGAGTCGACGACGCCCAGCGGGCTCCCGCAAACCTCCCCAGCCCCCCGTTCCCAAACCCGAATGCCGCTTCGTCAGACCCCGACCTCATGTCGGAAGACGCCCTCCGCGCTCAGCGCGAACTCTTACGCCGCATCACCTCGGCATACCGCAGCCGCGTCGTCCGCGGCTACTGCAAGATTCGCCTGATGATTATCCATCAGAACTTTCTCAACGAAATCGGCCAATACCTGCCCCGCCGCGGAGACATCCTCGACATCGGCTGCGGCTTCGGCCTCTTCAGTCTCTACTACGCCGCCGGCGGCCCGCAGCGCCGCCTCCACGGCTACGACCTTGACGCGCGCCGCATCGTCATGGCCCGCCTCGCGGCGCGTCAGACCGGCATCCGCAACGCCCGCTTCGAGCACGGCGACGCGTCGCGACTCGCGCTCCCGCGCACCTACGACGCCATCTACGCCCTCGACCTGCTGCACCACCTGCCGCGCGAGACCGTCCCCGCGTTCATCTCACGCCTGCACGACGCGCTCCGCCCCGGCGGCGTCCTCATCGTCAAAGATGTCGATCGACGCCCAGTCTACAAACGCTGGTTCACGCTCGCGCTCGATCGCTTGATGGTCGGCTTCAACGAGCCCGTCTGGTACTGGTCGCGGGCCGACCTGCGCGCCGTGCTGCGAACCACCGGCTTCGACGTCACCTCCCACACCATGCGCGACCCGCTGCCATACCCGCACATGCTCTACGTTTGCCGCAAACCCCTACCCGCCGACTTCACCCCCGCCGCCCCCTGAACGCGCTCCGATCGTCAGTCACGCCACGACTGCGCCGGCCCGTGCGTCAGTCGCGGCCCCACGCCTGATCTGACGGCAACAGACCGGGACCGAACGACGGCGCCGCCAACCACGCGCCCACCTCGTCAACCGTCAGCGGCGGCGGCGGCAGGATCGGCAGCAACCGCACCTCAGGCACACGCACCCGCAAACCCGTGGCGACCGCCTCGAACACGATCGTCGCGTCAGACGCCCGCTCAGCAACAGCAGCGAACAGCGTGATCGATGTGGCGCTGCCAGCCGGCGGCAGTTGACTCACCAGCACGCCACGCTCCCCAAACGTCGCGCCGCTACCTGCTCGACAGCTCACGCGCAACGCAAGCGAGCCGCCAGCCAGCCCCGCGTCCCGCTCGACCACTTCAATCAGCGGCAAAATGCGGTAGTGCCCGACGGGCAGTTCAAACGCTGCGGTCTCTCCGCGACCCGCAGGCTCAGCGCCCAACAGCGCCGCATTCGAACCAGACGCGCCATCGGCGCCCGGCGGAGCCACGGCCGACGTCGTGATCGCCGGCCCCAACACGCTCGCCCAGTTCGCGCCCAGATCCACGGGGGTCTCCCGGATGCGCAGATAGTGCAGATGCTCGGTCCCCCAAGCCGGCCACTGCGTCATGATCTCGACCGCGGAGCGCGGCGCCGTCGACGGAGGAAACTGCACGTCGCCCCAAATCGGGTCGGGGATGTACAGCGACACGTAGTCCGCGAAGTAGTCGATCTCCTCCGCCCGTAAGTAATCGTTCAGCCGCCCTTGCGACTGATACTCGCGCCAGAAACGCGGCGTGTTGATCAAGCCATCAATGTTCGTGACCGTACGGCCGTCTTCTGCGAGAAACGCCTGCGTGCCCGCACTCAGCGCCGCCAGGCGACTCCCCGGAGGCGTGAAACGGTTTCCGAACAACGCCACGCGCACAAACACGTTCAGATCACGACGCTGGGTCAGTTCCTGCAGACGCTCCACCCCAGCCGCGCCGACCACCCCAACGATCATCGCCGCCGCCACTCCGGCCGGAATCGCGCCCCACGCACGCTCCCGCGCCACCTGCACAGCGCCCGCCAGCAAGAGCGCGCCCGCGAGAATCTGCGGCGGGTAATACCAGTCGATGTATGCGTCGCGCGCAAAGTGCCCGAGTTGGTGGGCGTACAACAACCCATGCACGACGCTCAGCGCGACCAGCAACAACGCCAGCCCGCCGGCCGCGTCCGCCCGATACGCGGCCCGGCCGAGCGCGCGCAGCAATCCCCAACTCGCCAGCACGAGCAGCACGCCGCCGCCAATGGCGAACACGCGCGTATCGCTCGCCCACGGCCGCAGTATCAAGCCGGCATAGTTCGTGAAATACGCGCTCGCGTTGACCCACAAGTGCTCAAACCCGGTTTGACCCGCCTGATTCGCGTAGAAGCGCTTGGCGATCGAACTGATCGGCGTAAGCTCACCGAACGACGTCCAGTTCCACACCAGATACAGACCAATCGGCAGGGCGCCGGCGAGCACCGCGCCAACCGCACGGGGAACCAACGCGAAGCGACGCCACGTCTCGGGATCGCTCGCCCGGCGCCGCGCTACCATCGCCACGACCGCCGCCCCATAACCCAGTGCGAACATCGCGTAGTCCAGACGCACCACGACCATCAAACCCAGCACGAGACCGCCCGCCAGCCAGATCAACACGCCGCGCGGCCGCCGAACAAGCATCACGGCGCACACATGTCCCGCAGCGAGCGCCAGCAATGCGAGGCCCGTCTCCATCCCGTTCAGCCACCACAGCGCCAGCGGCGAAACAAACAGCAGCGCGAACAGCGCCATGCGGCTCGCCGTGCTCAAACGCAAACCGAAACTCACGACCAGAAACGCCCCGAGCGCGCACGCCCATCCGAGCAGCGACGTCGCGTAGACCAGCACATACTTGTTCGGCGATACAAAGGCCACGCCCACGTTCACCAACATCCACAACGGGTGGAAACCATTGGTCGGGTTGCGGCCATCCAGCGCGAGCACACCCGATTGCACGTAATGCCACGCGGGCACGCTGTAGTAAAACGCGTCTTCGCAGATGACATACGACACATACAGGTACGGCGAACGCGCGACCGCGGCGATCACCAGCACCGCCGCCGCGGCCCCCAGGACGCACCAGATCGCCGCCTTCCAGCCCCGCCAACTGCTCGCGGTCGAGTCCGTCGCATTCTGCGGCTGGCTGTCGGCGTCATGCATCGTGTTTTTTCGGCTGTGGGTCACGTCGCATCGTGTCGCGAGCGCCTCGTCCGTGTCGTCAGGTACGCGTCGCGGCGATCACGGCCGCCGCCGCCGCCGCGAAATCCGCTGCGCACGCGTCGGCTTCCGGAGCGGGCGTGGTCTGTTCGCCGGACAGCACGTGCACCGTGCGACAGCCGGCGCGACGTCCGGCTTCGACGTCGCGCTGCGTGTCGCCAATCATCCAGCTCCGGGGGAGATCGATCGCGAGCTCGCGCGCGGCGCGTAGCAGCATGCCCGGGTTGGGCTTGCGCTCGTCGTGATCGCGCGCCAAGTGCGGCACAACACCGTCCGGGTGATACGGGCAGAAGTAAATCGCCGCCAACGCGACGTCAAAGGCCGCCAACTGACGCTGCATCTCCTGATTCACGGCGTGCATGTCGTCTTCCGTGAACTTGCCGCGTGCGATGCCGGCCTGGTTCGTCACCAGCACAAACCGCCACCCAGCCGAAGCTAATTGCTGCAAGCCCGCCCCGACCCTTGGCAAGAGCCGCACCTGCGCCGGATCGCTCAGATAGCCGGGGTCGTAGACGAGCGTATTGTCGCGATCAAGAAAGATCGCCGGCCGCAGAACAGGCGGGTCGCGCGTGGTCACACATCCCCCGCAACGTCGCGCTCCACCATGCCGCAAGTCATGTGATACGCCAACAGATGCAACTGCTGCACGCCATAGGTCACGTTCGAGGGCGCCTTGAAGCACACGTCGCAGTGCTCAGCCAGTTTGCCGCCGCTCGCACCCGTAAAGCCGAGCACGCGCGCGTCGCGCTCGCGGGCGCGCTTCGCCGCCTTCAGCACGTTGCCACTGTTGCCGCTCGTACTGATGCCCCACAGCACATCACCGGCCCGCACCAACCCGTCCACCTGCCGAGCGAACACGTCGTCGTAGGCGTAGTCGTTGCCGATCGCCGTCAGGGTGCTGCTGTTGGTGCTCAACGCCACGCAAGCCAGACCGCGACGGTCTTTCAAAAACCGCCCGCCGAGCTCTGCGGCGATGTGCTGCGCATCCGCGGCCGACCCGCCGTTGCCGCACACATAGACGATGCGGCCCGCCTCGAGCGCCGCGCTGATCAGCCGCGCCCCGGCCTCGATTTCGCCGAGCCGCGTCGCGTCGAGCGCAGCGAGCGCTTGCCGATGCTCGGTCAGAAAGTCGGTGATCATCGCATCCATGAGACGTCATCCCTCCGTGGCTTGGCCGTCTTAGAGCACCAGCTTGTAACCCACCGCGTGCGCCGTCAGCAGATATTGCGGTTTCTTGGGGTCCGGCTCGAGCTTGCGCCGCAGGCTCACAATGTGATTGTCGACGGTGCGGTCGACCGGGCCCATGCCGACGCCCCAGATCTGTTCGAGCAACGCCGCCCGCTGCACCGCCACATTCACGCTGCCGTGCAACATCCGCAGAATCTCGGTTTCGTAGTAACCGAGCGGAACCTCGCCATCCGGGCCGCCGACCACTTTCTGGTGCTTGAGATCCACCGTGCGATCGCCAACTTGAAACGTGTCGGCCGACGGCGTGGCCGGCTTCTCGATTCGCCGCAGCGACGCCTGAATCCGCGCCAGCAGCTCCTTCAGCCCGAACGGCTTGGTGATGTAATCATCGGCGCCCAATTCGAGGCCGCGCACCTTGTCGATCTCCTGACCGCGGGCGCTGAGAATCAGAATGGGCGCGGTAAATCCATTGCGCCGCAGCCGCAGACAAACCTCGAACCCGTCAATTCCCGGCAGCATGATGTCAAGCAAGACAAGGTCGGGCTGCCGCTCGGCCGCCGCCTGCAGACCTTGCTCACCATCCGGGGCGTGCGTGACCGTGTGGCCTTCAAACTCCAGATTGTCGCGCAGCCCCGAAGCGAGTTCCGGTTCGTCTTCAATGATCAGAATGTGCGCCATCGCTAGTGTCCCGAATCGAAGAGTCGCAAGACTGAAGTAGCCGAAGCGCGAGCTTCCGCGTGAGTCGCATTGCTCGAGGCTGTGCTCACGTCGCTAAGTCCTCACATTCGCCAGTTGCAGCACGGCGACCGGGCCGAACACGAAGATCGGCGTCCACACGCGCAGCGCCGCGTTCGCCTCGTTCACGAAGCCGTTCATCACAAACGTCAGTCCCAGCAAACCGGCGCCAAACAGTACCGCCGCGCCGCTCGCCGCGAGCAAGGCGCCCGGTTCACGCGTCAGAAAGCAAGGCGTCACCAACAGCACCAGGATGAAATATATCAGCGGTTGCGTGAGTCGGATGTGTCGATTCATCACAATCAGCGGTCGATTCGGCAGATTCGGGGTGCGCACCAGCGCGTTCATCTCACGCAGACTCAACAGCTCCGCCCACTCCGCACGCTGAAACAAGACCAACTGCTCCGGCGACAACCCATACGCGTATTCCCCAATCGGACGCCATTCCAGCCGATCATCAAACGCGCCGCCAAACCCGTCGAGCGTCGGCGCATCTTCCAGCGTGATGTAGCGTCCCCGCTCGCCCAAACGCCAAGTCTGGGCCTCCGCATCATATTCGGCGCGATCGGCGTCGATCACCGTGCTCGGCCGACCGTCGGCGTCGGGTGTGATGAAGATGACCCGCTCCATCACCCCCTCGCGCGGGTCGAGCCGCTGCGCGATCAGCAACGCCCCCTGACGGTCGCGAATCATGTACGCCCCGCGCGTCCGCGCGCCGCTGATGTCGTCCCGATCCCGCGCAATCTTGTGCGCGACCGCCGGGATGACCACTTCCTGATTGACAAACCACACCGTAAGCAGCAACGCCGAACTGAACACGATCGGCGCTGTCAGCCGCTGCAGCGGCATGCCCGACGCGATCAGCGCCGTGAGCTCGTTGTTGCGGAGCATGCCGCCCAACGTGAACGCCGCCGCCACCGCCAGCAACGGCCCGCCGAGCTGCGCGTAATACAGCAACACGTTGTAGCTGTAGTAGTCGACCATGAACGTCAGCACGTCGCCGGCGTTCATGTCGCGCTGCTCGACGAACTCGTCAAAGTTGATCAGCACATCCCCGACGATGACGCCCCCGATCGCCAGCAGGACAAGAATGACGTAGCTGGTCACGAAGGAGCGGGTGAGATAGCGGTCGAGAATCGTCACCGACGAATCCCCACGCGTACGAACGTGACGGTCGTGGCCAGCAGGAAGAGCAAACCGCCCCAAATGATCCCCGCCCCCAGCAACTCCGTACCCGCCTTCTCCGCCGTCTGCCGACCCGCCACCAACAGCGTGACCGTCAGAAACACCGGAATCGAGGCCAAAGCAAACGCCGTCAACGTACGCCCGCCGCGAAACAGCATGCCCAGCGCCGCAGCGAGCGGCGCCGTCACGAGCACGCTCGCCGCAAACCCGAACCGGAAGTGCACGAGCGACGCCGCCTCGCGTCGCACGTCGTCCACCAGCGCCACGAGCGCCGCTTGCTGCTCGCTGTCGCCAGCGGCTACCGCATCCTGCAAAACCGCCTCTGGCGAAACGTCCGTTAACGCCGACGCGGTCAGTGCTGCAGACCGCAACGGCTCGAACAGCGCCCGCTGCTGCTCACGCGACCCTTCAAACGCCGCCGAGCCCGGATTGCTCGCCACCACCGGCGTTTCGGCGTCACGCTCCAACGCGAGTCGAAACAAGAAGCGATCGCTGCCGGGCGCCGCGGTCTGGTCGATGAAGCCTTCGAGCACACCCGCCGGCGCCGTCCACTGCGTGGGGCGGAGCGGGTCATCGCGCGCCGTTGACAACCGCACCTCGTTCAAACGCCATGTCACCGCGCCCGTCCGCTCCACCGCCGTATAGTTGAGCTCGAGCGTGGCGCCATCCGATGCCCGCAGCGGGACGCCGGCGTCCAACCGGTCTTCAACACCGTCCGCCACCGCCTC
This sequence comes from uncultured Planctomycetales bacterium, assembly GCA_964563855.1. Classification (GTDB taxonomy): domain Bacteria; phylum Planctomycetota; class Phycisphaerae; order UBA1845; family Fen-1342; genus JAFGRR01. Next base: position 58,078 of record CAZLYU010000008.1, on the reverse strand, counting down.
GACCACCCGTCGGTCAACCAGTTGCTGAATCGCGTCGGCCACGGGCGTAAACGTCCATGGCGCGCGATAGATCTCCAGCAGCCGCGTGAGATCGAAAAAACTAATGTTCGGCGGCAGCGGCAGCTCGAACGCATAAGGCCCAATCACTTGCGACGCCTGCCGCGCTCGCCGGTCCGGCGGCGCCAGCACGACGGCGTCGGTCACGAGCGCTTCGATCTGCATCGGCTCGCGCTGCGTGTCAAACACCACCCACCCCATTTCCGCCGAGATCAACTGCTGCAGCTCACCCTCGCCGCTCAGATGAATGAACAGCGGTTCGTCGACCTTGAGATAGCCGAGATTGGGATCCCAGTTGTTCCGCTGCAGCGCGTCGCGGGCAAACTCGGTCTGCACGTTGGCCCCGGTGAGATAAAACTGAACCGCGTCGCGACGCAGCGCGACATGCCCCTTCGTGTTCAGACTCTTCTCCGCGATGCCGCGAAAGTTGGTGCTCACATACGTGCGAATCTGCCCGTACAAGCCAGGCAACACATAGTTGATGAACACGGTGGTCACCAGCGCCACCACCACCGAGACCAACACCGCCGCGCGAAACAGCCGATGCACGTTCATCCCCGCGGCGCTGCAGGCCGTGAACTCATTATCCGCCGCCATCCGCCCGTATATCAGCGTCGCCGAGAGCAGCGTCGCGAGCGGTAGCGTGAACGTGAGCACCAGCGGCGTGAGCAAAGGCAACAGCACCGACACTTCCGCCGGCCCCACGCCGGGATAGCGAATAATGCTAAACACCCCGCCCGCCAGCGTGACCAGCGCCGTCATCGCCGGCAACGCAATCGCCAGCGACTTCAGCATCTGCCACAGGATGTAACGGTGAATGGTGGTCATAAGCCGCAGGTGGGCCGCTCCTCAGTCCGCACGACCAGCAGCGGCGTGCAAACACGAATTCGCCAGCGTAGCTCCCCACCTCCCCCCGTCAAGCCGCGACGCATCAATCGCCGACGCGCGGCCGAGCCACCATGACCCGCCGCGCGCCAGCTTCGCACACACACGTTCAGAATGCTTCCGGGTCTGGCGCTTAGCGCTCGGTTCGGATCACCCGCACCCGGCTCACCGCCTCGCCGAAGCGGTAGGCGCGGCTCTCCGCATGCACATTGGCGCGATCGCGACCGCGATAGACCCGGCTGATGCCGACGCCGTCGGAGGTCGCCCGAGCGCGATAGCCAGCGTCGCTGATGGCGCTGGTCTGACTCCGCGAGACGCCGAAGGTGCTATCCGCATACGAGTCGCTCACGCTGGTCGCATCGCCGCCCAACCAGCCGCGACTCTCCGCCGAACTGTCGCTGACCGCACGGCCGTAGCGACTGAGGCTGGTTGAGGTCGAACGGCTCACCGCACGCCCGCGCCACGATCCGTCCGACAGCGCCCGGCTGTTGCTGATCGCGACGCCGCCGGTCGTCGCGGCGATGCTCTCGCTGTCGGAGACCGCCCGACCGCCGTAGCGGCCGCGAGCGTCGGCGACTGAGTGGCTCTCGGCCAGTCCGTGATCTGCGAGCGCCACCGAGCGACTGTCGGCGACGCCGTGGCGGTTCGCGAACGCATCGCTCGTGGCGATGGCGCGGCCGCCGTTGCTCGCACCGGAGATCGCGGTGGAGCTGCTGTTGCCGGTCGCGGTCGCGATCGACGTGCTGTGACCGCCGTTGGTGGCGACCGAGGTCGCCGTCGCCGAGGCGCCGAAGGCGGTCGCGCCCGTCAGCAAAGCGAACCCGGTCAGCGTGGTGAGGAAACGTCGCATGTCAAACTCCTTCTTGGTTCAGCGGCCGCGTGGCGGCCTCGTAGGCTCAGGGTTTCAACGCCCCTACCGACGCCGCCGCCCCCGCACCTATTCAGCAAACGCACGAGAATTTGCCCGCCCATCGGGCTATTCTGCCCACCCGAGAAATTTCCGGAGATTGCGTGAATAAGCCTGATCCGCCGAACGTCTCTCTGCAGGAAGTGCGTCTGTTGTCAGCCGCCGCTGCAGGCGACCAACAGGCGCAGATGACGCTGTTTGAGGACTATCGCGACGTGGCTTATCGCACCGCCTACCGCATTTTGGGTAACGAGGCCGACGCGCTGGATGTCGTGCAAGACGCGTTTATTCGCGCATTCGGTCGAATGCAGAGCTTCCGTCAGACGTCGAGCTTTAAGACGTGGCTGTTGCGCATCACGTCGAACCGTGCGCTCGACGTGGTGCGCAGCCGACGGGTCCGCCTCGCCGCCTCGCTCGACGCCGGCGACGACGAACAGGGCTCCCGCCTGCCGGCCGACCCCGACGCCGCCGATCCGTCGGCGGACGTCGAGCAACGGGAACTCATGGCGCGCGTGCAGGCGGCGATCGACCGCCTGCCTGAGGAGCAAAAACAAGTGATCGCACTCTACGGCGCCGGCGACATGACCTACGGCGACATCGCCGCCGCGCTCGACGTGCCGATCGGAACCGTGATGAGCCGCCTGCACAACGCCCGCAAGCGAATGCGCGAGTGGCTCGGAGAAAGCTAGACTGGATCACCCAATGGCCGACGCCCATCACAACCTGCTCGCGAAGCTGCAAGATCGCGGCGTCGACGCGCTCACCGACGCGGAGATGGAGGCGTTTGTCGCGCAGCTCGACGCCGACGCCGAACTCGCGCACCAGGTCGCGACGACCCCCATCGGTCTCGACGGCCTGCCGATGCCCCCGAAGCCGAGCAATGATGCGTGGCGACGCACATGGGACGGTATTCAATCCGCAGACACCGCGTCGCGCCGGTTCGCGAGTGACCGTCGGTGGTTGCGCCCGATCGCGGCCGCCGCTGTGGTGCTGCTCATGATTGGCGTATGGCGCGCCCCGACCCCCGACGCCGCCTGGAAGCTGCGTCCGGCATCGGCCGAAATCGTCGAGATCGAAACCTTCGGCGACGCGATGCCGTTTGTCGTGAACACCGGCGACGCGCGCGACTTTCCGGTGATCTGGATCGTTGACACAGAGGATGCCTGACATGCCCCCGATCAATCCAACCCGAACGACCGCGCCTGCCGCACCGCGCCGCCTGTGGCTCGCTTGCCTCGCCGGCATGCTCGCAGCGGCGACGCCGGCCTGGGCCGCCGAAAGCGTGACCTTGCAAGTCATGTCGATTCGCGCGACGACCAAGAACGCGACGGTCGCACCCGAGCTGCGCGAAATCGCCGAGCAACTCAAGAAGCAGTTCAAATTCACCGGCTTCAGCGTCGCCGCTCGCAAACAAGCGACAGCGACCATGAACTCCCCGACTGAAGTCGAGCTGCCTGGCAACTACAAAGCCCGCTGTACGCCGCTGAAACGCAGCGCGGAACAGATCGAGCTGCGGGTCGAAATCTTCGAGAAGCAGCGCGACGAATGGAAGCCCAAGTCGCGATTCGTCTTGCGTGTCGCGCCCGGCGGCACAGCGCTGCAAGGCGGGCTGTCGCTCGATGGCGGCGACACGCTGATCCTGGCCATCTCCGCCCGCTAGCGGATCTTCAGTCACACCGCCGTACGCCGCTGCTGCGAGTCAGCCGCGCCCCCGGCTACACTTCGCGACATGTCACGCGATGCTCGCGCCGTCAGGCGTCTCCTGGTGGTGTTGCCGAACTGGGTCGGCGATGTCGTCCTCGCCACGCCGATTCTTCGCGCGCTCGCCGCGCAGCTCGACGACGTCGAGACGCACTACCTCATGCGACCGTACGTGCGCGAGATCGTCGCCGGCGCCGATTGGTTCCACGGCGCGCTGTACTGGTCGGCGCAGCGCGGCTTGGCGCGCCCGCTCGCCGATCGACGCACTGCCGTCGAAATCGCACAATTGAAGTGCGACGCGGCGTTGCTGTTGACGAACTCGTTTCGCTCAGCCGCGGTCACACGCCTCGCAGGCATCCAGCGCCGCATCGGCTACGCCCGCGACGGCCGCGGCTGGCTGCTCACCGAACGTCTCACACCGCTCCGCTGGCGACGCATGTATGTGCCGGTTCCGATGGGGCCGTACTACGCCGCACTCGCCGAGCGCCTCGGCGTACAGGTTGAAGACTGGCGGCTGGAGTTACCCACGACGCCCGAGCAAGACGCCGCAGCGGCCGAACTGCTCGCACATCACAATCTCACGCCAGGGCGCTACGTGGTGGTGAACCCGGGAGCGGCGTTCGGCGCGGCGAAGTGTTGGCCGCCGGAGCATTTCGCGGCCGTGTGCGACGCAGCCCCCACCGAGCTGGGGTTACACCCGGTGCTGGTGGGCGCTCCAAACGAGGCCTCGCTGCTGCACCAGATCGCCGCGCTGTGCCGCCAGCGACCGACCATCTGTGAGAACCCCGGCACGACGCTTGGCTCGCTCAAAGGCGTCATCCGCGACGCGGCGCTGCTGATCTGCAACGACACCGGACCACGTCACTACGGTCTCGCCTTCGCGACGCCGACGGTGACAATCTTCGGCCCGACGCACCAGGAGTGGACGGACACGCCGGACGCGCTTGAAATGAAGGTGCAACTGACCGTGGCGTGCGGTCCATGCCAGCTCAAGCGCTGCCCGCTTGATCATCGCTGTTTGCGCCAGCTCATGCCGGAGCGCGTGCTGGCGGCCGCGAAGCGCCTGCTACCGTCACCGTTGGAGCCCGCCGCGATGACCACGCTCGGGCGTAACTGACCATGATGAACTACATCCAGACCGACCCGGCATTTCGTGAGCGTCTCGGCAAGCACGACCTCGATCGCGTCGAGCGCATCCTGCAGCGCCTCGACGGCCGCATCGCCGCGTGGAGCCGAACGACCGACACCCTCTACATCCCGCCGGTCACGCCGGACGGCGTCGGTTTCTACCTCAAGCGTTACTTCTACCCGCACTGGCGCAACCGATTGCGGGGCATGTTTCGCGGAACGTTCTTCGGCATGCACCGCGGCAAGGCCGAAGCACGCTCGCTCAACACGATGCGCAACCTCGGCGTCTCGGCGGTGCGCCCGGTCGCCTTCGGCTGGCGCCGCGTCGCGCACTTCGTCGCCGCGTCGTTCCTGATCACCGAAGAAGCGCCCGGCGCCGTGAACCTCACGACCTTTGCGCAACAACTCGAGGCCCGGCGGCGCACACTCTCCTACCGCGACCGCCGCGCCATGATCAACGAACTCGCCGACGCGATCGCCGCCATGCACGCCGGCGGCTTCGCGCACGGTCGCCTGTTCTGGCGAAACGTGCTGGTGCGGTTCTCGCTCGCGGGTCAGCCCGAATTCTTCCTGCTCGACGCCGAGCCGCCCCGCGCCATGGAGCGCCTGCGGCGCGCCCAGTGGCGTCAGTCGGAACTGGCGGGCCTCGCGGCTTCCGCGCAGCAGTTCACGACCCGCAGCGATCGTTGGCGCTTTCTCAAGCGCTACTTCACCGACAGCCCCGTCGCAGTCGACCCCCGTCGCTTTGCCCATGAAGTCGAACAACTCGCCGAGCACTGGCGCCGGCACGAAGCGCAACGTGTGCGAATGAATGCGCGTTTTGAAGCCTGGAACGAACGGCTGACGCGCTTCGACGCCCGCCGAGGGAGACGCGGTGCATGAGTCGGCAAGGTGTGGCGCCCGGCTGCGCGCCGCTGCTCGCCGCCGCAGGCCTCAGCGATCTCGACCCGCTGGCCGACCCGAAGTTCGACGTCGAGCAGATCGCGGGCGCGTGGCGGCGGCTCTCAAAGCCGGGACTCGGTCGTCGCGAACGTTGGCGTTGGGAGCCGCCGAGCGCCGCGCACGCCGTGATGTTCGTCAAACGCTACCTGCGACCCACGCTGCGTGAACAGTTCGACCGCGTCTGGCGGCAGACGCTGCTCCACGGGCGCGCCGGGTGGGAGTTTCATGTCGCGCAGCGCCTCCAAAGCCGCTACTTCCCCAGCGTCGCAGCGGTCGGATTCGTCGAACGCGTACGCACCGGCTGGGAGCGCGGCGGCGCGGTGCTGCTGGCGGCCGCGCCCGGCGACGCGTTTGACCGCGCGTGGCGGCGACTGCGCGACGCCAACGCCCCCATCACCCGCGGCCTCGCACGCCATGACATCGCGGTGCGCCTCGGCCGCTTCATCGCCGCGTTTCACCAAAGCGGCTTCTGTCATCGCGATCTCTATCTCTGCCACGTCTTCGCCGAGCTCGACCCAGAAGCGGAACGGCCGCCGAACTTCACGCTCATCGACCTGGCGCGGGCGCATCGGCCCCGTCTGCGCCGCATGCGCTGGCTGCTAAAAGATCTGTCGCAGCTCGACTATTCGTCGCTGGCGGTGGGCGCGAGCCGCACCGACCGACTCCGTTTCCTGCTCGCGTATCTCGGGTTGCAGCGCGGCGCCCCACGCGTGCGCTGGTACGCCCGTCGCATCCAGCAACGCAGTCACAGAATTCTGCAGCGCGAGCGCCGCAAAGGCCGCGCCTGATGCGCGTCGCAATCGTGCAGGAAACCGCTGCGCCGGATCTCGGCGGCGCCGAAACATCGGTCAGCGAGATGGCGGCGGCGCTGGTCGAGCTGGGCGCGGATGTCACCGTGCTGCATCGCGCCGCTCCCGACTCAGCAGACGATGAGCGCCGCGATCAGTTTGGTGTGCGGTGGCGCGGCCTGCCGGCGGCCGGTTCGGCGAAGTGGCGGTCTACGCTACGCTTCATCGAAGCGGCCGACCGCCTCTGCCGCGATGAACGCTACGACATCGTGCACGCCGTCACCCCGTGTTTCGCCGCGAAGGTCTATCAGCCGCGCGGCGGGACATATCCGGAAACCGTGCGGCGGAATCTGGCGCTCGAGCCGACGCTTGTTCACCGCGCGCTCAAATGGTTCGATCGACGCCTCAACTGGCGCCAGCGGCTGCTATCGCTCGTCGAACGCCGACTACTCACCGATGCGCGGGCGCCGGTCGTGGCGGCGGTGTCGACCTACGTGAAGCAACAGGTGCATGCCGACTACGGGCTGCCGGACGAACGCGTGCGCGTCGTGTTCAACGGCGTTGCGATTCCGAAGGACGCGAGCGCGACCCGGGAACGCGAGCCGAATCAGCTTCGTGCGCTCTTCGTCGCTCATAACTTCAAGCTGAAAGGGTTGCGCGAACTCATCGCTGCTTGGCCGCGAATTCATGAAGCGACCTCGATGAAGCTCACGGTTGTCGGCCGCGACCGCGCCGCACGCTATCAACGTTTGACGCAACGCGGCGGCGTGCAGGCGGCGATCGAATTCGTCGGCGCGACGGACGACATCGAGTCCTGGTGGTCGCGCGCCGACCTGCTCATTCATCCAACGTGGTACGACCCGTGCAGTCGCGTGGTGCTCGAAGCGCTCGTTCGCGGCAAGCCCGTGGTTACCACGCGGTTCAACGGCGCGGCGGAAGTGGTGACTTCGGAAACCGGTGTCGTGATCGACTCGCCGCGCGCGACCGGCGCACTCACCAAAGCCGTCATCCACTGCGCCTCCGACGCACAGCGAACGCAAGCCAGGCAGCAGATGGACGCGGCCCGCGAGCAGCTCTCGATCGAGCGCCACGCCCGCGAACTGGCGGCGCTGTACGAAGACGTCTTGCGAGAGCGCGCGCCTGGCGTCGCGTAAAACCGGCTCGACCCCGTGCGGGGCTGCGGCACGGGTTAAGCTATCACCCGGGTGTAACCGTGTCCGAGGGAGCCGCGCGTGGCCGAGTTCTTCGCCGTCCTGTTTTCGACCGAGCTCGTCATTGCGTTTCTGACGCTGGCGGCGCTCGAGATCGTGCTCGGCATCGACAACATCGTCTTCATCTCGATCGTCACCGGACGCCTCGATCCGGCAGTGCAAAGCCGTGCCCGCAAGATCGGCCTGCTCGGCGCCATGGGCATGCGCATCGCACTGCTGTTCGGCGTCTCGCTCGTGATGGCGTCGACCGCACCACTCTTCACCCTGTTTGACCACGGCGTATCGCTCAAAGATCTGATCCTTTTGATAGGCGGTTTGTTTCTGCTGGCTAAAGCGACCTTCGAGATTCACCACAAGCTCGAAGAACCCGGCCACACGGACAACTCCGGGGCCGGCCGGCAAGCGGCGTCGTTCAGCGGCGCGATCGCCTACATCATGGCCATCGACCTGATCTTCTCGCTCGACAGCGTCATCACCGCGGTCGGCATGGTGCAGCCTCCAGACGAGACCAACACCGCCAAGGCAGCGGCGCTCACGGTGATGGTGAGCGGCGTGGTGGCCGCGGTCATCGTCATGATGATCTTCGCCGACCCCGTGGCGCGCTTCATCGAGAAGCATCCGACGATGAAGATGTTGGCGCTGTCGTTCCTGATCCTCATCGGCGTGTTGCTAGTCACCGAAGCCTTTCATCACCCCATCCCACGCGGCTACGTCTACTTTGCGATGGCGTTTTCGCTGGCGGTCGAGTTAATGAACATTCGCGTGCGGGCGAAGCGTCGCCCCGTCAAGCTCAACCTACCGCACCCGCCGGACGGTCCGGCGTCGTCTGACGCGCCTTGAGGCACTCACTCGGAGTCTTGCCATGAAACGCACCTCACTCTGCTTAGCCCTGATCTGCGCCGTAGCTTGGACGGTCGGCGCTGATGACGAGCCGCAGCAAGCCGACCCGCGCGCCGACGCGGATGCGCCCGAGATGCCCAGCTTCCCACCGCCGACCGAGCACCACGACTGGCTGAAGCGTTTCGAAGGTGAATGGGTGAGCAAGGGGAAGATGGAGGCCGAAGGCGCGCCGGTGATGGAGGCGTCGGTCAAGTCGGAGATGATTGGGGGCTTCTTCGTCGTCAACACGATGAAGGGCGAGATCGGCCCAGGCATGACCTTCACCGCGGTCCAGACGATTGGCTACGACACTGGCAAAGGGAAGTACATCGGCACTTGGGTCGATTCAAACTTCGCCCACATGTGGAGCTATGAAGGCGAGGTGGATGCGGCGGGCAAGAAGCTCGCACTCGTCACCGAAGGGCCGGACTTCATGACCGGCGGCGGTACGGCCCAGTATCGCGACAGCTACGAGTTCAAGTCCGACGATCACATCCTGGTCACCTCTGAGATGCGCCGCGGCGAAGGCGACTGGACGGTGTTCATGCGCGGCGAGATGCGCCGGAGCAAGCCGAACGCCGCCGAGCAGCCGGCGAAGGCCGATGAGTGATGCGCATGCGTAGCAATCGTTGCACCGATCCCCGCGCGGCGTGCGCCGTCGTGTGCTTCGCGCTATGACACAACCAGAACCAGAATGATCACTAGCGCAATCGCGAGCAGCGAACCCAGCACGATCACCATGATCAGCAGCGGGTTCATCGCTCCGTCGGCGGCTCGGGGCGCGTGTTGCACCGCGTCGCCGGCCGCGAGGCTTTCGAGCGAATCCTCGTCGATGCGCTGGCTCGCATAGCGCGGGGCCGCGCCGGTGTTGAGCAAACGCAGGTCTTCGAGCAACTCGCGGCAAGACGCGTAGCGATCGTCGGCGTCCTTGGCCATCATCATCTCGATCATCGCGCCGCAACCCGACGTCAGCTTCATATTGATGTGGTCCGGGGGCGTCAGATCTTCGCGTAGGTGTTTGTGCATCACGGCGGACGGATTGGGCGCGTCGAACGGAACGCGGCCCGTCACCATGTGATAGAAGGTGGCCCCCAGCGAATAGATATCGGCGCGGTGGTCGATGTTCACCTCGCCGCGCACCTGCTCCGGGCTGATGTAGTAAGGCGTGCCATAGGCGCGGCCCGCTTCGGCCATGGCGGCTTCCAGATCGGAAGCTTCGCGTGCCAGACCCATATCGGCCAGCTTCGCGACGCGCTCCTTGGTCAGCATGATGTTCTTCGGCTTCACATCGCGGTGAATGAAGCCGCGCTCATGAGCGTGCAGCAGCGCTTCGCCAATCTGCGCGACGATGTGGATCGCCTCGCGCTCGTTGTACACCTTGCCTTCGGCGAGCTCGTCGTACACCGTGCAGCCTTCGACGAACTCCATCACGAAGTAGTGCAAGCCGCCCGACTCGCCGACGTCGATCGCCTGCACGATGTTGTTGTGATTCAACGCGGCGGCGGCGCGACCCTCGCGATAGAACCGCTCGACGAAGTCAGCGTTCTTGCTCAGCCGTCGAGGCAGGATCTTGATCGCGACCGTGCGATCAAGGCTCAACTGCTTCGCGCGGTACACGACCGCCATCGCCCCCGCCCCAACCTTCCGCTGCACCTGATAGCCCGCGAACTGCTGCGCGGGGCGGCCGCCGGAGTCTTCGCTGGCGCCCATCACGCGACCGAGCTGCGTGCGCGTCATGAAGCCGAGGTCGACCAGAATGTCCCCGAGCGCTCGCGCGTGGCCTTCGCCGGCTTTGTCCTTCTGATAGTCTTGGGCGACTCGGATCTCGCCCGAGGTGACGAGGTTGCGCTCTACCACCACGCGCGCGAGCACGGTATCTTCCATTGAGTCCGCCAAGGGGACGCCTCCCGACGTCGTAGGATCAATGCTGTGATGCGTGAAGCGGCGACACTCTATGTGCGACCTGACGCGCGGTCAAACGTCGCACACTTAGTCTGTATTTTAGTCGGCTTGCTCGCCGCGCCCAACGCTTTCCCCGCCGATCTGACGCCGGAGCGCGTCACCGGCGACGCCGTCGACGGCGCGGTCGACCGCGCCGTCGCCTGGATCAAGCGCCAACGCGGACCGCAGGGACATTGGGAGCGCGACGATAGCGCCGACACGCGCTTTTACGGCGGCGACACGGGACTCGCGTTGCTCGCCTTGCTCTACGCCGGAGAGTCGCCGCGCCAAGACGAGATGCGTGAGAGCATCCGCTGGTTGAGCGAAGCCAGCCTGTCAGACACCTACACGATCGGCACCCGCGCTCACGTACTCGCACTGGTCGACGGCCCAACCTACCGGTCCGCGCTGCGACGCGACGTGGATTGGCTGCAGTCCAACGTGCACCCCGCCGGCAGCCCCCACGCCGGCGCCTACGACTACAAAGCGCCCAGCGGCCGCTACGACAACTCAAACAGCCAGTACGGCGTGCTCGGCATGTGGATGGCGTCTGAATACGCCTTCAATGTGCCTGGGCATTACTGGCAGCTCGTTGGCGGCCACTGGCTCGAAGATCAGAACGGCGACGGCGGCTGGTCGTACACCGGCTCAGGCCGCAGCACCGGCTCGATGACCGCCGCCGGACTCGCAACCCTCTTCGTCGCACTCGATCGCTATTACCTCGATCGCCGCGACGAGCGCGACACGGTCTTGGCCGCCATCGAGCGCGGGCTCGATTGGATGGGCCGCGAGTTTACGACCGAGAATCCGCACGGCGAAGATCGCTGGCGCTATTACTACCTCTACGGCGTGGAACGCGTCGGTCGGGCCTGCGGCTATAAGTACTTTCGCGGGCGTGACTGGTTCCGCGCCGGGTCAGCCGCCTTGCTCAACGATCAGCAGGCCGACGGCGCATGGCCCGGCGCGGGCAGCGGCGGCTTCTCGATGTCGACGCTGCGGAACACCACCTTCGCCGTCATGTTCCTGTGTCATGGGCGAGCGCCGCTCATGTTCAACAAACTGCAGTACGTGCCGCCCGCCGGGTCGAGCTTTGCAGACGACGCGGGCGGCGAGCAAGCGAGCGAGATCATCGGCGAAGGCTGGGCGCAGGATGCGGATCGCGGCCGAGCGACGCGTCGGCAACCCGACCGCGACAGCCGTCCACGCCGCGAACTGCGACGCCGACAACCGCGCAATCCGCCACCCCCGCTCGAACAGGATTGGAACCTGCAAATGCGCGACGTCGCGGGTCTGGTTCGTTATACCCAGGGCAGCCTCGAGCGTTTGCTGAACTGGCAGATCGTTCGGCTTGATGGATCACTCGCCGACCTGCTCGAAGCGCCGGTGCTCTATCTCAGCGGCTCACGCGCCTGGGAATTCTCTGACAACGACGTCGCTCGTCTGCGGGCCTACGTCGACCGCGGCGGGCTCATCTTCACCGTCCCGGCCGAGGGCGGCGACGCGTTCACAACGAGCATGGAGGCGCTGGCCGCGCGGCTCTTTCCCCAGCTCCCCCTGCAACCCATGCCGAGCGATCATCCGGTGCTGACCAGCGCCACGCGCACCCAACTCGACGACCCGCCCCCCCTGCGCGAGGTGAGCAACGGCCGACGATCGCTCATGATGATCGCCGAGCGCGATATTGCCGAGTCGTGGCATCGCTATCGGCCGCGATCACGAGCGGATGACTTCGAGCTCGGCGTCAACCTCTTCCTCTACGCCACCGACATCACCCCGCAAGGCAATCGACTCAACCGCGTTGCGCTGGACGATTCCGCTACACCGATCCGCGGACGGACGAGCATCGTTCGCATTCGACACGACGGCGATTGGGATCCGGAGCCCGCGGGCTGGCGGCGATTCGCGGCGCATCTGCGCAATCAAACCGGAATCGTGGCCGAAGTCATCAACGGCGTGCGGCTCGATGCCGCCGAATTGCAAGAGCACGACGTCGCCCACATCACCGGCGACGGCGAACTCACCCTCTCAGAGGACGAACGCGAAGGACTGAGACGATTCCTGACGCGCGGCGGCACACTGCTGGCCGATGCGGCGGGCGGATCGCAGGCGTTCACCGAGTCGCTGTCTTCAGAAGTCTCCGAGATCTTGCGCACCAGCCCGGTTCCCATTCCCGAAGGGTCGGGATTGATCACCGGCGAGGGGCTTCGCGGCGGCGTCGACGTGCGGCCAGTCGGCTACCGGCGCGCGGCGCGGCGTGTCTCGCTCGGACGCCCCTATCCGCGCTTGTTGGGCTTTCGCCTCGCGACGCGCTATCCGGTCATCCTCTCGCCACTCGATCTCAGCGTCGGCTTGATCGGCGCACCCGTCTTCGGGAACGTGGGCTACGATGACCAGACGACGCTGGACCTCGCGCGCAATCTGGTGCTCTATGCTCAACTGCCGCTCGCAGACAAGGCCCGCGTCGCGACCGAGTGAATCCCGCCCGGCCATTGGAACTTCACCCCGTTGGATGAGCACATGCCTACCGTTGAACAGATTCTCGCCAAGCTGAACGAGCTGCGCCACGAAGCCGAGGACGACAAAGCGGATATCGAGTATCAGGCGTTGCATCACGCCTTCTGCTTTATCAGCTACAAGATGGGCGAATTCAAACACTATCTCGCCGAGCAGTCGGACCCAGCCGCCGGCAAGTAGGGTTGGCCGGCGCCGACCGTTCAGCGTTCACGAACAACCCCCGTGCGCCGCGGCGATGCCAATCACCACGCTAGCTGGACTCGCGTCGCCGCGCACCGCGCTCCGCGAGTTGCGGTCCGGCGACGGGCAGCCGCACCACGAACGTGCTCCCCTCGTTCGGAATCGAGTTGACGTCGAGCGCTCCCTGGTGAGCCGCGACAATATGTTTGACGATCGCGAGCCCCAGCCCCGCGCCGCGCGTGCGTCGAACACGCGCATCCTGCCCGCGCTCAAAGCTCGCACCGATCCGCCGGGTTTGCGATCGCGACATGCCGATGCCGCGGTCTTCGACGGTGATCACCACCTTGTCGCCCACCCCGCCCGCCGCGAGTCGCACGAAACGATTGCGATCGGCGTAGCGATAGGCGTTCTGCAACAAGTTCACCACCACCTGGCTGATTGCTTGCTCGTCGGCGACCACGATCGGCAAGTCGTCCGAGATCGACAGCTCGGCGGAGAAACCGTCTTCCTTGAACCGCGGCAAGAACAGCGCCCACGCCTGCTCACACACCGCCGACAAATCACACGGTGCGAAGGCGTACGCCTTGCGCCCGAGTTCAATGCGGCTGAAGTCGAGAATGTTGTCCAGCAACATCGTCAGCCGTTCGCTCTCACGCGTAATCGTGCGATGGTACTGCTGCGCGCGTTCCGCACTCCGCACGCGCCCTTCCGCCAGCGTCTCGGCATGCAGCCGAATCAGCGCCAGCGGCGTCTTGAGCTCGTGACTCACATCGGCGACGAAGCGGCGCTGCATGTTCATCAACTCACGCTGATGCGCCAGCGCTCGCATGAGCATCCAGATCACCACGCTCCAGGCCGCCGCCGCTCCCAACGTCACCGCGATCAGCATGATCAACCGTTGCCGCGCCTTCTGCCGCAAACGCGCTTGCGCCAGCTCCGACGGACGCAGCTCGTAGCCATCGAACGCCGCCGAGAGCGCATGACGCACCGGTCCCGCCCCAGGAGCATCCACCGGCGCGACAATCCAGCCCCCGGGCGCGGCATCGCCCCGCCAGTAGCCGCGCACCAGCTTGCTCAGCGGAGCCGCCAACACCAGCGAGCCGAGTCCATCGATCGATCGCATCGCGATCGCAAGCCGCGACCCGCCGACGTCAACCGATCGGAGGCGAAGTTCGTTGGTCGCTTCGCGCGTCATCCGTCCGAGCGCTGGCAACGCACTCCGCAATCCAGCCGCGCGTGCCGCACGGTCCAAACGCTGCTCCGCTTCAACCGGTCGCACGTCCGCCGGCAGCGTTTCGAGCCGACGACGCACTAGTTCGATCTCCGCCGCCGAAACCAGGCCAGGCGGCGCCGCTTCCAGTTCACTCAGCAATTGCTGCAAGACCCCGCCCGCCTCGCCGTAGTCGTCCGCGGAAATCAGCACGTCCATCGCCGCCAGGCGCGGTCCGAAAGTCGCCTGGATCCCCCGCTCCGCCAGCGCGTCCGCCGCCAAGCCGTAGTGCCGCGCCGCGAGGTTCGGAGAGCCGCGCTGCGCCTGCCCCGCCGCGAGCCCCACGAGCGCGGCGTAGCGTTCGCGCGGATCCGCCGAGTCGGCATGCTGCTCATAAAACGACTCAGCTTCGATCGGGTTCGACGGCGCCTCTGGGAGCACGCGCAGCGGCCCCCACTCGCCGCCGGTCAACAACGGTTGTCGCGGCAGCAGCGTGGTCACCTCGTCAAGGCGCAGCGCGGCGAGCCGAAAGTAGGGATGCGTCAGCAACCACCGCTCCACACCGCCGGCGCCCAAGTCGGCGATCGCCCGGACATCTCGCAACCAGCGTTCAATGTCCGACGTCAGCCGTTGCTCGCGAACCGCGGCGAATCGGGCCGCCTCGTCGCGCAATTGCTGCCGCTCGCGCGCTTCCAGCGTGCGACCCTGCAAGAAAATCGCCGTCACCGTGAGCGTGGTGAGCGCCAGGCTCAGGATGACCGCAAAGGTTGGCAGTGCGCGGTCGAGCCGGGCCATCAGCGCTGCTGGTCCATCTGCAGTTTCTCCGCCAGCTCGGCACGGGCCGCGTCCAGCCACACGCCGAGATGCAGCGGACCACGGGGCGGCTGCACCGGCCACAAGCCGCCCGCCACATGCAGCCGCAACAATCCGTTCTCACGCTGCCGCGGCGTCAAACGCAGCACTTCGTTGTCAACGTCGATGCTGAAGTCGACATCGGAGAAGAGCACCTCCTCGGGCAGCCACGCGATCAACGCGTCGGGCAGTGCGAGCCCCAGACCGCGGCGCAGCAAATCGCGCAACAATCCGCGCTCGATATAACTTGCTTCCGCCGGTTCATCACGCACGGTCACCGCCGCCCGCGCCTGAACGAGCCGATTGCGCGTCACGACCAGATCGTCGACCGCGATGTCAGCCACGCCGCTCAGACCGCCCGCTTCGAAGCCGGCGCTAAACTGACCGAGATCGAATCCCTGGCAAGCCGCCGACGCGCCCAACAGGTCAATTCCCGACGGGGATAGCTCGGCGACGCGCACCCGCAGCAACGCGCTGGCCCCGCTCTGCGGCAGACCCGCCAGCGTCAACGGACCGTCGAGCTCCAGGTTGGTGATCACCCCGCTGAACCGCGCCGCGGCGAACGCGCCGTTCACGAAGCGCAGTTCCTGCAGATGGAGCTCTGCGCAGCGGCCAATCCACGGCTGCGGCAGCCGGCCCGTCGTGAGCTCGCAGAGATCGACGTCGCTCGCCAGCCCGCTCATCACGATGACGTCGCCGAGGTCGGTCTCACGATACACCACGCTCCCGGCGAACATGCCGGTCGTCAGCGGTGTGCTCACGAGCTCGCCCAGGTCGAGATCCGCCAGCGGCGCCGGTGGAATGGTGAGGGTGACGTCATCGATTCGCACCCCGTTCGCAGCCGCCGCGAACGCCGCCCGCAGTTGGATCGGGGGGTCGAGCCGACGACCATTCAACGCGCCGCAGTAGAGTGTGGCGTCGCCGCGTCCGTCAGCGCCAAAACGCACTTCGCCAGCGGTTTCGGGCAGGTCGAGCCGGATTCCACCGGCCCGCAGTTCGAGGCGCATGTTGCGCACCACGACGCGTTCCGGCCCCAGTGGATCAAAGCCGGGACGCAAACTTTGCTCGAGCAGCCCCCGGTAGTCGGGCCGCAACCACGTGCGCGGCGAGATCTCGCAGCGTCCGCCGCGCAATTCAAGCTCGTACGCCGTTCCGGTTGTATAGCGGACGAGCGCTTCTTCACACTGCATCGCGATGGCGCTGCGCTCCGCGGTCCAGACGACGACATCGTGAAAGAGGTGCGCTTTGAGCGAGCGCGGGGACGCTCCGCCGATTTGAGCCGGCAGGCCCAACGCGGTCTCGAGCACCCGCGTGCACTGCGCAACATACGCGTCGCTGCGCCAAAACCACGCAAATCCGACGCACGTCGCGAGCGCGGCGTACATCGTGAAAGCCAACGTCGAGAAACTGATCCATCGCGCCGCATGCATGGTCGGCGATTGTAAGTCACGATGCGGACGCGCACCGAACGCCCGCCCGTCGCTTTCGGTCAGACCGCGGGCCCGCGCTCCATTCATCGAGAACTGTCGCCGCCGCTAATTTCAGGCCCCCGCCGCCCACAACCGATGGGAGGGATTGTCGGCGCTGTCGCTTGACTCAGCTTGGAGACTCGTCCTCATGAGAGCGTTGCCGTTCGCCTTGCTTGTGTCGCTGGCCCTGCTGGCGCCAGCCTGCAACAGCACCCGAAACGCGCCGCCCGAACCCGATTTGGTCGACGGGCGCGAACCCGGTGAATTTCGTTATACCTTCGACGAAATGACCGAAGCGGCCCTGCTCGCCGATATGAGCGTCGCGCCGCATCACTTCCTTCCGCACCGCAGCATGCTCACGCCCGCCGGCGAACAACGCGTCATTCGACTCGCGCGACTGATGCACGCGTACGGCGGCGTCGTCCGCCTCACCGGCGATCAGGCCGACGACGACCTCATGGCCCGTCGCGCCGACACCGTCGTCGCGCTCCTCGCCGACTGCGGCGTCGACACGACCACCGAGATCGTCCGTCAAGACATCGCCGGCTCCGACGGAATGTCCGCTCAGGAAGCCATCCTCATCCGACAGTATGAAGGTCAGTATCAGCCTCCGAACGCCACCGGCGGCGGAGCCAGTCTCGCCCCTCTGCCGTAACCAGGAGCCTTCGATGCCACGGCTTGTGATTGGGTTCATCGCCAGCGCCGTTTCCGGCGTCTTGCTCATGGTCGGCGTCAGCGGCTGCCAGAAAGGCTCCGACAACGACGGGGTCGCGCAGCGCAGCGCCGGCGAACTACCGAAACTCGGCAGCGACGGTGTGCAGCCGCGCATCGATGCGTCCACCTACTTCGCGCACGGGCATCTGCTCGAGCGTCAGGGCGCCTTCGACGCCGCCGAAGAGCAATATCGTTTGGCCTTGCAGTTGTCGCCCGGCTTTGCCGCGGCGCGCAACCGGCTCGGCATCACGCTCAACAAGTTGGGACGTCACGCGGAAGCCAGCGAGCAGTTCCAACTCGCGCTCGTCGAGCGACCCGGCGAGCCCTATCTGCTCAACAACCTCGGCTTCTCGCTCTACCTGCAGGAAGACGACGAACGCGCCGCACGCACGCTCGAATCCGCCGTCGAAGCCGAACCCGACTTCGGCCGGGCGCGGATGAACCTCGGCGTGGTCTACGCCCGGCTGGGGCGCTATGTCGACGCTTGGGATCAGTTCCGCATGGTCGGCAGCGACGCCGATGCGTACTACAACCTCGCCGTCATCCAGACCGAAGCCGGCGCGTACGCCGAGGCGACGCGTTCGCTCGATCAGGCCCTCGCACTCGATCCCAACATGCGGACCGCTCGCGAGCAACTACGAGTCGTGGCGCGGCTCGCGGCCGAGCAGGAAGCCCTCGCGGCGGAACTCATCGCGGAGAACGAAGACGCGGACCGCACGGAGATGGCCGCCTTCGCGACCGACGCCGCCGATGAATCCGGCCGGAGCGGGCAATCGCCGCCGTACTTCTCGCCGCCTTTCGCCGATGCGCCGCCCGCGCCGGTCTACGTCGACCATCTGAGCGGCACGCTTGACGCGTGGCGCATCCAACTGACGCTGGCCGACGATGAACGCTTCATGTTCGACCCGATGACGTTCACGTGGGGAGCGCCGCTCACGGCGGAAGAACGTGTGTTGCAACTCACGGCGCCGCTCGACGCCACCGACTACTTCACCACCCTGATGCGCGAGTTCGCGATCGCCACGGGTTTCACGCAGCGGTAAGCCCCGACGCCGAATCCATCCGCTCGGCTTGGTGACGTGGCGAGCGCCGCGCGTCAGATGACGCGCTGCGAGTCGAGCAGGATGCAGATCGGACCCTCGTTCACCGCTGGAATCTGCATCTTCGCCGCGAACTGACCCGTTTGCACGGTGACGCCGTACTCCCGAACGGCGTCCACCAAAGCGTCGATCAGCGGCGCCGCGACATCGCCGGATGCGGACGTATCAAACGAGGGGCGGCGGCCCTTGCGCGCATCCGCGGTAACCGTAAACGCACTGACAATCAGCACCGCGCCGTCGACCTCGCCTACCGAGAGGTTCATTTTGTCATCGGCGTCATTGAAAATACGCAAGTGCGCGATCTTCTCCGCGATGTAGGCGACATCAGCCTCGCCGTCATGCGGCGCAACCCCGACATACACGAGCAAACCGGTATCGACGCGACCCGCGACATCCTTGCCCACGCGCACCGCGGCGCGGCTCACACGCTGGACGACTGCCCGCATCGTTTCTCCTCGCCCACCATCACGCGCCGGCGCGACCGATCGCGATGAAACGCCGCACTAACCGCGCTTCACCGCCATCAGCAATCCATCCGCAATCGGAACCAGCGCGCTCACCACGCGCGGATCACGCGTCACCTTGCGGTTCAGCGCGTCCAGCGCCCGAATGTCGGCCCGGTCAGCCGGCGGATTCACCACCTCCCCGTCCGACAACGCATTGTCGTTCAGGAACAAGCCGCCCGGACGCAGCAGCGTGAGCACCCGTTCGTAATAGTTGTCCGAGTTCTCTTTGTCGGCGTCGACAAACGCGAAGTCGAAGGTCTCAGCCGCCCCCTCAGCAATCAGAGCATCGAGCGTCTCGAGCGCCGGTGCGATGCGCAGATCGATCTTTTCAGCAACGCCCGCCTCCGCCCAATACCGCCGCGCGATCGCGGTGTACTCGTCGCTTACGTCGCAGGCCACGATGCGCCCATCCGCCGGCAGCGCGAGCGCGACGGCCAGCGAGCTGTAACCCGTAAACACACCGACTTCGAGCGTGCGCCGCGCGCCGCCCAACGTGGCGAGCAACTGCATGAATCGCCCCTGCTCCGGCGCAATCTGCATGTTGTGCTTCGGGTGCTGGGCGGTTTCGTCACGCAGTCGCCGCAGAATCTCCGGCTCGACCACGCCAGCCTCGACCAGGTATGCATGTAACTCAGGTGTGATTGGCAGCGTTTGGTTGGACATGACCGGCTCCGGGGTCGCGGCGTTGCGTTGACGTCTATTGACACGCAGCGCCCCCGGACACGTCAACCCCCCCACCGAAACGCCAAGTTACTCCGCGTGCCCCAAGCCCCGCAGGATCGACTCACGCGTCGGCGCTGGAGGCATGTCGCGCGCCAGCTCCGCCACGGCCCGCCACGTCGCGTGCGCCCGATCAACCAGCCCCATGTTCTGTAGCGCAAGCGCCATGTTCGCGCGAAACGAAATGTCACGCCCCTTGCCATCGCTGGCATGCTCAAAGTGCTCGACCGCGAGGTCGAACCGTGCCCGCTGCGCAAAGAGCAGGCCAAGCTCGTAATGCAGCTCCGCTTGCGCCGGCTCCAGCGTCAGCGCGCGGCGCAGCGCCGCCTCGGAGTCTTCAAGGTCGCCACGCGCTTTCAGGCACAATCCCAGACGCATCTGCGCCTTCGAGTAACCCGGGTTAATCGAAACCGCATTGCAAAACGCCGACTCAGCGCGCTCTTGCTCGCCGATCTGATTGAGCAGCAAGCCGTAGCGATAGTGCAAGTCGGCGTAGTTCGGATGCTGATACAGCGCTTGCTCGCAACGTTGCAACGCCTCGAGCAGCAGCTCCGCCGGCGGCGCCTCGACCTGTTCCCGCATCTGACGCCGCGCATGCTGAAGCTCGAGCCGCGTGCTCTCCCAGAACAGCAACGTGCTGTTTGGCTCCAGCGACACCGCCAGATCGAACGTGGCGTGCGCACTGTCGAGTTCATCGTTGTCGGCCTGCGCAACACCCAGGCCGACAAACGCCGTCACGAGATTGTCATTGAGCTCGAGCGCCCGCGCGAATGTCTGGGCGGCGTCGTCCAGCAGGCCGAGTTGAGACTGCTGGGCCCCGAGCTTGATCGCCGCTTCCAGAAAGTTCGGATGCAGGTCGAGCGCCGCTTCGAAGGCGCTCGCCGCCGCCACGTGGTCTCCGATCTTGGCGTACGAATCGCCCAGTTGCACGTGAAAGTCGGGCACGCCGGGGAACTGCTCAACTAGCCGTTCCAGCGCCGCGAGCGCTTCGCGATAGCGTCCGGCGTCGTCGGCGTCATCCGCCGCATCATCCGCCGCATCCGCCTGCGGCTCGACCAGCAACGCGCGTTGATATAGCTCGCCGGCCGCATACACATCGCCAGCCTGCAGGTTCAACCCCGCGAGAATCAGCAGCAGCCGCAGATCCTCGGGCAGTCGCTCGAGCAACGCCTCGTACTGCGCAATCGCGTCGTCCCAGCGCTGCTCGCGCACGGCGATCGCCGCGATCCGCTCGCGCGCGTTGACCAGGCCGGGATGCAGCTCGGCAGCGAGCGCGTAGCTTGCTTCCGCTGCGGCGAAATCACCCCGTCGCTCAAAGCAATAGGCCACCGCGAAGGCGATCGCCGGATCGCTCGGATCTTCCGCGCGGGCTTGCGTCAGGTGACGCACGGCGTCATCCAGTCGGCCCACGCCGTCCGCCACGCAGGCCAGCCCGACGTGCGCGGTTCGCGTCGAGCCGGGCAGGTGCAGCGCACGTTCAAACTCGGTTCGCGCCGCGGTCAGCCGTCCGCCTCGCAGGTGCAGCGTTGCGAGTCGCAGCGCCAGGTCGCGCGACGTTGGAGAATCGGCGGCCCGCGCCGCGATATCGCTCAAGGCGTCATCGTCGACCGCCGGCAGGTGATCGCCGAGCGCATCGTGCAGTTCGCCCAGCAGCCCGCGACCAAGCACTTCGAGCAACCAGCTCACGCGACGCCCTCAGTGTGCCGAATGCTGAGCAAACCCGTGCGGGCGGGCTCGTGATGGGGATTAATCAGCAACGCTTCTGCGTAAGCGCGCCGCGCCCGATCCGGGAGCGCGACCTGCCGATAGAGGTTGCCCAGACGCGTATACACATCGCAATAACGCGCCCCGACCGCCACCGCGCTCTCGAGATGCCGAATCGCCTGCGCGGGTCGCTGCAACGCTTCGCTGATGCGACCTGCCAGCAGCAACGCCCGCGTGTCGCGCGGCTTGAGCTGCAACGCGACCGCGATGTGCTGCGCCGCCGGCGTCCAGTAACGCAGCGTTGTTTCCGCCAAGGCCGCGAAGTAGCGCAAGTCGAAATGACGCGGACGTTGCGCCACCGCAGTCGCGATCGCTTGGCGAAGCTCGACGACCTCGGCGCGCGACAGATCCTCGGCGCCTTCCAACAAACTGGTGATGAGTTCCGGTTCCTGCAGCAACAGGTACGCGAGCGACGGGGCCGCGCGGTTGGGTTCCAAGACGGGTCCCCCCTCGGCCTTCGAGCGATCCGGCGCCGGCCCCGGTCCCACGCGGTCCTCGCCACGCGCGACCATCAACAGATCATGCTCAGTTACGGGCACCTGACCGACTACCTTTCGCCGGAGGAGACTCTTCCGCTTCGACGGCCGGCTCTTTGCGCTTCGCCGGCACCACCAGCGGTCGATCGCAATACACGCAGCGAACCACCTGCCCACGCGAGGCTTCCGGTGCGACCACCGTTCGGCCGCAACTGAGATTGGGACAAATCATCGTGACGCTCATAATTCCTGCTTCGCTTCTCTGCGTGTATGGCGGCGTTGCAACGTTTGATCGGCTATTCGCGCGGGCTCGATCAGATAAGCAGCGCGACTTACGTCCGCTCAGCGCACACCTAGTTCTTGTGGAAGGATGCGTTACGTTGCGCTCATGCGTCTCGCGGCCGACGCGCAAGCACACTGTGCTCAAATCGGAGGCTTGCTTATCGGCCGCCGATTCTTCGGCGTCTCGATCGCCCGCCGCCCAGACAAGTATGCCCCGGTCAGCGACTCGGCGGACTGACTGACTTCATCGACGCCGCCGGCCCCGACAATGCGTCCACCCCGCACGCCCGGACCCGGTCCGAAATCGACGACATAGTCCGCCGCCTCCATCGTCTCGCGATCATGCTCGACGACCACCACCGTGTTCCCCTGATCGCGCAAACGTTGCAGCGACGCCAACAGCCGGCGATTGTCGCGCGGATGTAGACCAATGCTGGGTTCATCGAGCACATACAGCACCCCCGTCAGCCCGCTCCCAATCTGACTCGCCAGCCGAATGCGTTGCGACTCCCCACCAGAGAGCGTCGGCGCCCGCCGATTGAGGGTCAAATAGTCGAGCCCCACGTCCAGCAAAAACCCGAGCCGAGCCCGAATCTCCTTCAGCGGCTCAGCAGCGATCACCCCCTGAACACCCGCGAGCTGCAGACCGGCGATGAAGCTAGCGGCGTCAGCGATCGGTAACTCGCCAAGCTGGTGAAGATTCAGGTCGACCGGCGCGCCATCCACATCCACGCCCGGCAGCGTCACCGCCAACGCTTCGGCCCGCAGCCGACCGCCGACACAGGTCGGACACGGGCCTTGCCGCATGAACTGCTCATAGAAGCGACGAGCCACCGTCGACGTCGCTTTGCGATAGCGGTTTTGCAGCTCGGCGATCACGCCTTCAAACACGCCGCCATGCTTCCAGGCGTCGCCGCGCCCGCGCCACTCGTACGTGATGTGCGTGTCGCCGGCCCCATACAGCAGCACATGCTGATGCTCCGGCGCCAGCTTGCGCCACGGACGTTTGATATCAAACCCAAAGTGATCCGCCACGCCGCGATAGATATGCCGGCGCCAACGCCCAAGCTTGTGCCGAAACGCCGCGATGCATGGCGCGAAGAAGTTCTTCGACGTGTCCGGCACCAATAGCTCCGGCACAAAGTCGAAACGCTCTCCTAATCCGTCGCATGTCGGACACATGCCTTGCGGGCTATTAAAGCTGAACATCTGCGGCGTCGGCGGCTCAAAGCTGAGACCGCAGTCTTGGCAAGCGTATCCCGCGCTCAGCAGCAGCTCGCGTTCGAAAGACCCCGCATCGCGCTCAGCCGACTCGGCCAGCACACCGACGATCGCCGATTGCTCGCCGACCTCAAGCGCCAGCTCCAACGCCTCGGCTAGACGCTGACGCACGCCGTCCTGCACGACCAGCCGATCAATCAACACCTCGATGTTGTGGCGGCGATAACGGTCGAGCGGCGGCGGATCCGTGAGTTCGACGATCTGGCCGTTGACCCGCGCACGAACGAACCCCTGCCGATGCAGGTCTTCAAACAGCTCACGATGCTCGCCCTTTTGCTGACGCACGCACGGCGCCAGCAGCATCACGCGGGCCCCCTCCGGCAGCGCCAGCACTCGCGCCAGCATCTGCTCCCGCGTCTGGCCGACAATCGGTTGGCTGCAGTTCGTACAGCGCTGCACACCGGCGCGGGCGTACAACACGCGCAGGTAGTCATGAATCTGTGTGATGGTCGCGACCGTGCTCCGCGGGTTCCATCCGGTCGCTTTCTGTTGGATGGAGATCGACGGCGCGAGCCCACTCAGCTGATCGACATCGGGTTTGGGGAGCTGCCCGAGAAACTGCCGCGCATACGAGCTCAACGACTCGATGTAGCGACGCTGGCCCTCGGCATAGAGCGTGTCGAACGCAAGGCTGCTCTTGCCGCTTCCGGACACGCCGGTGAAGCAGATCAGCCGATGTTTGGGGAGGGTGACCGAAACGCTTTGCAGGTTGTGTTCACGAGCGCCGACCACGCGAATCACTCGGCTGTCGTCGCGCTCGTGCTCCACGCCTGCCGCCGCGCCGCTTAGCCGCGCGGCAGTTCGATGATCGATTGCGTCTTGACGATCGTCCGCTCGTGAGGAAACGCGTGGAACGCATGAACGTGAAACTCGCGATCGCGAGCCTCGGTATCCACATGCGTGAATGGCGCCAACTCGCTCCCGTCCGCCCACTCGTCGTACGTGACGAACATGCCCCGGCGGCTTGCGTGACGCATCAGGTCCAGATGCACCGACTTGTATAGGGCGTCATCCATCGTCTCGACCTGGCTGCTCACCATGTAGAGCCAGCCGTCGTTCGACCGCTTGTCAAGGTCGCGCTCGCCCTTCAAGCGAAACCGCGACAACACCCCACGCGTCGGCAGCGCCTCGCTGTCGCGCGACACCAGCTCGGTCAGCGCGCTCGACCCGCGTGACAGCGTCACCACGTGGCCCAGACCAACGATCCAGATGTCGGCGTGATAGTCGCCTTGTGAAACCCGATAGTCGCCGTAATGCGAAAACAATTCAGGGTGCAGGCCCCGCTCAAAGAGCGTTAGATGCAAATCAACAGATTGTTGTTGGGCCGGGGTGCTTAGCTCCATGAGCGCTTTTGTCCTTCACAAACCTGAGAACCTGATCTTTTACGCATACTAGCGTCTCGATCCACCAAAGAACAGAGACACCTGCACTTAACCGTCGTCAGCCTGCCTCCTCACCCAGCTTCCGCAGGCGACCAAAATCGTAGATTCCTGAGTTGTGTCCATCTTCCCAGTACACCCGCAGCGCATAGTGACCGACCAACTCGGCCCCCGTCGCCGTGCACATCGCCCGCGCGCCCTCGCCAGCCGACACGATCGGCAGCAGTCCACCCGACGCCGGTGTCGCTGATGGCTTGTCGCGACAAACCGCGCACGGGCATGCCTTGCGCAGCGTCGCCAGCCCAACCCGCGAGGCGACGCCGTCCGACCAGACAATCCGCAGCGCTCGAGTCCGGTCGAGTTCAATTTCCACCGGATGAGGTGCATCCCCCGTCGCCATGCAACCACTCCGCCAGCCCCTCACACCACCGCTTACCGCGCGAAGCTCAGACGCTACCGCCCGTCGCGCCGCTTCCAAAATGCCTCAGCGGACCGACGCGACACCCGCATCTTGCTTACGGCCCGGCTTCGCACGAACGCGTTCCGGATCGTTGCTGCGAAAACACGATCCGATCGATCGGAAACGCGCGTAACGCTCTTGAACTAACGTGTCGATATCCCGTGACATGACCTTCCGCAACGCTCCGGCCACCCACGACTCCAGGCTCTTCGCCGCCGCCTCCGGAGACCGGTGCGCCCCGCCGAGCGGCTCCTTGATGATCGCGTCAATCAAGCCGAGTTTCTTCAGGTGTGGCGGCGTGAGCTTGAGCGCCGCCGCCGCTTTCGGCGCGTGCTCGCCCGACTTCCACAGAATCGCCGCACCACCTTCCGGGCTGATCACCGAGTAGTAGGCATACTCCATCACCGCGACCTGATCTGCGACGGCAATCCCAAGCGCGCCGCCGCTGCCCCCTTCCCCAATCACCGCTGCGACCACCGGCGTCCGCAACCGCGACATCTCCATCAGGTTGACCGCAATCGCGCTCGCGATGCCGCGCTCTTCGGCGCCAACCCCCGGGTAAGCACCCGGCGTATCCACCAGACAAACGACCGGCACGTGGTACTTCTCGGCCAGCTTCATCTTCTGCAGCGCTTTTCGATATCCCTCGGGATGAGCACAGCCAAAGTTCGCTTCAATCTTTTCGCGGGTGTCGCGCCCTTTCTGGTGCCCGATGAGCATCACCCGCTGCCCCGCCACCCGTCCAAATCCGGTGAGCAGCGCCCGGTCATCCCCATACAGCTTGTCGCCGTGCAGCTCGCAAAAATCGCTGACCATCAGCCGCAGATAGTCGCGCAACAGCGGCCGCTTCGGATGCCGCGCGACCAGCACGCTTTCCCACGGCGTCAACTGCTTATACGCCTGCGTCAGCGCGTTCGAGAGCTGCTCGCGAATCCGCGCGATCACTTGCGAATGGTCGCGGCCCGAATCGGCTTGCGTCGCCTCCAGGCGTTGTATCTCCTGCTCCATCTTCGCAATGGGCTTCTCAAACTCGAGCAAATACGACATTCCCCCACCATTCACGTTCCCCCCCGCAGCGTCAAAACGCGCGCTCATGCATTACCCTTTCTGAACGCACCCTGGCGACCACGCCACAGTAAAGACGGCGCCCGGTGTCCGGGCGCAACCGTCTCGTATACCCTGAGCGGCAAGGTAAGCATTTCGTGAGCATTCCGCAACTCCTCCCTTAAGCCCACCGACCAAAGCACCGCGCTCCAAGCTCGCTTATCATGACGCGCGATGGCTTTCAAACCGACCGCTCCACGCCGATCTTATCGGTTCCGCGTCGCCCTGCGGCGACCTAGTCCGAGCCCGCTGCGCGGCCAGCTACGCTTGGCAGGCTTGCCGGCGAACATCCTCGCGCAGACGGCGCGCCTCTACACCGTGACCGCGCTCACGCCCGCCGAAGCCGACCAGGTGGCCAATCTGCTTACCGATCCCGTCGCCGAGGCATGCACGGTCGTCGCGGAGGGTGAGTCGCCTCCGCCGCCAAACCTCGACGAACACGTCGTCGAGGTGCACCTGCGCCCCGGCGTCATGGACCCCGCGGCGCTGTCGATCGAGACACAGCTCCGCGATCGCGGCCTGCGAGACATTAGTGTTCGCACCGCACAAGAACACCGGTTTCGCGGACCGATCGAGATTTCAGAACTTAGAAGGCTCGTGTCGCAAGTGCTGGCCAACGAAGTCATCGAGGAAATCGTCACCGGGCCCAGCGTCGTGGCCCCGCCGCCCATGCCCCAATCGACGCCGTTTGATCGCCGACGCGTCACGCTCCGCGGCCTCGACGATGATCAACTCGCCAAGCTGTCGCGCGACGCGCATCTCTTCCTGTCGCTCGACGAAATGCGCACCATTCGCGCGCACTACGAGGCGCTGAAACGCGACCCCACCGATCTGGAACTCGAAACCCTCGCCCAAACCTGGTCGGAGCACTGCGTCCATAAAACGCTCAAGAGCGCCGTAAGCTACCGCGGCGCGCCGTTCCCCACCTTCGCCGAACCTGCGCCGCACACCGACCCCATCGAGCGCAATTACGACAATCTCCTGCGCGAGACCATCGTCGCCGCCACCCGCGCCATCATGGAATCCAGCAACGGCCCAGAGTGCCTCTCCGTCTTTGTCGACAACGCTGGCGTGATCGGATTCGACGACTCCCACGCCATCGCCTTCAAAGTCGAGACACACAACCACCCCTCAGCCATCGAACCCTACGGCGGCGCCGCCACCGGCATCGGGGGATGCATCCGAGACATCATGGGATGCGGCCTCGGCGCCCAACCCATCGCCAACACCAACGTCTTCTGCGTCGCCCCATCCGACTGGCCCGACGACGCCCTCCCGACCGGCGTCCTCCATCCCCGCCGCGTGCTGCGCGGCGTGGCGCGCGGCGTGGCCGACTATGGCAACCGCATGGGCATCCCCACTGTCAACGGCGCCGTCTACGTCGATCCACGCTATCTCGGCAACCCGCTCGTCTACGCCGGCTGCGTCGGCCTCATCCCACGCAACCGCATCGAAAAACGCCCCGAGGCGGGGGATCTGGTGGTGCTGATCGGCGGACGCACCGGACGCGACGGCATCCACGGCGCGACCTTCTCGTCGGTGGAGCTCACGGACGGTCATGCCGTCGAGTTCGGCCACGCCGTCCAGATCGGCAACGCGATCAGCCAGAAACGCTGCCTCGACGGACTGATGCGGGCCCGCGACCACGCCAACGGATGCCTCTTCAGCGCCGTCACGGATTGCGGCGCCGGCGGCCTCAGCAGCGCGGTCGGCGAGATGGGCGAACACGTCGGCGTCGAGGTCGAACTGACCCACGTCCCCCTGAAGTACGCCGGCCTGCGCTACGACGAAATCTGGATCAGCGAGGCGCAGGAACGCATGGTCCTCGCCGTACCCGAATCGAGCCTCGAGCCGCTGCTCGCGGTCATGCGCGAAGAAGAGGTCGAAGCCAGCGTCATTGGTCGCTTCGGCTTGTCGGATCCCAGCGGCCCGCTGCTGCGCGTCAAGTATCAAGACGAGGTTGTGGGCGAGTTGCCGATGACGCTGCTGCACGACGGCGTTCCGATGCCGCAACGCGTCGCCACCTGGACCGCGCCGGCCGCCGCGACGATCAATGCAACCGACGCCCCGCCAGACGCCGCCGCCGCAATCGCGCAGCTCCGCGCGAGCCTGCAGTCGCCGAACACCGCCTCGCGTGAGTGGATCATTCGCCAATATGACCACGAAGTGCAGGGCGCCAGCGTGATCAAACCACTGTGCGGACCGCACGCCGGACCCGCCGATGGCGCTGTGCTTCGCCCCAAACTCGGCGGCCAGCGCGGCATCGCGCTCAGTTGCGGACTCGCGCCGCACCTGTCCGACGCCGACCCGTACTGGATGGCGGCCAACGCCATCGACGAAGCAATCCGCAACATCGTGAGCGTGGGCGGCGACCCGCGCACAACTGCACTGCTCGACAATTTCTGCTGGGGCCGCACCGACGACCCCAATCAGATGGGCGCGCTGGTCCGCGCGTGCCAGGCCTGCCACGACTTCGCCGTCGCCTACCAAACCCCCTTCATCTCCGGCAAAGACTCGCTCAACAACGAGATGGCGATCGACGCCGCGGACGTCGCCGCGGTGAAGCGTCACATCCATGCCTGGTTCGCGGACGCGCCGCTGCAACGCGACGCCGCGCTGGCCCACCTCGAAACGGCGCAGCGCCTGCGCATTCCGGCGACCCTGCTCATCAGCGCCGTCAGCGTGATCGCCGATGTCGCGCAGTGTCAGACGCCAGACCTCAAACGCCCCGGGGCGACGCTCATGTTCGTTGGCGGCTTCAACCCCCTGCGCTTCAACCCGGCGGATGCACGCGCGGTGCATCTCGCGGTCGCGAACGCGATTGAATCCGGCGACGTCACCGCGTGTCACGACGTCAGCGACGGGGGCTGGCTGACAGCGATTGCCGAGATGGCCTTTACCGGACGCTGCGGCGCCCGCATCGACGAAGCCGCGCTCGCGCACACAGTGGCCCCGTTCGCAAGCTACGCGGGCGCCTACGTCGTCGAGTGTCGCCCCGCCGCGTTCGACCGCCTGCCGGCAAGCCAGCGGCTGCACCTCGGCGAGACAACCACGGCTCAGGAGCTGCGCATCGGGGATCAGCGTTGTTCGTCCGCCGACTTACGGTCGATCTGGTCGGCCCCGTCATCCGACTTCGCCGCCCCCGAAGCCGACTCATAGAACGTCCAAACCGTGAGGCACAGCGCGAGCGCAACCGTGATCAGAATTCCGAGCGTGACAACCACGACGTCTTGCATTGCCATCGTTCACGCCTCGTTGGCCCTATGATGACCAACGCGATGAGTGCCCCAACGGTCGCCAATCGGAGTGCAGCGGATCTCGCGGCGCAGCGTCGTGCGCAAGTCGCGCCGCGGGTGCTGTCGCGACGCCGACGACGCGTCTTCTGGCGCATCCTGCTGACGCTGCTCGCACTCGCCCTCATGATCAGCATATCCGTCCTGCAGCGCGACCAACAGCGCTTGCAGAGCGCTGAGGACAACGTCGCCCACCTCCCCGCCGTCCTGCAGCGATTCCTTGCCGCCGACGGCTTCCCACGCGACCTGCCGCCGCCGACGGATGTCGAGGCGGCGGGCGCGCCGGCGGTCCGGCGCTGGCGCGACGCGCTCATCTACGCGCCGCAACACCTCACGGACGCCAACCCGCGGCGCTCGGTCGCGATCGTCTATCCCCAAGTCGCCACAGCGCTCTACACCCGCGCCAACGGCCGCTACATCGTGACCTACGACGGCGCTTCGTTTCGCGTCGAGTGGTTCACCGAGGCCGACCTGCGCGACGCCGCATCCTCGCTCGGCATCGAGCCGTCTTTCCTCGCTCCGCCCGAACAACAATGACCACGCAGGGTTTCATGGACCACTTTCGCTACATCAAAGACGAACTCCAGTGCGAAGCGACGGCCGCGCAGCAGCTCGCCGAGACCTACGGAACCCCGCTCTATGTCTACTCCGCGCAGACGCTGATCGACCGGCTCACGGCGCTCCGCACGGCGTTCGCCCCGCTCGACCCGCTCATCTGCTTTTCAATCAAGAGTTGCCAGAACGTCCACATCTGCCGACTCCTGCGCGAGCATGGCGCCGGATTTGATGTCGTGAGCGGCGGCGAACTGCACCGCGCGCAAGCCGCCGGCGCCGACCCCCGATCCATCGTCTACGCCGGCGTGGGCAAGAGCGACGACGAGATTCGCGCCGCGCTCGCCGCCAACGTGGGATTGTTCAATATCGAGAGCGAGTCGGAGCTCGCGGTGCTGGCGCAGCTCGCGCGCGAGAGCGGCGCCAAGGTTCGTGCCGCGCTGCGCGTCAATCCCGACGTCGACGCCAAAACACACGCCTACACCACCACCGGCACCAAAGAGACCAAGTTCGGCGTCGACTTCGAGCGCGCTCCGTCGGTCTTCGCCGCCGCCCGTGCGCAACACGGACTATCGCTCTGCGGTCTGCACCTGCACATCGGCTCGCCGGTCTACGACCCCCAGTCGTACGCCGACAGCATCCGCGTCGCACTCGAACTCGTCGAACGCTTACGCCGCGACGGGTTCACTGTCGACACGCTCGATATCGGCGGCGGCTACGGGGCCGACTATCGCGGCGACGAGACGCCTTCGTTCGAAGCCTACGCCCAAGCCATCACGCCGCTGCTGCGCGACTCCGGCCTGCGGATCATCATGGAGCCCGGCCGCAGTATCGCCGCCGGTGCAGGCATGCTGCTCACGCGCGTCGTCCACACCAAGTCGTCCGGCGAACGAGACTTCGCCATCGTCGATGCAGCCATGACCGAACTGCTGCGCCCCGCACTCTACGACGCGTACCACTTTATCTGGCCCGTCGTCGCGAGAGATCATGTGCCGCAGTCGCTCGCCCCCGAGCAGCCTTTCGAAGACCTCGTGCGATACCATGTCGTCGGGCCGGTTTGCGAAACCGGCGATTTCCTGGCCCGCGATCGCGCCCTGCCGGCAGTCAAACGCGGAGACCTCCTCGCGATCTTCAGCACCGGCGCCTACGCCATGACCATGAGCTCGCAATACAACTCGCGACCGCGACCCCCGGAAGTGTTGGTGCATCGCGACGCGGCGCGGCTCATCCGACGGCGCGAGTCCTACGACGACTTGCTGCAACCCGAACTCGACGCCGCAAAGCTTACCTAGCGAGGGCGGCGCGTCATGGACCTGCACCTCGGTGTCAAACCCTTCACCCCGCCCGCAAGCGGCACGGTGTGCATGATCGGCAACTTCGACGGCGTCCATCGCGGCCACCAGGCGATCGCCGCGCGCGGTCGAGCCCATGCCGACCAACTTGGCGCGCCGCTGGTCGGGATCACGTTCGAGCCGCCGCCGCTCGCGGTGCTGCGCCCGCATCAGGCGCCAGCCCGACTCACCACCTTGCACGAGAAGGCCGCGCTCCTGGAGCATGCCGGCCTCGACACGCTGATCGTGCTCGACAGTGCGCCCGAGTTCTTGCAGCTCACGCCCCATGCGTTTTTCGAGTGGCTCATGCAACACGTGCAGCCGCGACTCATGGTCGAGGGACCGACGTTCTGCTTCGGTCGTGACCGCGCCGGCGACGTCGAAACGCTGCGCGCCCTCGGCGCGGCGCACCACGTCGACGTCGTCATCGTCGATCGCGTGCGCGTCAACGAGCTCGACGGGGCGCCATATGCAAACAGCTCGGCGGTGCGCGCTCGACTCGAAAACGGCGATGTCGACGCCGCCCGCTTCATGCTCGGTCGGCCCCACCGCTTGGCCGGGATCGTCGGACGCGGCGCCGGACGCGGCGATCCGCTCGGAATCCCAACCGTCAACCTCAACGAGATCGCGAATCTGATTCCCGGTGACGGCGTCTACGCCGCAGCACTGCAACTACCCGACGGCGGGCTGCGCCTCGCGGGCGCGAACATCGGCGGACAGCCCACCTTCGGCGGCGAAGCGCGGCGCATCGAAGCCCACGCGCTCGACTACACCGGAGACCTGCGTGATCAGCGGGTCGGCCTGCATCTGTTCAGTCGCCTGCGCAGCCAGGAGCGCTTCTCCGAGGTCAACCTGTTGTTGCAGCAGATCCGGCGCGACCTCGAACGCGTCGCCAGCTTCAAGCCCGTGCTCGAGCGACTCGCGAGCGCACCGCTTACGCCGCTGTAAGCGTCGCTCGCAACAAAGGTTGCGGTCGTGCGACGCGCAAGCTACCTTTGACGGTTGGTTGCAAAGGGCGCACCGGAGTCATCGGTGTGAACACGCGCCCGTCATTCCGAGACGTCATGACGCAGCAAGAGCAGGGCAATACGTGTGTGGTCGGCCTGCAATGGGGCGACGAAGGCAAGGGCAAAGTCGTTGATGTGCTCATGGAGCGCCACGACGTCGTCGTCCGCTACGCGGGCGGCGCCAACGCCGGGCATACCGTCGTCGTCAACGGCGAGAAATTCGCGCTGCACCAGGCGCCCAGCGGCGTGCTGCGCGAAAACGTCGCGTGCCTGCTTGCCAGCGGAATGGTCATCGACCCCGCTGTCCTGCTCTCCGAACTGAAGATGCTGCGCGAGCGCGGCGTCGATGTCACCGACCGGCTGATGATCAGCAACCGCGCCCATCTCGTCATGCCCTATCACCGCCGCGAAGACGCCTTCGCTGAGGCCCGCTACGCCAACGGCAAACTGGGCACGACCGCCCGCGGAATCGGTCCCTGCTATGCCGACAAGGTGCTGCGCTATCACGGCCTGCGCGTCGGAGACCTGCTGCGGCCGGATCGGTTCCGCGAAAAGGTCGCCAAAGCCGCCGCTTACAAGAACTCGCTGTTCGCGGCGATCTATGAAGACCGCGACCCGCTCGAGTCAGACGCCATCGCCGAAGAGTATCTCGCCTTCGCCGAAGAGCTCGCCCCGCTGATCGGCGACACGGTCGCGGCGTTGCACCAGCACCTGTCCGCGGGGCGCCGCGTGTTGTTCGAAGGCGCCCAGGGCAGCTTGCTCGATCTCGACCACGGCACCTATCCCTTCGTGACCAGCTCCAACGCGAGCATCGGCGGCGTCTCGAGCGGCGCCGGCGCCTCGCCCCGCGTGATCAGCGACATCGTCGGCGTGCTCAAGGCGTACTCCACACGCGTCGGCGCCGGGCCGTTCCCCACTGAACTGCACGGCGACGACGCCGAACGCATCCGAGAGCGCGGCAATGAGTATGGAACCACCACCGGTCGGGCGCGCCGCTGCGGCTGGCTCGACCTGGTCGCGGCGCGCTATGCGGCTCAACTGAGCGGCCCGACACACCTCGCCGTGCTTCATCTCGACACGCTCGCGGGCCTGCCCGAGCTGCGACTCTGCGTCGCGTACCGGCTCAACGGGGAGGTTCTTGCGCAGTTCCCCGCCGACGCCGACGATCTCGAGGCGGCCGAACCGATTTATGAGACAATCGAGGGCTGGGACGCGGATTTGGGCGCCTGTCGAAAATTGCGCGACCTGCCGACCCAAGCGCGTGCGTACCTTGACGTAGTCAGCAGTCGAGTCGGCGTCCCGCTCGGCCTGGTCGGGGTCGGTCCCGGCCGCGAACAGACCATCTTCGTCGAGGAATAGCGTGATGTCCTCCGATCGTCACCAAGCCGCACGCGACGAACTCGGTCTGCACCCCGAAGCATTGCCGCGACACGTCGCCATCATCATGGACGGCAACGGTCGCTGGGCCCGCGGACGCGGCTTGCCACGCGAAGAAGGCCATCGCGCCGGCGTCGAAAGCGTCCGCGCCGCGCTGCGGCACTGCGCCGCGATCGGCGTCCGCTACCTCACGCTCTACAGCTTCAGCTCCGAAAACTGGAAACGCCCCGAATACGAAGTCAACGCGCTCATGACCCTCTGCGCCTACCACCTCGCGCAGGAGCGCGGCGAGCTCATGCAAAACGGCGTGCGGCTCAATCAGATCGGACGGCGCGACAATCTGCCCGACGCGGTCTTGCGCGAACTCGACGAGACCGCCCGCATCACAGCCCCCAACAGCCGCGTCACCCTGACGCTCGCGCTCAACTACGGCTCACGCGACGAGATCGTCGACGCCATCCGCACGCTCGTTCGACAGGCGCAGTCCGGCGATCTGCAACCCGAAGACATCGACATTGATCTGGTCAGCCGCACGCTCTACACCGCCGACCTGCCCGATCCCGACCTGGTGATTCGCACCGCCGGCGAGATGCGCCTGAGCAACTTCCTGCTCTGGCAGGTCAGCTACGCCGAGTTCTATGCGACCTCGGTGCTCTGGCCCGACTTCCGCCCACCCCAGCTCGACGAGGCGATTCGCGCGTATGCCTCCCGCGAGCGCCGCTACGGCGCGGTGCTGCCGCCCAGCGACGCCGCAAGAACCCCACAACAGCTTTAGACCCCTCGGAGCCCGCGCTTGCTGTCACGACGGCTGCTGGTTGGTGTGCCGCTCGCGGTGGTCCTGATCGCACTGCTGCTCGTCGATGCGTCGCTCTGGGGCGTCACCCCGCCGCAATGGCTGATTCCCGGAACGCGATTGAACGTTGGTTTGTGGCTCACGCAGGGCGCCCTTTTCTCAATCATCACGCTCGCGCTATCGGCGCTCACCACGCGCGAGCTAGTGCGGTTCGCGCGCAGTCGCGGACACAAGCCGTTTTCCTCGCTCGTGCAATGCTTCGGCGCCGGACTGGTGCTCGGCCCCTTCCTCGCGTATCACACCGACCCGGTGCTCGGCCTGCATCAGCAAGGCTGGGGCATGTTTTGGCTCTCCTGCGCGCTCGGCGCCGCCTTCCTCTGCCAGGCCGCGATCCATCACACCGAGCAGGCGATGAACAATCTGGCGAGCACCCTGTTCATTCTCTTCTACGCCAGCGGTCTCGCGGGCTTCCTCACCAAGCTACGCATGGAGGTCGGAGCCGAAACCGGCGTATGGGTCGTGCTGTTCTCCATGTTCCTCGTCAAAATCACCGACACGGGCGCCCTGCTCACCGGCATGGCCATCGGAAAACACAAGCTCATCCCCTGGCTCAGCCCGCGCAAAACCTGGGAGGGCGCCGCCGGCGGGCTCACTCTGGCAGTCCTCACCGCAATCGGCGCCGGATACCTCCTCGACGCCTACGGCGCAATCCCGCTACCGAGCGAAGGCGTCCTCGCCAAGCCCTGGTGCTTCGTCATGTTGGGTTTGATGATGGGCGTGTTCGCAGTCGCCGGAGACCTCGCCGCCTCACTGATCAAACGCGACGCCCGGGTCGAAGAGTCGGGCGCCATGCTGTCCGGGCTGGGCGGCGTGCTGGATGTCTTTGATTCACCCCTGCTCGCCGCACCCGCCGCCTGGTTCTTCTGGACACAGATCCTTGACCTCTCCCGCGACTCGATCTGAGCCGGAACGCGGCTCCCCGATCAGTCGCCCCAACCCCGCTGCGTTTCACTCACATCGCGCAGATCCACATCGAAATCGTCGTCCAGATCCGGCCGCAGGCACATGTTGCCCGGCACGAAGTTCGCATCCGGACCCGCCATGCAGAACTCCATGATCCGCACGTCGTCAAAATTCACCAGACGATCGTCATTGAAGTCGAGCAACTGCCCGCAGCCGCCAAACATGCTGTCCAGCACGTCCCACAGCTCGTCGCGACCCTCGTCGTATCCCAGCGCCCACATGCCCACGCCGCTCAATCCGCGATCGACCGCCAACTGATACTTCAACGCCAGGCTCTCGGCGTCGTCATACCACACCTGGTTCCACTGACCGTTCGAAAACCAGCGATACCATGGCGTCTGCGACGCGCTGTCCCACAGACGACCATAAAACCCGCTGTTCGGCTGATCGTTGAAGAAACGCGTCGAGCTGACAAACGACGCGACCCACGCGTTCGCGCTGTCGCTACCCGTACGCCAATGGTGACCATAGTACGGCACGCCGAGAATCAGCTTGTCACGCGGCACGCCCGCGTATTGCACGTCGACCGTGTTGGTCATGTTGATCGAACCGCCCGTGAGCGGCGCGTTCGCCCCCGTGCTGCTGCTCCAGCCGCCCGCGAACGCATACCCCATGATGAAGATGCCGTCGCACGCATCCGCGACCGCAGCAAGGTCCCAGTGATTCCCCCAATTCACCGGCGGCGCGGCGACCGTCAACTCAACGTCCGGAATGTACTGCTCGAGATACGCGTTCAACTCGGTCAGAAACGCGGGAAAGTGCTGCTGCCACGTCGTCCCGCTTTCGAAGTCGACGTTCAGGCCGTCCGCGTCGCCCTCCAACATCAGATCGCGCATGTTCTGGAAGAAGCGCTGCTTATACGACGGGGTCGTGATGAGTGTCTCGATCTTCGGGCCATCGAACAGCGCGACCACCAGGATCACCTTCACGCCGTTGGCCTTCGCCATGTTGATCGTGCTGGTCCACGGCCAGCCGCGGCGATTGGTGACGGCGCCGGTCTCGTTGACCTCGACCGAAAAGCACGCCAAGTGCGTCAGCAGATCCCAACGCAGCGGGGTCGGATCCTCCCAATAGGGCAGATAACCGAAGATGGTCTGGCACGGGACGCTCGTCGGCCCCGAAGCGGCTACAGACTTGTCAGCCAGCGGCCCGCGATGATGTCCGGGGTGAACGGCCGCTTCCGCATGCCGCTGAGCATCATGCATATGCGGACTGAACGGCGTCGCAACCGATGACCAGGCCACGCCAGACGACAGGACGATCAGACAGGCACACATCGACTTCATATCACCACCACGCTGTGTCCGGTAACGCTTCGTCACATCGGCGGCCGAGAGCGAGTGTCCGCCATCAATTGCTTTACGAGTTTACATCGGCACACGGTGTCGAGTTCGGAGATCTCGTTGACGTTGCAAAGAAACGCGGACGAAGCTCGTTTGAGCGTTCGTCCGCGCTGTCGCAAAACGTTCAACCGCGCGTGATTAGCGGCGACGGATCAGGCCGGCCGCCAGTGCGAGCATCAGGATCGACGCCGGCTCAGGGATGACGAAGAACTGATCGCCATCGATCTGGCTGAAGTCGACCGCGCGCGGCTCGCCGAGGTTCGCGGCGCCGCCGATGCCGCCGAGCACCTGGTTCGACAGGAAGTCGTGACCGCCGCCGTTGATCATGGCCGCGATCTTGATCTCACCGCCGCTGTAGTCGAGGTTCGCGAGCGGAATCGAGAACTCGATACCCGTCGTGACCGCCGCCGCGCCCGCCGCGTCGGCGCCAGTAACGCCGAGGACGTTGCTGTTGTCGATCGCGATCATCAGACCGAGGAAGTTGTTGCCGCCGGTGAGCATGGCGCCGCTGCCGTCGCTCCCACCGAAGAAGTCGCCGGCGCCGCCGCCCGCAGTGAGCAGCTCAGCGCCGCTGGCGAACAGCTCGTACGGATTGTTGCCGCCGGTGG
Source organism: uncultured Planctomycetales bacterium (assembly GCA_964563855.1). Lineage (GTDB taxonomy): Bacteria > Planctomycetota > Phycisphaerae > UBA1845 > Fen-1342 > JAFGRR01. The sequence continues at coordinate 20,301 of CAZLYU010000008.1, read as the reverse complement.
CGGTGACGTAGTAGTCCGGCTCGAAGCCCATATCGAACTTCAGGCCGTTGCCCGAGCCGTCGTCGCCCATGCGATTCAGGCCGTTGAAGTCAACGTCGGGGTTGTCGCCGCGGAGCTGATTCTGACCGCCGGCTTTCGAGTCGATGAAGATCTCGAGCTTGTTGAAGTTCGACTCGAGATTCCCGGTCAGCAGCACGTTGAGGTTGCCGCCCGAAATCGTCGCAAAGGCGGCGTTGAGCTCCGAGCCGTTGGCCAGACGCACGTCGGGGTCGTTGTTGTCGCCGAATCCGGTCGGCGTGTCCTGCACGGCCAGCGCGGCGCCGTACGCGCCGTCGACCGTGCCATCGATCGTGGCCGCGAGGGCGCTGGTTGCCAGCACACCCACGCACACTAGGTTCATCGCAAGCTTCATGGTGACTCTCCTCCGAAGGTGATGTGTCGCTCACCCATATGAGCGAACAAACGAGAAAAACCAACGGGACGCCCCATCCGGCGTCCCGCTGGTGGTACCCAAATCTACAAGCAGGCGCCGCTCACGACCGCGTCAACGAACGAATCGATATCGCCGGCGTTCACCACGCCGTCCGCGTTCGTATCCGCCGCCTCGAGCGAGCAGTCAGCGTCGCACGGCGTCCCGCTAACGACCGCCTGCACGAAGCAGTCGATATCGCCCGCGTTCACCGCACCGTCATTGTTCACATCGCCGCACAAGCACGTCGGCGTCGTCGGCGTGATCTCGATGCGAAGGCGACCGAGGAGCGAGTCAGCGAACATCTCAAAGGTGTCGCCCTCTTCAACTGTAAAGTCGATCTCCGCGAAATTGCTGCGGCTCTCGCCCGTGATGCCGTCTTCCCAGATGCCCGAACGCACAGCCTTCCACTGATACGTACCCGCCGGAATCGGACCGCCGGCATACGAGTAGATGCCCGGGTCGCCGGTCGGCGTCATCGCGGTGACTGTGCTGTCGTTCACCCAGTCGCCACTCGGCTCGCCGGCCTCACTCTGCCAGTTGCCGACCGCGACAAAGTCGCCCAGATCCGTGTTCACATACAGGCGGTCCCGCGTCGGAACCCAGCCGTCGTTCTGCGGATTCGCGTCGTACGTAATCACAATCAGGCCGTTCGGATCCGCGTAGACCCACGCGTTGCTGCCCGGCAGATTGACGTGATTCGGATCCGCCCAGTCCAGACCGTTGGTGACCTTGAACTCGTGACGCGAGTTCGGGTCCGCCTGAATCTCAAGCTCCCAAATGTTCGGCGCCACCATCATCATCGGCAGCGTCGTCGGCTGGAACGGCGGATCTTCAAACGTGCCCGCCAGGTGCGGCGTGGTGATCGTGAACGCACAGGGCTCGCCCGTGCAGTCCTGACCGAACAGCAAACGCCCGCCCAGCGCATCGCACTCGAAACGCAGCGTTTCCGAGCAGGCGCCATCAACGCAGCACGCGCCCGCGTCGCACGGGTTGCTATCGCAGTTCGTGAAGTCGCCGGCGTAGCTGCCGCCTTCCGCGATGCAGCCCGCTTCGGTCGTAAGGTCGCACGTGCCGTCCGGCAGGCAGCAGGCGCCCGTCGGGGGACCTTCGCACGGGCAGTTGAAGCAGTCGCCGCCCAGCGTCCACACGCCGCCTTCGGCCGTGCAGCCCGCCTCGGTCGAAACGAAGCACTCGCCGCCCGGCGTCGCGTCATAAACGCAGCACGAGCCCGTCGGCGCCTCGTCGCAGGGAGCGTTCAAGCAGGTCGTGTTATCGCCCTGATACACGCCGCCGGAGCCGATGCAGGTCGCCTCGGTGAGAATGTCGCAGCTGTCGACGAAGCAGCAGGCGCCCACCGGCGTCTTCGCCGTCACAACCACCGGAAGCTGGAACAGGGCGTTCAGATCGATGTCGCGCGGCTCACCCAGATTCTCGCTGCCAAACAGGCCGCCCAAAAACTGGTTCGACGCAAAGTCGTGCGAACCGCTGTTGATGAACGCCGTAATGGCGATCGCACCAGTCGGGCTGCCGATCGCCGACAACGGAATGCACACCTCAACACCCGTGAGCACTTCGTCGGAAAGCGCGGTCGGCTCGGGGCCGCCGACGACGCCGAGCACGTTCCGGTTATCGACGTTTACACGGATATCCGGGGCGCCCGTGTCGCCCATCGTCAACACGCCGCCGTTGGCGCCGCAGTCGAGGAACGTCTGGCCGACGTAGAAAAACTCGCCCGGGTCCAGATCAGACGACAGCCGGGCGTAGTCGACGAATGCCTCAGTCGGCTCGCCGAACACGTTGACCGCCACCCAGTAGTCAGCCTCAAAGCCCGCCGAGAACGTCAATCCGCTCTCGACGTCGTCGTTGGGATCATCCGACATGCGGGTCAGGCCGCTGGCCGGGTTCGTGGAGAGCAGGCGATTCTGGCCGCCGGCGACCGAGTCGATGAAGATCTCGAGATTATTGCCGTTGGATTCGAGGTTGCCGGAAAAGACCAAATAGAGATGCCCGTCGTAAATCGTGCCATACACGGCGTCGAGTTCCGAGCCGCCGGCCGTTCCAACGCGACCGAGCGTTGAGTCGCCGAACTGAGTGTTGGTGTCTTGTTCGACGAGGGCGGGGCCATATAGGGGGTCGCGAGCGGAGCCGTCAATCACAGGTTGCGCGACGGCGAGTTGGGCGGCTAGGACGAGACCTAGCCCGGTTAGCAGGGTGCGTTGCATGGGGACTCTACTCCTTAAGACGCGATATTGAAGGGACCCCGGACGCTGTGAAACAGCTGGCGTCGAACAAGCGGCTGGTGAACCCCGGCCGCGTCGTTCTGAGGGAAATCGCCTGACTCTCGGGCTGCTTCCTACTCACCGTCCGGCACGACTGCACGAAGAAATGTGCGTCTGACTCGTCACGCCATTCTACAGATTGCTCAATCGGGAGTAAAGAAGGTGTCGATCCCTACAGACGCCGACGCGGCCACACGATCACACAACCGCGTTATTAGCGATGCACCCGCGCTCTCGGCCTTGTAGCAACCCGCGCGTCGCCTATAATGGCCGAACGGCGACGGCGATCGCCGCCAAGTCACGCAGATCGGCTAGGAATCATGCCAGCCACGCCCCGCAACCGTCGTCCCGTCGACTTGCTCTCAGGAGTTCCCATGCTACGCGCGCCCCAACGCCGCGGCGGCCGACAACCCGTCGCCGGCTTCACCCTCATCGAACTGCTCGTCGTCGTCGCCATTATCGCCCTTCTCATCTCGATCCTGCTTCCCAGCCTCAACGCCGCCCGCGATCAGGCCAAGCTCGCGGTTTCTTTGTCAAACCAACGCAACATCGGCACAGCGATGGCGAGCACCGGGGCCGAATACAACGACTTCTACCCGACCTGGGACGACGGAAACTCGTCAACCGGCACCATTCGATACATGTACACGTGGGTGGATACGCTCTTCGACCTCGAGTTCATTGGCGACCCCAAGATCGGAATCTGCCCCGCCGACAAACGCGTCGATGAAGTCATGGAGCTCCGCGGCGAGGTCTTCGAGAAGCAGTTCGTCGAGACCATCGGCGCCGGTCAGGCGCCACAGTTCGGCGTGCGCACCAGCTATGCGTTGAACGCCGTGCTGCACATGAACTTCCGGGGCGATCTGCATCCCGACGCGGCTCGACAAGTGCTCGCGATCAGCGGTTGGTGGAATTGGTTCAGCTCACTCAACGCCGCGTTCCTGACGAACCCGCAGGGTCGTCCATGGAATTGGCCCGACAATCAAGCCAGCATGATCGCTTGGCGTCACGGACAGCGACGCAGCGCAGCCGCCCTCTTCCGCGACGGCCACGCCGAAGCGCTCAATTTCGACCGGCCCGACTCCATCGAGGAGTCGTTGACTTCGACCGTCGACACGGTGAGAGCCTTCGCATGGCTCCCCGGCGAAAGCACGGTCCGCCGCGTCAACCAGCCCTACGAAGGCCAGAGCGCCGTCTTCAACCCACCCTGGGCCGTGCTGGACTACTTCGGCCGTGTCCCCGAGTGGGTCGAGAAGTTTAACAGCGGCTCGGGCAAGACCCTCGGCGGCGAGGTGCCGATCGAAAACGGCCCGAACTTCCATCCCTACAACTACCCCGACGAGCTTAGCGCCAGTTGGCGGACGGCGAACCGCGCCTGGAGTAAGCTTCCCAATAACGAAGTCGACCGCAACTAACGAGAGACCGGCATGCAAAAACAAATCGGGCTCGGGCTCACCGCGGTCGTGTTGCTGGGCGTCGCCGGCTACATGCTGTTCGGCGCCTCAGACGCCGTGGAACTGCCAGACGCCATCACGACGCTGTGCATCGATCTCGCCACCGGCGAAGACGTAGCCATCACGCACACCCTGGACGAACGACCACCCTTCGAGTCGGCCACCGGCGAAATGTCGGTCTATCCCTGGTACTACTCGTACGCGTCAGAGAAGCTCTTCGTCCCACGCCTGGTGCGAGATCAGGCCCGCGGCGTGATGACCGTCGATCCCTATCCGCAGTGCCCCGAAACCAACAGCGGCAGCGTCAGCCCCTACTCGCCCGACGATCCGACGCAGGTCGTCAAAGGGCGCATCGACCCGCCGCAGTGGCCCCTGCGGCCGTAGAAAATCCGCCCCGCGACGTTAAACAGGAATAGCGCGAGTCGCGTAGCGAATACCGGTTAAAATTCTCGGCGTCGCACGGGCGACGCCTTTGGGCTTTTCCCAGACCAACCATCACACCCGAAGAGGCCGCGATGAAGCAGCAACTCATCATCTCACTTCTCATCATCGGTGGGTTCGCATCCAGCGCCTCAGCCGATCTCGATTGGCCCCCGGCGCCAAAGCTCGAGTACACCGCCAGCGCCGCCGACCTCGCCCCGCTGCCCCGCTCGGTCAACGCGTCGAACCCAACCGTCAACGAGTGGCGCACCACCTTCACCTTCCGACCCGACATCGAGACCCGCAACGTCTCGCTCGTCGGCTCGTTCAACGGCTGGGATCGTTCCGCCACCCCCATGACCGGCCCCGACGACAACGGCGCCTGGAGCGTCGAAGTCATGCTCACCACCGGCGTCCATGAATACAAATTCCTCGTCAATGACGAAGAGTGGTTCTTCGACCCCTACAACCTCGATCGCAAACCCGACGGCTTCGGCGGCTACAACTCGACCATACGCCTCGGCAAGCTCGCCCGCATGGACGCCTCCGACGCCACCGTCGGCGACGGCCAGATCGACGTGCTCGGCCTCGAGCACCGCACCGATCTGCCAATGTATGTTCAGCCGACCGACGAGCAACACGTCCGCGTGCGATATCGCACGATGTCGCGCGACGTCGAGCGCGTCACCCTCAGCCGCAAGAACGGCGATCCCGTCGAGATGCAACAAGTCTCGGCCGGCCCACTCTTCACCTACTGGGAGGCGCTCGTCAACCTCGCCAGCAACGACCGCTCGCCGAAGGTCCGCCGCATGAACTACACCTTCGTGCTCAACGATGGCGCGACCGAAGCCTGCGACCCGCAGACCTACTACTACGCCTATACCGCGGCCAGCCTGTTCGACACGCCCGACTGGGCCAAGCACGCCGTCTGGTATCAAATCATGGTCGACCGCTTCCGCAACGGCGACCCATCGAACGATCCCGATGGCGCGCTCACCTGGACCAGCGCCTGGTTCACCCCCCAACCCGGCGAGAACGGCGAATTCTATTCATTCGTCTTCGATCGCCACTACGGCGGCGACCTCGCCGGGCTCGAAGAAAAGCTGCCTTACCTGAAAGATCTCGGCGTCAACGCGCTCTACCTCATGCCGATCTTTGAGGCCCCCAGCAACCACAAGTACGACCTGTCGAACTGGCTGCACGTCGACGACAACTTCGGCGTCAAAGGCGACTATGCCGAGGCGATCAAGAGCGAGAATCTCCTCGAACCCTCCACCTGGACCTGGACCGAGAGCGACAAACGCTTCCTCGCCTTCATCGAGAAGGCCCACGAGATGGGCTTCAAGGTCGTCCTCGACGGCGTCTTCAACCACACCGGCGTCGAGCATCCCGCCTTCCTCGACACCCGCGAACGCGGCCGACGATCGGTCTACGCCGACTGGTTCGACATCGTCTCGTACGATCCCTTCACCTATCGCGGCTGGTCAGACTTCGCCCACATGCCGGTGCTCGCCAAGAGCCACAACGGCTTTCGATCGCCCCAGGTCAAACAGCACATTTTCAACATCACCAAGCGCTGGATGGACCCCGACGGCGACGGCGACCCTAGCGACGGCATCGACGGCTGGCGCCTCGACGTCCCCTCCGACATCCCGCGCCAGTTCTGGGCCGAGTGGCGCCGACACGTCAAACAGATCAACCCCAACGCACTCATCACCGGCGAAATCTGGCACCGCGCCGACCGCTGGCTCGACGGCCATCACTTCGACGCGGTCATGAACTACGAGTTCTCGAAGGCCGCGGTCGCGTGGATCTTCGATCGCGACAACAAGATCAAGGCCAGCGAAGTCGCCGCCCGGCTCGCCGAGTTGCGACTCGCCTACCCCGAAGCCGCAACCTACACCTGCCAGACGCTCATCGGCAGTCACGACACCGATCGCGTCGTCTCGATGGCCGCCAACCCCGACCGCGACTACGACCGTCAGAACCGCGTGCAAGACAACAATCCCGACTACAGCAACGATAAACCCTCCGAGGAGGCCTATCGCCGAGCGCGACTCGTCGCCTTGCTGCAGATGACCTACGTCGGCGCCCCGATGATCTACTACGGCGATGAAGCCGGCATGTGGGGCGCGGACGACCCGACCAATCGCAAGCCCATGCTCTGGAGCGATCTCGGGCCCTACGCCGAACCCGGTGCGCAAATCGCGGAAGACCACCTCGACTTCTATCGCCAGGCAATCGCGTTGCGCAACGAGTACGCGGCCCTGCGCGTCGGCGAGTTCGCCACCGTGCTCGCTGACGACACGCGCGACATCTGGGCGTTCGAGCGTCGCCATGAAGGCGAGCGCGTGATGGTTGTGCTCAACGCATCCGAGGCCAGCCACCAGGTCGATCTGCCCACGACCGGCGACTGGCGCGTCGCGCTCGGCGCCGACGACGCTTACGAGTCAGCCGGCGACGCCACCCGCGTCAGCCTGCCCCCCGTGAGCGGCGTCGTCCTGGTCGAGTCGACCCCGCAGACCGCCGCGCGCTGATCGCCCAGACAGCCTCACCGATCGGTTCGCCAGTACGGCGAACCGATCGCGAGACTTGCCGTGCGACCATCCGGAGCACGCGGGCCCGCTTCGAGCCGGTCGCCGCTTGTGAATCGCGCACGGCGCACCCATAATTCCGCCACCACCGACTGACCCCTCGGTGTTTCGGAGCACGACGCCATGGCCAAAAAGAAGGCGACCAAGAAGGCTGCGAAGAAAAAGACCGCCGCCCGCAAGACAGCCGCCAAGAAAGCCGTGAAGCGGCCGACGACCAAGAAGGCCGCCGCCAAGTCGACGGCCAAGAAATCCGTCAAAAAGACCAGCGCCGCGGCCCGCAAGAAGACCACCAAGGTCAAGAAGGCCGCAACGCGCAGCCAGCCGCGGAAGACCAAGAAAAAGGCCGCCGCCGCGCATCCGCCCTCCCAGCCGCAGAATGGCGGCATGCCGAAGGTCGGCGCGCTCGCCCCCGACTTCGAACTGATGGACGGCGCCGGCCAGACCCATCGCCTCAGCGGCTATCGCGGCAAGCACGTCGTGCTCTACTTCTATCCGAAAGACGACACCCCCGGCTGCACCAGGGAAGCCTGCGGCTTTCGCGACACGCTCAGCGAGTTCGCCGAACGCAACGCAATCGTGCTCGGTGTTTCACCCGACACCGTCGAAAGCCATCGCAAGTTCGCCGCCAAGTTCAGCCTGCCCTTCCCGCTCTTGGCCGACCCCGACCGCGCGGTCGCGCAGCATTACGGCGCCTACGGCCAGAAAATGATGTACGGCAAACCGGTGATGGGCATCAAACGATCCACGTTCATCATCGATCCCAACGGCCGTATCGAGCAGGTGTTCGCCAACGTCAAGGCTGACGGCCACGAGATGGAGGTGCTGCGGTACCTCGACGAGGGCTAGGTGACCAGCGCGTCATACGCCGAGCGACTGTCCCAGGCCGTGCGCGACAAGGCCACCCCCGCGTGCGTCGGCATCGACCCCGTCTTCGACCGCCTGCCCGAAGAACTCCGCACCAACGTAACCAGCGCCAAAGACGCGGCGGCGGCGGTCGAGCACTTCAGCCGCGTCGTGATCGAGCAAGCCGCTCCCCACGCACCGGTCGTCAAGATCAACTCCGCATTCTTCGAAGCCTTCTACGAGCACGGCGTCGCCGCGTACTACCGCTTGATCGCCAATGCCCACCAGCACGGCTTGCTGGTTATCGGCGACATCAAGCGCGGCGATATCGGCTCCACCGCCACACGCTACGCTAGCGCCCACCTGGCAACCCCGAGCTGGAGCGACCGCGATCCCGCAACCATCCCCGACGCGGTCACACTCGCCGGCTACCTCGGCGAAAACGCCGTGCGACCATTCGTCGAAGCCGCTGCCGAGACCGGCCGCGGCGTGTACGTGCTCGTCCGACCGTCCGATCCCGGCGCCGATCAGATTCACGCGTTCGGCGGCGAAGCCCAGCAGCTTCACCAGTTTCTGGCGGCGCTACTTCGCGATTGGACCCAGCGCTACGACGCCACCGGCCCGACCGGCCTCTCCAGCGTCGGCGCGGTTGTCGCAGCGAAAGACGCCGCGTCGTCCGCCGCCGTACGCGCCAGCCTCCCGCACACACCGCTGCTGGTCCCCGGCTATGGTGCACAGGGCGCCGGCGCGGCGGAGTGTCGGCCGCTGTTCGGCGCGACCCCGGGCAGCGCGGTCATCAATGCCTCGCGGTCGGTGATTTATGCATACGAGCAACCCGAACGGCTCGCAGCCTGCAACGGCGACTGGCGCGCGTGCATCGGCGCCGCCGCCGCCGCGTTCGCAAACGATGTCGCGCCGCTGCTGCAACCTTAGCACCACGCTGTCGGGCCTACTCGTGCTGATCGGCGTCGGCTGCGCGGCGCCCGACCCGCCAACCCCCTCCTCGCTCTACGTCACCACCCGCGGCGAACTCGGCGCCCAATTGCAGCGCTACGACTGGCGCTTCGACCGCCGCCTGCTCGCGCAATCTCGCTGGGAGCTGGCGCCAACCCTCACGCACATCACGCCCTTCTCAAACCAGCAACAACCACTGCAGCCACTGCTCGCACTCGACGATCAGGAAACACTCGTGGCGGCGCCCTCGGTTGACGGCTTGGGCGTCTTTGCGATTCGCGGATCGCGCACGCCACGCCGCTTGTTCACCCCGCTCGATCTCCCGCCGGTCCGCGAGATCCTCGAAATCGCCGCCGACCGCGTGCTGCTGCGCTGCGCCGCCGCCCCCCGCACCGCGACGTTGAGCGTACGCCGCGGCCTCGTCGCCGCATTACACCCCGTATGGTCGCGACTCGCGCTGGTCGACACCGCCGCAGATGCCGTCAGCGTCTTGCTCGACGACCCCGTGCAGCCGCTCGCCCGCGTCGGCCCGCTCGACTGGCTGCTGCTCGTGCAACGCGACACCGGCAATGTCGTCACCCGGTTCAACGTGCTCACCGGCGACATCATCGACATCGCCCCGTGGCCGGCCGATCGACGCATCGCCGGCGCCGTCGTCGGCGAACACGGCGACTGGGCCGCGATCGCCTTCCAGATGCTCGGCCGCGAGTGGCATGTGTTCGACGTCGTGGTGTGGCGACGCGGCGAACGCGGCCTTCAGCCCCTCGTGCAAGATGTACGCGTTACAACACGACCGCGCTCGCCCATCGGACCCGCCCTGCGCCTCACACCCCTCACGGGAAACTACCTGGCGCTCGTCTACACCGAGGTCACCGAGTGGCGCGGATTGCTGCCGACCGACGGCCGCTATCTCACCGGCATCGCCAACGTGCAAACCGGCGAGATGCTTGTGAAAATTCCCCATCCTTCAGCCGGCTTGCTCGACGCGATCCCACCCGCTCATCTCCCCGCAGACGCGCTGCAAACGCTGCGCATTCCCATCGATTCACGCGCTGCGCCCTGGCGGCGGTTTCTTGACGTCACCGACGGCCGCCTTACCGCCCCCGGCGGCCGCACCTTCGTGCCCGGCTCGCTCAGCGAATACACCTACGCCGCGGAAAATCGAGCCCTGGCCGCCCGCTACAACGCCCCCACCGGCCGCGAAACAGTGGTGGTGTTCGTCGACCAGCAGCCGCCCATCGAGCTCAACACCGCCCAGTCGATCACCGGCTTGTCATGGGTGAGGTCGGTCTCTCAAACCCCCGACAGCGTGCCGGAACCCGATTGAAGCGGCCCGCGTCGACAATCATGGCGCCCCCGCCGAGAGCTGCTCGCATCCGCAGGCAAAGACGCACAACCTAACTACAGCTTGCGATCCGCCCCAAGAAAACGCTGCTCCTCGATCACCGGGAGCGTATGCAGCGGCCCTTGGTCGCACCCGGGGCAAAACGCCGCCGTAACCGTCCACGCCCGCTCAGACTCCAGATTCGAGTCCCAAAACGGCCACGTCCGACATTGCAGCGGCCGATCGGCATGCACACTGCAGCCGGCCCGCCCATCCGCGTCACGCTCCAGAAAAACGCAGTCGCCGTTACGGTGTTCAATCAGGCTCCGACGTTTGCCGATCACGCGGGTGTAGCGGCGTTGAAACGCTTCCGGCGTCAACGACAGCCGCCGGGCAATCGCGGCGACCTCGTCCGGGCTTACCCAGACATAGCCGGGCGCCCCGCCGCAACATCGTCCGCAACGCGTGCAGGCGAACCGTAATCCGTCTGCGTACCAGAGACGCTTTTGAGCGGGCATAAGCGAACCACCTAACCCAACCGTGCTCGCCTGACCAACACCAAGATCGCGACGCACGCCGGTCCCCCGGAAGCCTAAACCGCCGTGAGAAAAACGCAAAACCGGTATTTGGCTCAACACCCGCTTGACTAGCGCGCTTCGCTCGCTATCTTCCCGCGCGTAGGCGGGAGAAACGCGTCCCGGAAACAGGGAGTTGAAATCATGACAGCGTGTGCGATGACAATCGGCGGATCGACGGCATTGCGGCTCGGCGCCGGCCTCGATGAGCTCTCCTGGCTCGATCGAGTCACGGCCGAGCGCTCGGTGTTCGCGTCGGCCATCATCACCGGCGCCGACATCCGCAACGCTGGCGATGACGACGACGAGTTTGATGACGACTTCGACGATGACGACGACGACGATCTCGACGGCGACGACGACGAGTTCGACGACGACGAATTCGATGACGATGACGACGACTTCGACGACGATGACGACGACGAAGAGGACGACGATCTGTAACCGCCCAGATCGAACCGCATCTGCGAGCGAGCCGGACGCCTGTTCATGCGCCCCCGGATCGCCGCCTCTCCCGCCCCACCCCAGCCGTCGCGAAAGCACGCGCCCCTTCCGCCAGCATTTGACGCACACCTAAACCGCAGCTCATGAGCGCCGCGCGCCCCACGCAGCGATCGCCGCCGCCAGCGCGGCGAACGTCGGTGTCGCCGCCACGATTTCCGCGGTGCGACCCAGTTCCTGAGCGATCGCCGCACTGGTCGTCTCTCCAATGCTGGCGACCGGCTGATCGATCGGCCCCACGACCCGCACCGCCGATGGACTCGTGAGTGACGCCACATCGCACTGCGCTCTGACCTCGGCGCGATACGACCGCGGCTCCGTTCGATACAGCACCGGACTGTGCAGCGTAATCCCTGCCCACGGCTTGGGCTCATGCGCTTGCGACGACCGCGGGTACCACACGCTCCCCGACGATACCTCATCACGCAATTGCGCAAACAGCGTCTCGCCACGCCCGTCCGCGCCGACCAAAACGACGTTCAGACCCGCATCCCGCGCCAGCGCCGCCGACGGCGCCCCCACCACCGCAACGCGCGCCGCTCGCACCGCCGGCAGATCATGCACCGCGTTGATCGCGAACGGGCTGGTAAGCACAACGAAGTCGCCCGGCGCGATGCCGTTCAGCGCTTCGCGAGCCGCCTCGTCGACCGTTCGCATCAGCACGGGTTCCAGTAGGGGATCCAGCCCCGCGGCGCGCAGCGCTCCGCACAGCGGGCCATCCGCCGCCTCATCGCGCGTCACCCATACTCGAATCGCTGGCATTTCGACGGGTGATTGTGCGGGCCCCGCCGCGGCTTGACCAGTCGAGCGCTCCACGGAGAACAGGGGAGAATGAGGGAGACCGAATCGCATGCGCAGACGAAGGTGCGGGCCGCGCAAGCGCGGCCCGCCTCGCGCATCACCTGGTCCACGACGCGCGGTGTGGCCCCGGGCGCTCACCCTCTTTCCGGCAAGCCGACCCTTCGCCCAAGCAGATAGGCGCCACCCGCTCCACGTCTGACACGCCTGCGACAAAAAAATGATCAATTGCCGGCCGCGCGCGGCAATCGCCACCAAAGCCAACCGCGTCCCACACGCCCCCAACCTGGCTGGGCGCGCGGGTCAGACCAAACAGCGCGGCGGCGGCCGCTGCTTCAAAACCCCCTCACTCGCCAACGCGCCCGCCCCGCAGCGTCGCCACAACCTCGTCGTGCAGCACACCGTTCGTCGCCAGCGCTTCCGGCGCCGCGTAACCCGGCCGGCCATGCCAATCGGTGAACGCCCCGCCCGCTTCGCGAACAACCGGCTCGAGCGCGGCGGTGTCCCACAAACTCACGATCGGGTCGCACGCGATCTCGGCCCGCCCGGTCGCGACCAGCGCGTACTGATACGCATCGCCCCAGCCGCGGTCACTCAGACACCGATCGCGTAGCCGCGTATACCCCTCGAGCTTCGCGTGCTCGGCCAGCAGACTCGTGCTCGTGGTGCACAGCCGCGCAGCCGACAGCTCCGCGACCGTCGAAACCCGCGCCCGCCGGCCGTTCCACCAGCAACCCAGGCCGCGCGCTGCGTACACCGTTTCACCCAACGCGGGCAAATGAATCACCCCCACGACCATCTCGCCCCGCTCCGCATCGGCGGATGCCCGCCGCTCCACGCCGACCAGCACGCTATACAGCGGCACCCCGCTGATGAACGAATACGTGCCATCGATCGGGTCGAGGATCCAGCGGAACGGCGCCGAGCCGATCACTTCGCCATACTCCTCGCCCAACAACCCGTGCTCGGGAAACGCCTGGCTGATGCGATCACGAAGCAGTTGCTCCGCCCCACGATCCGCGACCGTCACCGGCGACCGGTCAGCTTTCAACTCATGCGGCGTGCGGGTGTTGAAGTACGCGAGCGTCAGACTGCCCGCGAGCTGCGCGCTCTCGACCGCGAAGTCGAGCAAGTTGCGTAAATCGCGTTCCGACATGCGGCTACCTGCTGGAGGGCGCCCAAATTGACCGCGGGGAACCGACGCAGCAGAATGCGTCGCTCGTCGGAGGCCCCAGCAAATGATGTCCTATTTTCGGCTGCTGCGTCCACACCAGTGGGTGAAGAACGTCTTCGTTTTCGCGGGCGCCGTCTTCGGCCAGAAACTCGGCGATCCCTACATCGCGCTGCTCACCGTCCTCGGCTTCTTCTGCATCAGCCTCGTCAGCAGCAGCGTGTATGTCATCAACGACATCCGCGACCGCGAAGAAGATCGACTCCACCCCCGCAAACGCCTGCGTCCCATCGCGTCGGGCGCCGTTCCCGTCGGCCACGCGTGGGTGCTCGCCGCGCTGTGCCTCATCGTCGGCCTAGGCGGCGCGGCCCTCTTGAGCACGCCGTTCGCGCTGGTCAGCCTGTTCTACTTCGTGCTGCAGATGGGCTACAACCTCGGTCTCAAACACGCCGTCCTCTTAGATGTGATCCTGATCGCGATCGGCTTCGTGCTGCGCGCCGTCGCCGGGGCGGTGCTGGTCGAGGTTGAGATTTCGATCTGGCTAGTTCTATGCACCTTCACCATCTGCCTCTTCATGGGATTCAGCAAACGCCGCGCCGAACTGACCGCTTTCGCGAACGGGGCCGGCGACGCCAAGAGCCACCGCCGCACGCTCGCCAGCTACACGCCCGACCTGCTGAATCAAATGACCACCGTCTCGGCCGGCATCGCGATCCTCAGCTTCATGCTCTACGTGACCGATGACGCCACCATCGACAAGTTCGGAACGGATTATCTCGCCTACACCCTGCCGCTCGTCGTGTACGCGGTGTTTCGCTTCGCGCTTCTCGTCGAACGCGGCCAGGTAGACGGGCCGACCGACGTCATGCTGCGCGATCGACCCTTCCAGGCGGCGCTCATCGCGTGGGCGATCGCCGCCATCATCATCGTCTACTGGGGCGCCGATCTGCGCGATTGGATCGACGCGCGCGACATACGCCGGCTCGCCACGCTGCATCCGAACTAATCCCGCAACGCTCAAAGCTCGCCGAACTCAATCACCCAGCTTCCCCGCGGCCTACCCGCCGACGGCGAGCTTCTCCCCCTTCAACAGCTTCGTGATCTGGGCTTCGAGATCCTTTTCCATTCCGGGCGCAAAGCCGACGTGGATGTCAGCCACCTTGCCCTCCTTGTCCACCAGCACCGTCGTCGGAATGCCGGTCACGAAGTACTTCTCAGCCGCCTCGGCTGTGTTGGTCATCACTTGCGCGAAGCTCAGCTTGTTGTCCGCCATGTACTTCTTCACTTGCTCGCGCGCTCGCGGATCATCCCGGTTCACCCCGACAAACATCACGCCCTGCTCGGCGTACTTGTCGGCCAGCGTCTGGTAGTGCGGCATCGAGACGCGGCACGGCCCGCACCACGTCGCCCAAAAGTCGAGCACCACCACCTTGCCGCGCTGCTCCGCCAGGTCGAACTTTCCGCCATCCAGCAACTCACCGGCCACCGACGGCGCCGGCTTGCCGATCAGCGCAAACTGCTTCGCGTCGCCGGCGCGAAACTCCTCGACCTTGAACATGTCGTCTTGCGCCTTGAACGCGAACGCGTCCGCGCCCACCGGCTCGTTCACCTTCGCGTCAGCGAATCGCAGCGCGAGTTCCGCCCGCTCGTACGTCGCATTGTTGTCAGACATCTGGCTGAGCATCATCTCCGCGCGTGAGCGCATCGCCTCGGTCAGGTCGAGCGTGATCTGGCGAATCAGCTTCTCCTTCGCATCGACCCAGACCTCGCTGTCCATCTCGCGATCCGTCGGCCCAACCTCGCGACCTACCGTCACCACGTAGTGCTCACGGCCATCCAGCTCGCGCGTCTCGACCGACTTGATCGCCGTCATGTCGCTGATCAATTCCTTCCACGACGCGTTCGGATTCAAAAGGAAGCCCGCAATCGGATGCTGCGCGACCGCCCCCTGAATGTCATCCGGAATCGCGTCAAACGTCGGCGACTTGTGCTGGCGATACTGGCCGATCTCCTCGACCGCAATCGTCATCTGATCGCCCTGCCGATAGATGGCCGCCCCCATGCTCTCCAGATAAAAGTCGCCGTTCGAATACTTGAACGGCATGTCGGTCGTCTCGCGCTCCGACAGATCAGCCCCGTCGCCGCCCCGCATCACCAGGCGAAAATCCTGTCGAGCCGAGTCGCTATACGACTTCAATCCCCGGTAACGCTGCGCTACAGCCTCGAAAATCTCGTTGCCCTTCGCGACCGCGTCGTCTGCAACGCTCGCCGGCAGGCAAACGCTCACCAACACGGCGACAACGATTGTTCGGCGGATCAAATGCATGTCATCTCCATCGCGACAGTGTGATCGGAATTCTGACGGCGCACCGCGCCGAAGCCCCGTAGAGTTTAGTCGCCGCCGGCCGAAGCCTCGTCAAGAAATGTGCACTCCCGCTCTAAAGCGACCTTCAGCCGTCGCAGATAAGCCGCCCGCGAAATCTCCACCGCCCCAAACCGCCGCAGATGTGGCGTCGACCATTGCGTATCCAGCAACGTATAGCCCCGCTCGCGCAACCGACGCACCAACGCCACCAGCGCGACTTTCGACGCATCCGTCTCGCGATGAAACATCGACTCCCCAAAAAACGCCCCGCCGATCGAAACGCCATACAGCCCCCCAACGAGCCGACCGTCACGCCACGTCTCCACCGAATGCGCAAAGCCGGCTTCGTGCAGCGTGCAGTACACGTCGACGATCTCGTCCGTGATCCACGTACCCTCCGATCGGTCGGCGCACGCCTCCATCACCTCGCGAAAATACGTGCTAACCCGTATTTGGAAACGCTCCGCGTTCAGCACCGGCCGCAGACTTCGGGGCACGCTAAACTGGTCGAGCTCGAAGACGCACCGCGGATCGGGGCTGAACCACAGAATGCGCCCGCGCTCGTCGCCCATCGGAAAGGCGCCCAGCTGGTAAGCCTGCAGCAGCAGCCCTGGCGAGAGCGGATCCAAATCAGTCCCCGGGGGCCGATATTCGAAGCAGTGGTGGCCAACGCGAAATCATTCACTTACCCTTAACAATGAGCGTCGCAGCCATCGAGGCGGGAGTTTAGCGGAGCAGCGTTGTTGACCCCTACCACATCCAACCCCGCCCCGACACGCGATCGAGAGGCGTGGCGCCGCTGGTATGACGACGAGCGGCTCGCCGTTGACCGCTTGCTCGACGCACACCTCGCACGCCTCACCCGCTTCGGCCAGGCCCACAGCCAGCTACACGAAGCATTCGCCTATTCGCTGCAGCAATCCGGAAAACGCCTGCGCCCCATCCTCGTCCGCGAAGCCGCCCGCATCTGCGGCGCCGCCGCCGACGCCGCCGACGCCCCCGCCGTCGCCGTCGAATGCATCCATACCTTCTCGCTCATTCACGACGATCTCCCCGCGATGGACGACGATGACCTCCGCCGCGGCCAACCAACCAATCACCGCGTCTTCGGCGAAGCACTCGCCATTCTCGCCGGAGACTGGCTGGTCGCGTACGCCTTTCGACTCCTCGCTTCCGCACACGCCCCCGACGTCACCCAACGGCTGCTCGAAGAGCTCGGCGACGGCAGCCTCGCGATGGTCGAAGGACAGGCCGCCGACATTGCCGGCGAACAAAAGGCCACCGAGCCCGTACTCCTACAATACATCCACCAGCGAAAGACCGCCGCGCTGATCTCGACCTGTTGCCGACTCGGCGCCATCGCGGCCCAGGCGCCCGAGGAATCCATCGCGGCGCTCGGCGAATACGGCCGTCGGGTCGGACTCGCCTTTCAAATCGTGGATGACCTGCTCGATCACACCGGCTCCACCGAGCAGCTCGGGAAAAGGGCCGGAAAAGACGCCGCCGTTAGCAAACAAACCTATCCCGCGGCGTTCGGCGTCGATGCCAGCCGCGCTGCAGCGCGGCGCGAAGTAGGCGAAGCCGTCGCCGCGCTCGCCCCCTGGGGCGCCGACGCCGACC
This sequence comes from uncultured Planctomycetales bacterium, assembly GCA_964563855.1. Lineage (GTDB taxonomy): Bacteria > Planctomycetota > Phycisphaerae > UBA1845 > Fen-1342 > JAFGRR01. The sequence continues at coordinate 2,931 of CAZLYU010000008.1, read as the reverse complement.
ACCTCCGCCGCCTGGCCGAGTTCGTGCTCGACCGAGATCGCTAAAATCGCCCGACAGCCTCGAGGCGATCGATTGGGAACCCGTCTGATGAACAACTTGCTCGAACGCATTCAATCTCCGGCCGACCTCAACCAACTGTCGCCAGAACAGTTGGAGCACCTCGCCCAGGAGATCCGCGAACGCATTATCGACGTGGTCAGCGCCAACGGCGGCCATCTCGCCAGCAATCTCGGCGTCGTCGAACTCACCATCGCGCTCCACAAGGTGTTCGACTTTCGCGACGATCGGCTGCTCTGGGATGTCGGACATCAGTGCTACGTCCACAAACTCCTCACCGGTCGCAATAAAGGCTTTGAAACCCTACGCCAGCAAGACGGCGTCAGCGGCTTCCCCAGCACTACCGAAAGCCCCTACGACCTGTTCGACGTCGGCCACGCCGGAACCGCGATCGCCACCGCCGTCGGCATGGCGCGCGGCGATCAGGCCCTCGGCCGCGATAACCGCACCGTCGCCATGGTCGGCGACGCCAGCATCGTCAACGGCGTCGCCTTCGAAGGCTTGAACCAGGCCGGCGTCCTCAAACGTCAGTTGCTCGTCATTCTCAACGACAACTCGATGGGCATCAGCAAAACCCAGGGCGGACTCGCCTCCTACCTCGCCCGCATGCGCACCAGCCACTTCTACGAAGACGTCAAGCAAGGCGTGCACAAGGCCCTCAGCCACCTGCCGTTCGGCGCCAGCGTCGCCGACGCGCTCGACCATCTCAAGGAAGGCTTTAAAGCGGCCGTTTCGCCTCACCAGATTTTCGAACAGCTCGGCTTGATGTACGTCGGCCCGGTCGACGGTCACGACCTGCCCGGCCTCATCAAAACGCTCACGCTCCTCCGCGACATCGACGAGCCTGTGCTGCTCCACGTGCATACCGAAAAAGGCCGCGGCTGCTCCTTCGCCGTCGCCGACCCCTGCACCTTCCACAGCCCCGGCAAACTCGCCGTCCAAGGCGACACCGCCAAAGTCATTCCCGGTGAGCGACAAGGCTGGACCTCCGCCTTCGCCGAAGTCGTCCAGAACCTCATGCGCGACGACCCACGCGTCTTCGCCCTCACCGCCGCCATGCCCGACGGCACCGGCGTCGCCAAAATCCGCAACGCTTTCCCCGACCGCTGTCTCGACTGCGGCATCGCCGAAAGCTGCACCGTCGATATCGCCGCCGGCATGGCGAAGTCCGGCCTGCGGCCGCTCGCCTGCATCTATTCCACCTTCCTGCAGCGCGGCTTCGATCAGGTCTTCCAAGAGGTCGTGCTCCAAAAACTGCCCGTGGTCTTCTGCATCGACCGCGCCGGTTTCGTCGGCGGCGACGGCGCCGTCCATCACGGCTACCTCGACGTCAGTTACCTGCGCAGCTTCCAGAACATGGTGCTGATGGCCCCGGCCGACAAAGACGAACTCGAGCAGTCGCTCCGCTTCGCACTTACGCTCGACGGGCCCAGCGCCATCCGCTACCCGCGCGACATGATCCCCCACGCGTTCGGCCCCGCCCCCACGTTCGAACTCGGACGCAGCCGCCTCATGCGCGCCGGCGACAGCGCCGCCCTGCTCGTCTACGGCGCCCTCGTCGACCACGCGCTCCAGGCCGCCGATCTCCTGCAAGCCGACGGCTTGAACGCCGCCGTCATCAACGCGCGCTTTGCGAAGCCGGTCGACGAGCGGTTCCTCGCCGAACACCTCGCCGCCCCCGAAAACGGCCCCCTGCTCACCATCGAAGACCACTCCGTCGCCGGTGGTTTCGGAAGTGCGGTGCTCGAAACCGCCAATCGACTCGGCCTGCCCACTCAGCAGATCCACGTGCTCGGTCACGACGCCGAAACGTTCTATCCGCAAGGCTCACGAATCGGACAGCTCGCCGCCGCCGGACTAGACGCCGCCGGACTCGCGCAAGCCGTGCGCCGTGCGGTCTATGCGGGTCGCCAGAGCAGTGCCCTCACGCTACACTCCCCGAAGCGTGCGGCGCGGCAGTCGGGTCTGCAGCGCTTTAAGCGCGCCTAATTGAGTCGTTCCGCGAGTCGAGCCCGCCGGCGTATGGACAGCTTCACCGCTGCACACCTCCAGGGTGTCTCAAGAACTTATGCCATTCTCGTGCCGATGCTGCCGCGCGGCCTGACCGACACCGTCGGCCTCGCCTACCTGCTCATGCGCATCGTCGACACCGTCGAAGACGCTTCCGAACTCTCCGACCACGACCGCCTCGCACGCATCGGCGAACTCGAAGACGTGCTGCGCGATCCGAACGCCGACGTTCCCGCAAGTCTCAGCGAACCCATCGGCGACACCGCCGACGAACGCGCCCTCATGACCGACGCCGCCGAGGTCATCGCCCGTCTCCGCGCACTCGACCACACCTACTACCAGGCCGCCGTCGACGGCGCGCTCGAGATGATGCGCGGCGTACGACTCATGATGGCCCGCGCCGCCGAGCGCGGCCGCCCCTACCCCGCCGTGCGCGACGCCGCCGAAATGCGCGAGTATTGCTACTACGTCGCGGGCGTGGTCGGCGTGATGCTCAACAAGATGATGGCCCACTACCTGCGCATGCCGGCCCTCACCAACCTTCGCGATCTCTCAATCGAGCTCGGCATCGGCCTCCAACTCGTCAACGTCGTCAAAGACGCCCTCACCGACGCGAAACACGGCCGCCGCTACCTGCCCATGGTCGACGACCAATCCGTCTCCAGCACCGAGATCTACCGCGCCGCCCTCCACGAGGCCCGCGCCAGCTTACGCCGCGGCGTCGAGTTCGTGCTCGCCCTCCCGGCCACCGCTCGCGAACTGCGCTACTTCTGCGGCTTGCCCATCGCCTGGGGCGCCATGACCCTCGACAGCGCCGAACGCGCAGGCGCCGGCGCCAAGATCAGCCGCTACGCCATCCAAACC
>CAZLYU010000007.1:0-82781 GCA_964563855.1 uncultured Planctomycetales bacterium | reverse complement strand
ACACAAACAACAGCAGCTTGAACGGCAACGAGATCACCACCGGCGGCAGCATCATCATGCCCATCGACACCAGAATCGTGCTGATGACCATGTCGATCACCAAAAATGGCAAATACATTCGAAACCCGATGATGAACGCCGTCTTCAATTCACTCAGTACAAACGCGGGCGCCAGCGCGACCGTGGGCACTTCATGCCGCGCGAGCACGCGATCGCTGGGAATCGACTCCTGCAACGCGTACTCGGTCATCATGTAGATGTCTTCTTCGTTCCCCGCCGCCTCGATTTGCGCGAACATGAACTCGCGCATTTCGTGATTGGCTTGCGCCAGGGCGTCGAGCTGCGCCATTTCGCCGCGCACGTACGGCTGAATCGCGGTGTCGTTGATGCGCGTCCACGTGGGCGCCATCACCAACACCGTGAGCAGCAACGACAGCCCGGCGATGACCTGCCCGGGCGGCAACGACTGCGTGCCCAACGCCTGTCGCAGCAAGGCCAGCACGACGATGATCCGAATGAAGCAGGTGCTCATCAGGAAGATGCTCGGCGCCACGGTGAGCACCGTCATCATCACCAGAATCTGCAGCGTGTTGGTCAGCGTCTCCGGCGAGTCAGCCGGTGGTGCGAACTGGCTGATGTTCGGAATGTAGATTTCTTGCGCTGCTTCGCCGGCGGTCGGCGTCGGCGGCCCCATGACCTCGGTCGCAGCGACCGACTGCCCGAGCACCACGTTCGCCGAGACGCCGAAAGCGAAAACACACGCCAAACGGCGCCACGGCGTCGACCCACGCGATCTGTACGGATCCGTTTGGCTCATCCCCCAGCGGCTCCCATGCGTTGCAGCTTGGCTCGCAAATTCTGGAGCGCCGACTCCCCGGCGCCGGTCGTGCGGCGACTCGTGGTCGGCTGTGGCGCGTCATCGAGCTCCGACGTCGGCTGCTCGAACGCACCAGCGGCCTGATCAAGCTGTCGCTGAAACGCGGCTTCGCTCGCAGCGGTCGCCTCGCCGCGCTCGCCGAGCATGGCGGCGACCACCTGCGGATCTTCGATGACGTCGAGGCGGTCAACGCGTTGCGGGCTGACGCTGGTCAGCACCAACCGCGGACCGACGCGCACCAGACACAGCGTCTGGCGTCCGGAAAGCGGCGCCCGCGCCACGACTTCAATGAGATAGGGACGACGCGTTCGAGCAAGCAAACTGACGCGCCCGCTCGAGGTCTGCAACGCACGGTAGCCGTACGCGAGCAGCAAGATGAGCGCGACGACGCCGACCGACGCCAACACCGTGCGCCACACGCTGGGTGTTGTCGCGGCCTCGCCGGCGACGCCTTCGCTGCCTGAGCGGCGCACCAAGCGCTCGTCGGGCGTCAGTGGCAATTCCGCCGCCGCGACCGAGCCGGGCGGCTTCACCATGTCATCGCGCGCAGCACCCGCCGGACGCGCGAGCAATTCGGGAGGAGCCCAGGCCGCCTCATTCTCGAGCCCGGCGCCGACGGGGTCATCGACGATCAGGGCGTCGGTGTTGGCCGCCAACGGAGTGACGACGCTGCCGATCAAGATCAGGCTGAAGGCCATCCATGGCCGACGCGACATGTCTACTCCACTTCCTCTTCGGCAGCGACGGGTTCAACGATGTCGTTGATGCGAACGCAAAAGTTGTCGTTGAGCACCAGCACTTCGCCGCGGGCGACGAGCTGCTCGTTGACGTAGACGTCGACCGGGTCGCCCGCCAGCTTGTTGAGCTCCACGACGGCTCCGACACCGAGCCGCAAGACGTCTTCGATGTACATTTCGGTGCGGCCGAGTTCGATGCGTACGTCGAGCTCGACGTCGCTCAGCAGGTCGAGCGTCGAGGTCGCATCCGCGTCCTCGTTCTCCAGCGCGGGAAGCTCGAACGCGAGCGCGTCGTCGGCGGATAGCGGTACGCCGGCGCCGAACATCTGATTCGCGGCCGCCTCCGGCGTTGCTTCCGAGCCGGACTCAGCCGGTGCGGTCTTGGAGGCTTCCGCAGCCAACGCCGCCTCCATCTCGCGCAGGACGGCGTCTTGCTCTTCTTGCGTCGGGCCGTCGTTGGCCGGCTCGGTCTCGGGCGCGGCGCTCACGTCCGCGGGCTCGGCGGCGGCGTCGCCCGACTCCTCTTCCCGCGCGAGCTGATTGACGAGCGCATCAAGTTCGTCTTGATTGATCTCGAGAACGTCCGACGCCTCAGACGCGTCGCTCTCGGGCGGCGAGTCGTCGGCCGGTGCGCCGCCCGCATCGATCGCGGACGGGTCCGTGGGCTGCGGCGGGTTCTCGTCCGGCGTGGTGTTTTCGACGTCATCCATGACGATCGGTATTCCTGATGAGAGCGTCGCGCGTGCTAATGCACCCCGATGGGAACACAGCGTGGAATGAGCACCTGCTGAACGGCGTCGGGATCGCCGAGCACGTCCATAATCGCCATCTGCAACTGCTCACGCAGAGTTCGAAAATCGTCTTCCTCTAAAACACGTGGACTGGCGCTCCGCACCAATTGCGCGGCGCGGTCTGATATCGCCGCCTCACGCGCGGCCAGCGCCTGCTGGATAGCCTCCAGGCGCGCGGGGTCGTCCGCCGGGCATACGACCGTGATGTCGAAGTCGTAGATGATCGTCTTGCCGCTCTTGGTATTAGGCACGCGGAAGCCCTGGAGGAGCGACACCTCAGCCGTCGCGATCTCGGGAGCTTCGATCTCGGCCATCGCATGCTCACCCTGGCCGTAGGCGGCTTCTGCGCCAGCGCCCATGTAACGGATCACGATAATGAAAACGCCCGCCTCGAGGATCGCGACGAGCGTGATCAACGCGACGGTCATGATCGGTCGCTTGAGGCCGTTCTTCTTGGGAGCTTCATCCGCCATGGACCGGCGCACCTCTTCTCACTGAGAGTTACATCGCTTCCCTGGGTCTATCGACGATTGCGCCCGCGCGATTCAGCGGCGCAACGTCCGCGCTGCATGGTGCTGCTCTTATCAGACGCAAAGCGCGGGAATGCCGGGGTCGCGCGAAAATCGCTCATAGCCGCCCGTTGCCTGGACTCGGCATCACCCCACCTAGGGCTGATCTTCGGGCCCCTTCGCGGTAAGGCGCAGGTCGGCGAGTTCGTCCAATTGTTCGCGGAGTTGCGCGAGCGGCCCCCCCGCCTTGACGCTGCGGGCGAGGGCCCCCGCCGCGCGAGCCAGCATCGAGTATCCCAGCGTCGCCGCCTGCGTCCCCATCAGGCCCGCCGTGTATTCGAGCAGGCGCAGGTCGCGCTGCTCCAACGCCGCTTCGAGTTGCGCCAGACGCGATGGCAGGAGATCGACAAACGCCTCGATGACTTTCTCGATGCGGCTCTCCGGCGGCGTCGGGGTCAGCGAGGTCTGCAGGCCGGTCCGAAGCGCGAAACTCAGCCTTTCGCTCGTCAGCGGAGCACGGAGCACGAGGGTGCAGCCCGCTTCGTAGGCTGGAGCGTTGACGCCCCGACTCTGTCGCGTGACGCCAATCACGATTCCGCGATACCCCGCCACCTTCAGCGCAGCAATCAGCGTGTTCGGCGAGAGCGCCGGCTGATCCAGATTGAGCAGCACCACGTGCAGATTGTCGTCGAAAACCGCCGCGGCCACGGCGTCGTCCGCGGTCGCGGCATGTGTGATTTGAATGTCGAATTCGCGCAGCAGCGTTTCCAGCTCGGCCGGCGCTTCTTTGCGCGCGTCGGCGCAGAGTAGATTAATCCGCCCGGCGGCACGATTGAAACGCGTTACATCAACCGCGTGCACGAAACGCAGCCCGAGCTGATGGAGCCCCGGCGTCCCGCGAATGTAACGACAGTAGACGACACGCGCTTCGACCGGCGGATCCAGCGCTCCCCCGGCGACCAGTCGCACAGCGCACGTTGTCCCCGGGTGGACGAAACGTCCGAACAATGCGGCAAGTCCGTGCTGGCTGATGTTGCGCGTTGGCGCGAGAAAGGTACGCCGCGTCCCGTTCGGTTCGGCTAGCAGGATCTGCACGGCAGGGACGCGGTACGAGATCCGCCGCGCCTGGCGAACGTTGGCGAACAGGCCCTTGCGCCCCGCACCGTCGAGCTCGTCGAGCCGGCGTGCGATCTCTTCCGGCGCAGCGCGCAGCGGGATGGGTTGGTCAGCGAACACGGGGGTTTTATCGACAGGCCCGCGACGCAAGCTGAGGCGCCGCTAGGCCAAGAATCGGCTTTCAACGAGCTGATCGATGAAGGCTTGGGTCGGATCGGCGAAGAAGTACTCGCGTAGGTGGGCGAGGCTCACCCAGCGCGCTTCCGCGTATTCGCCGATCGGCTCGGGATCGTCCCCGGTGGTGCAGTGAAAGTAGTGGCGTTCGTGTTGACGAAATCCGTCGCTGTGCTGGAGGCGAACGCCGCCCCCGACCACGTCGAGGTCAATTCCCAGCCGACTACGGCTATGCCGCATGAGGCCGACCAGCGGCGCCTCGCCGATGTGAAGCGGTCCGCCGGGTAACTCCCACCCCCCCGCGCCGCTTGCGGCACGCAAGATCAGCACGTCGCGGCGGCGGCGTACAATGGCGCGGACTTCGGAGCGTGTTGCGGGGCACGGTTTCATGATGCGCTACGCTATCGTTCGGCCCGTACGTCGTCCATGCTGAGTTGCACTCCGGTCGGCGCAGCCGTCGCGCCGATACAATTTCAGCCTGTGGATTCCATCGTTCGCCTTGTTAAGGAGGGCCGCATGCGCGTGCTCATTACCGGTTCAAGCGGTCAAATTGGCACGAACGTCGGGCTGGCGCTGCTTGACCGGGGCGACGACGTCGTCGGCATCGACAAGCGTCCCAATACCTGGACCGACCGTATCCCTTTTGTCCAGTGCGATTTGACTAAGGCCTCGAATGGAGCATTGCCGGTTGAAGGCGACTTTGATGTCGTGCTGCATCTCGCCGCCTACGCCAAGGTGTTCGAGCTGGTCGAACATCCCGACCGCGCTATGGAAAACGTCGCCATGCTCTTTAACGCGCTCGAATTCGCGCGGCGACGTGGCAACGTTCCCTTCATCTTCGGGTCGTCGCGCGAGGTGTACGGCGACATCCATCATCACGTGACCGAAGAAGCGCAGGCCGATTTCGTCGTGGCCGAGAGTCCTTACAGCGCGTCGAAGATCGCCGGCGAGGCGTTCATCTATTCTTACGCCGAGTGCTACGACCTTCCCTGCCTCGTGTTTCGGTTCAGCAATGTCTACGGCAAGTGTGACTGCGATCTCGATCGGATGGAGCGCGTCATCCCGCTGTTCATTCGCAAGATTGCCGCCGGCGAAGCGATCACGGTGTTTGGACGCCAGAAGGTGCTCGACTTCACCTACGTGCAAGACTGCTGCAACGGCGTGCTCGCCGGCATCGACGCCGTCACCGAGGGGCGCGTGAAGCGGGAGACGATCAATCTCGCGTACGGGCAGGGGTCGACGCTGGTCGATCTGGTGAACCTAATCTCGCTGGCGCTGCGCAAAGACGTCGACGTCACCTACGAACCCGCCCGCGCCGGCGAGGTCACGCGCTATGTGGCCGACATCAGCAAGGCGCGCCGCATCTTGAACTACGACCCCCAAACCCCGCTAACCGCGGGCGTCGCGCAGTCGGTCCGCTGGCAGATCGAGCACGGACACTTGAAGGTCTGACGCTACGCCGGCGTCATCCAGCCGTATACTGCACAACATGCTGAGTTCGGATACGCCCGAGCGTCGAGCGGCTCACCCAGGTCGCTCCGACGCCGACACACTCGCTTTCGCCCGAGATTGCGCCCGCATCGCCGCGGACAGCAAGTGCGAAGACGTCGTCATTCTCGATTTGCGCGGCCGGAGCGCCATCGCGGATGCTTTTGTCATTGCAACCGGCACGTCGGACCGACAGATGGCGGCGGTCGCCGACCTCATCCGAATTCACTCCAAGTCGCTTGATCGGCTCCCGTTTCGCTCGAGCGACCCCCGGGATGGCAAGTGGGTGCTCGCAGACTACGTCGATGTCGTCGTGCACTTGTTCGATGAAGAACACCGAGATTTTTATGACCTCGAAGGGATGTGGGGCGATGCGCCGCGGCTGATGTGGTCGGCTGACGATCATGCTGCGAGCGACGACTGAGCCGGAAGCGCCGCAGCGCAGGAGACGCAGCGGCGCGCCGCTCGCACGATCGGGAGCGGCCGATTCATCGTGTGTTGCGCCGGCCGGGAGCCGGCCGCGCGTGAGCCTCGGCCATGCGGGGAGCGTCAAAGTGGGGCCGGGGGGAACGAAGGATGGGCGATACTGGACTCGAACCAGTGACCTCATGGATGTCGACCATGCGCTCTAGCCAACTGAGCTAATCGCCCGGCGCTGAAACATGAGAATCGTACGTCCGCTTCGCGTTGTCAAGCATTTGCGCCGTTCTATCGGGCGTTCGGCGTCGTCGCTTTCGCCGTACGGCTCGCTCGGCGACGCGGTGCGCTGCGGGATGTCGCACCGCGTCGAAGTATCGATTGCAGGCTCTTGAGGGGGCTTGTCACGTTTGAGCGAACGTGAGCCGGCGTGGCGGCGTGAGAAAGCCGCGCGGTCGCATTTGCCCCTCGCACCAGCCAATTGCAGGCTAAGCCGTATGGGGACATGACAGCCCGCAGCGGCGACCGGGCGAGTTACCAGCCGAAAGGTGCGAGATGTCCACGACGTTAGTACATCCCACTGACTGCCCGCCAGCACTATCGGACGACGGGCCGCTAGCACGTCTCGTGACGCAAGATGGTGAGGTGCACTGCGTTCTTGAACGCCCGGTGACACTCGCCGGAAGTCGGCGCGACTGTCATCTCTCGCTTGTTCACCCCGACGTTTCGAAGCTGCACTGCGCCATCGTTCGCACGGGCCGAGCGGTTATCGCGCGTGATCTGCGGAGCCGAGACGGTACGTTCGTCAACGGACAGCGCACCGCCCACGCGGTGCTGCACGCGGGAGACTGCCTGCGCATCGGTCCGTATGAATTGACGCTCGAGTTGGAAGGCGCGGACGAGTCGGTTTCGGCGGAAGAGGCGTTCTCGCTCGAAGCGCCGCTAACGCTGCGGAGCGAGCAGCGCGTCCTTCAGCTCACGCATCAGCCGGTGCTGGTCGGTCAGCGTAAGACGTGCGACGTCGTCGTCGACGAAGCGAGCGTCTCACTCGCCCATGCCATCATTTACACGCTGGGCGGTCGGCCCGCTGTGCACGACCTGGGCAGTCGCAGTGGGACGTATGTGAATGACGAGCGCGTCGAAGACGCCTGGCTCGACCCTGGCGCGGCGTTGCGGATCGGAACGCAGCGCTTCACGGTCGACGGCGCGTCGTACGACGCCTTGGACGCCCAGTCCGTCGACGAGATCGAGTTCGTCGCGGTCGCCGAACCGGATCTCTTGCCGGAGAATCTTGTGAGCGAAGCTTCCATGAGTGTTGCAGACTCCGGAATCAACGCGATCGAAGCGTCGATTGTGCGGCTGCGCACGCACGTGTCAGCAACGCGCAGCAATCTCGAGCGGCAGTCCGCCGTGCTGAGCCAGCGCGAGGAGATGCTGCGTCAGCGTGAGGGCCAATACCGCGATATGTTGCGCGAAATGGAGGCGGCGGAGCGTGAGCTGGAGGAGCGCGCCGCCAGCGCGGAGCAGCGACGCGCTGAGCTCGACCAACACGAACAGCTCTTGGCCGACCGCGAACGGGCCTTGGCCGAACGTGAGGCGACCGAGGCGCACGCGCAGAAGAAGATGGCCCACTTGCGTTCGACGCTGCGGGAGATGACCGAGGCGTTCTCCGTGCTGTCGCCCGAAGCCGCCGCGGCCGCCGGTCAAGACGAAGATCCGGAAGCGATGCCGGCCCCGCTCGTCGATGAGCCGATGTTCACTCCGCAGGTGGACCATGCCGCCCCGCCGCCGAAGGCGGGCCCCTTGCCCCGTCGCAGCTTCGTCGGTCGCTCGTCGGCCTAAGCCGACCGCGACGCGACAGCGGCGTCAATCGACGCCGATCGACTCGAGCAGCGCCGTGTTGAGGTTTTGAAGCGGCTGCGCGACGGCCCGGGGGTCTCGCAGGGTTCCGGTGACGCGGTACTGCGAAAGCTCCTGTCGCGCGATGTCGAGTAGGGAGGCCAGCGGCGAGCCCGGCAAGTCGGCCGGCGCAGCGAGCAGCGTGAAATCAATCTGGTCGCTCGCGATGTTCCACACACCCTCGCCGATCATCCACGCCCCGCGCAGTTTGGCCCGCAGTCTCCGAGCGCGGAGTTCCGACCCCACCCAGTCGAAGTCCACTTCAACGAACTCAGCCAGCCCCCGCGCGCGCTCCTCGCCGACGTCAGCAACCGAAGACAACAGCGGTGTGCCGCTCACTTGTGCTTCCCGAATGCGGAGGCGCCCCCCACCACGCCGCGACGCCGGTGCGGCGCCCCGGCCAGACAGATGCACCTGCGCGTCCATCGTCGCCCCCGAGTGATGCGGGGATGCGGCGGGATCATGACCGTCCAGGAACTGATCCAGGTCGACGCGAAACAGATCGACGCTGAGCTGATACTCACCGGTCTCGCGATGCACGCGCCCGAAGCCGCGCAACTCCCCACCACACAGCGCACCGCTCACGTCCTCGACGAGAACCCACGGCGAGTCGGGCTGCATACGGATGATCCCCCGACAGTTCTCGAGCGGACGGCTGGCCAGCTTGCCGTTCAGGACGATGAATTCAACCTCGGCGGTGACCTCGTCACCATCGACCCAAACGCCGCGCGGGGCGTGGGCGTCGAATCGGGCTTCGAAGTCGGTCAGCACCAGTCCCAGTTGAAGCTGCGCGCTCAACAACTCCAGATCGCCCTGAATCCGCACGCGCCCGCCGTCACGCGTGTCGATCAAAAAGTCATCGAACCACGCGTTCACAACGCCAAGCGGGTTCAGCTTGCCGAGCGTCGTTTGCAGCGGTCGCGGCAGCGCCGCCACCAGTTCTTCGTCGATGTTGATGTTCTGCGCCGCGACCACCAACTCGGTCTGCGCGCCGTCCGCAGACCACTTGCTCAGTCCGTCGAGTTGGATCGACCCCCCGCCGGGGCGCTGCGCGGTCGCGGTCAGGGCGTTCATCCCGTCCGTGGAGATCTGCAGCGAAGCGTCCACGTCGGTCAGGTGGATCGGCAGCGCCGCGGGACGCATGTGCTCCGCGGCGACGCGGATACGAAACTGCAGGGCTTCGCCTAACTGGTCGAGCATCAGCCGGACGGTCCCCGCGCCACGCAGCGCAAGCTCGTCCAACACGCTCCACCACCGCTCCGGGGTCGCAAAGTGCAGACAGCGCTCCAGCGTCGGGGTCTCCACGGCGAACACCATCTGCGTGGGAACACTGCGACGCCCGTCGTCTTTGAGCACGCCGGTAATCGTCAACGCGGCCGGATCGCGACGCGCGGTGAGCTCGACAATTTCACGATCGGCGCCGTCAACCAGCGCCCAGCCTTGCGCGTCGCGCCACACATGTTCGGGCGACCAAAGACGCAGCACGCCGTCATTGATGCGCGTGATGAGGCGTCGATCGTCGGATCCGTGCGGCGAGCGCTGCACGCCCCAGACATCCACACGACCGTCAATCGTGATCGCATCGGCGCCGACGCTCCGCGCATCCGTCTCCGTGTTCGACGCCAACGCCGCCGGCAGCCCGCCAGACTCGCGAAACGGGAGATCGGCCAGCGAGACGCGCCACTGCGGCGTCGGGGAGGAGACGCTCGCCGACGCGGTCGCGCAGAGCGGCGCTCCGGCGAAGTCGCCGCGCACGTCCTGCAGAAACGCGGCGCCCTTGTCGAAGCGGATCGCGCCGGTCCCGAGCGCGACCCGTTCCTCGCCGAACCGAAAGCTGGTCGTCGACAGCCAGCCGCTCACATCGATCTCCGGTTCCCGCGGCCCCGTTTCAGGCGTACCTGGCGCCCGGCGAATGGTCACGAGTCCATCCGCCAGCCCCAGCGGCTTGGTTGCGTCCCACAGCGTTTGGTAGTCGGGCGGCAGCGCTCGGTAGAGCTGCGCGTCGAGGGGGAGATCCGCCACCGTGAAGTTCAATTCAAAACCAGTCCAGTGCCTGGGCTCATCGACGCGTCCGGTCGCGGTCACTGTCGCGCTGCCGCGCCGCGCCGTCAGCTTCTCGATCTGAATTCCGTCGCTGCCAAAGTGCACCACGCCGCGTGCATCTTCGAAGGGATACGAAAAACGGTAATACCGGACGCGGTTGCCCAGGCCCTCGGCCCGACCGACCACGCGCGGCGGCTGGTCGCCGTCGAGCGTGACGTCCATCCGCAGATTGATGGGTCCGCGAGGTTCATAGTCGTCAAAGAAGGCCCGCAGCGGATCAGGAAGCACCCGCGCATCGACGAACGCGCGATGATGCTCGTGCGTCGGCAGCGTCAACCGCTCGATGTCGATGCGCACGGCGCCGCGCGGCGACGCCGCTCCAACCTGATTCACGTCCACATCGAGCGTCGCGGTCGCGTCGTGCAAGCGACCATGCAGCGTCCCCCGCACGCCGGCGTCGCCGAAGGTGAGTTCGCCGCCTACCTCGTCATAAGTAAGGTAGGGTGACGTTGGAGCGTTCGGATCCTCGACCGGCAAGACGCCGCTGACCTGGCGCAATGTGAGACGCCCCTCGGCGGCTGATGCGTCGTCGCCGCTCGTGTAGTCCAGTCGAAACTCGCCCGTGAGATCAAGGCGCTCCGCAACCCGCTGTACGTTGGGATCGGTCGGCATCATCGTCAGCAACAGGTCGCGTGCCGCGCCCAGCTCCATCCAGTCGAGCGAGAAACGCGTCTGCGCGCCGCTTCCGAGCACCTCGAGCAGTTGTCGACCGCTTGGCGCCTCCCGAAACGCGATCCGATACGCGTCGCCTTCCTGACGCCCGGATCCGCGTAGGCGCCAACGCTGCCGCAACCGGTATGTGTCTGCAGCGCTCTCCCACAAATTGACGTTGAGCTGTTCGATCTCGATCGGCGTTTCGATCGCTTCCCATCGCGTGCGGATCGGCTCTTGTACGTACTCATTGGCCTCGGAACGCGCGGCGCCGGCCATGAGGTTGAGCGTCGCCCCCGCGACGACGACTTCGCGAATATTGACCCCGCCCGCCAAGAGATCCAACACGTCGAGCCGCACGATGGCGTCTTCGATGTGCAACATCGGTTGCTCAGGGCGATCCGCCGGTTGCACCGTCAGGTCGCTGATCTGCAGGCCGCGCCATATCTGAAACGATACGGCGCCGGCGTCGACTCGCCACCCGGGCCCCAATTCCAAGGCGTTCACGAGGCGTTCGCGCAGCAGGCGGCCATCGGTGAAGAGGTGGTAGAGGATGAGCGATCCGATCGCCGCCGCCGCCGCCGCCGCGAGAAGCAGTCGGCGCAACTTCCTGCCGCGTCGCCGTCGTGGCTGAGCTGGAACCGAATCTGAAAATTCGCGGGTCATCGCGCTTCGACTAAACTTTCCGGATGGAGCCGAATTCGGCGGCTGCGCTTCAACGATGGTACGCGAATCGCGCGAGATTCGGAGGTTGGGCATGCTGGCGATTGGAGACGTCCATCTCTACGTCACTGACTTGCAGGAGGCACTCCGCTTCTGGCGCGATGGCGCCGGTCTGACGGTCATTGACGAAGAACATTCCCCAAACAGCGGCTACGCGTTGCTCGACTTCCCCAGCGGAGGCTCCTCGCTCCGCCTGATCGCGCCCGCCGACCCGTGGCGCGCCAGCGAACGCCCGGAGCACGGTTCACGCCCGATGATCGGGTTTGAACTGCTCACCGACGACTTCGACGGGTTGGTCACGCGACTCACCGAATTCGGCGGCCGGCAACTCGGCGAGATCGACATGTACAACGAGTTGCGCGTGGGGTCATTCACCGATCCAGACGGAAATACGTTCGAGGTGATCGAAACGCCGCCCGAGGCCTGACGCCGCAGGGGGTTGCCGATCAAGGCTGCGCGTTGATCGCCGCGAGCAGCGCGTTGCGGTTCTCAGCCCACGCCGTGGCTTCATCGACGCCTCGATTCAGCTCCAGCGTGATGATGGGAATGCGTCGCTCCACACCGGCCCACGTGCCGAAGCTGCCCGGCGTCGGATATCCAATGCTCGCGAGCGGCGGGTAGCCGTTGTGCTGCGACAGCAACTCGGCCAGCGCTTGGGCCGGGCCATCGTAGTTGTTGCACTTGCGGCCGCCGGAAATGGAGTGGATCGAAATCACCGCCCACGGACGCAGTTGGTTCACGAGGTCGACCACGACCTGCGTTTCTGGTTCGCTCAGCGGCGCCGACCCGCCGTGCGGATTGTTCTCCGCCCAATTGCCGGCCGGAAAGTTGCGGTTGCAGTCGACCCCGTTGGCGTTGTGACGCGTGCCGTCGGCATAGCCGTCCGGGTTGATCAGCGGCGCGATCGCGACGCCGCGTCCTGACGCCAACTCGGGCTGCTGCGACAGCAGGTCGATCAGACGCCGCGCGAGCGCGATGCTCTCCGGCTCATCGCCGTGGATGCCCGCGAAGATGAGCAGCGGGGCCCCGTCGCCAGGCAGATCGTACAGCTCGATCGGCGCGCCCCGCACTGATGTTCCGACGGTCGAACGCACGAACACATCCTCCACCGCGACCGGGGCGTCCGCGGCAGTCGACGGCGCTGTCCTTCGATGCGGCGCTTCGCAGCCCAGTGCAAACACGAGCGGCGCCAGCAGCCATGCGACCTTTTGCTCACGCACGGGTACAACCTCTTGTTGATGACGTCGAGGGGTTTCACCACACCGCCCGGAGCGAAACAATAGGGGTAGGCGAAAGCGGACGCCACCAACAATCATGGTGGGCCGCAACACTGAGTGGAGATGTCGCGTTGAGCAACGTTCACTTCCGGGGGATACGCCGTCAGTCGGCCGGAACCATGTTCACACTGACGGTCGCCACGCTGCTATGCAGCGTTTCAGGCGCCCACGCGGATGCCGACCCGCGTCGCACCCGCGTCGTCGAGGTGTTCGAGCAAGCCCGCGACGCTGTCGTGAACATCAGCACCACGCGGGTCGTGCCGTTGCGCTCGCTCGCCTTCGGTTCGCTCGACGAGATCTTTCGCTTTGGACCGCGACGCTTCGCCAATCGCGAGGTGCACAGCGTCGGATCCGGCGTCGTCGTCCACCCCGACGGCTTCATCGTGACCAACGCGCACGTGGTGGCCCAAGCCGAAGACATCAACGCAACCTTTGCCGACGGCGTCACGCTCGAAGCCGAAGTCATCGCGGAGGATCCCGAGCACGATCTGGCCGTGCTGCGCGTTCGCCCACCGGCGCCCCTCGACGGGGCCGCGCTCGGTCAACCCGGCGATATCCTCATCGGCGAGACCGTCATCGCGATCGGCAACCCGCTCGGTCTCTCGCACACGGTCACCACCGGAATCGTCAGCGCCGTCAACCGCGAACTGCAGTTTGCGGAAGGCGTCTACAGCGGGCTCCTGCAAACCGACGCGCCCATCAACCCCGGAAACTCCGGCGGCCCGCTGCTCAACGTGCGCGGCGAACTCATCGGCATCAACACCGCCATCCGCGGCGACGCCCAGAACATCGGCTTCGCGATCCCCGTGGCGCGTCTCTGGGAACTGCTGCCCGAACTGCTGAACATCGAGCGCCGGCAGCGCGTCAGCTTCGGCGCTAAGGTCGTGGGTGGCGACGCCGCACGCGTGAAAATCATCAAGCCCGGAACACCGGCCGCGCGCGCCGGCCTCGCGGCGAATGATGTCGTCCGACGCGTGAATCAACGTCCGGTCGCGAACGCGATCGACTTCTACGTTCAGTTGATCGACCAATCGCCGGGCCAACGCATCGCGATGCGTGTCGAGCGCGACGGCATGCCGCGCACGGTCAACGTCGAGCTCGAACCGCTCCCGCTTCCCGACGGCCAAGAACTCGCGCAACGGTTGCTGGGCGTCAGACTCGCCGAAGTTCCGCGAGACCTGCGTCGACGCTATCGACTGCCCGACGACGCCTGGCTCTTGGTCGAGTCCGTCGAGCGACGCAGCCCTGCCGACCGCGCCGGCGTCGAACCCGGCGACGTCATCCTCGGGGTCAACGGCGTCCGCGTTCGCAATCTCGATCAGGTCGGCTTGATGCTTGAAGATGTCGAGGCGGGAACGTCGCTGCTGCTGACCGGTCGGCGGCTGCGACCGAGCTTTTCGTGGAACGTACAAATCAAGACCCGCCAGCCTTCTTGAGTTATCGGGTGTTTATCCGCACCCCACCCGAGCCCCGAAACCTCGCATTCCGCCGCAAATTGACACAAAAACCGGCGAATCGCCTCACGCGGACCGATTTCGTTGAGTGGTCTCTTGGCCAAAGCTAAGCTTGGAGAGGTTTCTCTCGGCCCGGAAACGGGTGTTCGGCTCCATTAAGCTCGATAAAGCGCCGCAAAACAAGACTGGCTATCGGAGACGCAGTGTTCAGCAACCGGATGCTCATCCCCCTCACGTGCTTCTGCATTGCCGTCGCGCTCGGCGGCGACGTGCTCGCCTCCGACGTTGATGCGGTCGTGCCGCGCATCGACCTCGCCGCCCCCGATCCGGCCCAGTTTGAAGCCGATGACGACCTGCGCGAGGCGCTCGGCCTCCCACCGCGCTTTGCACATGCCGAACGCGTACAAGTATCGCCGCAACTCGACGGGCATTGGGACGCATTGCCGGATGGAACGCTGCGTTGGCGCCTCCGCATCACTGCGCCCGGCGCCAAGTCGCTCAATTTCGGCTTTACGCGTTTCCAGCTTCCGAAGAACGCGATCCTTCAGATCAGAGAGGCGGAGACCGCCCGCCGGCAACTGCGTTTCACCGCCGCTCACAACGCAGCGCACGGCGAGCTGTGGACGCCCGTGGTGCGCGACGACGATGTCTTGCTCGAACTGGTCGTACCGCCCGATCAGCGCGACGCCGTCCAACTCGAGCTCACCGCGATTAACCTCGGCTATAAAGACCTTGAAACCCTCACGCCGGACAAGGCCGGTAGCTGCAACATCGACGTCGCGTGCGGCGCCGCCGACGCCTGGCGCGATCAGACCGACGCCGTCGCGCTCTACTCGCTCAACGGCGTGTTCAAGTGCACCGGGTTTCTGGTAAACAACACCGCACGCGACCTCCGGCCGCTGTTTCAGACCGCATTTCATTGCGGCGTCGACGACATCAACGACGCTTCGGTGGTCGTGTATTGGCAGTTTCAACGCGCCGTGTGCGAAGTGGGCTCGGGCGTGCTGGATCCCAACATGACGCAAAGCGGCGCCACGCTGCTCGCGCGGGCGGCCGGTCCCGACTTCGCGCTGCTCTTGCTCGACGACACCCCGCCCGCCGTTGCGGGCGTTTATTACGCCGGCTGGGATCGCGATCCCAACGATCCGCTCGGCGCGGTAACCATTCATCATCCGAGCCTCGATGAGAAGTCGATCAGCTTCGAGTTCGACCCGACAACTACGACCACCTATCTCGATTCACAGACGCCCGGAGCCGGAACCCACATCCGCGTTGCCGATTGGGATCTGGGCACCACGGAAGGCGGCTCGTCGGGTGCGCCGCTGTTCAAGCTGAACGGCTTGGTCGCGGGGCAACTGCACGGCGGGTTCGCCGCCTGCTCCAACACGCTGCCAGACTGGTACGGGCGCCTGTCGCAAGCCTGGAACTGGGGCGGCTCATCCGCCGGCCGGCTGCGCGACTGGCTCGATCCGGTCGGGGATGATCCGATGTCGCTCGCAGGGCTCCGACCGGCGGATGCGGCCGGACTGGTCGTCACGCCGGCCGAGGAAGTCACGACCAGTGTCCTCGTCGGGGCGTATTCTCCGGTCTCCTACGACTTTCAGCTTGCGAATACCAGCGACGCGACCATCAACGTCCGCATCTCCGCCAGCGAGCCATGGGTCACGCTGTCGCAAGACACTGGCGTCGTTGCGCCGGGCGGGCTCGTCAACGTCAACGCCACGCTGCACCCCGCGGTCGCGCTCTTGCCCGCCGGCCGCTACGTGGTCGAAATCGAGTTCGAAAACGAGACGACCGGCGTCGGTAGCTCCACACGCCGCATCACCCTGCTGGTCGGCGAGCGCGAGCCGATCGTCACCTTCCCGCTCGACAGCGATCCCGGCTGGACCACTGAGGGCGACTGGGCCTTCGGTACGCCAACCGGAGAAGGCGGCAGCAGCGGCTTCAGTGATCCGATGAGCGGCGCCACCGGCCCCTTCGTCTACGGCAACAATCTGAGCGGCGATTACGAAAACAACATCGGCGCCGCTCAACACCTCACCACCAACTCGATTGACGCCGCCAACTACGACGCCGTCGAACTGCGTTACGCCCGCTACCTCAACGTCGAATCATCGCGCTATGACTTCGCCGGCATCAGCGTCAGCGTCAACGGCGCCCCGTGGGTCGATGTGTGGCGGAACGCTGTGAGCGTCACGGATAGTGCCTGGCGGCAGGAGGTTGTTGATCTTGATGGGCTCGTCGACGGCTCGAGCGATGTCCGGATCCGCTGGGGACTGGGCCCCACCGATACCGCAATCACGTACGCCGGATGGAACATCGACGACATCGCGCTCTGGGGCATCGCCCGCGGCGCGACCATTGATTGCAACACCAACGGTGTGCATGACCCCGTTGACATCGCGCTCGGAACGAGCCTCGACGTCAACAACAATGGCGTGCCCGACGAGTGCGACCCGGCGCTGCTTGGCGATCTCAATTGTGACGGCTTCGTGAACACGCAGGACATCGACGGGTTCGTCTTAGCGCTCGTGAACGAGGACGCCTACCGCACTCAATACCCGGATTGCTCGCCCGACAACGCGGACTGCAACCAGGACGGCGCCGTGAACGCACAAGACATCGACGCGTTCGTGCAGTTCGTCGTCAGCGGCGGGCGATAAACCTCCCGTTAACGTCGCAGGGGGGGGCGTCGGGCGCCAAGCGGCCGCGGCGCATTCGCGATGCACCGCGCGGCGTGTGCTGCAGTCTTCGCGGCAGGCGATTACAGTAGACGCCAGCCATGTACACCCGCGTCACCAACATTCTGGCTATGGAACGCAGCGCCAGCCGGCGGGCCGGTCACGCATGAAAGCGGCTTGGTCGGTCGCGGCCAAAGATCTCCAGCTCTTGCGTCGCGACCGGATTGCGCTGTTCCTCGTCTTCGGCTTACCGGTGCTCTACGCCGCGTTCTTCGGCGCGGTGTTCGACGGCATCGGCCGCGCGATTCGTCGCGTGAGCATCGACATCGCGCTGGTTGACCAGGACGACACCCCCGCGTCTCGCGATCTGATCGCGAATCTGCTCAGCGCCGGCGAAGTGCGCGTCGAGCGCACTGATCTTGCCGGCGCCCGCGAGCTCGTGCGACGCGGCGCGGTGAACGCCTTTATTCGCATTCCGCGCGGCTTCGAGCAGGCCGTACGTCACCCATGGGCGCCCAAGGCCGCCATCGAGATCGGCCTCAGCCCGCGTTACCGCGCCGCCGCCGGCCTGCTGCGCGGCCTGCTGTTGCGGGTCATGCTCGAAGACCCGCCGGTGCGCGACGTCGCCGAGCCGAACGCGGCGGACGTCAATCTGCCGGCGTCAGAGATGCTGCGCCTCGCGCAACTGCTACAGAACGCGCCGGAAGACCCAGATGAGCGCGCGGCCGCGTTCGACGCCGCCATTCGTCCCGCGACGCTGGCGACCCTCACGCGGCAGTTCGCTCCACTCTTCCGCCCCACGCCGATCGAAATCACCAGCGTCAGCGAAGAAGCCCGGCCGCGCAACGCGTTCGAGGTCTCGTTTCCGCAGGGTATGATGTGGGGCGTGCTGAGCTGTGCCGCCGGGTTCGGCGCAGCACTCGCGCGAGAGCGTGAGCAAGGCACGCTGCTGCGCCTGGCGCTCGCACCGATCCCCCGACGCGACATCCTGCTCGGAAAAGCCTTCGCCTGCTTCAGCGCCATCGCGCTCATGAGCATGGTGCTGATCACCTTCTCCATCGCGATTTTCGGCGTTCGGCCTGATCGCCCCTGGTTGCTCGCCCCCGCGATGTTCGCGACCGCCGTCAGCTTCACCGGCGTGATGATGCTGATCGCGAGCTTTGGGCGCGGAGCGCAGTCGGCGGCGAGCGCGGGTTGGGCCGTGCTCATCGTGCTCGGCATGCTCGGCGGGGCGCTCGTGCCGGTCTATCTCATGCCGCACTGGCTGCAGCACGTCAGCCAGATCAGCCCGGTCTATTGGGTGCTGCTGATCTTCGAGGGCGCCCTGTGGCGCGACTTCTCCTGGGTCGACGCCGCCCCCGCGCTCGTCATTCTGTTGTCGCTTGGGGGGGTATGCTTCGCCCTCGGCGCCCGACACGTCGCCCGCCGACCCACGGTTTGAGGCGCCGGCGGGCGCGGTTCTTCGGCGTCAGGTTGCGGGCGCTGCCGACCGATCTATAATTGCGAGACTCTGGGGACGTAGCTCAGCTGGGAGAGCGTCGCGTTCGCAATGCGAAGGTCGTGGGTTCGAATCCCATCGTCTCCAATCATCCCCGCCTCGTTTGTAAGCCAGCGGCCATGGCGCGGCTCTATTGCTCTGTTGTAGTCAACGAGCCGCTGAACGTCGCAGACGCCGCCCCCTACTCCGGATACACGCCCAGCGCCTGGTTCCACTCACGAAGTTTCGCCACGCGGGCTGAACGGTCGGTCGGCAGGTCGAACGGACGGCCGCGGCCATCGAGGATCAAGCCAACCACGCCGCCGCGGATCTCGCGCGTCACCGGCTGCCCCGGCCCCGCCCCGACGTCGAAACCCTTCGCCGGCGTGACGGTGACGCGTTCGGTCGCGCCTTCAGGCATTTCGACGAGCTTGAGCTGTCCGCCCACAATCGCGTGCTGCTCGCCTCTCACCTGAACGGTCATCACCGGCTTGCCGTCTTTCGCGGTTCCGACCGGCGCCACGCAAAAGCCGAGGCGAATCAGGCAGTCTTTGTTGAACACGTCGAGCGCGGCCTTCTCGTTCACCGTGCTCAGCACGCCAAGCTGCGGCATCATGAAGATCGAGTCGACGGTCAGCTCGGTGAAGCCCTCGGGCATGTAGCCGTCCATCATCATCATCGCGGCCTGGTGGCGCCGCGGACTGTGCGAGAGCACGCCGCCGGAGCCGACGATCATGTCGAGCCCCAGCATGTCGACCAGTGACTGCCCCGAAAGCTCCTGGCTGAAGGCGTCGGCGATGCTGCGCTGCTGCTGCACGCCCTTCAGACCGACGGCCATCTGCCGATGCTGGACGAACGCGAGCCGCAGGGCTTCGCGGCAGATCGCTTGCTCGATCATCAACTCGTCGAGCGTCTGGGGGATGGTTGTCGGGCGAATCATCTTGTTGCGAATGCGGTTGCGAATGTCGATTTCGTCCACGTCGAGGGGCGTCCAGCGCACGATGTTTTGGAACCCGGCCTCGGCGACGACATTGAAGATGCTGTAGCTCATGCCGAGATTGGCCGAGACGGTGCGGTTAAACACCTTCTCGCTGTGAGGGTCTTCTTTGTCGCTGCGGAAAACGCTGAACACGTCGGTGGTCGCGCCGCCGATGTCGACGCCAACCACCTGAATGCCCTCGCGCTCGGCGATGAGCTGCATGATCAGGCCGACGGCGCCGGGCGTGGGCATCAGCGGCACGCTCGTCCAGGTCATGAGCTTGCCGTAGCCGGGGGCCTGCGCCATGACGTGTTCGAGGAACAGGTCGTGGATGGTCTCGCGCGCCGGGCCGAGGTTCTCGTTCTCGAGCGTGGGGCGAATGTTCTCGGTGACATAGAGCGCGGCGCGATCGCCCAAGATGCCCTTCATCTCATCGCGGGCCTTGTTATTACCCGCGTAAATCACCGGCAGCTTGAAGCCCACGCCGAAGCGCGGCTTGGGGTCGGCGGCGGAGATGATCTGCCCCATCTCGACGACGTGCTTGATGGTGCCGCCGTCGGTGCCGCCGGAGACGAGGATCATGTCGGGCCGCATCGAGCGGATGCGTTCGATGCGTTCGTGCGTGACGCGGCCGTCATTCGTGGCCAGCGTGTCCATCACGATCGCGCCGGCGCCGAGCGCGGCGCGGGCGGCGCTCTCGGCGGTCATGTTCTTGACCACGCCGGCCACCATCATCTGCAGCCCGCCGCCGGCCGAGCTCGTGCCGACGTAGGCGTCGCAGCCGTTTTCGCCGTCGCGCGGCAGCCAGATGCCGTCGTCTTTGATGAGCTTGCGGCCAGTGAGGTCTTCGATCTCGCCGACCGCATTGATCACGCCGCGGGTGACGTCTTCAGCCGGGGCTTCGACCGTCGTGGGCGCTTCGCCGCGACTGATGAGGCGATAGCCCTCGTCGGTCTGGTCGATGAGGATCGCCTTGGTGGTCGTGGAGCCGCAGTCGGTGGCGAGGATGGTGCGGACGTTGTCAGGCATAGCGGGATCTCTTTATGGGAAATTGCGAGCCCGAAACTGTAGCGGCGAGCCGGGTGAGGCGGCAAGACGATGGGGCGCCGAACGACCTATGCGCGAGCCGTCCTCGAACGGGCGCTCATACGCTACAAAACGATCGCTGCCCGCCATACAGCCCGCGTTTCGGGTAGGTCGCGCGTGGGGTGGCGTGTTCGCCAACACCTTCGCCACAACGCGATACATGGGTTCATCTCGAACGATTTCGCCAACGAGGCTGGCGTCGGGCGGGCGCCCCGTGTCGGCGTCTTGAGCCGAGCGGCGGCAGTTGCCAGGTCCGAAAACGTCTCGGTCGCGCTGCATCCGCGCGATTCGAACCGACCAACGACGCCGACTCATCCGTGGCGCACGCACCGTCCGAGAAGCATGGGGGACGAGGGATTGGCTTTACCGGGAGCCGCTGAGCGAATGGAGTCGCTGCGCAAAAGTCTGGGCCTCATCGGCGCTCAACTGCGCGAGATGAACCTCTCGCAGCGGCTGGCGATCATGCTGGGTGCGGTGCTCGTCGCCGGGTCGCTGGCATGGCTGACCCAGTGGGCGGCCCAGCCATCGATGTCGCCGCTGCTCGAGCAGGATCTCTCGGCGGAAGAACTGGCGCGCATCCGAACCGGCCTGGTCGAGATGAACCTGGTCGAGGGCAGCGACTTCCGGATCGAGGGAACGCGGGTGCTGACCCGCTCCAACCTCAGCACACCCGCGCTGCGCGCCTCCCTTCAGCAGCGCGAGCTGCTGCCCGAAGACCTCTCGGCATCGTTCGAGCAATTGGTGCGCGAGTCGAATCCGTGGATCTCGCAGGAAGAGAACAAACGCCGCTGGGTTGTCGCGCTGCAGACCGAACTCGAGCGCCACATTCAGACGTTCAACGGCGTGAAGGGCGCCCGCGTCTTCCTGAACCTCGACTCAAAGGTGCGCCTGGTCGAACGCACGCCCACGCGGGCCAGCGCCGGCGTCACCATCGAAATGCGCGGCCGCGAGCCGGTGCCGCGCAATCTGGCGCGTAGCGTCGCCGGATTGGTCGCCGGCGCCGTGACCGGGCTCACGCCCGAGCGGGTCCACGTCGTCGACTCGCTCGGCGCCACCGCCTGGCCAACTGGGGAACTCGCCGACGGCGGCATGACGGTTTTGCGACGCGAGCAAATGCAGCGCGAAGAGGCCCTGACTCACAAAATCGCGATGCACCTGCCCGACCCGATGGCTCGGGTGAGCGTTAACGTCATTCTGAACTCCACGACGCGCCGGGCCACCAGCGACGAGCCGACGACGGCGGTCGAGGCGAACATCGAAACCAGTTCGCTTAGCAGCACCAACGCACGCCTCAGCGGCGAGCCGGGCGCGCGGCCGAATCTCGGCACCACCGCTGGGGGCGCGCCGCTTGGCGACAACACGCAGGAGAGCACCTCGCGCACCGAGCTCGCCGTCGGCCGCCGAACGCTCGAAGAGTCGACGCCGGCGGGAGACGCCGAGCAGGTGTTCGCCGCGGTCAGCCTCTCTGACATCTATCTGGCCAATCTGTATATGCGGCGCAACCCCGACGCCGAGACGCCGACGTTTGAGGAACTGGAGGAGACGTTCACTGACCTGAAGGAAGATGTCACCAAGCAGGTCCTAATGCTCGTGCGAACGACGGAGGCGGTGACCGCCGACCAGGTCGTCGACGTCACGTGGCACATCGATATCGAACCGACCACCGAGGTTGTCGCGGCTTCGACCATGGACAGCGCGCTGGGTCTCGCGGGGCGCTACGCGCCGCAGGCGGCGCTGACGCTGCTGGCGTTCGTGGCGTTGGGTTTCATGATGAAGCTGGCCCGTCGGCCGAGCGAGGGTGAAGCGTTTGGGCTCGAGCTCGGCCTCCCGCAAGAGGCGATCGACGCCGCACGCCGCGCCGCCGAAGACGTTCAGGACTTCGCCGACCAGGCCAACATGCGACCCGCGGCGGAGGGGACGCGACTACCCGCGACAGAGACCACCGACGGCGTACTCGAAGCGCACGAGGTCGATGAGGAAACCGTCGCCGTCAACAAGATGGTCGACCAGGTCTCCGAGTACCTCCAGAAAGACCCGCAGGTTGTGGCGAACGTCTTCGAACGCTGGATGCAGTCGAAGGAGTAGCAGGTCGTGTCGCGGCAGCGTAAAGGCGAGATTCGATCGCTGGACGAAATGAGCAGCCTGCAAAAGGCGGCCACGCTGGTCGTAGCGCTGCCGCAAGACTCCGCGGCGCTGATTCTGCGTCAACTGCCGGCGGACGCGGTGGAGGAGTTGTCACGCGAGATTGTCAGCCTGAATGTCTCGGCGAGCGTTCGCCGCGAAGTCGTGTCTGAATTCTACAACTTGGTTTTGGCCCGTCAGTACATGGATTCCGGGGGGCTGCCGTGGGCCCGTGTTCTGTTGCAGAAGTCGCTACCGGCGGATGAGGCGCGACGCATCATCTCGGCGCTCGAGCACCAGGTCTATGAGCAGCCGTTCAACTTCCTGCAAAAGACAGAGAAGGACAACTTGCTGACATTCTTGCAGGAAGAGCATCCGCAGACGATCGCGCTCATTCTGTCGCATGTACCTTCGGGTCTGGCGAGCGAAATCCTGACCGGGCTCGACAACGAACGGCAGGTCGAAGTCGTCACCCGCATCGCCAATATGGACCACACCAGTCCCGACGTCATCAAGGAAGTGGAGCGCGGCCTGGAGAAGCGCCTCGCGGGTCTGGTCTCCGAGCGCTTCGAGCGTGTGGGCGGCGCCGGCGCGGTTGCGGAAATCCTCAATCTCGCGGGTCGCGCCTCGGAGCGCGCGATTCTGGAAGGGCTTGAAAACACCGATCCCGACCTTGTCGAAGAGATCCGCCGACTGATGTTCGTCTTCGAAGACATCATCCATGTCAACGACAAGGGCATCCAGGCCGTGTTGAAGGAAGTTGGCAACGAGGAGTTGGCGATCGCGCTCAAGAGCGCCAGCGACGATCTGAAACAGAAGATCTTCAGCAACATGTCCGAACGCGCCGCACAGCTTATCCACGAAGAGATGGAGTTCATGGGCCCGGTCCGTCTCAGCGATGTCGAGTCCGCCCAGCAGAAGATCGTCGACATCGTGCGGCGACTCGAAGACGCGGGCGAAGTCATCATCAGCGGAAAGGGCAGCGAGAAGGACATGATCATCTAATCCAGAGAACGTTATGGCCAGCGTCATCAAACGCGAACAGCTTATCGACTCGCGAACGTTCTCCTTCGCCAAGCTCGAACGGGCGGCGGAGAGCATGGCGCAGCGCGCGCAGGCCGAGGCGCGGCGTATCATCGCCGACGCTCGCGAGCGCGCCGCAGACGAAGCCCGCACCATCCGTGAGACGGCGCACCAGCAGGGACTCGCGGAGGGCCGCGAGGCCGGCCGCGCCGAGATTGAAACCGAAACCCGGGCCAGCGCGCTCGCGGCACAGTCCAAGCGCATCGAGCAGCTCCTGCACACGCTCGATGCGGCGTTCACCCAGATCGACCAGAACCGCCACCGCCTGCTGGCCCAGGCTGAGTCGGGCTTCATCGAGTTGGCTGTGCGCATCGCCCGACGCGTGTGCAAGACGCTGCCGGAGAGCAATCCCGCGGTGGTGAAGGGAAATGTCGAGCAAGTGCTGCAACTGACGCGCGACGCCGCCAACGCCGAGTTGCATCTGCATCCCGACGATCAACAGGGGATCGCCGATTGGCTGCCGCAACTCGCTGCACGCATCGCCGACGCGCAGCACGTACGCCTCGTCGCCGACGAATCGGTGGGGCGCGGCGGCGTCGTCTTGCACGCGACCCCCCTGACCGTCGACGCGCAACTCACGACCCAACTCGAACAGATCGCCGCAGCGCTCTGCGAAAACGCCGAACGACCCATCGAGTCGGATGGCGCGGCATGACGAGCGTGTTCGACACGATTGCCGGGGAAGTGGACGCGTTGCTCACCGAAAGGCTGCACGGTCGGGTCGACGCCGTCCGCGGCGTCAACGTCGCCGCAGTCGGGTTGCCGGCCCCAATCAGCGCGCGGTGCATCGTTCATACGCGTCGCGACGGCCCGCGCGAAGCGGAAGTCGTCGGGCTCGACGGCGCCCGTACGTTGCTGAGCATGCTGGGCGAACCGCAGGGCGTGTCGCCGGGCGACCCGATCGTGTGCGTGAGCGGTCCGCCGCGCGTGCCGGTCGGGTTTGATCTGCTCGGCCGCGTGCTCGACGCGCAGGGACGTCCGCTTGACGACCGACCGCCGCCGCTGCTCAACACGCGTTACCCGCTGTTGCGCGCCGCACCGCGACCGCTGGAACGCGCCACGATCGACACCCCGCTCGGACTGGGCGTGCGCGCCCTCGACGCGCTGCTCACCGCGGGTCGCGGCCAGCGGCTGGGCGTGTTTGCCGGCACGGGGGTCGGAAAGAGCGTGCTGCTCGGCATGCTCTGTCGCCACACGCAGGCCGACATCAACGTGGTGGTGCTGGTGGGCGAGCGTGGTCGGGAGGTCAAAGACTTTCTTCAGCAGCATCTCGGCCCCGAAGGATTGGCCCGCAGCGTGGTCGTGGTGTGCACGTCCGATGCGCCCGCGGCGCTGCGGGTCCGCGCCGCGCAACACGGGACGGCGATCGCGGAGTTCTTTCGCGATCAGGGGCGCGACGTGCTGCTCATGATGGACTCACTCACGCGCTTCGCCATGGCCCAGCGCCAGATCGGACTGGCCGCCGGCGAGCCGCCCACAGCGAAGGGCTATCCCCCAAGCGTGTTCGCCATGCTCCCGACGCTGCTGGAGCGCAGCGGACGCACCGAGCGCGGCTCGATCACGGGGCTGTACACCGTGCTCGTCGAAGGGGATGACATGGACGACCCGCTCGCCGACGCGGTGCGCGGAATTCTCGATGGCCACGTGTGGCTCAGTCGCAAGCTCGCCAACCGCGGCCACTACCCAGCGATCGACGTGCTCGCGAGCATCAGCCGCGTCGCTGACGACGTCATCTCGCCCGAGCATCGCGCCGCCGCGCGACAGGTGCGCCAGGTGCTGGCGACGTGGGCGGAAATCGAAGATCTGGTGAACATCGGCGCCTACGCGCCCGGCGCCAATGCCGACTACGACGTCGCCGTGCAGACACGCAAGGTGGTCGAGGCGTTCCTGCAGCAGGAACGCGGCGCCGGCGTGAAGTTTGAGGAGTCAGTCACTGGGCTGCAGGCGCTGTCAAACGCCTTGGATGAAACTCGCCGTAGTCTGGCCACGCGCCGCGGGGCGTCGCCACCAGGAGGTGCTTAAACCATGGCCCGGCGGTTCGTCTTCGCCCTCGAATCGTTGCTGCGATTGCGCCGCTTGCGCGAAGAGCAGGCGCAACGCCGCGTCGCGGAGCAACGGGCTGAACTCAACCAATTGGCCCAGCTCGACCGTGAGACCGAAGACGCCATCCGCAAGCAACAGGCGGCATTGCTGGACGCGCAACAAAACGAGGTGCTCGATCGCGCGGGGCTCGCGCAAGGGCGCACCTGGATCGCGCACTTGCAGCGCATGACGGCCCTGCGCGACCAACACCGCAAGACGATTCTCGAAAAGTTGCAAGAACTCGAAGCCAGTTGGCGACACACACGGGTTGAACGCAAGGCGATCGAGAAGCTCCGTGAGCGCCGCCAGCGCGAACATCACGACGTCGCCGAACGCCGTGAACAAGAGACTTTCGACGAAGTGGCGCGCCGTTTGCACACCGACCAACAGTCCGCCGCAACCGACGGCTAGCCACGAGGCGCAGGATCGATGGGTCCGCTGCTCAACAAACTCTATCACGCCCTCGCGATTGTCAGCATCAGCACGTTGCTGGCGATCGGCGGCGTGATGGGCGTGCTGATCGGCGGCGGAAAACTCACCAACGACCGAGCCGAGTTCATCGTCGAGACCTTGCGCGGCCTGCATGACGACATGATCAATCCGCCGCCCGAGCCAGAATCGGAACCCGTCGAGCCAACACCCGATCCGGTGATGAGCGTCGACACCGTTCGCGCCGCACTCAGCGCGAAACACCTCGTCGACGCACGCATCGATCGCGCGCTCACCGATCTCGCCCATCGTCAGGAGCTGCTCGACCAGGCGGCCCACGAGCTCATGACCCGCGGCGAGTCGTTTGACGCCCAGGTCGCCGACTGGGAGGCCCAGCGGCGCCGTTTGCTCGAGGCCGACAAAGATGCGGGCTTCAAAAGCCTGCTCGACACCGTCGCCAAACTCGACCCCAAGCAGGGCAAGGCGCACCTGCTCTACCTGTGGGAGCAACAGCCGAGCGACGCCGTGCTGGTGCTCAACGCGCTCTCGATCAGCAAACGGCAGCGCATCCTCGATGAATTCACCGGGCCGCAGGAAACAAACGTGATGAACCAGTTGCTGGAGCGACTGCGTTTGATGGAGTTAGACGAACTCGTCCCGCAGTCAGGGAAGACGACGGGCGACGCTCCTTCCTAGGAGCCCTCGCTTGCAAACTCTGCTGCGTCCGTCGCTCGCGGCGGCGCTGGCGAACCTCCCGCGGGGAGGCCTCGCCCGTCCCTCGTCCGCGGCCCAATCCGTTCCGCCGAGTTTACCTCGACGTCCGGAGCCGTCCGTGCTCGACGTCGCCGCCGCATCGACATCGCTCGCGGCACAAGCGACCAACGCGGCCTGGAGCGACGAGCGCGCCTTCGCCCCCACCAGCCGCGCGGCCGAGCGCGAAACGCGTTTCGACGCCGCGGTGCAGCGTGGCGCAGATAAACAACGGACATTCAACGAGCAGCTCCGCGAGGCCGGTCGTCAGCCCACCGCCGCCGAACACAGCACTCCGAAGTCGCCGCCCGACAGCAAGCTCCAGACAAACGACCAACCGCGATCGGCCCAGACCCAAGACCGCGAGACGCAACGCGCGCCAACCACGCGACGCGACGACGCGCCCCCCACGCGCCACGCCGATTCGCGTCCGGAGACCCAAGGACGACCGCAACCGACTGAGCAGTCTCAGGCCGCGACGTCCGCCCGATCCACTCCGGCGCCCCAGCCGTCAGCCGCTGGCTCGCCCGCCGTTGAGACGCCCCGCTCGCTCGGTTCGCCAACCCAGGTTTCACCGGCTCAACCCGCACGACCGCCCGTCGCCGCCAGCGCCGCCCCGGTTGGCGTTTCCGCACCGCTGACCACGACGGCGCCGGGGTCTTCGGCGTCGACATCGCCGGTCGGCGCAGCGAGCGACGCCGCCGCACGAACACGGCAACCCGCCGCGAAGCCCGCGGCCCCGGCGCAACCCACGCCGCGCAATACGGAGCACTTCGAGAAGATTCTGCGCTTCGTGAAACTCGAGGTCGGGAAGGATCACGCGCGGACGACGATCCGGCTCAATCCGCCCGAATTGGGCGCCATTCGCCTGAAAATCGAACAACAGCACCACGCGACGCGCGTCACCATCGAGCCTCAAACCGCGTTGGCACACCAAATGCTTCGTTCAGACATCGAGTCCCTGAGGGCCGGCCTGGAAGCCGCCGGTGTCCGGCTCGAACAGATGGAGCTGAAGTCGCCGTCCACGACGGCCCAAAGCTTCGAGCCGAACCAGCGTGACGCGACTTTCGCCCAAAGCGAATCGCGGCGCGACTCCTCATCGGGACACGAGCGCTCTCACGCGGAGCGCGGTGCGGCGGAGCCGCACACCGGCGCGACGGCCGCTGACCTCAGCACACCGTCGCTCGAGCGTGGACTGGCGGAGGCCGGTCTGAATGTGTGGGCCTGACGCAGCGCGGAGCGCGGCGCAGCCGACGACGAACCGACTCTGACGATGCAACACGGAGCACCCCGCACATGAACGTCAGCAGCATCGGCGCCCCCAGCGCCGCCAGCACGCGATCAACCGACGGCATGAACGCGATGCAGAGCGATGACTTCTTCGAGCTGCTCGTCACCGAGCTTCGCAATCAGGATCCGTTTCAGCCGAATGAGACCTCCGACATGATCTCGCAGGTCTCGCAAATTCGCAGCATCGAAGTCTCCGACCAACTCGGCCGCACACTCAGCACCCTGACCGACGAACAGCGCAGCCTCGGCGCCGCCGAACTCATCGGCAAGTATGTCAGCGGCCGCAGCGAAGGTCCCGACGGTCAGCCCACGTCGATCTCCGGCGTCGTCAGCGAAGTGCGCTTCGCATCCGACGGCTCGGCAACCCTGAAGCTCGAGAACGGCCAGACGATCCGCGCGGTTGACGTCGAGTCGGTCGCCGCCCGGCCGCCGGGCGACGCCCCGCCCAGCCCAACCGTGACCGCCGGAGCGCAGCACGCCGCTGACGACGCCGCGGTCGCGCCGCCGCGCGTTCGCTGGGGCATCCCAGGTCTGTTCGAGATCGAGAGCGCACCCGTGCAGCGCTAGTCCTGGCGACGGTCGGCAACGCCTCGTCCATCACCGAGAGAGGAAGTAACCCATGGCGCTGACCAGCGCGCTCTATACCGGCCTCAGTGGGCTCAACGCGAACCAAACGCGCATCGACACGATTGGTAACAACATCGCCAACGTGAACACCACGGCGTTCAAGGGCTCGCGCACGCTCTTTCAGTCGCAGTTCTACGAAACGCTCAACCACGGCTCCTCGCCAAGCGAAGCCACTGGCGGCAACAACCCGACCCAGATCGGGCATGGTGTGCTCGCCGGCGCGACCCAAACCAACTTTCAGTCCGGCCCCGTCGAAACGACCGGCCTGATCGGTGATCTCGCCATCGAGGGCGCCGGCTTCTTCATCGTCGATACGCCGGCGGGTCCCGCCTATACACGCGACGGCAGCTTCAGCCTCGATGCGAACAACGAACTCGTCTCGGTCGACGGCTACCGCGTGCAGGGCTTCACCGCCGACGCGTCCGGCGCCGTAAACACCGGCCAGCTCGCGGCCATCAGCGTCCCGCTCGGCGCCGAGTCGCTCGCGCGGGCCACCGGCTCGGTCTCACTCGACGGCCACCTCTCCGCCGATGGCGTCGCCGGCACCAACTCGCCGCAGAGCCTCACGCAGGCCCTCATCGCCGGCGGCGGCGCCCCCGCCGTCGACGCCACCGCACTCGTCGATCTCCGCGCGGCCGCGGGCGGCGCCGCGCTCTTCGCCGACGGCGACGAGATCACCGTGGCCGGCGTCACCAAAGGCGGTCGCGAACTGCCCGCCCAAACCTTCGTCGTCGGAACCGACGGCTCGACCCTCGGCGACTACGCCGCCTGGCTGCGCGACACCCTAGGCATCCAAGACACGGCCGGACTTCCCGGGGATCCCGGCGTGTTTGTTGAGGGCGGAGCGCTGGCCGTTCGCTCGAACGCGGGCGCGGCCAACGACATCGTCATCGGCCCGACCGACATCATCAGTTCCAGCAATATCACGAGCGTCCCCTTTCGGTTCTCACAAACCAACTCGGCCACTGGCGAGAGTGTTCACACCGGCTTCACCGTGTTTGACAGCCTCGGCGCCCCCGTGCAGGTCAACGTGACGTTCGCGCTCGAAGCCAAGACGGCGCAGGGCCCGCAGTGGCGTTTCTATGTCGAGTCGGACGAGGCCGAGGGCGCCCGCGCGCTCGGCACGGGCACGCTCAGCTTCGACGTCAACGGCAACGTGCGCGATGTGCAGGGCGCCCAGATCAACATCGATCGGGGCGCGAGCGGCGCCGCCTCGCCGCTGTCGTTCATGCTCGACTTCTCGCAGATGCACGGACTGGCCACCGCAAGTTCGACCGCGGTCGCCGCCTCGCAAGACGGCTACCCGCCCGGCACGCTCACCGGCTACAACGTCGAGCAAGACGGATCGGTGGTCGGAACATTCTCCAACGGCATCGATCTCACCCTCGGACAGGTCGCCCTCGCGTCGTTCCGCAACCCCGCCGGCATGGTCGCCGAGCGCGAGAACCTCTATCGCGCCGGTCCCAACTCCGGCGCCCCCGCCGTCGTCACTCCCGGGCAGTTCGGCGCGGGCCTCGTGCGCGGCGGCGCGCTGGAAATGTCCAACGTCGATCTTGGTCGCGAGTTCATTGGCCTCGTCACCGCCAGCACCGGCTTCCAGGCGTCCAGCCGCGTGATCTCGGTGAGCAGCGACATGCTCAACCAACTCATGCTGATTGTGCGATAAACAGCCATGATTCAGCTCACCCGCATCAACGGCCGCCCCTTCGTGCTCAACGCCGAGCAGATCAAGACCATCGAGTCGACCCCCGACACGATGATCACACTGCTGCACGGCGAGCAAGTCGTCGTTCGCGAGCCGCCCGCCGTTGTCGTCGAGCGCGCCGTGCACTACGGCCGCTCGCTGAGAACGTTCTCGATCGAGCCCTACGTACTGCCAGCCTACGAGGCCGCCCCGGACGCAGCGCCAATCGCATAAAGCGCGAGCAGCGTGCGGCGAACGCGGTGCGGCGCAACGCGGCGGGCGCGCGCCCGCCTTGCGCGCTTGCACGACCTCTCCCCGCCCGTCAAAAAACGCCCCGTCGACCCCCAAATCGAGCAACAGCTTTGGTACACTCCGCGCTAAGTTCGCGGGATTCTGAAGCGACTTGTTATTCCCGCGCTAGTCGGAAGTCAGCCATCCTGCTCTCACGGACGAGGACCTCGGTCTTGCGTATCGCACTCGTGAACCCCGTCACCCGCCGAACCCAGGGCTATCACACTGTCGGCAGCTACATCCCCCAGCTTGGCCTTCAAGTGCTGGCCAAGCTCGTGCCGCAGGCCCACCACGTCGACATCATCGACGAGATCTTCGGCCTCGACCAAACCGAGCAGCTCATCACCAGCGGCAAGTACGACCTCGTCGGCGTGACCGCGTACACCAGCGGCGCCACCCGAGCCTATGAGATCGCTGAAATCTGCCGCCGCAACGGCATTCAGACCATCATGGGCGGCCCGCACGCATCAGCCTTACCCGAAGAAGCCGGCCAGCACTTCGACTCCGTCGTGGTCGGCGAGTGTGACGATATCTGGCCCGGCATTGTCGAAGACGCTGCCAGCGGCCGCATGCAGACCCGCTATCAGGGACAACTCAGCGATCTCGAAGCCGGTGGCTACGGCGGCGCCCTGCAGAACCTGCAGCCGATGAACGGAAAGTACACCGTCGCCGCACTGCAGACATCGCGCGGCTGCCCTGTCGGCTGCGAATACTGTTCCGTCACGCGCTACAACGGCCCGCAGATTCGCCGCCGACGCATCGGCGACATCGTCGAAGAGTGGAACAACACGCCCCAACAATTCATCTTCGTCGTCGACGACAACTTTTTCGGCGTCGGCCCGGCGCATGCCGAGTGGGCCAAAGAGTTACTCCGCGCCATCATCAAGCACGGCAAGAAACGCCTTTGGTTCAGCCAGACCACCCTGAACATGGGTGACGACCCCGAAGGCCTGCGCCTGGCGTACAAGGCCGGCTGCCGCGGCATGCTGATCGGCTTCGAGAGCTTCAACCCCAAAACGCTCAAGAGCTATCACAAAGGCATCAATCGCAAGAACCTCGGCCGCTACCCCGAACTGGTCAACAGCTTCCACAAGGCCGGTGTGTCGGTCTTCGGCGGATTCATCATCGGCTCCGACGACGACGACAAAGACACCGCCGCCGAGACCGCGACCATGGCGGTTGAGTTAGGCGTCGACATCATTCAGATCACCAACCTCACGCTGCTGCCGGGCACGAAGATGTATGACCGCTACATGGCGGAGAAACGCATCTTCGCGACGCAGTATCCCAAGGATTGGGAGCGCTACTCGTTCGTCGAAACCATCTACGATCCGGCGAACATGACGCCGCGCGAGCTCGACGAAGCCATCTACGAAATCCGCTACGCCGCCGCCAAGACCAATTGGGTCTGGAAACGCGCCCTACGCACCCTGTGGCGCACCCGCTCGCTCACCACCATGCTGTTCGTGCTCAACATGAATCAAGGCTGGAAGCGCATGGCGAAGATTCAGGCGCCCAACGATGAGAAAGCCTTCGGCTTCACGCCGCAGCTCACCGAACGCGTGCAGAAGGTCAATCACGCCTTTCGCATGCACCTGTCGCGCCGGCGCGGCACGGCGGCGATTATGGAGAAATTGAGCGACGCCATCCAAAGTGCGGCGCCCAAGCGTCCTGAGCAGCAGATGTCGCTGCCGGTGCTCGGATCTGGCGAGTAGTTTCATCACGCGCGAAAGTGCCGCGTCCTCCCAACCGATACCCACCCGCGGCAGCCTCGCGCCGCCGCGGCGCGGGTGCATGAGCCATCGCTGGAAACGCTTCGGGAGACGACGATTATGGGCGCTCACCCATACTGGTACTTCGTGCCGTACGAGGAAGACGCGAACGCCGCGCTGCAGCGGTTGCGCGAACGTGAATTTGCCGCGGGGCGCTATAACCCCGTCACGCCCTTCCTGACATTCCCGCTCTCCGCGAACTCGCCCGCGCCAGGTGCGCAGCACGACACCATCGACGACGCCCTCGAAGACGCCGAGGAAGACGGCACGCGCTCGATTCTCGACCTCGAGCGCGTCGACGACGAGCCCGACTTTTGCGTCGCCGCCCCGATCGAAGATGATCTGCTCGTCGAGACCTACGGCACGACCCGTCCCACTCACGAAATGGTCGACGAGAACCTCGACATCATCGAAGAACTCGAACGCGGCCACGGCGTCTACATGACGATTTACAAGAACGATGAGCCGAGCGAGCTGTTCTTCGCCGGCTACTCGTTCGACTGACCTGCAGCCCGCGGCGCTTTCGCCTGCGGCGCCAATCTCCGCTAAACTGCCCGCGTTTCCAACGCGTTTGCAGAGATTGGTGATGTCGCAAAACACAGCAACGGTCGCCGCCAACCGGCCACGCTCCGCCGAGCTTTTTGCTCGCGCGCAGCAGGTGCTGGTCGGCGGTGTGAACAGCCCGGTGCGTGCGTTCCGCGCGGTCGGCGGCGAGCCCGTCTTCGTCGAACGCACCGACGGCGCTTACGTCTATGACGTCGACGGCAATCGCTACGTCGATCTCGTCGGCACTTGGGGGCCGGCGATTGTCGGTCACGCCCACCCCGAGGTGCTCAGCGCCGTGCACGCCGCCTGCGATCGCGGGTTGAGCTTTGGCGCCTGCTGCGCATCTGAGGCCGAACTCGCCGAGCTCATCGTCGGGGCGCTGCCCGCAGCCGACGTCGTGCGCTTCGTGAACAGCGGGACTGAGGCGTGCATGAGCGCCATCCGCCTCGCGCGAGCCGCGACCGGACGCGGCAAGATCATCAAGTTCACCGGCTGCTACCACGGACATAGCGACGCAATGCTCGTCGCGGCGGGCTCCGGCGCGGCGACCTTCGGCACGCCCGACTCCGCCGGCGTGACGCGCGAGGCCGTCTCCGAAACGCTGCTCGCGCCGTACAACGACGCCGACGCCGTCCGCGACATCTTCCGCCAGCACCCCGACGGCGTAGCGGGGGTGTTCGTCGAGCCGATTGGCGGCAACATGGGTTTCGTGCCGCCCGTCGAGGGCTTCCTCGAACAACTGCGCGAGCTGTGCGACGCGTCCGGCGCCCTGCTGGTCTTCGACGAGGTGATGACCGGCTTTCGCGTCGCGTGGGGCGGCTATCAAAACCTTTGCCATGTGCGCCCCGACATCACCTGCCTCGGCAAGGTCATCGGCGGCGGCATGCCCGTCGCCGCATACGCCGGGCCGCGCAAGCTCATGGAGCGCGTGAGCCCGCTCGGCCCCATGTATCAGGCGGGCACGCTCAGCGGCAACCCGGTCGGGATGGCCGCCGGGTTTGCAACCCTTAAACTTTGCCAGCACCCGGGCTTTTACGACCGTCTCGAACAGCAGGCGCAAACCCTCGTCGACGGCGTGCTCGCCGCGAGCGAGGCGGTCGGCGTGAAGATGACCGGCGGTGCGCGCGGCGGCATGCTGGGCCTTGCCTTCAGCGCGCAGCCCATTACCAACTTCGATCAAGCCCAAGCCGCCGATCACGAACGCTACGCAGCGTTTTTCCGCGGCATGCTCGATCGCGGCGTGTGGCTGCCGCCGAGCGGGTACGAAGCGCTTTTCATCTCCGCTGCGCACACGTCCGACGACGTGCAGTTTGTCGTCGACGCCGCCCGCGCCACCCTTGCGGAGATTTCGTCTTGAAGCTTCGTGTCGGCACCCGCGGCAGCGACCTCGCGCTGTGGCAAACCAACTGGGTGTGCGAGCGTCTGCGCGCCGTACATCACGGTCTCGACATCGAGCAGATCGTCATCAAGACGCACGGCGATGCGGTGCAGGATCGCAATTTCGGCAGCGACTGGCCGGTCGGCGCGTTCGTCAGCGCCCTCGAGAACGCGCTCAGTTCGAACGAAGTCGACTTCGCCGTGCATAGCTTCAAAGATCTGCAGACCGCGGAGACCACAGGCCTGACCATCGCGGCCACACCCGCACGCGCCCCCGTGCACGACATGCTGCTGACGCGGTCGGCGGAAGCGCTCGACGACCTGCCCGCCGGGGCGCGCATCGGCACCAACAGCCCGCGCCGAGCCGCTCAGTTCCTGCAATTGCGGCCATTCGAAATCGTTCCCATTCGCGGCAATGTGCCGACCCGCATTCAAAAGCTCGACGACGAGCAACTTGACGGCATCGTCTTGGCGGCGGCGGGGCTCACGCGTTTGGGAATAGAACATCCGCGCATGCTGCCGCTGCCGGTCGAACACTTCACGCCCGCACCGGCGCAGGGGGCCCTGGCGATTCAAACCCGCAAAGGCGACGCAGCCGAAGCGGTTTGCGCCGCGTTGAACGACGAGCCGACGCGACGCTGCATTTCCGCCGAACGGACGTTCCTCGCGCGAATCAACGCCGGCTGTCACACGCCGGTCGGCGCGCTCGCCCACCTCGACGGCGACGACGTCGTGCTGCACGCCAAGCTGTTCACCGACGACTACCAGCGCGTCGCCGAAGCAACCGACCGCCACGTCGACGCCGCGACACTTGGACGACACCTCGCCGATCACCTGCTGAGCGAGCTGGCTGAGGGCTGACGCGGGCCGCGCCCGCCTCGAATGTTGGCATCGACTGCGACGTGTCGGAGATCCGATGCAACTCTGCGACGCCCCCCGGGCGGCTGCGCTGCGTCGCTCATCACATCACATCGAGCAAGTTCGCTGCGCGAAAGGCGGAAGCGTCAGACCTGCACTTCTCGCGCAGCCAGTCACGCAAGATGTCGATCAGCCGCGGATCGAGCGCCGCGATCAGCGGCTCGGAGATCGCGGTCGCCTGACTCTCTGACCGCCCCAAACCGTGCGTCATGTGTTCGATCACCCGATACTCGCCGCGGCCCGGGTGCGTTCGGTTCACCGCCGCAGCAATCATGCGATGATCTTCCGGTGATGTGACAAAGTCGCTGCCGCCGTACAACGCCAGCACGTCGGCATCCACCGACTCCCAGACTTCGCCGAGCGAAACGTCGTAGAGTTGCTGGAAAAAGCGGTAGTGACGGGTGTACATGTATTTGTCGTTAGTGACGACGGCGGCGACGTACGCGGCGAGATCAGACGATATCTCCGCGACCTGTTTCGGCGTCTTCTTCGCCGCATAGATCTCGTAAGCAAACTGAAATTGCAGGCGAGCCGCCTGATCCATCGCCCCATACGAGGCCCCGGACAGCTCGGCTTGGCGCCGACTGTTCTCCAGCACGTATTCCGGCCACGTGCGCATCGCGGCGCCATAGACGATGATGCCACGCACCGGGTTCTCCCGCGCAATCAACGGCCCAAAGACGCCGCCCATGCTGTGACCGAAGATGAAGACGCGATCGCTATTCACGTACGGCAAGTCTTTCAGCATCGCGAGCGCTGCAGCATAGCCGGCCCTTTCCGTCTCGAAATCGATGTCGATGCAGGGGCCGCCCTCGCTGTCGCCAATGCCGGGCTTCTCAACGCGGAGCGTGACGAAGCCGCTTTCCGTCAGTGGATAGAGCAAGTCTTGGTACAGCGGGACGTTCTCGACCGGGCTGCAGCTCAGCCCCTGAATCCACAGCAGAGCGGGGAACGGACCGTCGCCGCTCGGCTTGGTGATAATGGTGCGTTGTCGGCCCGCCGGGCCCTTCACGTTTCCATAACTAACGTCGAACGCCTCATGCGTTTCACGCGACGCTGCGCTGAGCGCCACCTCACGTTCCAACGCTTCGCCGGCGCGGTGAATGGTGAACTGCAGCTTCGCCCCGGCTACACGCCCACTCAGCACCTTTTGCAGCGACGGCACGCTCCGCGTTGCGACGCCGTCAATGCTGACGATGACATCGCCGCTGGCCAGCCCGGCTTGGGCGGCGGCCAAGCCGGGCGCGACGCCCACGACGAGCACCCCGTTGACGTCAGCTTCAACGTCGTACTGTGCTCGCTGTGCGTCGCCGAGCAGCGCGACTTGAACCCCCAAGACCCCACGACGCGGCAACTCCGCCGTCGCAACGCCGACGAGCGCGGCAATAGCCGCAGGCAAATAAACCCGGTGCATCCGAATCTCCTCTGTGTCTAAATGTGCACGTGGGGGCCAAGCCGCGCACTTCAGAGGCGCTCACCAGCCAAACCCGCTGAGCGACGGTAGCGAAATCGGCGGTCAGTCGGTGTCTGACTCTGTCTGGATACGTGTGGCGACCACATCACGCGCTGGAATGTCTGGTTGAGCGAGCGGCGGCCGTTGGCTCAGCCAGGGTTTAGGTCGCGGCGTGGGCGGCGTTCGCTCGGTCGGTGTTTTTCCTGCGGCGCGAGCAGGGTGAGCCGAACAAGACCGTCTCACTTCACCCGAGTTACGAGCGTGCTTCCGCTTTGGCCCGCCGATGCGCCCCCGATCAGGGCGGCCCGTGCGCCCGAGCGTGTTGCGGCCCCCGATCGCTAGGCCAACCGGCGATCGACGCATGGGTCAAACTTCAACCGCTCGCCCGGGCCAACCAAGCGGCGCCCGCTCGATGCCGGAACCAACGAAAAAACCGGCGAGCGACATGGGTCGCCCACCGGTCGGAGAGGTTGTTGCTGGCCGTCGAGGAGCGATTAGCGACGGCGGAGAAGCAGGCCGCCGACAGCAAGCAGCGCGATCGCGGACGGCTCCGGGATGATCAGGAAACGGCTCGTGCCACTGCCGAGGTCACCCGCCGTCAGATTGAAAGCCGCCTCGATCGACATGTCATCGACATCCGGCGGCGTGAGCGTCGAGAAGCCGCCGCCCATCGGGAACTCCTCCGAATCGGAATTCGATGAGTTCGGACCAGCCGTGACGCTGGGCACCAGGCGAGCAAACTCGGTCGCGCCGTTGGTGAACGACGCGTAGGCGCCGCCGCTCTGACCGAGCGCCGCGCCGTCGCCATTGGTATCGGTCACGGTGAAGCCCGCGCTCGCCTGCCCCGCTGCGACAGCGAGTGCCGGGTTGAAGCCGAGGGCGCCAGTGCTAAGCACGAAATCGGTATCAGTGTCGCCGGCGGTCACAACGAACGCTAGGCTGATCAGCCCCTCGCCGTTACCCGGGCTCATGACAATGTTCGCCGAGTTGATGGTCGCGACCTGATCACCACCCACGGTCTCCAAGCTAACCGGAGCGCCGATCAGACCCAGGAAGCCGTCGGCCGACGGATCCAAGTCGTCGCCAATGACGATATCGGTTGAGCCGGTGCCGGTCGCGTTGGTCGCGGTCACCGTTAGCACTACGTTTGGAATTTCAAGGGCGCTCGCCTGGGCGGCAAGGAACGCCACGCAAGCAGTCGCGACAAGATAGCCGTTCACTTTCATTCTTCACCCACTCCTTCAGGGCCAATTTCTAAGGCGAAGCCGGCCGCACCCTCCAAGCGCGGCCGCGCTTTCCTGGCAACACGAGTTTAGCGACGGCGAACGATCAGCCCGAGCACGCCGAGCAGCAGCGCCGAGGCCGGCTCCGGAATAACGATGAAGTTCGTCGTACCGCTGGCAATGTCGCCAGCCGAAAGACGGAAGCTCACCTGCGTACTCAGATCCTGAACCGTGCCGGCGATCGGCGAAAAGGTGTTCGGCGCCGCCGGGAAATTGAACGGCGTCGTCGTCGTCGAGCCCGTCGCAATATTGTTGATGCCCTCGGTAAACGTCACACCCGCCGGCACCAATCCGTTGTACTGGGCGACATAGCTGCCGCCACCAGCATTCAGGCCCGTCAACGTCGCGCCAGCGCCGCCGGCCACGTCCGTCAACGAAATCGCCGCACTAGCCCGACCTTGGGCATTAGCCAAGTCCGGGTTCACGTCGATCAGCGCCGACTTGATCGTGAAGTCCGTGTCGACGTTCGGGTTCGCGATGACCGCGAAACCAAGGTTCGCCTGCCAGACCGGCGTGCTCTTGTCGGCGTCGCCACCGGCCGGAACCTGGTAGACAAACGACGTGCTGTTGTTGCCCGAACTCGGAACGAGCGTCGCGAGCACGAGACCGTCCTGGGTCATGATGTCGGCCGGGCCGCTGAGCTCCCAACTCCACGTGTTGGTATCGCGATCGAAGGTGGCGTCGTTGATGCCAACCTCAAATGCACCGGTCTCAACGGCTTTGTCGCCGCTAACGGTTGCGGAAGCTTCGATGCGAAGCAGCGTATCCGACAGCAACTGGGCGCTCGCGGTCGACGCGAACAAGCTTGCCATCAGGCAAGCAGCGATCTGGGTATGACCCCGC
Source organism: uncultured Planctomycetales bacterium (assembly GCA_964563855.1). Lineage (GTDB taxonomy): Bacteria > Planctomycetota > Phycisphaerae > UBA1845 > Fen-1342 > JAFGRR01. The sequence goes on along the minus strand of CAZLYU010000007.1, from coordinate 43,793 downwards.
ATTTCCTTCTCCTCTCCAAATGCGCCCAACATCCGGCGCTAACCATTCTCCGAGCGCAGCAAAGCTACGCCTGCTCATCTCCTCACGCTGCAGATTACTTGGGATTGCGGCGTGAAGCAACAAAAATCGGCGTGATTGCCGAAAAGAATATTGGAACCCCAGCAAGAAAGTCTTATAATTAAAGACACGGGGCCCCGAAACGCCTCACGAGCGCTGCAAGAGCGCAAGATCTTTGACATCCACATCGCCGTCGGCGTCGATGTCAGACCGCAGAAACACGCCCACCGCGCAACTCCCCGGATCCGTATTATCCGGACCGTTCAGGCACGGCAGCATCGTGAGCGCGTCCAAAGCATCGATCGACCCGTTGCAGTCCACGTCACCCACGTCGCAAGGCGAAATGCTGATGTGCTGCACCCCCATCGCGACATTGCCGCACGCATCCTCGGCACGCCACTCACGCTCAATGAGCGACGGCGTCACCGTATCCACAAACGTCGTCGCGACTGGCCCATCGCAGTTGTCCACCGCGGTCGCGAAACCCGTCGCATTCGGATCCGTCGGATCGAGCTCGAACACAACGACGTCCGCCGGAACGTTTAGCGTCGGCGCCGTCAGGTCGATCCGATAGTCGTCGGCAGGCAGCAGTTCAATCGGAACACTCTCCCCCGCCTCGCCGGACAGACGCGTCCCGGGGAAAGAGCGTCGAAAGCGAATCAACTCCACCGGGTCGCACGCGGTGGTCAGCGGGGTGAAGCGCAGCCGGGCCATCACCGGACAGTCGGTCGAGCCGGCGGCCCCCGCAACGACGCCCACCGCATAGTCAACCGAGCCCGTGCCGCCGTCGCTTAGCTCGAAGATCTCGAGATCGAAGGGATTGTTCGGATCACCCGAGACAAACCCTCCCGGCAACACCTCGATGAGCTGTAATCGATTCGGGTCGAACTGCAACGCGAACTGCCCGCCGAGCACCTCCGTCGGGGCTCGACCGATCGCGATGTCCACTTCGATCGAGCCGTCATCGCACGCCTGCGTGATGAACGACAGCAGCGCTGGCGGCGGTTCGATCGTGATCGTCTGCAGCGCCTCACTCGCGTTCCCGCACGCGTCTTCGGCGCGCCAGGTTCTTTGGATCTCGTTGCCCTCGGCGATGTCCGAGAAGGTGAGGCTGACCAGCGCGCAGTTGTCGCTGGCGGTCGCGATGCCCGTGGCATTCGGATCGATTGAATCGCCCTCCACCACGCTGACGTCGAGCGGTGCGACCAACACCGGCGGGGTTCGATCGAGCGGCGTAGCGGGCAGCGGAGCCGCCCGCGGCAACAGGCCGTATCCGCCGGCCACCGTCGCGCGCAGTCCCGGTTCACCAGAGCGAACGGTGACCAGGTCAACCCCGTCGCAGTCGTCTGAGAGAACGTCAAATGTGAGCCGTCCGAGCAAGCCCGCCCCCGCGCCGCTCGTGGGCGGTGTGATGCCGACCGCGTAGTCGAGATCGCCCGTGCTGGGGTCGGCCACCGACCCGAGCAGCAGGTCGAATGCGGAATTCGGGTCGGCATGCGCGCCTGCGATCGCGTCGCGGAACGCAAGCCGATTCGGGTCGAACCGCAGCGTGAGCTGCGCCCCGAGCAACGGCTCGGGAGAGACGTCAAGCTGCAGGTCGACCACGAGCGTGTCCGCGTTGCAGGCGCTCTGCGACGTCATCGAAATCTCGGGCTGACACGCGTCGGGCCAGCCATCTCCGTCGTCGTCAAACAGCACGCCCTGTGCAATGTCGGCTGCGTCGAGAACGCCGTTGCCGTTGCAGTCGGGCTGATGTTCATAAGCGCCCCGATCAAGGCGACCGAGCCCGGGCTCCACCAGTTGCGGCGTGTTCACCACCCGCGGCGCGCCGCGAACATCGAGCGGCAGCGGCTCGAGCACGTCCCCGTCGCCGTCAACGTCATCGGTATCAGGCGGCAGCAACGCTTCGTCGGCCGAGTCGATCGCCGGCGAGAAGCGCTGCAACCGATAGTCTCCCGGAGTCCACGTATCGTCGGTCACATCGCCGGGGGTTCCCGGGTCGTTCAATGATCCGGCGCTGACGAATAGCGGGTCGTCGGGGTAATTGTCGGTCGCATAGCTGATCGTGCTGTCGGCGGACACATCGAACGCCGATTCGCCCGCCATGACCTGGCTCGTTCTCACGACAAGCGCAGCACCGACCGTGACGTGCCCGGCGGGTCCGAAGTTCGCTTCATTGCCCCACACAATGGAGCGCTCCACGATGGTGGTTCCCGATCCTTCCTGGAAGATCGCGCCGCCCGCCTGCGCGCGGTTGTTCGCCAGCGTCACATTGCTCATGGTCAGCGAGCCCAAGATCGCGCTCACCAGACAGCCGCCGCCTTGGTTCCCGGCGACGTTGCCGGCGATCAGACAGTTCTCGATGCGGTAGAAACCGACGCCGCCACACAGCAGAGCGCCGCCAAACGCGCTGGCGCGGTTCCCTTCAAAGATTGAATTCTGGATGACGGCTCCGTTGCTCCCCAGCATCTCAATCGCGCCGCCGCCCTGCGCTTCGTTGTCGCGCAGTACACACCGGGAGATCTTCGGTGACCCTCCAGAAAACGCCGCCGCGCCCCCCCGCTTGCCGGCCGTATTGCCGATGAAAACGCAGTTGATCAATCGCGCGCTCGACCCGGAAACGAACACCGCACCGCCGATACCTTGCGCGCCCTCCGCGACATTCCCTTCAAACACACAGTCCTCAAACACCGGCGGCGGCGCATCCGCAAACTGTTGCAGGCACTCGATCGCCCCGCCGCGCGTCGTCGTCGATCCCGACGCCACCGTCGTGTTGTTGATGAACCGACAATTGCGAACGGCGGCGTTGGGGAAGTTGAGCCGCATCGCTCCGCCGCCAAACGGCGCCGTGGGCTGATTGGCAAAGGGAAAAGCGACGCCGTTTTGCACGGTGAAGTTCTCGAAAGTGATCCGCCCCAGAAAGCCGGTGGGAACTTCGAACGCGCGGTCCGACCCCTCGCAGTCGATCACGACCAGGTTCGGGTCGCCGGGCCCGGCGATGACGAGTCCGTTGGGGAAGTTGCTCGCGAGGATGGTGATGCCGCGGTTGTCGGGCCCCGTGTAGGTTCCCGGTGCGAGTTCGATGTTGACGAGTGGATTGCCGGGTGAGCCCGGTGCGCTCGCGATCGCTGCGGCGATCGAACGCTTCGGGCCGCAACCGCCGCCCGCGAAGGTCTCGCAGAGACCGCTCCACGCGTCGTCGCCGGAGACCGGATCGACGAAGAGCGTTTTAGAGTGCGCAGCGGCAACGCAGCCAAGCAACAAGCCGGCGCAAAGCGTGCGCAGAAACATGACCTCTCCCGCTGCTACACAAGCCGCGAACTAGCGTGCCTTCAACTTGCGATCCGCACTACTTCTACTGACGTGTGCGTGACTTGCGCAAACAGAACACGGCCAGCGCCGCTGCAAAAAACTGGGCTGTTACCGGCTCCGGAATGATCCGGACAGTTGCCGGGCCTCCTAACGAACCCAACACATCCTGATTCGGCACCGATCCTACCACTTTGGTGGTCGCCGGCGGAGATCCAGCGCTCGCGAGCAACGCGACCGCGGCGGTCGTCGGCTCCAGAGCGGTGAACTGAAAAGTCGTGAGCAGCGTTCCACGGTCGACGATGTCGAGCGTATTGGGAAACGCCAGTCCGACCCACAACCCATTTCCATCACGCGGCAACGCCGCTTCATTCAGCCCAAACGCGTCGCCGACCGGAAAACTGGACGCAAACAGTCCGACCGCTCCAGTCTGGTCAACGCCGTCAAGCCGTAGTGCGTCGCTGTCCCACTGAAGAATCGCCTGGACCGCAGAGAACGCTACGGCCGGCGCGTCGTTGGCCTCACCCCACAAATGCACGTCGAAAGTGTCGCCAACGGAAACGACAGGCGTAGCGCCACGGACGCTGAGCGTTACCGACGCCCAGCCTTCATTCGTCATAAGCACCGCTGCGCCCAGGATCAAGCAAAACTCGCCCAGAAAGCGGCAAGACTTCCCAGACTTACATTTCGCTGCCATAACAACCGTACCCTGGGCGCCCATCGACCGCCCGAACGAGGGATGATCCGTAACGACTAACGACTCGGCTTCACAGTGGGCGTCGCGGTCTCCGCCACCGCGTCGAGACCGCCTTCAATCGCCGAAATGCTCTGCGGACGCGCACGGCTGCGCTCCGGCTTGGGTCTCTCGCCATTCAGAAAGGCCGCGATGTCGCCCATATCGAGCACGCCGTCCGAGTTCAAATCCGCCCGGTGCAATTGCGGCAAGCCGAGGGCGGTCAGTTCCGGCAGCGTGATCGACGCATAGCCGACCGGGTCCGACATCGTCGCGAGCGCGCCGCTGCCGCCACCGCCGCAACACGCGAAATCGCCGATCTCGAAGAAGTTCGCCTGGATGAACGAGAACTCGTCGACATCGATCTGACCGCTTCCGTCGAGATCCGTGTGCGGGAAGCTCGTCGCGCACGTCGCCCCCGGGAAAGACTGTCCCCAGGTCGTCACGTAAACGCCGAAGTCGAGAATGTCGATGACATCGCGCGAGGCGGCGGGCAGCTCACCGAACAGGTCGCCCTGCAGCAGGCGCCGCGCACCGGTGAAGTCCGCCGTAATGCGCGACCCGCTGAGCGTCAGCCCGTCGCCGACCTCCACCCGACGCCGCAACGTATGCAGCGAGTCGTCCGCCGTCGCGCACCCGACGGCGCCGCACGGAACGGTCGTCAGAATCGTCGCCACCCCGTCGATAAACGTCACGTCCTGCTGCAACTCAAGATCCGCCGCGACGCAGTCGGACAGCACCAGGTCGATACAGCGCTCGATCGTCGTGCCCGCCAGCGCGCCGTCGAGTTCGAGAATCACCTCGAATTCGTGTTCGCCGGTAACCGTGACCACGAAGCTGCACGGCGTCGGCGAGTTGCCGCACGCGTCGGTAACCCGCGCTTCAACGCGATGCGAACCAACCGGGAAGACGAAATTGGGATCCGACGTCGCGGCGTCTTCGTTGCCGTCGTCGTCAAGATCGATCCCGTACACGACCACCACGTTCGGGTCGCACGCGTCAGCGACGGTGACCGGCGCCCAAGACACGTCGGCCGTGCAGCCGCCCGCGTCAGCAAGCACCGCGATGTCCGCCGGACACGCCCCCAGCGTCGGCGCCGTGAGATCCGCAATCGTGAAGGTTTCGACCCGGGTGCCCGGGCGACCGTCACAGTCACTCGCGGCGGCGGTGAACGTGACGTCGACGCTGCACGCATTCGGATCGCGCGAGATGACGACGTCGCCCGTGATCGACGACGTGGTGATCGTCAATCCATTCGGATCCGCGACGCCGCCAATGACGTCGACCGTGACATCGAGCGTGTTGGGGTCGACGCAGCAGTCGGCAATGGCCAGGTCAACGCTTAGCGTCGCAACGCAGTTCGGATCGAATGACCCCGCCCCGGTATCCGTCACCGTTCCCGAGATGACCGGCGCGCTCTCATCGACTTGGATCGCCGTGAGATCGTTCCGCGTCAGATCGGCGTTTTGGATCGCCACTGGTGACCCCGCCAAGACGCCGCTCAGACGGGTCTGCAGCGGCGGATCGTCAGCCACGAAGCTGACGGCGCCGGGTGTGTTGCAGATTTCGCCTGCAGCCGTAAACGTGACCACGGCCATCACCCCGCTCAACGCCCCAGCGCCCGGAGGATCCGCCGGCACGCCAACGCTCAGGTCAATGCGTCCGGCGGTGGCGGTGTCGCTGCTGATCAGCGTCGTCCACGTCGCTGCGGCAGGCGCAACGCTCACGAACGTCAACTGATTGGGGTCATAAGCGAGACGAAATTGACCGCCGATCACCTCGTCAACGCCCGCGGCGGCGTCGAGCGACACGCTGACGACCACCGGATCGCCGATGTTGTAGGTCGCTGCGTCAGGCTGCAACGACAACGTCGCGGTCTGGCCGAAGCCAACCGTCGTGAACAGCCCCGACAAAATGAACCCGAGACCGCGAGCGCATGAGCACCGCATGCCACATCCCTCCGAGTGATTCAGCAGCCAAGCCGGGCGCAGCGCTTTTCGACGACGCGCCACGGCCATGCCCAAACCAAAATGCTAGCACGCGGTACGATCGCAAGTCGAGCATAAAGCGGTTAACGCCATGGGAATTCCGGATGAATGCTGCGTCAGCGTTGCGTGTGCTCGCGCTCGAACCGTTTCTCGGCGGGTCGCATCGCGCCTTTCTCCACGACTGGCGGGCCCACAGTCGACACCGCTGGACGGTGCTCGGCCTGCCGCCGCGCAAGTGGAAATGGCGCATGCGGCACAGCGCCCTCACGCTGAGCGAGCAGGTCGCCGCCCAAAACGCGACATGGGATCTGGTCTTTTGCTCCGATATGTTGAACCTCGCCGAGTTTCGCGCACTCGCTCCAGCAGCCGTAAGCAACCTGCCCACCGTGATTTACTTTCACGAGAATCAGTTCACGTACCCGGTGCGCGTGGTGCAGGAGCGCGATCTGCACTTCGGTTTCACCAACGCCACATCCGCGCTCGCCGCCGACGCGGTCTGGTTCAACTCCGCCTATCACCGAGACAGCTTCCTTTCAGGGCTGCGGTCCGCGCTGCAGAAGATGCCCGACTATCGCTGGCCCGGCGTTGAAGACCGCATTCGCCAGCGGTCGCGCGTCGAGCCGCTCGGCGTTCGACTGGTGACCCATGCGCCGCGAGACGCCGCCGACCGCGAGCACCTGCACGTGCTCTGGGCCGCACGCTGGGAGTTCGACAAGGGCCCGGAGATCTTCTTCAACGCGGTGCGACTGCTGCGCGAGCAGCTCGGGCTGCGCCGCTTCGCACGACGGGTGCGCGTTAGCGTCATCGGCGAGCAGTTCGCCGAACAACCCGATGTCTTCACATCCGCCTACGACGAGTTTTGCGAGGTGATCGAGCGTTGGGGATATCAGGAAACGCGTTCCGCGTATGAAGACGCGCTCCGCGACGCCGATGTCTTCGTCTCGACGGCTGAACACGAATTCTTCGGAGTGAGCGCCGTCGAGGCCATCTCGGCCGGCTGCCGGCCGCTCTTGCCGAATCGCTTGGTCTATCCCGAGCTGCTCTCGGTCGTCGATGATCCCCATTCCTATCTCTACGACGGCGACGCCGCCTCACTCGCCGGTGCGTTGGCGAAACTGGTTGCGGATCACGACGCCGGGCACGACACCGCCGTCGACGCAACACTTACCGCGGCAATGCAGCGATTCGCCTGGTCGGTGCGCGGCCCGCAACTCGACGCACAACTTGCCGAAGTCGCCGCGATTCACCGCGACAACACGCAAAACGCGTGAGAACTGCGCCCGCACGTTGATCCTCGACACACCCCGCCGAGCGCGCTTCTTGCGCTCCAATGGCGATGTCGCGCGGACTCGCCCACTTCATCGCCTCCTCCTCATGTTTTGCTCGCCACGTCCGAAGAAAGAGTTACGCCGGGCAGTAGCGGCGGTGAGGAGCAACAGGTGGCCACGCGCAGCGACAACATCCGCATCGGTCTCGACGCGCGCACCATGTTCGCCGCTCAGCCACGCGGCGCCGGCCGAAATCTGTGGGACCTCTTCCGGGTGTTGCCCGCGATTCGCCCCACGTGGCGTTTCGTTCTGTATCACCAGCGGGAAGCACGCGGGGGCATCGACTTCGGCCAAACCGATCCGCTCGACTTTCCCAATGTGATCGCCCGACGAATCGACATGCCCGGCGACCGGCTCAACCTGTGGCTGCACGTTCGGCTGCCCGTCGCCTGCTGGGGAGACCGCATCGACCTGCTCCACACGCCGTTCAACGACGCTCCACGGCGTTGTCCGACGCGATTGGTGAGCACGGTGCACGATCTGGCGCCGCTCGAAGACGCAACGCTTCCCACTGAGCACGACCGATTTCGCGCCGGGGTGCGTCGCGCTGTGCAGAACAGTCAGATCGTGATCACGCCATCCGCCGCAACCCAGACTGCGCTCGCACAACACTTTCAACTCGCGCCCGAGCGCAGCGTCGTCGCGCCGTGGGCGCCCGATTGGCGGTTACTCGAGCGGCTCGCGACGCCCACGCTGCAGTCAGACACCGCAACCGTGAGGCGCCGGTACGGCCTGGAGCGACCCTATCTCCTGAATTTCAGCGGATCAGCCCCACGCAAGAACGCGGCCGGACTGCTGCACGCGTTCACAATGCTGCCCAAAACGGTGCGCAACACTTTCGATCTGGTGCTCACCGGGTGCGAGCCCGCGTCTTTCCGCGATCACCTGACCGCGCAAACACGGCGTTTGCAGATCTCGCAACACGTGCATCTGCTGCCTTTTGTCGACCATCAGGATCTGGCCGGACTGCTGGCCGGGGCGAACTTGATGGTGATGCCGAGCCTCTGCGAAGGTTTCGGCCTCCCGGTCCTCGACGCTTTCGCGGCCCGCGTTCCGGTCGTCACGTCGAACCGCGGCAGCCTATACGAGATCGCCAGTACCGCTGCGGTGTTGTGCGATCCCACGCAATGCGCGGCGATCGCCGCAGCCATCGTGGAAGCCCTCGACCCCGCGCGCGCCGCCGCGCTGCGGCTCGCCGGGCAGGCGCGGGTGGCGAGTTACACATGGCATCGCACGGCCGAGCGTGTGGCGCATGCCTATGAGCGGGCCCTTGGTCTGATTCCCACACGGAGCGCGGTCGGACAGGGCGACGAAGCCCTGCGTCTCGCCGATATGCCAACCGCGCTGGTTCTCGCGATGTCAGGGGGATCCGCATGAGCGCGTACCGCTTCTCCATGCCGGGCGCACCGCCAACCGAGTTGCGCCTCGACTGTCGCTTCTACCGCGGCGACCGCCCGTGCACTCAGGGGATCCAGGGCGCGTGTCCGAGCGACTGCAAACACTATGCCGCGCAGGGCGCGCGAATCGTCATCATCAAGCTTGGCGCGCTCGGCGACGTCATTCGCACGGCGGCGATTCTGCCAGGCGTGAAAGCTGTCTGGCCGGAGAGCCAGATTACGTGGGTCACGCGCCCCGCCGGCGTCCGGATGCTGGCCAACCATCCGTTGATCGACCGCCTGCTGCCGCTCGACGCCGAGACAATGGCCCATCTCGAATACGAACGCTTTGACGTCTGCTTCAGTCTCGACAAAGAGCCCGGACCCGCCGGCCTCGCCATGCGCATCAACGCGACCGATCGTCGCGGCGTCGGCCTCAGCCACAGCGGCGCGTGCTTCCCTCTTAACGCCGAAGCGCGGCCGTACTTCCTGCTCGGCCTCGACGACGATGCCAAATTCCATCGCAACGCGAAGACCTACCAAGAGTTGATTTACGAGGCATGCGGCCTACCTTACGCTCGGCAGCGCTACACGCTGCATCCATCGCCATCGGCGCAGCGGCGCGCCGCGGATGTTTGGCGGGGGCTCGGCGTCGCAGTGAACGACAGCGTGATCGGCTTCAACGTTGGCGCCGGCGGCGTGTTCGCCAACAAAATCTGGCCCGTCGACCGCTTCATCACCCTGGCGAACCTGCTACATGACGACGCCATCAAACTGGCGCTCTTCGGCGGCCCCGCGGAAGCCGACACGGTTCGCGACATTCGCGCCGCCGCGCCGCACACGCTCGACACCAACTGCAATCACGACGAGCCGACCTTCGCCGCGTTAATCGGGCGCTGCAACGCGCTGCTCACTGGCGACACGATGGCGATGCACGCCGCGATCGCGGCGCGCGTGCCGTGCGTCGTACTTTTCGGCCCGACCTGCTCCCAAGAGATCGACCTCTACGACCGCGGGGAGAAGTTCGTGACACGCTTGGCCTGCGGCCCCTGCTATCGACGATCGTGCGATCTCACGCCGAGCTGCATGGATGTAATGGATGTGAAGGAGGTTGCGAGCGCGCTGCGTCGCTGGTCGCGCCGGCCAGTGCCGACCCCTGTGACCGACAAGACCCTCACCACGCTGACGGTGTCAACCCCGACGCGCGAGGCGGCGCCGTGCGCATCCTGGTCGTAAGCGACAACGCGCCCACGCCGACGACGGATGGCGGACGCCTGCGTCTGCGCGGACTGCTGCGCGAGCTGCAATCGCAAGCGTCGGTGACGCTGCTCGCACCGCGCGACGTCTGCGATCCGGAACTCCAGGCGATTCGCTGGCTCGATTCAACGTCGACTCATATCGCCCGGGTCACACCGAGCGCCGTCCACCAGCCGCCAATGCTGGCGCGACTCTACGAAACACCGAGCGCGCTCGCGGCCGCCGTCGAGCACTGTTCACGGGCGGACACATGCGACGCCACGCTCTTGTTCGGCGCCCGTGCCGGAGTCTACGCCCCCTACGCTGCCGGACCCACTGTCTGGGATGTCGTCGACGACACGGTATTGCACACGCTCATCGAACTGCGAAACCACCCCGGGCGCTTCTGGCGACTCGGGCGTCAGCTGTTGCGATGCATGACGTACGAGGCCTGGGTCGGTCGATCGATCGACCGCGCCGTCGCAACCACACGTCCCGACGCCAAACACGCGCAACACTGGACCAAACGGCCGAGCGACCCGATCTCCAACGGCGTCGATCTGGACTTCTTCCAGCCGTGTCAAACCGCGGGCCAGTCTGGTGTCGCCGTGTTCATCGGCGACTTCGGGTATCGACCCAATGAAGACGGCGTGGTGCGTTTCACGCAACGCATCTGGCCCCATGTGCGACGCGCCGGCGCGGCTCAACGTCTGTTGCTCGTCGGCCGCCGGCCAACCCCGCGCGTCCGCGCACTCGCGGCGAACGACGTCGAGGTGCACGCCGACGTTCCCGACGTCCGCCCGTTCGCCGAACGCGCCGCCGTCGTGATCGCACCGCTCCCGACCGGTGGCGGCGTGCGCAACAAAGTGCTCGAGGCGTGCGCGATGCAACGGCCGGTTATCGCCACCCGACGGGTCGTTAAACACCTCGACGGTCTGCGCTGGGGCGACGATGTGCTCGTGGCCGACACGCCGCAGGAGTGGGTCGCGGCGTTCCAGCGCGTCGGACCGGAGCCCGCTCGCCGAACGCTCGCCGAGAACGGACGCCTTTGGGTTCAGCAAGGTCATACGTGGCGCGAAGCGGCGCGCCAGCTATTGGCGAGCCTGCAACACGCCGTCGCCGAGCCGGCGCCGGCGTCTTACATGGAACGGGTGAACGGGGCCACGGCATGACGCTGATTCTGTTTATGGGGCTGTACATGGCCGGGCTGGTCGCCACGTTGCTGAACCCGATCTGGGGCGCAGCGACGTATGTGTGGGTGTATCACATCAACCCGCACGGCCACTGGTGGAGCGAGCCGATCAACGCAGTCGGACTGCGGTCGTCATTCACGGTCGCCGCCTTCCTCGCGCTCAGCATTCTCATCTATCGACCGACCCTGGCGCGCAACGCGCAGCAGTTCTCGCTCGGCATCATGGGCTTGTTGCTGTTCGCATTCTGGACGCTCACGACGACGCTCTGGAGCGACTCGCCTGACAGAGCGACGATGCTGGCGGACAAGGCGATCAAGATGTCGCTGTTCGCGCTGATGCTGGTGCGCTGCGTCAATTGCGCCCGCAACTATCAAATCCTCGTGATGGTCTGGGTCGCCTCGGTCGGCTACCTCGGCTACCTCGCCTACACCGGCCAAGGCGGTGTGGAGCGGTCTCGACTCACGCGCGGCGTCGGGGGGCCGGACTTCAGCGACTCGAACATGCTCGCCGCCCACCTCGTTGCGACGCTGCCCCTCATGCTCGCGCTGTTCTTCTCGCTCAAAAACTGGTTCGCCCGCATCGGCGTCGCTGGCATCGCGCTGCTGTGCTTCAACACCATCGTGATGACCCGCTCGCGCGGCGCCTTCGTCGGACTCGCCGTGATGTTGCTGGTCGCCATGTTCTCGCTGCCGCGTGGTTATCGCTGGCGCGGGTTCCTGATCGTGATGGTCGCGATTCTCGGTTGCGTTCAACTCGCGGATCCGGGGTGGTGGACGCGCATGGCCACCATCACGGCCCACGCCGACGACGCCGCCGTCACCGACCGCCTCCTCTTCTGGAACGCCGCGCTGCGCATGGGATACGAGCACCCCTTCGGAATCGGAATCGGCGCGTTTCAGGAACGCATCGTCCAAGAAGTCGCCGAGATCAATGTCGTGCGGGCGGCGCACAACGCGTACCTCGAGACCTTCGCCGAGCTGGGATGGCCGGGCCTCGTGCGGCTGTTGACCGTTGCCGCCGCCACGCTCTATCAACTGACCCGAATGGGCGCCATGAAGCACCCGCCTTGCGAGGCCGTCTTCCGAAACCGGCCGTGGGCGGCGGACGTCCACTTGGCTTGGTGCGCCGTCGGGCTGCGCGCTGCGCTCGTGGGTTACGGCGTCTGCGCGGTCTTCATCACCGTGACCTACTGCGAAACCATCTGGCTGCTGATCGCGATGGCGGCGTCGCTCAAGAACGTCGGTGCTCAGATGCAAGCGAACGCAGAGCGCGACCGCGAAGTGATCCCCGCGCCGCAAAGCCCGCCGGCCCCAGAATTGCGGCCGCCCCGCTACGCCCCCGCGCCGCACGCACGCGCGTTCCGACGCTAGACGACGTCCAAGAGCAGCACCGCTCAGACGCTCACTCGACGCGAACAAGCTGCACCGCGTCACCCGCGCCCACAGATTCAACGGTCCAACGCCCCGCCAGCGGACCGTCCAGCAGCTCGAAACCCGCGGTGGCCGTGTCCCCCGTTCGCCGAACGACGCCGCTCGCGACGCGACGCACCGTGCCGCGGCCCCCAGCCAGTACGCCGTCAAACGCCAGGTAGCGACGGCGGTGGTCGCGCAGTCGAACCGCGGCGATGGGCAGCGTGGCCCCGCGCGCATCCGCCGAGAGCCGCCACGTCGGGATTCGCGAAGCGGGACGCGTCTCCACCAGCAGATCCCAGTGCCGCTTTGGATAGTCGTGCTCGAGCAATGCATAGCGACACGGGCGCTCGATGCGGGGCGCCCCCGGGGCGCCGTCGTCTCTCGTCACGGCGACGGCGCCTCGGCCGGCACGACGCCGCGACGTTCGAGATCGTTGAGCAAGCGCCTCACGGCCGGACCGTCCGCGGCGGCGATGAACTCGCCGGTCAGCCTGATCGGCCCCAGCGCGACCGGGGCTTCCGGCCCCGACCGATCAGTGGGTTCGAGAACGCTGCGCTCGAGCCGCACGCGCAGGCCGTCGGTGCGGTTGTCTTTGGTTGGGTAGACGAAGCCGCTGCCCTCGTACAACCGCCAACCGCGGGCCCCGAGCGCGAGATAGCGGACGCGGGTGTTGACGGTCGATCGGTCGGAGAAGCTGATGCCGGGGCGCGGGCGCCAAAATACGTGCAGATGAATGATCGCACGATTGGACTCGCTCCCGCGCGACGCGATCGTGCTTTCGCACGCGATGTGATAATCCGAGTTAGATGTTTGGTAATACCCGGCCGTGGTGGGAGCGATCGGGAAGCTCGATGTCTCAGCGCTCGCCGCCGGTTGCAGGCGACGCACTTCAAGCTGTGGATTGGACTGGCAACCCGCGAGGCACGCGGAGCTCAGCACGATCGTCCAACGCGCCGCCCGGCTCGCGGTGAGATCAATCGTCATCCGCGAGGATCGGCCGAGGACCGCGCGGCGAGACACGCGGGTGATCGATTCCCAAGAGCTCGAACGCATCCCGCTCGACGATGCTGCGCAGCCGCTCACGTGGGATCGTGATGAGATTCGTTCCGTAACTGAGCTGGTTGATCGAGTAGAGCGTCTCGATCCCGGCGGCCGGCGAGCGATACGGAAAGTCGCTGCCAAACAGCAACTTGTCGATCACACCATACTCGCTGGCGGCCAAGAGCGACGTGTAAGCCAGCCACGGGCTGCGGAGCATGCCGGCGATGTCGGCATAAACGCGACGATGCTTCCCGAGCAGCGCGATCGCCTCATCGACCCAGGGGTAACCGAGATGTGTGATGACGATGCGCAGGTCGGGAAACTCGCGCGCCACTTCGTCCAACAACAAGGGCCGCGCGAATTCCATCTTCGCCGCGGGATTGCGATGATTCTGCTCGAAAAAGATCGGCAACCCACGCACCATGCAGGCCTCGTACAGCCGCATCGCCTCCGTGTCGGACGGGTGGAAGTTCTGTAGCGGCGGCGAAACGACCACGCCCTTCAGGTTCAGTTCCTCCCGCGCAATCTGCAGCTCGTCGTACCAGCCGGGATCAGTCGGATCGATGCCCGCAAACCCGACCATCTTGCTCGCATAGCGTCGCACGTAGCTGGCGACAAACGCGTTGGGGATTTCCGCGTTCAGATATCGGCTTTTCAGCCCCAGCACGAACGCGTGATCGACCGTGTCAACCGCCTCCAAATGCCGGGCGGTGTCGGCGGCGAGATGCACCTCTGGCGCGTTCTGCGCCGCACCCAGCCAATCGCTCGAGTCCCAAACTTGTGTGTGACAATCAACGATCATGATCTGCGGCCCTCGCTCCTTCGGCGGGTCAGCACATCAGTTTCTGTTACGTCCCAGCCCACGCAACCACAGGCCGCTTCGCGCATCCGTGCAGAGAGCGGCAAAATCGAATCTCGTCTTTTGAACCACCGCGCCATACGTACGGAGGAGTGTATAGGCGATCACCGACCAGTGGCAAGATATGCATCCCCCCCCGCGACTACGGCAGCCCGCGTCCCCGCGCGGCGACATACAACCGGTACCACGCTTCCCGTGACAGCGTAAGCCCATCGGCCGCTGCCGCCGCCTGAATGCGATCGGGTCGCCGCGAGCCCACGATCGGCAGAGTGTTTGACGGGTGCCTCAGCAGCCACGCCATCGCCAGCGTCGAGCGCGTGGTTCCGTGGGCGGCGGCCTCGTCGTCGAGCACGCGGCACATCAGCCGCTGCCGAGCGTCTAGCGCCGGCGCCGCTTCATCACCCAGTCGACCGCCCGCCACCGGGCCCCACGATGTCGGCGTGATCTGACGCCGATACAGGTCGTCGAGCGTGCCGTCTTCGAACGGATCCATCCGCAGCAGGTGCAACTCGAGCTGATTACACACCAGCGGCTGCGACAACCGGTCTTGCAGCAGCGCGGTTTGGCTCGGGGTGAAGTTGCTCACGCCGAAGTGTTTCACCTTGCCCTGCTGCTGGAGCTGATCGAACGCGTGCGCGATGTCGTCGGGCTCCATCAGCACGTCGGGCCGGTGCAGCAGGTATACGTCAATCTGCTCCACGCCGAGCCGCTGCAGCGACTGTTCACAGCTCCACACGATGTGCTCTGACGAGAAGTCGTAGCGGTGCGGCGCTTGCGGATCGGGGTCTCCGGCCCAGCGGATGCCGCACTTGGTCGTGACGATGATCTTTTCGCGTACGCCGGGGTAATCGCGCAAGAACGCACCAAAGACACGCTCGCACTCGCCGCGACCGTAAATATCGGCATGGGCAAAATGGTTGTAGCCGGCGTCGAGCGCAGCCGCGATCGCGGCGTACGCCTCGCGACGCCGGTCGTCATTCATGTCCGCCGGATCACGCACGCCGATAGTGCGCATGCAGCCGTAGATGAGCCGGGTGGTGACGAGGTCGGACTGACCGAGCGTGGTGGTCTTCATGTCGGCGCAGTGTAGCCGCGATGTCGCTCGTCGGCATCGCCGGTTGAACGCCTACGCCCGGTACACCCGCCCAGCCGGACGCGGCTTGCCGCCCGTCGCGTTGCGCGTGTCGACCACCAGCGGCGCGTGCTCGCACACCAGGTCGTAATCCACCGCCGTGTGATCCGTCGAGATCAGCACACAGTCGTAGCCGCCAAGCGTTTCCGGCGTCAGCGGCACGCTGCGCATGTGGGTGATGTCGTGCTCACGCATTTCCTTCGCCGTCGGCACGTGCGGGTCGTGGTAGTCCACCTTCGCGCCGTGCTGCTGCAGCAGTTCGATGAGCACGACCGACGGCGACTCGCGCACGTCGTCAACATCTTTCTTGTACGCCAGCCCCAGCACGAGCACCTTCGAGCCCTTCAGCGGCTTCCCGTGTTCGTTCAGCGCCAGCATCGTCCTTTCAACCACATACTCGGGCATGCGAGCGTTGATCTCGCCGGCCAGCTCGATGAAACGCGTGGTCATGTTGAACTCGCGCGCCTTCCATGACAGGTAGAACGGGTCGATCGGAATGCAGTGCCCGCCCAGCCCCGGACCCGGATAAAACGCCTGGAAGCCGAACGGCTTGGTCTTGGCCGCGTCGATCACCTCCCACACGTTCACGCCCATGCGGTCGAACAGCAGCTTCAGCTCGTTGACCATCGCGATGTTCACCGAGCGATACACGTTCTCGACAATCTTGCATGCTTCAGCCACTTCCGCCGTCGACACTGGCACCGTGTGATCCAGCGCGAGTCGATAGACCGCGTCGGCCAGTTCGCCGCTCGTCGCGGTCACCCCGCCGACGACCTTCGGAATCGTCTTGGTCGAATAGTCTTTGCGGCCAGGATCCTCCCGCTCCGGCGAGAACGCGAGGAAATAGTCCTCGTCGAGCTTCAGACCGGTCACGTCGAGAATCGGCCGGCACACCTCGCGGGTCGTGCCCGGATAGGTCGTGCTTTCCAGCACCACCAACTGCCCCTTGCGCAGCGTCTTCGCAATCGTCTCGGTCGTCCCGCGCACATACCGCATGTCGGGCTCGCGCATCTTGTCGAGCGGCGTCGGCACGGCGATGAGGATCGCGTCGGGCTCGCTGAGCCGCGCCATGTCGGTCGTCGGCTCAAAGCGTCCAGCGTCGATCTGCTGCTTGAAGTACTCGCCCGGCAGGTGAGCGATGTACGTCTCACCCGCGTTCAGCGCGGCGACTTTGCGATCGTCGATATCGAAGCCGATCGCTTTCACGCCGGCGTTGCAGAATTCACGCACCAGCGGCAGGCCAACATAGCCGAGACCGATCACGCCGATCAGCGCCGAGCGGTCGTTGATCTTCTTGCGCAGTGCGTCAGCGGTGGTGCTCATGGGTGCACAGACTCCTGTCGGGCGCGGCACGCGCCGAGCGAATTTTTGTACCTGACGACCTCTCCATCGGCAAGCCGAGCA
Organism: uncultured Planctomycetales bacterium; assembly: GCA_964563855.1. Lineage (GTDB taxonomy): Bacteria > Planctomycetota > Phycisphaerae > UBA1845 > Fen-1342 > JAFGRR01. The sequence goes on along the minus strand of CAZLYU010000007.1, from coordinate 26,725 downwards.
GTGTAGCTGCAACCGCGGCTGTCGTCGCGAATCCGGCGGACAGCGGCGGATCTTGCTTGCGTTTGCCGTTCGCTGGATCAATTCTTACCGACGATCGAGCACAAGTCTGGATCTCAGCTACGGGGAGAACGTGGATGGTCGCGAAACAGGCGCCGCGTCGCTGGGCATGCGTGGGTTTGACGCTGATGGTCGCCAATATGGGGGCTTCAACGTTCGGCGAAACCGTTCGCGTGCAAGTCCTTACGCCAAGTGGCGAGCCCGCGGCGCGGGCGCAGGTGTTCATCCCCCACGCGGAGCAAACCCACCGTTACGAGTCGATACACACCAACAGCTTCGGACGTCTGAAACTGCCCGAACGCATCGCGGATCCCGCGACATCACGCATCATCGTTCGACACAGCGAAGGCGCCGCGATCATCGACGCCGCCGACCTCGAGACCGCCGCGACCATCGACCTCACGCCGCGGGCGACCCGTTCGTGGGCAGGTGCTCGGGGCCCACGGCCCCATCGCCGACGCACACGTCACGGTCTCGCTGCGGTCGAGAGTCGACGGAGATCAATTTCTGCAGCCCCGCAACGCGTCGACCGATGCGGAAGGGCGATTCGTCATCGACGGCGTCTTTCCCGGCGTCGTCGAGCTCCAGCGGCTGATACCCATCGCCGGCGATCGCTTCATCGCCAGCGGACATACCACGCGCCTGCAGGTCGCGTCAGGCGAAACCGCCGACGTGCAGATCGGCGGCGACGGCGTGATTGCAAACGGTCGCATGCGGTTGCCCGAGGGACTTGAGGCGTTTTCGAACTCCTGCCGCGTCACGAAACCGCCAGCCGATGACGGAGGCATGCCTGCGGCCGCGTCGTCGACCAGTCTCTGCGACCGCCCGAGCCGAGGTCGTCGCGATCGCATTGGCGATCAGTTTCAGTGGCGCCAACGTTCGCGCCCGCCTTCCTACCCGAGAGCCCCCTTACGACTCACCGGTTAGCATGACGGCCGAAGTATCTGAGATTCGCAACAGAACTCCGGCATCCGAAACGACCGCTCATGCCATTCACCGACTTCCAGGCTTTCGCCAACGAACTCGAACGTCGCGGCTGGCTGCGCCGCGTCCGCACCGAAGTCGACCCGATTCTCGAGATCACCGAAATCTACGACCGGGTCGTCAAGGCGCAGGGCCCCGCGCTGCTGTTTGAACGCGTGAAGGGCTCAAAATTCCCGCTCATCATCAACACATTTGGCGCCAAAGAACGCATGTGCCTGGCGATGAACACCGACAGTTTCGACGCCGTCGCCAACCGCATCCAGAGCCTCATCAAGCCCGAAGTGCCGCCGACGCTGATCGCGAAACTCAAGAAGCTGCCCGAGTTCGCCCAGCTCGCCACGCTGCCGCCGAAGATCGTGAAACGCGGCATCTGCCAGGAAGTAATCCACACCGACGACGCGAACCTGTTCGATCTGCCGATCATCAAGTGCTGGCCGCATGACGGCGACGTGTCACGGCTCGTGTCCGACGAAGCCCGCGACGTGCTCACGCACATCCGCAAACTCGCGGAGCGCGGCGAAGCGCCCGACGATCCCCCACGCCACATCGCCACCGAGGGCTCAAGGCCCGGTCGCTACATCACGCTCGCCGGCATCTTTACCAAAAACCCGGAAAACGGCGATCGCAACATCGGCATGTATCGCGTGCAGGCGTTCGGACCCAAACTCGCCGCGATGCACTGGCACACGCACCACGACGGCGCCCGCCACTTCCGCAAATACAAAGAGCGCGGCGAACTCATGCCGATTGCGATCGCGCTCGGCGGCCCCCCGATCATGCCTTACGCCGCCACCGCCCCATTGCCGCCGGGCATCGAAGAGACGCTCTTCGCCGGTTTCCTGCACGGCCGCGGGCTCGAACTGGTGCGCTGCGTGTCGCAGCCAGCGCTCGAAGTTCCCGCCACCGCGGAGTTCGTGATCGAGGGCTACATCGACCCGGGCGAGCCGCCGATTCTGGAAGGCCCGTTCGGCGACCACACCGGCTTCTACTCACTCGCCGACTTTTTCCCGCAACTGCACGTGACGGCCATCACGCACCGCCACGCTCCGCTCTACCCGACGACCGTCGTCGGCAAGCCGCCGCAAGAGGACTTCTGGCTCGGCAAAGCGACCGAACGCGTGTTCCTGCCGCTCCTGAAGACGCTGATCCCCGACATCATCGATTACAACCTGCCGATGTTCGGCTGCTTTCACAATTGCGCGTTCGTGAAGATCAAGAAGGAATACGCCATGCAGGCCCGTCGCGTGATGAGCGCGATCTGGGGCGCGGGTCAGATGGCGTTCACCAAGATCATCGTCGTGGTCGACCACGAGGTCGACGTGCATGACGAACAGGCCGTCCTCTTCCACCTCTGCGCCAACGTCGACCCCAAGCGCGACGTCATGTTCATCGACGGCCCGCTCGATATTCTCGATCATGCGGCGCCGCGGCTCGGCGTCGGGTCGAAGATGGGCGTCGACGCCACGCGCAAGATCGCCGGCGAAGGTGAGGTCCGCGCGTTCCCCGACGAACTCGACATGACCGCCGAGATCAAAGCGCTCGTCGACCGACGCTGGAGCGAGTACGGCCTCTAGACACGCCCCGCGTGCTACGCTTACCGCATGAACCCGCCAAACGCAGTCGACCCGCACGCCCCCTCGGACAGCAACCCGGCGACATCGACGGACGAGCAACCGCAGCCGCGCCGGCGTGGATGGTTCGGACGGTATCGCTGGCCAATCCGCCTCGCGTTACTGGCCGCGCTTTTCGGCTATCTTTCGCTCGTGGGATGCGACGGCCTCTTCTATCACCCGAGCGACAACACGTGGTATCACTCCGCAGATTTCGGGCTGACCCACGAAGACGTCTTCTTCGAAACCGACGACGGCGTGCGGCTGCATGGCTGGTTCGTACCCGCGACGCAGCGGCCCTCACGCGGCCTGGTGGTGCATGTCCACGGCAACGCCGCCAACATCACCAATCACATCGCGACGGTCGCGTGGCTGCCGCCGCACGGCTACGACGTGCTGCTGTTCGACTATCGCGGCTACGGGCAGTCGCAGGGACGCGTCACGCGCGACGGCACTATCCGCGACACCCACGCCGCGATCGACTACGCCATCAGCCGCCCCGAACACCAACCCGGCCGCCTCTTTCTCTACGGGCAGTCGCTCGGCGGTGCGGTGGGCTGCGTCGTCGCCGCTGAGCGGAAGGAAATCGCCGCGGTCGTGCTCGACTCGACCTTCCACAGCTATCGCGGCATCGCCGAGCGGCACGCACGTGGTCGCTTCGGTCCACTCGGACCGTGGGTCGCACGCTGGCTGATCTCGGTCGGCCATGACCCGATCGACGTCGTCGCCGAAATCGCTCCGCGTCCGCTCCTCGTCATCGCAGCGGAAGATGACACGATCTGCTTTCCAGAGTTCGGCCGGGCGCTGTTCGATGCGGCTGGCGAACCCAAGCAGTGGTACCTCGCCAAGGGCGCCGAACACTACGAAGCCGTGCAGGCCGCCGGTCGCGAGCTGGAGTTGCTGATCACCGCCACCTTCGAGCGCGGCGCGGCGCTCGCCGCCGGAGATTCACGGACCGCACCCAGCGAAACGATGCACGCACCGCCCGCGCCGTAAGTCGACGCGTGCAACGTGGCGCTCCGCGCGGATCGAACGTGAGCAGTGGAGCGAACACATGAGCGATACAGCCCCGAGCACCCCGGGGAGTGTGGAGCGGCTCAGACTCAAACGCTGGTTTCTCCGCGGCCTGATCATTTCCCTTGCCGCCTGCGCCTTCATCGCGGTAATCGCGCTGCTGGTGGGGCGGTTCAACGAGCTTACCGGCAAAGTGTTGCTCACCCTCGCGATTCTTGCGTTGCACAGCGGGATCGCCCTGGCGTGCGCCGCCGCGCTGGAACGACGCGTTTGCACGCTGCTGGCGCGCGTCGGCCTCGCACTCTTCGCGGCGAACTTCGCGGTCTTCCTGTTCTTCACGTGGCGAACCCTCAGCTTCGACGCGGGCGCTGGGCGCGCGTTGCTCACCACCTTTGCGCTACTGGGCTACTTCGTGATCGCCATCCCCAGCGCCGACTGCTTCGAGCGCAGGCGGCGGACGCCGCTCGCGCTCGTCGGGCTCGCACTTTGCGTCGTCGGGCTCGGCATGTTGCTGGTGTGCATCTGGGCCGACGGCGTCGAGGGCGATCTCTTCCTCAAAGCAACCGGCGTGGTCGCGGTGCTGGCCGTCAGCGTTGCTCACGCGGCCCTGCTGCTGCGTCTCACGGTGCGTGACGCCGGGCGCATGCTGCGTCACGCAACACTTCTGCTCGTCGCGACCGTCGCAGGTTTCACGATCGTGGCGATCTTCACCGAAACGAACGACGAGTTCTTCTACCGTCTGTTCGGGGCGGCAGGCGTGCTAAACGCCGCCGGCACGCTCAGTCTCGTGATCGTCGCGCGATTGCAGCACGTCAGCAAAGGCGCCCATCTGGAGACCGCGGCGCCGGAACTCGAGCTAACTTGCCCGCGATGCAGCGACCGCCAGATGCTCGCGCTCGGCGACCGACGCTGCCGTAGCTGCGGCCTGCGGATTTCGGTCGCTGTCGAGGAGCCGCGCTGCGTCGGCTGCGGATTCCTGCTATGGCGTCTGCCCGAACGCCGCTGCCCGGAGTGCGGTCGCGCGTTCTGAACGACGCCGCTACGCGTCGCGAATCACCAGCAGACGCGGCTCGGTCATCTCGGCCATCGTAAAGCGCAGCCCCTCGCGGCCGAGCCCGCTGTCTTTCACGCCCCCATACGGCATGTGGTCGACGCGCCATGACGGCACGTCATTGATCATCACACCGCCCACCTCGAGCGTGTCCCAGGCCTGCATCGCACGGTGAATGTCGCGCGTAAACACGCCAGCCTGCAACCCGAAACGCGTGTCGTTCGCTTGCTCCAAGGCTTCCGCAAAACCCTCAACGCGCGATAGCACCGCCACCGGACCAAACGCCTCCTCCGCAACCAGCGGCTGATCACGCGGCACACCCTCCAGCAGCGTCGCCGGAATCATGCGCCCATCGCGCGTTCCGCCACACAGCAGCTTCGCGCCCGCGTCGACCGCTTCCCGCGTCCAGCGCTCAATGCGCTCCGCCGCATCATCCGAGATGACCGGCCCCAGGAACGTGCGCTCCTCCAACGGGTCGCCGAGTGTGAGTCGCTCCGCGGCCGCTACCAGCTTCTCCACCAACGCGTCGTAGATCGCCGTGTGCGCAATGATGCGCTGCACGCTGATGCAGCTCTGCCCCGACTGATAAAACGCGCCAAACACGATCCGGTCGACGACATCGTCAAGGTCGACCCCCTCATCGACGATGCACGCGGCGTTGCCGCCGAGTTCCAGACTGACGCGTTTCTTCCCCGCCTTCGCCTTGAGCTTCCAGCCGACCTCGTCTGAGCCGGTAAAACTCAACAGCTTCAAACGCTCGTCGCTCACAAAACGATCCGCCGCCTCGCGCCGGCACGGCAGGATGCTGAATGCCCCCGTCGGCAACTCGGTCTCCGCCAGAATCTCACCGATGATCAACGCCCCGACCGGCGTGCGACTCGCTGGCTTGAGCACGAACGGATTGCCGACCGCGATCGCCGGCGCGATCTTGTGAGCCACGAGATTCAGCGGAAAGTTGAACGGACTGATCAGCGAACAGGGCCCAATCGGCACACGCTTCCACATGCCGCGATACCCCGCCGCCCGCGCGCTGATCTCCAGCGGCAGCACCTCGCCGTACTGCCGCGGCGTCTCCTCGGCGGCGATGCGAAACGTATCGACCAACCGCGCGACTTCGCCGCGGCTGTGCTGAATCGCCTTTCCAGCTTCGATGCACAGCGCCTGCGCGAGCTCCTCAGCGCGCTCCTCGAACCAGCGCATGCAATGCTGCAGAATTTGTTGCCGCTCATACGGCTTGAGCGCGGCCATCGCCGGCGCCGCTTCTTCCGCCGCCGCGATCGCCTGGTCGACCAACGCGTCGTCGGCAAGTGCGACTTGCGTCGCCGCCTCGCCAGTGTATTTGTTCTCGACCGTCAAATCTGCGTTGGGCTGTTGAGCCTGATTGGCCAGATAGAGCGGGTATTGCGGTTGGAGCATGGGCTGGCTCTCCCTCTGAGGCGCTTCAAAGCAGCGCGACGCCGCACGCGGCGGCATCCGTCGCCGCGCCGGCTGGTTGCACCCGATGCCTGCAGCAGCGAGCTCGCGCCACAGGGTGATGCTACCAGCGAACCAGGCTCAGCACGTTCGAGAATTGATCCGTCCACAACACGGACTCGGCGTTCGGCTCCAGCGCTTCCCAACGCTCCCGCCGCGGCAGGTACGCCAGGTCCGCGTCACGCCGCGCCATCACGACCCACTCCGAAGGCGTCTTGCCCTCGAGTTGCTGATCAGGCGTGACCAACGCGTCGGCGCAGTACAGCGCTACAAGGTCGGCGTCGGCCGCGAGCGCCGACAGCACCCGCTTCAGATCGAGATAGCGATTACTCACGTGAAACGCGAGCAGCCCCCCTTCGCTGAGTTTGCTCAAATACAACTGCAACGCCTCACGCGTGACGAGATGCGCGGGAATCGAGTCGGAACTGAATGCGTCGAGCACGATCAGACTGAAGCTCGCGTCACGTTCGCTCGCCACCGTCAGACGCCCATCCCCGAGCACGACGTCAAGCTCGCCGGCGGCGTCTTTCAAAAACGTAAAGTAGCGCGGGTCTTGAGCGATGCGCGCAATCGCGGGGTCGATCTCGAAGAATCGGAAATGGTCGTCCGGACGCGCGTACGTCGCCATCGCCCCCGCACCCAAGCCAATCACGCCGACGCGCGGCGGGGCGTCGCTGAGACCGACAGATTCGCGCCAAGCGGTAAACACGTCGCCAAGCGGTCCACTGCGGTGGTAATACGCCGTCGCAACTCCTGCGAGTCTCGGGTCGGTTGATTGGCTGCCGTGGAACGTGCCGCCGTGCACGAGTTGGTGCTCCCCCGTCTCCGCATCGACGACCACGCGCTTCATGCCGAAGAAGTTGCGTTCGCTATGCAGCACCCGGCCGGTTTCGAGGCTGGCGTGATAGATGCTGACGCATTGCATGGCTGCGAACCCGAGCGCCAGGCGCCAGGGGCGATCCTTGAACGCGAAGCAGATCGCCGCCAGCAACGCGATGACCGGTGCGCGAAACGCGGGGTCGGCGCCGGCGTCGACGCGATCAAGCCACATGACCACGGCAAGACCAAGCAGGGCGATTCCCGCGGGCCACGCCACGTCGCCGACGCGCTTGCTCCGGGTCGCCGCCGCCGCCGGCAGCGCGAGGCACGCCAGCATCATCGCCAGCGGATATTCAATGATCGAGGTGAATGCGAGCGGCGCGACGACGGCGTTGAACAACCCGCCGACCACGCCGCCAATCGACATCCACAAGTAAAACTCGGTAAGACGTGCAGCGCTGGGGCGCATCGCCGCCAAACGCCCGTGACACACCAACGCCGCGACGAAGAACACCAGCATGTGCACGGGAATGAGCACGGCGCTGACGCGTTGCATGTCCAGAAAGAGCACCGCCGCCAGCAGAATCACGTACGGCAGCAGCATCGCCGAGAGTTTCAACGGGATCAGCGGTTTCTGGGCGAACACGATGACGAATGTCAGCAGGTAGAGCGCCAGCGGCACGACCCACAGCAGGGGCATCGGCGCCAGGTCGGTCGTCACGTGCGTGGTCACCCCGAGCATCAGGCTCGACGGGACCGCGGCGAAGAACAGCCACGCGGCGCGCTGTCGCCACGACGGCGTCGCAGCGGCGCCAGCCGGCGTCGACGGGCTCTCGGATTGATCCGCGCGCGTCGCAGCTCGCCGCGTCTCAGACGCAGCCGACTCGCCGCCCGCCTCCGACGATGACGCCCGATCAAGCGCGCGCCACAGGAGCAGCGCACACCCCATGACGAGCAGCGCGAGCAATCCATAGCCAAACGCCCACCACCGCGTTTGCGACAATGTGGGCAGCAACGGCTCGATCACGAGCGGATAGCCGAGCAGGGCCAGCAGACTGCCGCAGTTGCTCGCGCCGTAGAGAAAGTACGGATCGTGGGCGTCGGGATGTCCGGTCCGCGAAAACCACTTCTGCAGTAGCGGCGCGCTGGTCGACACAACGAAGAACGGCAACCCGACCGCTAGCAGCAAACGCCAAATCAGCCAACCAACCGGCAAATCGCCCGTCGGGGCCGGAGAGGTCTGCTCAAACGCGATCGGCAACGCCAGCAGCGGCAGCAACAGCACGCCCAGATGCACGCGAGCCTGCATCCGCACGCCAAGCCAATGCACGCTCGCGTGGGCGTAGGCATACCCCGCCAGCAACACCGCCTGAAAGAACACCATGCACGTGTTCCACACCGCCGGCGTCCCACCCAGCGTCGGCAGCACCAGCTTGCCCACCATCGGCTGCACGACAAAGAGCAGGCCGGCCGACAGAAACAGCGTCAATCCGAACGTCAGCAGGTAGAGCCGCGCTGTTGCGACCGTCGTCCCCTGGCTCGGCGAGGATGAATCGGCGTGTGACACGTGCGCAAGAGTGTCCATGAGGGGTGGCCCTGTAAAGCGTCGGCATCGGGCAACGCGGCGTTCGCTGTTACTCCACGTCGCTGTATCGGTCAGGACCGTTCAACGCATCGCTTGTCGTCTTCTGACGCGGACGCGCAAAAGCAACGCCTTCGGGCGCGGGGTTCGCGGCCCGAGGGCGCCCTGCAATTCCGACTGGCGATCGTGTCGCTAGTTCGGCTCGGCGGCGCTGAAGTCGATGCCGAGGTTGTAGTACTGATGGTGCGTGTACCAGTGCGCCTGAGCATGCCAAGACACGGTGTGGATAAACTTGCAGTGCTCACTGGTGACGTCGACCTTCGTCACGCGATGCTCGACGTAGAACCGGTAGTCGACCGTTCCGTCAAAGTCGCCGTCCGCACGCCACACCGCCTGCGCGTTGGGCTGGATCGTCTGCCGCGCGAGGGTCGGCGGCTGATGCATCTCGACGTGGCACTTCACGCGGTGCGGCAGCGTTTTGGACGGGTTGCTGAAGTTGTACGTCCCGCCGCCCACCTGATGCAGCTGATAGCGCCACTGCGCGCGATCCGGATCGGTGTCGTTGATGACCTGAAAGTCGGTGATCTGCGTGCTGATCGTCTGGCTCTCGTTATAGCTGTAGTTGGCGCTGCCGCCGCCCGAGTCGGCCCCAACGCCGACGCTGAACCCGGTCGTGCTGCTGACGTCGATTACGTTGTTGGCGTTCGGCGGGCTGTGCTGGTAGATGCGGACATTGGAGTTGCCGTAGTTGTCGCCGGTGCGCGGACCGAATTGCACGAGCACCTGATCTTGGAACCAGCCGAGGTGCCGGTGATCGTTGTGGGCCATCTGTCCGGGCGCAGCGCCCGTCCCGACCGCAGTCACCCGCAGGAACTTCGTGTGCGGCACGCTGGACGCGAACAGGTCGACCCGGAAATCGACCGCGGTGAATACCTGCTGATTGTCGCCAGGCGTCCAATTGACGGCGGGCATGTTGACCCACCAGGTCTTCTTGGCGTCGCCGAGGTCGTTCAGATCGCCGCTGTTTTGCGCCGCAAATGCATCCTTGAGCCCGCGTGGCAGCTCGCCGGCTTCCCGAAGTCGCTCGCGAACACCGATCAGCCGCGCCGCATCATTCAGGTCATAGTGCAAGAACGTCTCGCCGCCCGTCGCCGCGTCAGCCGGCACGCCCGTGTACTGCGGCGTGTTCTCCGGCGTTTCGGCATCCGTGTCGGCCGGGTCGGGCATCCCGACGTCTTCGGTCTCTTCAGGCGTCGACACCTCGCCGGCGAGGCCGAAGCCCTGGGGCGGACCGTACAGCGAAATGAGGTACTCGCGATCGCCGTCAATGTGTTCGACCAGCGCTGTGAAGTCTTGATCCGTGCTCGGCACGCCGAGTTCCGCGAGTTGTTGGCGGGTGGCTTCGTCCAGCGCCGCCCCGCCAACGCCAAAGAGCGCCTGCACGTGCGCCGCATCCGGTGAGTTGTCGAGCAGGATCGACAGCCCGGCTGCGCGGGCCGCCTGAAACACCGGGTCTTGGGCGATTTCCTCGGCGCTATAGAGCGACGCATCGACCGCGAACAGCTTGGCCAGCGCCAGCGCCCCGGCGCCCGCCTCGGTTTCCACCAGTTCCCGCAGCAGGTCCGCATCGACCAGCTGATAGTCTTCGCTCAGCGCGTTGATCAGCGCCGATGGTGCGCCTTTCACGATCAGGGCGTTGATGGGGAGTGCGTCTGCTCTGGTCACGTCGACGCCGGATGGCAAACATCCGAGCGTGAGCACCATACCGATCACGGGAGCCAGGCCGACGCAGACAGTGAGTTTCGATTGACGCATGCGTTCCTCACCTCGTGAGTGTGGGCGTGAAGCTCGGCCACGGCGCACCGGCTGCGCTGCGGCGACTTCCCCGGCCGGGTCGCTATCGACGCCAATCGCAGACAAATTGAGCAGCTCGGCAAGACGCGCGCGGTTAAACTTTGCGCGTCGCCGCCGCGCCTCCTCCGCCGCGGCTTCACCGGCGCTGCGCGCAGCGACCGGCATGTGAATGACTAGCGAGGAAGAACAGGGCTCACGCGATGTCGGCAGACTTTCCACCGATTCGAGGGTGGGATCACCTCGAGTTCTACGTGGGCAACGCCAAGCAATCAGCCCACTTCTACGACAAAACCTTCGGCTTCAAGCCGGTCGCGAAGATGGGGCTCGAAACCGGGTCGCGACGCCGCTCCAGCTACGTCATGCAACAGGGACAGGTGCGTCTCGTGCTGACCTCCGCGATCACACCGGATGACGAAGCCGCGCGGTTTCAGGCGCTGCACGGCGACGGCGTGAAAGCGATCGCGCTCGCCGTCGACGACGCCGAAGCCGCGCTCCGTGCGGCCAGGGCGCGCGGCGCCACCGTCGTTGACCCGGTTGACGCGCTCGAAGACGCCGACGGTGTGTTGAAAGTCGGGTCGATTCGCTACGCCGGCGACACCATCTTTCGATTCGTCGAACGCGCTGCCTATCGCGGGGCGTTTGCACCCGGCTACGCCCCCATTCAAGCACATGGCGCCCCCGCCGTCGGTCTCGCGGCAATCGACCATGTGGTGACCAACGTCTACCTCGGCGAGATGAACTACTGGGTGCGCTGGTTCGAAAACGTGATGGGCTTCTCACAGCTCGCCGAGTTCACCGATGAAGACATCAGCACCGAATACTCCGCGCTGATGAGCAAGGTGATGGAGGACGGGCGCAAGATCAAACTCCCCATCAACGAGCCCGCCGAGGGCCGACGCAAGAGCCAGATCGACGAGTATCTCGATTGGTACAATGGTCCCGGCGTGCAGCACATCGCTATGAACACCGCCGATATCTGCTCAACGGTGCGCGAACTGCGACAACGCGATATCGACTTCTTACGCGTGCCGGATACCTACTACGACGAGTTGCGCGATCGCGTCGGCGAGATTGATGAAGACATCGACGAGCTGCGCGAGCTCGGGATCCTGGTCGACCGCGACGACGACGGCTACCTGCTGCAGATCTTCACCCAGCCCGTGCAAGACCGACCGACGCTCTTCTTCGAAGTCATCGAACGCCACGGCTCACGCGGCTTCGGCGTCGGAAACTTCAAGGCCCTGTTCGTCTCGCTCGAACGCGAGCAGGAACGCCGCGGCAACCTGTAAACCCGTTGTCCGGCCCGTCGCACCACCCCCCACAGCCGCGGCTAGTCCGCAGGCCGGCGGGCCTGCAACACGCGCTCGTGCCCACCGGCGTCGCGGTGGACCGTGACCTCCGTCCAGCCGTTCTCCGCCGCGAGCGTCTGCACCGTCGCCGACTGTCCGGCCATGACTTCCATCAGCAGCCACCCGCTGGGGGCCATAAACGGCGGGGCTTCCCGCAGCACGCGCCGCACAATCGCGAGCCCATCATCGCCGCCGTCCAGCGCCAGCCGCGGCTCGTGATCACGCACCGTCGGCGACAACGTCGCAAGCTCCTGCGTCGGGATGTACGGCGGGTTGCACGTCAGCGCGTCGAAACGGGTCTCGGCAGGCAGCGCGGCAAACAAGTCGCTCTCCAGAAACGCGACCCGCTCGGCCAGCGCATGCCGCTCGGCGTTCCGTCTCGCGATCGCCAGCGCGTCCGCGCTCTTGTCCGACGCACGCACGCGGACATCCGGCAGATGACGCGCCAGCGCGATCGCGACGCAGCCGCTGCCGGTGCACACGTCGAGAATCTCCGCGTCACGGGACAATCCCTCGCGTCTCACCGCAGCGATGACGCGCTCGACGATGATCTCGGTCTCCGGCCGGGGGATCAACACGTCCGGCGCCGTTTCAAACGTCAGCGAGAAGAACTCCTTCTCCCCGGTGATGTACGCAATCGGTTCGCCGGCGGCGGCGCGGCGCACCGCTTCGCGAAAGCGGGTCAGGACGTCCGGATCCGGCACGTGCTGATAGCGCAGGAAAAGCTGCAACCGCTCACAGTTCATCGCACGCGCCAGCAAGATTTCGGCGCATAACCGCGCTGACTCGATTTGCCGCTCAGAGAGAAAAACGCGGGTCCAGTCGAGGAGTCGCGCGACCGTCCATGTCTCGTTCGTGGCACTCGGCATGGAGAGCAGTGTACTGGCCGCAGACGTTCGACGATCGAACCGCCGCGATGCCGCCAACCGGCCCCGTAGAGCGATTCGACCAAATCATTCACCCGATAATTTGGTTTTTGGACGCCATCATTGGCGCCACTTTTGCAACCCAACCTCAACGTAACCCGCTTTAAAATATGAGCTTATACAAAGATCACCGCCGCCTCAATCTGGCGCGGCCAGCGGGCGTTTTTTGGTGGCCAAATCGGGTTTCTTCTTGTTAACCTGCGATGAATCGACGTATCGAGCCCGCTGCGTCGGCATCACTGCACGTACTGAAATTGGACGGAGAGCAACATCATGTCGAATCGTTCGAAGAGCGCGCTTCTCGCGCTCGTCGCCATCACGCTGCCGCTCGCCGCGACCGCGCAGCGCGCCGCTGAGTACGAAGTGCTACCGCGTTACCGCGAAGGCGGCACCCCGTTTGACGCGAATCAGTCGCTCCACCCGCGGGCCATCTACTTCAACACCGACAAAGACGCCCCCAACCCGACCAACATCGTCACGCCCCGCGAGTACGACCCGATGGACGGCGTGCTCTACTCCTACGTCCCCGGTCAGTGGAATGACGTCGTTCGCGACCTCGTGGTCGGCCTGACCGCTGACCCCGCGTGCCCCACGTGCGACGAAATCGCCTATGTCGCCGTGCCGAGCCAGTCGGTGCAAAACTCGGCCGCCAGCTACTTCGCCGCCGGCGGGGCCGACATGAGCAAGGTCGTCTTCGTTCAGGCGCCGATGAACGCGCTCTGGATGCGTGACTACGGCCCGCACTTCATCTGGGACAACGGCTCGCTCGCCTTGGCCGACAGCCACTATTACCCGAGCCGGCCCGCGGACAACTTCGTGCCCACGTTCGTCGGCGACACCTTCTGGGACATCCCGACCTACGACCAGGGCCTCTATTACTCGGGCGGCAACTTCATGCCCGGGCCCAATCGCAGCGGCTTTGTCACTGCGTTGATCAGCCTCGACAACCCGGCGTCGGAAGGCTTCTCGACCGCCGTCTTCGAGCAGAACTACAGCGACTACATGGGCATCGACACGCTGCACATCATGCCGCAGTTGCCTTTCAGCGTCGACGGCACCGGCCACATCGACATGTGGATGTACATCGTTGACGACGACGACGTCATCATCTCCGAGTTCGTGCCCGGTTCGAACAGCACCGCGATCAACGTCACCAACAACGCCGTCCCCTACATGCAGGGCCTCGGCTTCACGGTGCACCGCACGCCGGCGTGGAACGTGGGCTTCACCCACTTCACCTACACCAACGCCTTCCGCGTGAACGATCGCATCTTCAGCATCAAGTACGAAAACGGCTATCAAAGCCGCGACGCCCAGGCGCTGGCCACCTTCCAGAACGCCGCCGGCCCGGGCGTGGGCATCTACCCGATCAACTGCTGGGACATCATTCCCGCGGCCGGCGCCATCCACTGCATCGTCATGCAGGTGCCGCGCCGCGTCGACGCCGATCCGGGTGTCCAGTTGCTCTCGCCGACGTCGAACGGCGTGTTGCTGGCGGGTGAAATGGCCGAGATCGAATGGGCCGCCACCGGTCAGAACAACGAGCCGGTCTCCGAAGTGCGTCTCGACTACGCGATCAACGCCGATCCGTGGACGCCGATCGCCACCGTGACGAGCGGCAACGCGACGTCTTTCATGGTTCCCACCCAGAGCCGCGGCCAGGAACTGCGGATCCGCGCGATCGCCGTCGGCTCGAACGGCATGACCAGCCAGGTCGTCAGCGAGCCGCTCAATGTCATCGAAGGCGAAGTCGCCACGTACGGCAACGCGACCAACATCGAGATTTCAGGCCTCGGTTTCCGCACCTCGTCGTGGAACGCGGTGAACGGCAACCCGTCGCCGGTCTCGAGCGCTTTGTCGAGCCTCGACCGGCTCGGTGTCTCTGACGGCGTGTCCTTCTTCTCGAGCAACCCCGGCAGCGGCTGGGAAAGCACGCACGTGTTCGAGGCGACCATCGCCGAAGACATCGCCGACATCGCCCAGATCGACGTGCAGTTCGAGGGCTACGCGACCAGTTGTGCTCAGATCGAGCTCTACATCTGGGACAACCTCGCCAACAACTGGGGCGACGGCGCCGGCGCCACCGGCCAGAACGCCTACGCCGACAACTGGGCGGGCAACCTCGACGGCTTCCTCGACGCACGGATCACCGACGAGTTTGATCGCTACGTCAGCCCGACCGGCGAGATCCGCTTTATGCTCTACGTTGAGCGCAGCGGCAGCCGCACCGTGCTCGACTTCGCGGAACTGAACGTCACCACGTTCGCCTTCCCGCTCGGCGACACCAACTGCGACGGCCTCGTCAACGCTGTCGACATCGAGCCGTTCGTGCTGGCCGTCGTGGATCCCGCTGGCTACGCGGCGACCTACCCGGGTTGCGACGTCAATAACGCCGACGCCAACGACGACGGCCTCGTCGACGCCCGCGACATCGAGGCGTTTGTCGACCTCGTCGTCAACGGCGGCTAGTCGACCGAAACCGCGAGCCACGCTCGCGACAGCCTCAGACGAATGCGGCGGCGGCGGACCATCAGGTTCGCCGCCGCTGGTCTTTATTCGCCCCCGCCGCTTCGCCGCGCGTCACGAACGAGCCCCTTCAAAACATGCCCAAACGCCGCCCCGGCCGATCATCTCGTGGTCAAGCCTCGAGTCGCGGGGTAGCATGCATGCGCCCAACGAACGCTTCGCGATTCCGCGGCTCAACCTGACGACTCCACCCACGAGGGACATCGCTATGACCTCCGCCAAAGCCTACGCCGCGCACTCCGACTCCAGCGGCCTCGCCCCCTGGACCCTGCAACGCCGCGATCCGCGACCGGATGACGTCTCTATCGAGATTCTCTATTGCGGCGTCTGTCATACCGACATTCACTTCGTCGAGAACGACTGGGACATCAGCACCTATCCGTGCGTTCCCGGACACGAGATCATCGGCAAGGTGACCGCGGTCGCCCCCGAGGTGCAGCGATTCAACGTCGGTGATCTCGTCGGCGTGGGCTGCATGGTCGACTCCTGCCGCACCTGTGCGGCCTGTGAGCGCGGGCTCGAACAATTCTGCCTCAATGGCTTCATCGCGACATACAACGGCGTCGACCGTCACGACAACTCGCCCACGTTCGGCGGATACTCCGATCACGTCGTCGTAAGCGATCGCTTCGTCGTCAAGCTCCCCGACGGCGTCGATCCCGCCAGCGCCGCCCCGCTGCTCTGCGCCGGCATCACCACCTACTCACCGCTGAGACACTTTGGCGTGAAGAGTGGTCACAAGTTGGGCGTCGTCGGCATGGGCGGCCTGGGACACATGGGCGTCAAATTCGCCAAAGCACTCGGCGCTGAAGTCACTGTCTTCACGCGCTCGGAAAGCAAGATCGAAGAAGCCAAACGCAACGGCGCAGCCCACGTCGTCGTCAGTTCGCAACCGGAAGGCATGGAGGCCGCGGCCGGCAGCCTCGACTTCATCCTCGATACGGTCCCGGTCGAACATGACCTCAACCCGTATCTCAACTGCCTGAAGTTCGACGGCGTCTACATGCTGGTCGGTCAGCTCACGCCGCTCAACCCCCCGATCGACGCCATGCCGCTCGTCATGGGCCGCCGCGCTCTGGCCGGCTCGCTGATCGGCGGCATGCCCGAGACCCAGGAAATGCTCGACTTCTCGGCCAAGAACAACATCGCGTGCGACATTGAAATGCTCGACATCCGCAACATCGCGCAGGCCTACGAACGCATGAAGCGCGGCGACGTGCGCTATCGCTTCGTCATCGACATGGCGACACTCAAAGAGAGTTAGGCTAAACGAGTGCGGTGCGAATTCCCGCGCAACCAGGGTCCGCCGCGCAGACCGAAGCCTGCAAGACGTCTGTTGGATCCGCGACACGGGACTACCGCGTCTCAATGGCGAACCAAACGCGAGTGAGCATCAGGTGGGTATGAGAGACCGTGAACCGCCGCGGCCGGACTAAACCGTCTCGCCCTTAACGCCCGAACACGCGGAGCGCCTCGAATCAGCGACCGCAACCGCAACCGCGTCAGGCGAGCAGGATCTCGTCAGGCGTGCGGTACTGCCGCCAGTGCTCCGGCTCGACCGTTAGCACGCGTTGCAGCAACATCGTCGCCCGCTGGGTCATGTCGCGGGCGAAGCGACGATTCAACTCAAACCGCACCGACGTGGTGAACGATCGGGCCAGGCCGAGCGACAGACGCACTTCAAATGTCGTGTCGCCGTGCGCCGCCGCGAATCGCCGCGCGAAAGCGAGAAACGACAAGGCCGACCACTCGAGCACGCGTCGCACGCGCGGTGCGAAAATGGGCTGCCGGTAGTGCGACACCAGAAACACGGCGACATCCTGCACGTAGTCGCCGTCGCCAGAACGATGGACGTCGATGTAATGCAGTCGATCTTCGCGGGCGTTGTAGATCAGATTGTCGAGATTGAAGTCGCCGTGCAAAAAAACCGTGATGGGCGCCGGCGTCGACGCGTCGAGCGGTTTGGCGCGGTCGATGAGTGTCGGAAGATCCGGCGCGGTCACGGCGCCGAGGCCGGCCTCACCCATCGCCAGCCACGGATGCAGCGCCAGCACATCGTCGAGCCGTTTACGCATCTGTTGCACGAACTTGCCGTGCACCGACTCCCGCCGCAACGTGCGCGTCCACACGTCAAGCACCGTTTGCTGCACGCGACGTAGGGCGGCGGCGGCGGCGTGCTCGTTCAGCAGTACATCGCGATAGGTGGCGCCCTCCAGGTATTGCAGCAGCAGCGCTGCTTCGCCGCCAGCCGGCTCGAACTCGACGACCTCCGGCGCGAGGCCGGGAGCCACATCCCGCCAACGCTGCAGGTTGTCCTTTTCCGCCGCGAGCTTCGACGCGTCGCCCTCCTTGAACAGCACCCGTCCATGCGTCTGGCCGCCCCACTTCGGCAGCGACCCGCCTTCGAGCGTACCGATGCGCACGCCCGATCGCGTACCCCAGATGCTCTCCATCTCGACGCTCGACAGCGCATCCTGAGCCGGCCCGCCGGCGGGATCGATCGCGCCGCCCAACGCCCGCAGTTGATGCACCTTCAACCGCTCGCCGAGCACGGCGAAGATGATCGCTTCGCCGATGTTGAGCAGCGCATCGCCCATCCGCTCGAGGTAGTGAAGGATGAACATCGTCGTGATGCGATCGTCCACATCGTGGGCGGTGCGCAACTCGGCGATCAGCGTTTGCAGGTCTTCGTGGTAGCGCTGGTCGGTCGCTTGTTCGAATTGGCAGATCTCGAGCGCCAGGTCGGAGTCGCGTTCGAAGAGCGCCTCGCCAATCAACTCCACGCCCGAGCGGATCTCGCCGATGTAGCCGTTGTGGTCGAAGCGATCGAGCGTTTCGCGCGCGTTCAGGAAGGTGAGCTGGCGTGTAATGTTGGTGGCGAAATCACTGATGCGTTCGAGATTGCTGGTGATGGTGTTGACCGCGCGCAACGCGTCGATTTCTTGCTGATCGTCAAGCTTGGCGCGGCCCAGCAGTTTGAAGACGTCGTCCTCGATCATGCTCTTTTGCGTATCGATGTACGCTTCGGCGCTCTGGATCGACTTGGCGAAGGCCGCATCGGGCGCAGCCATCTCGCGAGCGAGCAGGTTGAGCTGTTTCGTCACTTGCGCGATGAGCAGCCGAAAGTTACGGGAAATCGCGTCGAGCGATTGCATCAACGCTCCTGATCGGGAACCGCAACGATCTCGAGCGGCGCTTCCGCAGTAAGCTCACCAACGTCGGCGGTGCGCCACGTCAGTTTCAACGACAACCCGCTGCGCCGACCGCCTTGCTCCGCCCGAACCTTCATGCGCACCAAACCCTGCGGCGACAGCGTCAGCGTGTCATCGGCCCGCGCAAGCCGCAGGGCGCCGCTCTCCAACCCCGCCGTGATCGCCTTTAGGTAGTTGATGACCGCGGCGGCGTCGTGCAATGACTCATGCCGGAACTCAGACTTGTTCCCTTCCATGAATGCTCCTGACGTGCGCAGCTTAACTCAATCGCGCGCGATACTCTTCGATCAGCCGCGCACGAGTCGCGTTGGCGATGATCAACCCCTTGCGAATCACGAGGTCATCCCACGGCGGCTGGTAGCCAAGCTCACGATTGTACTTCTCGGGATCCTGATACTTGGGTTCAAGCGCCTTTTCGCCGAAGTGCGTGTCGTCGCCCATCGTAATCAGCAGCGTACGGTCGCGGCTCGTCTTGTTGTTGCGGTTCACCACGTGCACGAGAAAATCGGTGTATTCGCGCGATTGCGGATTCCAAACTTCAATGCCGTCGATGTCGTAGTCGGCCAGCAGGATCGGCCAAAACTGCTCGGGATGCGGGATGATCACGCCGCCGCCCAACGCACGCACTTCTTCGATCACTTCTTCGGTCTTGTAGAAATAGTCAAGCGCAAAGCCGCGCTTCACGATCTTCTTGATTGCGTTCAGGAAGTTCTGCGCCTGACTGATGATCCGGTCGTCGAACTTCTCCCGCAGCGCGTCGAAGTAGAAGCGCAGTAGCTTGTTCTTGAGCATCTCCGGATACGTGTCGCCCTGAAAGCGGTCGATCAGCTTCCGCAACTTGGCGACGTGAATCCGCACGAACTTCACGAGGTCTTCGTGCGCTCCGGTTTTGGCCGCCGCGCGGTCAACCCGTTCGTCAAACGCGGGCTCGACGATCGAATCCAGAAACTCATAGAGCTGACTGGCGCGATAGCGGAACGTATGGTCGAGCATGGCCCGCAAGACGGTCGCCTCGCGAACGCGATCGCGATGAAAGTGCGTCAGCAACTGAACCTTGCGATTAAAGCCGCTGGAATAGCAGTCAATCTCAACACCCGCAAACGCATCCCACTCCAGCAAAATGTTGTGCTGCGTGGGAATGATCAGCTGCTCTTCCGCCGACGGATACATGCGCGCCACACGCTGGCGAATGAGGTCCATCGGAATGAATTCCGGATGCCAATGCAGCGCGAGCACCTCCCGCTGCTGCGCATAGACCGCCGGCGGCTCGACGATGCGGCGCACCTGCTCCTCGGTCAGCTCCGTCGACGTGACCCGTCGATACACCGCCAGGTCCCACTCGGTGGGCTCGGGATCAAGCTGCTCAACGTCAATCCGCGCCAAAGGTTGGGCGAGGCGAACCGTATCCACAAGACGACCTCCACTGCTGCTGTGACTCTATTCGGCGGCGTGGGCGTTTCACAATAGCGTACGGCGCATCCACGATCGCCGCCGCCGTCATCTGCGAAACGTGTGCGGAGCGCGCCAATCAAAAAAAAACGACGGCCAGCAGATACGCTGCTGACCGCCGTCGGTGTAAACACGATGCGGTGGGCGGCGGGGATCCCTGGCCCGCTCACCGCAACTCAGACCAAGCCGCTACAGACAACCGCCGTTCACGACCGCATCAACAAAGGTGTCGATATCGCCGGCGTTCACGGCGCCGTCGCCGTTCGTGTCGGCCGCCTCGAGCGAGCACTCGTCGCACGCCGTCCCGCTGACCACCGCCGCCACGAAGCAGTCGATGTCGCCAGCGTTGACCAAGCCGTCACCGTTCACGTCGCCGCAGAGGCAGCCAAGCCGCGTGCGCCACGTCGTGAGCGCGTCGACGTCATCCGGCAGGTCGTCGACGTAACGGAAGAACGACCCGTCGAGGTACGACCCGAAGATGACGCTCGGGGGCAATCCGCCCGACTCGTCGAACGCGGTCAGCGGGTCATCGTTGTCGACCGAGAACAGCAGCGTCAGGACGCCGGGTCCGCCGGCGGCCGGTCGCGTCACGACGAACTCGAACGCGTCAATGTCCACGAAGCGATCGCGCAGACCAACCGCCGCGACCGGATCGGCCACCAGCGCCGCACCACCACCCGGCAGCACCTCGTAGATGCCGCCCGGCAGGAGCCCGGCAGTGGCTTCGTGGTCGGCCGAGAAGTACCAAACCGGGCACGACTGGCGGTCGGGAACGAAGTCGAGCGAGTCGACGTCGTCATCCAGACTCTCATTGCCGCCGTCGGGGTTCGGCGCCAGGCTCGGGTGCACTTCGTCTTCCGCCAGCAGCGGGAAGAAGCTGCTGATCGGCGCCCCCGCGATCGGAGCCGCAAGCGAGAGGCCCACCACCTCGTCACGCGCCGGCGTCGAACCGTACATCGCGCCAGTCGGCGAGAACGCCGTCGTCGGCACGTCGACTGCGAGCCAACCAGGGGCGTCGTCGTCATCAAACGACATGTACAGGAAGCGACCCGGCAGCAAGCACTCTTCCGGCTCAATCAACACCGGCTCTGGCAGCGGGCCGCCCGTGAGCTGATACCGCTCAATCACCGAGAAGCCGAGCTGATCATGACCGTCGAGGTCGAAGTACTGCGGGTACCACTCCTCCGGCGGACCGGAAACCGTGCCCACCGGAACGCGCGTCGTCAGGGCGGCGTCGGGCGGGGTCGGATCGGGATCGCCGCCGAAGATCAGCCGGTCGTTCTTGAAGCCGTTGCGGCCCGGGGGTTCGATGGGCGGACTGATCGACAGGTAGACATCGCCCGGATCGGCGGCTTCGTCGCCGTCCATCAGCGGATCGCTGAGTTCGATGTCCGAGCCGATGTCGAGCGAGAACTCGATCAGGAACTCGGGGACCGGCGGTGTGTCTTCGCAGGCGTCGTCGATGCCGTTGCCGTCACCGTCGCCGAGGCACACGCCGCCCGGCGGGGTGAAGCCGATCGGGAAGCCGCACGCGCCGACCGGAACCATGACGCACGAGCCGTCGAAGAGGCAGCAGGGCTCCATCTTCTCTTCCTCGCACGCGTCGTCGATGCCGTTGCCATCGCCGTCGCCGAGGCAGACGCCGCCCGGGGGCGGGAAGCCGATGGCGGGGCAGACGCCGACTGGCACCAGGGTGCAGGAGCCGTCTTCGAGGCAGCAAGGCTCGAAGACGTTCTCGCAGATGTCGTCAATGCCATTGCCGTCACCGTCGCCAGCGCACGGCCCCGGAGCGGGGAAGCCGCCAGAAGCCTGGCAGTCGGCCGGTGTCAGCAGCTTGCAGGATCCGTCGGGCAGGCAGCAAGGCTCGGTCGGCTCTTCGCAACCGTCATCGATGCCGTTGCCATTGCCATCGCCAAGGCAGGCGCCGCCCGGAGGCGGAAAACCGAGCGTCGGGCAGAAGCCCAGCGGGACGAGCTGGCACGTACCGTCAGGCAGGCAGCAGGGCTCCGTCTGGATGATGTCTTCGCACGCGTCGTCGATCGCATTGCCGTTCGAGTCGCCGAGACACGGCCCCGGAGCGGGCGCGCCGCCCAGGTCGCGGCACTCGACCGGCGTCACGAACACACACGCGCCGTCCGGCAGACAGCACGGAATCTGCGGCTCTTCGCAGCCGTCGTCGATGCCGTTGCCGTTCCCGTCACCGAGGCATGTTCCGGCGAGCGGCGGGAAGCCGCCCAGCGCGGTGCAGGTTCCGACCGGCACGAACTCGCACAGCAAGCCGTTATCGCGGCAGCAGGGCTCGAGCACGTTCTCGCAAATGTCGTCGAGGTTGTTGCCGTTGCTGTCGCCCAGGCATGGTCCCGGCGCCGGCACGCCGAGCATGTCGCAGTCGGCCGCCGGAATGAAAACGCACGAGCCGTCGGGCAGGCAGCAGGGGACGTCCGGCGGGAAGCAGGCGTCATCCAGCCCGTCGCCGTTCCCATCGCCAAGGCACACGCCGCCCGGCGGCGGAAAGCCGCTGAGCTGCTGGCAGAATCCGAGCGGCACGAGCAGGCAGCGCCCGTCCGTGAAACAGCAGGGCTCAGTGGGAATGATGTCTTCGCAGACGTCATCGATCGCGTTGCCGTTCGAGTCGCCGAGGCAGGGCCCAGGAGCGATCACGCCGCCCAACAGCTCACATTCGAACGACAGGACGAAGCTGCAGCTTCCGTCAGGGAAACAACAGGCGACTGAGGTGACGTCTTCGCAACCGTCATCGATGCCGTTGCCGTCATTGTCGCCGAGACACGTGCCGGCCGGCGGGAAGAAGCCGCCCAGAAACTGGCACTCACCGACCGGCACAAAGACGCACGCCCCGTCGGGCAGGCAGCAGGGCTCGCCCTGCGTGTCTTCGCAGACGTCGTCAACGCCGTTCCCGTTGCTGTCGCCGAGACAGGGGCCGGGTGCGGGAAAGCCGCCGAGGGTCTGACACGCGCCGGCCGGCACGAGTGCGCACGAGCCATCGGGCAGGCAGCAGGTCACGACTTCCGTCGTCTGACAGCCGTCGTCAATGCCATCGCCGTTGTTATCGCCGAGGCATGTACCGGCGGGCGCGGGGAATCCGCCGGCGAACTCGCACTCGAGCGCGGGGAGGATCAAGCAGGCGCCGTCTTGCAGGCAGCAGGCGATGAAGGCCTGCTGACACGCATCGTCGCGGCCATCCCCGTCCGCGTCCCCCAGACAAACGCCAATTGGCGACGGGATGCCCCCCAACATACTGCAAGAAGCCCCCGGCGGCGGAATGATGCATTGTCCGTCTGGCAGACAACACGCTTGCTGGGCGGCGGCGGTCGCCGCACCGCCCAGTGCGAGGCCGCTAGCGAGCAGCATCGCGAGACAACATCGGTTCATGGCAGACTCCTTTGTCTACATGCTTGGCTGCTGCACGACAGCCGCTTAAAGATTGGCTTCACTTCCACGCGCCTGTCGTCGTGCACCGGCGAGGCCCGAAACACACGCTTGAAACGTCGTTTAGCTCTCGTTCGGCTGGGCGCGGCCATTGAGCGAGACAGGTCTCGAACTGGCCCAGCGGCATGCAATAGACGTGTGATTTGGTCAACCTGACGCGGTCCAACGCCGCGCGGTCACAATTTTCGCCGAGTCGTCAGCCCGATATAGGGTACCACTTTCGAGCGGAAAAATGATTCCAATTGCCCCCGACTACGGGGAAACTACGACGATGGCCGAGCAAAGCTCAACCAACCTCACGCTGCTCCTCAGACTCCGCGACCGGTCAGACGTCGTGTCATGGGAGGAGTTTCACCAGCGCTATGGCCAGTTGCTCTATCGTTACGCCCGCAGTCGCGGCGCCGCCGACGCCGACGCCGAGGACATCGTGCAGGAAGTCACGATGTACTTGTTCAAGGCGATCGGAAACTTCGAGTATGACGCTCGCAAGGGCCGCTTCCGTTCGTATCTACGCTCAGCCGTGATCCACGCAATGGGTCGGCGGGCGAACAAAGCCAGTCGGCAACCCGTGGGCCTCGACCCGCTCAACTTCGACTTCCTCGCCGGTCAGCAGGAAGCCGAGCAGGACGAGCGGTGGGAGCGCGAGTGGCAGCTTCACCGGCTCCGCTGGGCCCTCAGCGAGGTCGCGCCCCACTTCGAGCGGAAGACGTTGCAGGCGTTCGAGATGCACGTCCTCGCCGACAAATCGGTCGACGAAACCGCGGAAACGCTCGGCCTGAGCAAGGCTAGCATCTATCAGGCACGCTCTCGCATCCTGAAGGCCGTCAAAGAACGGCTCGCCGGTGTCGATCCGGATCAGGACGTCTAAAGGGGGCCGATGATCAGTTCAACGACTTGGTCGCGATCGATCCATTTGATACAACACCATGACCGATGTCATCTAGCAGAGAGCCTGGCGGAGGATTTTGTCGTATGCGTTTTGCCCGCAATCACTTAGCAATCACGGTGGCCGCATTGCTCGCGCCCGCCGCTTACCCCGACAGCCCGTGGATCTACGGGATTCACTTTTATGGCGATCCGGGGCAGGCCAACGTTTCGACGATGACCGGCGGCAAGGGCATCTGGTCGCTCGAAGTCGTCGTCACCAACAGCGACGTGTGGTGGGGCGCCGCCTGGCAGCGCGACAACCGCTTTACCCACATGCTCAACGAGGGGCACTCCATCATCGTCCGAATCGAGCCCCAGTGGGGCTTCGCGGTCCCCAAAGAGCCGCAATATCCCATGAGCCAGTATCTCCCGCAGGTCACTGCCGCAGCCAACGACCTGCAAAACCACGTTCATATCTGGCAGGTCGGTAACGAGATGAACGTCTCCATCGAGTACGACAACGAGATGCTCAGCCCCGCCGCTTACGTCGAGGCGTACCGGCAGATCCGCGCTGCGATCAAGCAGGTCAACAGCCCGCTCGGCGAGCAGCTCGCGCTCGTCGGACCGGTCTCGCCCGGCCCGGCAACGGGCATCCGCTGGAAGGACGGCACCGACTATCTGGCCGAAGTCTGCGCCCTCCTCGATCCCAACGAGGTCGACGGCTTCGCCATCCACGCGTATGGGTCGCCGTTCCAGCCGGCGGAGGTCGCACGCGAAGACTTTCAGGCCGGCTACTTGGCCCAGCTCGCAGTGATCGATCACTACGGCTTCTCGGCCAAACCGGTGTTTCTGACCGAGTTCAATCGCTCGAGCAATCCGACCGACCCGTCGAGCGAAGCCGAGTCGGCCCAGTTCCTCTCCGGCGCGTTCGCCGACCTCGCAGCCTGGAACGCGACCCCGCGCGCGCACCCGGTGAGTTCCATGTGTTGGTTCGTCTATAACTACGACGTCGGCGCGTGGCAGAGCATGTCGATCGAGTTCTTCCGCACGGTCAATCCGCCGGGACCCGACAACGACCTGTTCGACGCATTCACCTTCGCGGCGAATCAAAACTACGCGACCACCTATCCGCCGCCCGACGGCTACGAAGACCTCATGCGCGACGAAGCCCCGCCCGGCGACAACGCCGCGCTGAACGGCTGGATGGTCGCGTCATCGAACAGCAACACCGCGCAGCGCATGCGTGACGGCGGCTTGCAGTTCCAGACCCAGATGTGGACCAGCGACGGCGCCGCGCCGCTGCACACCGTGACCGTCGACCTGCGCGACCCGAAGACGATCACCGGCTTTCGCGTGCACCACGCAAGCGCCGGCGGCTTGCCAAGCAGCTTCGATACCGACGCGTTTCAGTTCGAAACCCGCACACCGACCGGCGAGTGGAGCGTCGACGAAAGCGTCTACAACTTCTCGTCAATGACCGAGCGCACCTACCGTGTGCCGCGGTTCAACCAGTACGTGCGAATGCTGATCAGCGATCCGGGACGCGACAACTTCGCTCGCGTCCCAGAGTTCGAGGTATACGCCATCGATTCCGGCGACTTCGACGAGAACGGCGCGATCGACCTGCGCGACGCCGCCCAAATGCAGCAGAAGACGACCGGCGCCGGCGGTCTGTGCGACGCACGCGAGTGCCTCTGGGCGCATTTCGACGAAGACGGCGACATTGACGCCGACGACGCACTGGGCTTCTTCGACGTCTTCCAGGGACCCGCGACGAACTAGGACGCTGCCCCGCGCCGGTTAAACAACTATTCATCCCGAAGCGTGACAATATTGCCCGCGCCCCGCCGTATACAGTCGAGTCGCGGGCGATAGCGTTGTTTGGGCGACTCGCGATCAGCGAAAGGAGCTTGGAGATGTCGAGAGGTGGTGTCGCTGCGGTCCTGAGCTTCTTTGTCTCAGGGCTCGGACAGATCTATAACGGTCAGATCCTCAAGGGGCTCATCCTCTTCGTGATCTATTCCGTCTGCTGGATCTTCTGGTGGCTCATCCTGCCGTTGTTTGTGCTCTTCATCTTCTGGCTCTACGGCATCGTCGACGCTTACCGGACCGGCGAATACAAAGACGGCCGCATCATCCGGCTGTAGCACCGTGCGCGGCGCACAGAATTGCGGCGAAACGGGGCGTGCGGTTCGGGCGCCAGTTGGGAGCAACGCAATGATCTACGCGATCGCCGCAGCCGTGATGAGCGCGTTGTGGCCGGGTCTCGGCCAACTCTTCAACCGCGAGTTCCCCAAAGGCATCGGCCTGATGTCGTTCGCGGCGATCTGCTGGTGGTATTGGTTTGGTTTCATTCCGCTCATCCTGCTCATCGCCACGTATATCTATGCGACGCGCGACGCCTATCGAGCGGCGATGCGACGCAACACCGACAGCATCTACCAAACCGGCTAGCGCTCGCCTGCGCCGCAACCGGCGCTAGTGCCCGGCTGCGTGCTTGCCAAG
>CAZLYU010000006.1:0-83193 GCA_964563855.1 uncultured Planctomycetales bacterium | reverse complement strand
AATGTGCGAGGGCGTGCCGACCTATCCGGATGCGGGCCGCTTCTGGGACGTGGTCGACAAATACAAGGTCACGCAGTTCTACACGGCTCCAACCGCCATCCGCGCGTTAATGCGTGAGGGCGAGCAGTTTCCGCAGAAGCGTGATCTCTCGAGTCTGCGCGTGCTGGGCTCGGTGGGCGAACCGATCAACCCGGAAGCGTGGCGCTGGTATCACCAACACGTCGGCCGCGGACGCTGCCCGATCGTGGATACCTGGTGGCAAACCGAGACGGGCGGCATCCTCATCACCCCCCTGCCCGGCGCCATTCCGCAAAAGCCCGGTTCCGCCACGCTGCCGTTCTTCGGCGTGAAGCCGGTGATGCTCACGCCGGACGGACAGCGGATCGAGGGTCCTGGGGCCGGTGTTTTGTGTCTGGAGGAGCCGTGGCCGAGCCTGATGCGCACGGTCTACGGGCAGCACCAGCGCTTCAAAGACACGTACTTCAGCGCCTATCCCGGCATGTACTTCACGGGAGACGGCTGCCGTCGCGACGAAGACGGCTATTGGTGGATCACCGGGCGGGTTGATGATGTGATCAACGTCAGCGGCCACCGCTTCGGTACCGCGGAGATCGAGAGCGCTCTGGTGGCGCATCCGCAGGTCGCCGAAGCCGCGGTGGTGGGCTATCCGCACGAGCTGAAGGGTCAGGGCATTTACGCCTACGTCACGCTCCTCGCCGGGCTCGAATATACCGACGCGTTGAAGAAGGAACTGGTGCAACACGTGCGGCAGGTGATCGGTCCGATCGCGTCGCCGGATGTCATTCATTGGGCGCCGGGGCTGCCGAAGACGCGTTCGGGCAAGATCATGCGACGGATTCTGCGGAAGATCGCGGAAGGCCATCCGGAGCAGGTCGGCGATGTGACGACGCTGGCGGATCCGACGGTGGTGGACGACCTGATTCAGCGCAAGCCCGCGTAAGAGCTGCAGCGATTATGCTCGGCGTCAGTCGTCGTCGGGCATGATGCGCTGCGTCGAGCATGTATACCGAGCTTACCCCGGTTTATCGAAATCTGCTAAACCGGCGTAAGCTCGGTATACATGCAAATGCGACTTGTGCGACAGACACCCACTTCGGCAGGACCGTGGATAATGCGCCCTGGGCGGCGGCGCCCGCGTCGGACGCCATATCCGGAGCTGTGTTCGAGCGCGGCGTACTGGCTCATGAAACCGCCGCACGCGGCGGCGGCGTCGGCGACACGCACTAGGCCTTCGCTCGTTTCCGCTTGGCGGTCGTTCGCTTCTGCGGAGCGCCGTTCGCGAGCGTGTTCAGATAGGTGGCGGCGATCTCTCTAATGAACTTGCGGAAGGCGGGGGTGTCGATCTCCGCTTTGTCGTGTACGTAGACCACGACGGCGTCGATATCGCCGCGCCGCTCGCGTACGTCGACACGCTCCCACGCGCCATAGGCGGGGATGTCGTCGCGCTCGTCGAGCGTTTTGAGCTTCAGTTGGCGTTGCAGGCGCGCGGCGCGAAAGGCGCCGCGCGGCGCCTGGAAGTAGCACTCCAGCAACCACTCGCCGCCAGTGAGCGCATGCAGGAACCACGTCTTGGCGCCGGGGGCGATGAACTCGACCGACGCCTGGTTGCTCCAGTTCGTCGGCGCGAAGCCAGACAACTTCTGAATCAGCGCTTCGATGTACAGCAGTGCTTGCGGATCCCAGTGACGTTCGGCGGCGTTGCGACTATCGCGCTGCTCGAGATGCCATTTGCGCCCGTCGACTTGCCAAGGCATCTTGACGCCTTTGCCAACGTCTCCGAGGCCGGCCTTCTCGCTGTCGAGTACGGCGCTGGCGTGCGCCTGCGGGTCGAAGCGCGGACGCGGCTCTCGCGGGCCCGCCTCGAGCACTGGAGCGATCGCGGCGGCGGTGTGGGTCAAGGGCGCGGCGGTCTGGCGCGGCTTGCGTGACCGCGCTGACGAAGCCCAGCCGCGCTTCGCGTCGTTCGCCGGGGTCGTCGCGCGAGGCGGCCGGCGCTCGGCGAGCCGCGCGGCGCGGTCGGTCGCGGATCCGTCGCAGAGCGCTTCCGGCGTTCCGGTCGCGATGATCTTTCCGCCCGCCGCCCCGGCTTCCGGGCCGAGTTCGATGATCCAGTCAGCCGATTTGATGACGTCGAGGTTGTGCTCGACGACGATCACGGTGTTGCCGAGATCGACGAGACGGTGCATCACGTCGAGCAATTTGCGAACGTCGTCAAAATGCAGCCCGGTCGTGGGTTCGTCCAGCAGGTAAACCGTGCGGCCGGTATTGGGCTTGCCGAGTTCGGTGGCCAGCTTCACGCGCTGGGCTTCGCCGCCCGACAGCGTCGGCGCTGGCTGCCCGAGTTGCACATAGTCGAGGCCGACGTCGGCTAGCGTCTGCAGCATGCGCTTCAGCTTGGGCACGTTGGCGAAGTGATCGAGCGCCGCCGCCACGCGCATGTCGAGCACGTCGGCGATGTTCTTGCCGCGGTAGCGTACTTCGAGTGTTTCGGGGTTGTAGCGTTTGCCGGCGCAAGTCTCACACTCGACCCATACATCGGGCATGAAGTGCATTTCGATGCATTTCTGGCCATAGCCTTCGCACGCCTCGCAGCGGCCTCCCGGGCGGTTGAAGCTGAAGCGATTGGGGCCGTAGCCGCGCACCTTGGCGTCGGGCACGCGGGCGAACAGCGAGCGGATCAGGTCGAACAGACCGGTATAGGTCGCGGGGTTGCTCGACGGCGTGCTGCCGATCGGCGCCTGATCGACGTTGATGACCTTGTCTAAATGTTCGAGACCGTGCAACGCGCTGTACACACCGGCGGCGAGGCCGGCGTTGTTCAACTCGTTGGCGAGCCCCGGCCACAAGACGTCGTTGATCAGCGAGCTCTTGCCCGACCCCGACACGCCCGTCACGCACGTCAACCGCCCGAGCGGGAACGCGGCCGTCACGCCGCGCAAATTGTTGTGTCGCACGTCGCCGACCGTCAGCCACCACCGATGCGGTTCGTCGAGCACCGGAGCGGGCGGCGGCTTGGCGCGGCGGGAGCGCTTGGCGGGCGGGTCGCTGGGGGGCGCCGGCGGTTCGGCGATCGCACGACGGTTGCTGGGGATCGCAATCGACTGCGCGCCGCTGAGGTAGCCACGGGTCAGCGACGGGTCGCCGTCCGCCTCGTCCGCATCCGTGGTTTTGCGGCTCCGCTTGCGGCGCGCGGGCTTGGTGAATTCCGTCGGCGGTCCTTCGGCCACCACCGAGCCCCCGAACGCGCCGGCCCGCGGACCGAAGTCGACCAGGTGGTCGGCCGACTCGATCACGTCGCGGTCGTGTTCGACGAGCAGCAACGTGTTTCCGAGGCGGCGCAGTTTGTGCAGCGCCGTGACGAGGCGGTTGGTGTCGCGCGGGTGCAGGCCGATCGTCGGTTCATCGAGCACGTAGAGCACGCCTGACAGACCGCTCCCGATCTGGCTCGCGAGACGAATGCGTTGCGACTCGCCGCCGGAAAGCGTAGGCGCGGCGCGATGCAACGTGACGTAATCGAGCCCGACATCGACAAGAAACTTGAGACGGTTGCGGATCTCTTTGAGCAACTCGCCGGCGATGCGTTTCTGGCGGTCGTCGAGCCGCAGCCCCTTGAAGAACGCCAGCGTGTCGCTGAGGGTTAGGTTGCAGACGTCGACGAGCGTGCGGTCGGCCAGCCGCACGGCCGCGACGTCGGGTCGCAGCCGACCGCCGCGACAAGTCACGCAGGGAATGTCGGTGACGACGTTGCGCAGCTTGTGGCGCAGCATCCAACTGTTGCGGGTGGCGTTGTCGATCGCCGGATAGAACCCGCGCCAGCGGAAGCGGAGACCGTCAACTGCGGCGCCGGCGTCGATCCAGGCGGTCGAGCCGCCGAAGAGCAGATCGCGGGTTTGGCGCTCCGACCACTCGGCGAGCGGGGTCTTGTCGTCGAGGTCGAAGTGCCGGCACAGGGCCTGCAGCATGCGCCCGAGCGGACTACGGCGATCGATCTTGTCCCAGCCGGCGATCGCACCGTCGAACAGCGTCTTGTTCGGTTGCACGATGAGTTCTTCCGCGGGGGCGCCGCGTTGCACGCCGAGCCCCTCGCAGGTCTCGCACCATCCAAGCTGGCTGTTAAACGAGAAGTGGTGCGGCCCCAGTTCTTCGTAGCTGGACCCGCAATTCAGGCACGCGAGCTTTTGCGAGAACAGCAGCTCTTCGGCCTTGGTGTGCTCGAAACGCGGAGGGTCATCGCCGTTTTCGACGGCGCGCTCGACCGATTCGACCACCAGCCCCATCAAGCCGCCGCCGAGCGCCAACGCATGTTCGATGCTTTCGACAATGCGGCCGCGCGACTTGGGGCGCACCACGGCGCGATCGATGACCACCTCGACACGGTGCTTGCGACGGGCGTCGAGCATCTCAGCCTCTTCGACCGGACGCACGTCGCCGTCGATACGCACGCGTCGATAGCCCGACTGCTTGAGGCGCTTGCAGAGTGCTGCATATGTCTCGCCGGTTTTCATCGCAACCGGCGCCAGAACGATGATCGGCGTCCCCTCGTCGAGCTTCAGGACGCGGTCGCTGATCTCGTCGATCGTCTGAGCGCCGATGGGGAGCTCGCAGCGCGGGCACATGGGCTGACCCGCGCGGGCCCAGAGCACGCGCATGTAGTCATAGATTTCGGTGACTGTGCCGACTGTCGAGCGTGGGCTTTTGCTCGCGGCCTTCTGCTCGATGCAAATGGCCGGCGAGAGCCCCTCGATGTGGTCGACGCGCGGCTTGGCCATCTGACCGAGAAACTGCCGGGCGTACGCCGACAGCGACTCGACGTAGCGGCGATAGCCCTCGGTGAAGACCGTGTCGATCGCGAAGCTGGTCTTGCCCGAGCCCGAGACGCCGGTGCACACGGTGACTGCGTCGCGCGGGATCGCGAGGTCGACGTCGCGTAGGTTGTGTTCGCGGGCGCCTCGCACGCGAATCGCGCGTTCGCTGTCGGCCGCTACGAAATCTTCGGCGACCCCGCGGCTTTCGACATCGGAGCGCGGCGCGCGGCCAAGTTCTTCGGCGAGCGCTCTTCCGGTGTAGGACCCCGCGTGGACCGCGACATCTTCAGGCGTGCCCGCGACGAGGATCTTGCCGCCGCCGGCCCCGCCTTCCGGGCCGAGGTCGATGAGCCAGTCGGCGGTTTTGATGACGTCGAGATTGTGCTCGATCACCACCACCGTGTTGCCCGCGTCGACGAAGCCGTGCAGCACGGCGAGCAGGCGGCGGACGTCTTCGAAGTGCAATCCCGTCGTGGGTTCGTCGAGCACGTAGAGGGTGCTGCCGGTGCTCTTTTTGACCAGTTCGCGGGCGAGTTTGATGCGTTGAGCCTCGCCGCCGGAGAGCGTGGTGCTCGACTGACCGAGCTTCACATAGTCGAGGCCGACGTCGTGCAGCGTTTGCAGCATGTGTTTGAGCCGCGGCACGTTTTCGAAGTGATCGAGCGCCTGCTGCACATCCATCTCGAGCACATCGCTAATGCTCTTGCCCTTGTAGCGAATCTGCAGGGTCTCGCGATTGAAGCGGTGACCGCTGCACACCGGGCACTCGACCCAGACATCGGCGAGAAAGTCCATCTCGATCTTGTTGGCGCCGTTGCCCTCACACGCCTCGCACCGACCGCCGCCGCGGTGCTGCGGCACGTTGAAGCTGAAGCGGCCGGGTTTGTAGCCGCGCAGCTTTGCGTCGGGCAGTTTCGCGAACAGCGTGCGAATCTCATCGAACAGCTTGATGTAGGTCGAGGGATTGCTGCGCGGCGTGCGGCCGATTGGGGTTTGATCGATGGCGATGATCTTGTCGAGTTGTTCGACGCCTTCAATCGCGTCGTGGTCGCCGACTTCGCCGGTGGTCGCGCCCATCAGTTCGTGATGCAGCGCGTGATAGAGAATGTCGTTGACGAGCGAGCTTTTGCCCGAGCCCGACACGCCGGTCACGCAGGTGAATCGCCCGAGCGGGAACGCGGCGTTCACGTTGCGGAGGTTGTGATGCCGGGCCCCGCGGATGACCAGCCAGCCATGTTCGCGATCGGATGCGGGCGGCGTCTGCTCGGCTGGCGCGGGTGCAGCGTCGACTTTCTTCTTGGCGGCGGCGCGCGGCATAGGTCGGCGTTCGGCTCCGTGTTCTCTGTGCTGCGAAACCGGGGATTGTACGGGCGCGGGAACCGCGGTGTGGTCTCGACGCGATGACCATTGATTTTGCGACGCACAGCGCGTTGCGCGGCGGGGCGTGATCGACCGCGGATGAGGGGCTCGCGCGACCCAAACGAAGGCTGCGGCTACGGCTACCGTTGGGCGCCGACGGCGTAGGTGACGCGAAGCACATCCCCGTCGCGGATCAGCGTGGCGGCGCCGCGCGGGTCGATCTCATCCAGAAACGCCTGCACGTCCTCGTCGGCGGGCGCCAAGAGCGGGCCGGCGTTGAAGTGTTGCGCGACGCGCTCGAGACCGGCGGCGATGCGCGCGTGAGCGGCGAGCGAGAGGGGATCGTTAGCGCTGTCCACCAAATCGAGCACGACGCTCTTCAGCGTGTCGAATGGGCGCGCGCCGCCCATGCCCAGCCGTTCTGGAAAGACCTCGCCGCGCAGGCGGAAACCGCTCTCGGCGTTCCAGCGGCCTGTTCGATCGATGAACGTCGCTTGCCAACGGCCGACGACGCGCCGGTCTTCGCCGAGTTGCAGCACGAGGGCGTCAATCCGGCCATTCCGTTCCGGGCTCAGATAGCAACGCCCGATATCGGTGAGTCGCAGGTGTTCGAGCGGGAAGATGCGGTCATAGTCGTTCGGTCCGGCGCCGAGCGGTGCGGCGCGGTAACTGAGGTCGTGACAGCCGAGCGAGCCGGCCCCGAGCAAACAGATCGCTACGCCGCAGAGCAGCGCTTGCGAGCGACGCGCGGCGCCCGAGCGGCGACGGCGCGACGGTTGAGAAGCTGAGGCTGTGTGAAGCATGGGCTTGCGGACTCGATTGCCGACGTTTGAGGAGATGGGGACGCGTTGCCCCGGCCCGCTTATACTGCCAGCAGCAAATCGCCGCGAGCGGTTTGTGAGAGATTGGTCCGCATGAACGCCGACGAGATCGCCAAGATTCTGGATCGCGCTAACGACTTGCTGGAGGCAGGCAAGCCGGCGGATACGCTGCGCTGCCTCGCGCAGGTCGAGCGCAAGTCGCTCGACGACGAGCAGCGGATCGAGGCGGTCACGCTGCGGGCGTGGGCGCTCAGCGAACTCGGCAACCACGACGGGGCTTTGCAGGCGCTAGAGCCCCTGCTCGACGAATTCCCTGACTCGGCGCGCCTGCATGCAGCGCGAGGCGTCGTGCTTTCCAACGCCGACGAGCTCGACCTGGCGCACGACGCGCTGCACCTCGCGCATTCGCTGGATGAAGACGACGAGGTGACGCTGGCCAATCTCGCGCTGGTGTGTGAAAAGCTGCGCGACTACGAGACCGCCCTCGAGCTGTACGACAAAGCGCTGAATCTCGGCGCGGACATCGACTGGTCGCTGCAGCGCAAGGCCGCCGTGCAGACCGAACTGGCGGATTACGCCGGCGCCAAGAGCACACTCAAGCGCTACCTCTCGCTGGCGCCGGAAGACGCCGTTCAGTGGGTGACGCTGGGCATCCTGCACAGCGACGACGAGGAGTATGACGCCGCCTTCGACTGCTATGCGCAGGCCGAAAACGCGACGCCGGAGTCGACTTGGCTGCATCTGAATATTGGCGTGACCGCGGTCCGCGCGGAGCGGTTTCCGGATGCCGAGCGGGCGCTGGAGCAGCTTCGGCGCCTGGCGCCGCACTCGGCGCGCACCTATCTGCTCGAAGCGTTCATTCTTGATGAAAAGGATGAGCCCGCGGCGGCGGAGTCGGCCTATCAATCAGCGCTGGACACGCTCGACGACCACGACGTGGATGACGTGTCGTATGTGCTGGAGATGGCGATCGACTTCTATGCGCGTCGCGGTCGTAAGGCGGCTTGTGAGACGTTGTTGAAACGGGCCTACGTCGCGAACGCGTGCACGGTCGAACTGTGCGAGGCCTACCGCGAAGCGATGGGCGAACTCCGTGATGAGGCCGCGTGGTTCAGCCTGGTGGTCGAGGCCGACTATCGCAAAGGGCTGGACGAAGTGGTCGATCGCCGGTCGTTGAGCAGCAATGAGCCGCAGCGTTTCTTGCGGAACTTCCAGGTCGTCGCGGGGGATCGCGATGAAGCGATCGCGTTGGTGATCGCGTTCACCGAGCAAATGGGCGAACAGAACGTACGCGTGCGTGAGTTCATCAGCGATGAGCCGATGGAGGAGACGCGCACCGGCGTGTACGAAGTTGAACGCAAGAGCCTCGTGTTCATCGACGATGATCGACCCGAAGACGCCACTTCAGACTAGCGCGGTCGTTCGATCGCGCGTCGCCAGCGAGCACCGCATGTCGCACCCCGCCTCGTTCAAGCAGTTGCACGTCGAACCCGAACGCCTGATCGGCCTGGACCTGATGCGCGCGACGGAGGCGGCCGCGCTCCACAGCTATCGCTGGATCGGGAAAGGCGAGAAGGAAATGGCCGACGCCGCCGCCACCGACGCCATCCGCGGCATGCTCAATTTGGTGGACATGCGCGGCGTGTGCACGATCGGCGAGGGCATCAAGGACGAAGCGCCGGGGATTTTCGTCGGCGAGCAGTTGGGCCAGTGGCGCGACGGCGGACCGCACGTGTGCATCGCGGTCGACCCCATTGACGGGACGACGTTGACGGCGAAAGGGCTGCCGGGCGCGATTGCGGTGCTCGCCGGCGCGAAAACCAGTGCGCCGGATCACAACGCGCTGGCGCAGATTCCCTCGGTCTACATGATGAAACTCGCGTATGGGCCGCAAGTGAGTGACGGCGCCGGGACGATGCGGCTCGATGCGCCGGTGAACCACAATCTCGAGGTCGTGGCGCTCACGCTCAACAAACGCGTGCGCGACCTCGTGGTTTGCGTGCTCGATCGCCCGCGCCACGAGAAACTCATCGCCGACATCCGCGCAACCGGCGCCTCGATCCGCATGATTGGCGACGGCGACGTCGCCGGGGCGATCGCGCCGTCGCTGCCGGATAGCGGCGTCGATCTCTTCATGGGCGTTGGCGGGGCGCCCGAGGCCGTTCTGGCCGCAGCCGGGATCAAGTGCCTCGGGGGCGGCATGCTGACGCGGATGTGGCCCCGCGACGACGCGGAGCGCGCCGAGATCATGTCGGGCCCCCACGCCGCCGACATCGAGCGCGTGTACACGCACGACGACCTGGCGAGTGGCGACGAGATCATGTTCGTGGCGACGGGTGTGACGGAGAGCCCGCTGCTGCGCGGCGTGCGCGTGTCGGGGAAGTATGTCATGACGCATTCCGTTGTTATGCGGGCGACGTCGCACACGGTGCGCTTTGTGAAAGCATTTCACGATCTACGACATAAGACGATCAAGTTGCACAGCAGTGATGGCGCGACGATGCTCTGACCCCGTGTGCAGAACGCGGCGGTCGCGACGCGTGGTCGCTCTGACGCGTGCGGTTTCGCGATGCCGCGTCACATTTCGCCTTTCTCGCCCGAACGGCATCTTGCATGTACCAGCCATTTGTTTTATATATCAATCAAGCGGGTGATCGATAACTCACCCGGCGCTTCACGAAGGAGCTGTTGTGTCCGCACCGAACACCACCGTGACCGACTTCATCAAAGCCAACACGCGCGACCTGCACGACGCTGCGGAGTCGCAACCGATTGAGCGGGCGCTCGTTGGCGGAACCGCCGGGGTGACCGCGTATGCCGCGTGGCTGAACACGCGGGCCGCATTGCACGATGTGCTCGAAAGCCATCTGGCGCAAGCCGCGGCCGCGGATCAGCGTCTGGCGACGGTGCTGAGCGCCCCGTGCGAGCAGGCGGCCAACGCCCGCGCGGATATCGCGCACTTCGACGTCACCCCGCCGGAGACGCCGTCGGCGCCGCGCGACGCGTTTGCGCAACAGTGCGCGGAGTGGACGACAGCGTGTCCGCTGAAGCTGCTCGGCGCGCGATATGTGCTCGAAGGGAGCAAGAATGGCGGACGCTACATCGCGCGCGGCTTGCGACAGGCGATGGGCCTGACCGGAGCGGATGGCGTGCGCTATCTCGATCCGCACGGCGAACAGCAGCGATCGCTCTGGAACGAGTTCAAGAGCCGTGTCGACGGACTCGGCCTTAGCCAGGCCGAGGCGGAGGACGTTCTGGAAGGCGCTCGGCAAATGTACTACGCGGTGATCGCTGCCGATAAAGACCTGGCGACGTATCTCGATGCCGAGCTGCTGACGAGCGCCGAAAGTCGCGAAGATTAGCACGCAACACCCGCACAGGTAGACTCAACCACGAACGCGTTATGATGATCGCTTCACCCATCACGCTCGCAGCGCAATTGCCGGAACCCGTGCTCAGACGGGTTGCAACGGGGCTGCGCGTTGGCGTGTGGGGCGGATTGTTGCTCTTGCATGCCGCGCTGCTGCCGACCGTCGCGGCGGGCGCCGGCTCGAGTGGTTGGGGGCGGACGGCGCTGCTGGTGGCGTCGCTCGCGTATTTCGCACTCAAGCTGCTGGATGTCTCGTGGCTGCGCTTGCCGCAGACACTGCGGGGCTGGGTGGTGTACACGCTGGTCGTGGTGTTGTTGCACGGCGGCGTGATGCAGACCGGCGCTGCCGAGCATGCCGCCACGCCGTGGGCGGTCGACGCCACACCGCTGCTGATGGCTGGCGGCCTGGCGCTGTGGATTGCTGCGCAGCCGCGTGGCGTAACGCTTCACGCGACTCCGATGATTGCCCGGCTCGCGCACCATTTTGCCGCGACGCCGCGCAGCATCCAGACGCACACTCTCACGCCCCCGCGAGCTCCACCGCTGCGCTAGCGATGCTGCGTTTTGTCGCGGTGTCGCCGCAAGTCCTGCGTCTTTCTGGTCATTCAATTACTCCACCCTCGAGCGCCCCGTGGTGCGACGCCGTACGTGTGTCGCCGCGTTGCTGGCGTCGAGCTATCCAACGAAGGAATGTAAAGAGATGTTTCTATCTGCGATTTTGCTGCCACTCGTCGCTGGTGTTCCGCTGCCTGGCGAGCGCTTCTATCTCCTGACAGGAATCGATAATCGGCTGTATCCGGGAGCGACTCGTCCGGTCGCTCCGCAACCGGGCCCCGGGTTCCCCGGCGCCTTCAATGACGGCGACCGACTCGCGGGGACCAGCGACGTCGGTCCGCAGGTTGTCTTTCAGGGCATCGGCACGCCAATCATCGAGGCCAACGCGTTTGGCAGCTTCTCGATGCTCTATCGTCGTGGTTCGGCTCCGGTCGGCGGGGGCAACCAGGTGCCGTTCATGGGGATCGAGTTTCTCGGCGGGCCACGCCTCGACCTCGACGGTGATCCCAACATGCCCCGCAGCCTCGTCCCGGTCGAAACCAGCCCAGGTGTGTTTGCGGACGCGGTTGAGCTTCCTGGCGATCCCAGCTTCATCGAACTCGCCATCGACGTGAACGCGGGCGGCGTCTCGCTTCTCAGCGTGGATGCACTGGCGACCAACGAGTCGGGGCCGTTCCAGGCGCCCGAAACCGGCGTTGTGCTGATCACCCTCGCGGGGACCAGCGAGACCGGCGTGCCCGGCAAAGCGATCAATCCGACCATCGACAACCGCATGGGCCAGGTTACTGCGTTTGGCGGAGCGAGCGGCGGCCTGACGGGCGTCTACAGCATCACCGATCTCGGCTACGAGGTCTGGGAGGACAGCATCGATCCCGGTTCGTCGACCGCGAGCGTGCTTGGCACCATGCAGTTCCTCGGCGTCTTGGACGGCTGGCTCATCGAGCGCGGCCCCCTCGGTTGGCCGACGCTGACCGGTGAGAATCTCGGCGGCACCCGCTGGCCGACCATCGACACCGCGTCGGTCGGCGCCAGCGCCATCAGCGCGGTCACCGGCGGACCGGTGACCATCACGGACGGCTTCGGTGGCGACACCTTCTCCGCCCCCGGCGGAGGCGGCCTGCCGCTCCTCGACTTCGGCGGCGATCTTGGCGCCTACCTCGACAACGTCGTGATTCCCGCGCTGCCCAGCGATGCTTCACAATTCGTGTATCTCAGTTCAGCCGGCTTCGGCGTGAACAACAGTTTTGACCCGGTGTTTCAGGACACGATCGGCTACGACGCCGTCCTGATTGCCTACGCCGTCAACTCGTGCGCCGGCGCGATCGTCGCGGATTCGAACTGCGACGGCTCGGTGAACGCGGGCGACATCGATGCGTTCGTGACCGCCGTCATTGATGAAGCTGCGTATCGCGCGACGTACCCGTGCGACTACGTGTGCACCAACGACACGAACGGCGATGGTGCGGTCAATGCCGGCGACATCGACGGCTTCGTGATGCGCGTTGTTGGCGGCGGATAGGCGGCAGCCTTCGGTCTCGGGCGAGCGCCGCGCGCGGCTCGCCCGTCGACAAGGAGCTCTCATGGTGAAACGC
Source organism: uncultured Planctomycetales bacterium (assembly GCA_964563855.1). Taxonomy (GTDB): domain Bacteria; phylum Planctomycetota; class Phycisphaerae; order UBA1845; family Fen-1342; genus JAFGRR01. The sequence continues at coordinate 70,670 of CAZLYU010000006.1, read as the reverse complement.
GGCGCGTTCACACTGGTCGAGTTGCTCGTGGTGATCGCGATCATCGCCCTGCTGCTCAGTGTGCTATTGCCTTCGCTCGGTCGCGCCCGCGCCCAGGCGCAGCAGACCGTCTGCATGGCGAATCTTCGGCAGATTGCCGCCGGGGTGATGAACTACTGGACGGTCGAGAACGAGCGGGTGCCCTACGTCTGGTCGCCGATGACCAACAACTACTTTGGGAAGCATCCGGAAATCGGTGCCGCGCCGGGCGAATTGTCTGACGAGGCATGTGATCCCTTCGATCGCGAGACCTGGCCGGACTCGCTGCCCAACGTGCTCTCGCCGGTGCATCTCGGCGAGGCGCCGAAGCTGTGGCGCTGTCCGGCCGCCGACCGCGGCTGGCCCCGGAACGGCGGGGCGCTGCGTTACACGTATCGACCGGCGGCGATCAATCAGCCGGGCGGGAATGTGGCGTCGCCGGCCGGCAGCTATAACCGCGAACACTTCGGATTGTTTGACGGTCGCAAACTGGAGCCGTTTGAACTGGAGCTGACGGGCAACCCCATTCAAGACGCGATCGCCGAGCAGTTCGCACGGGCGGTGTTTCTGCGTGACGTGGTCGTTCGGGAAGCCGACGGCCGCGTGCGCGGTCCGCATGGGGATGGGATGCTGGTTCTCGATCGGGCGCTGCGTGTTGAGTATCGAACGCAGTCGCAATTGGCGGACGATCTGGCGCCGGTCGGCATCGCCCCCGGATCGGGTTCGATGTTCTGATCGCGTGGGCGGTCGGGTCGCTGTTTCGGACGTGCGGGACAGATGTCCCGCACGGGCCGTCGATTCACGCGAAGATGCGGGGCTTGCGAAACGAAGTCTGTCAGGAGTGGTCTGCTCCGTGACAAGGTGAGGATGACAGCCGATCGTGCGGTCGGCGAACTGACCTCGCCCTGTTTCAGGAACGGAGCCATTCATGGACACTTTCGGCCAGTTGTTTAGTGACTTTCAGACCCAGACCCAGTCGTTCTTGATGAGTATTGAAGGTGTGTTCACCAACTTTCAGGGCTTTCTCAGCCTCTTCACGCGGGCCATCGAGCTGCTGATCGGGTTTGACCTGCCGTTCTAAGCTCCAGCGCAGCCGGGCGTTTGATCGTCACCGGCCTGCGCTGCAGCGCGACGGATTCGACAACGCATTGCATTCGTTCGTCGTCGCAGCTTGCAGCGCCGGTCCACTCCTTTGTTTCGCTTCATACCGCTTCGCTTCCCCCCTTCGGCGGCAGACCAGAAACACGCTGGCGATTTTTCTGTTGACTTCCGGGGATAGCAGGTTATGTTTCCCTGTCCGAATGAACAGCGTTAAGGAGTCTGACTTTGTACTTCGCGCAGCACATATCAAAGCATTGGCGGCAGCCAGTGGCGGTGCGCGAACGCTTCGTCGAAACGCTCCTGTATACGCTGAGCGGCGACTCGAACCTCTAGAGCGCCCCGCTTACCCCCAGAATCCATCACCAGTGTGTTGAAACCGCGCCGACCCTGTCGTCGCGGATCGATTGGCGGCTCCTGACGGAGATCGTGCGATGAGCAAGTTGAATGTGTTATCGGATCGCCGGGCTTGCCGCGCTCTCGCCCCGGAGGATGTGACGCCGCGGATGTTCGTCTGCATCTCGCATGTGGTGCAGGAGTATGTGGCGGCGCCCTCGTCGGGCGATGGGTACGGCGCGTCGCCACGCGTGATGAACGTGGTGCAGACCATGCCGGGGCACCGTCCGTTCCTCGTGATCGACGTGTGTTTGCCGTATCTGTTCGCCAAGGACGCAGACGGCGACTACGCGACGCTCGACCTGCGCCGTCATCGTTTGGTGCGTGTGTCGACACGTTACGCGCGCAACGTCTTTCGGCGCGAGAAGGCGCGGGCTCGGGCGCTCGAGAAAAGGTCAGCGCGGCCGACAGATAACGACGACGACTAGGTTCGACGGCGAAGCGATTGCACCGCGTTGATTGGCCCGGGGAACACCGGCGTGCGCTGGCGGGCGACAGCCTTCCGACGCGCGTCGGTCTTTCTTGGGCGATTCCTGCGCGGGCGAACCGGCTCAAATTGTGACGTTCTGGACATCGTTGCGGTTGGAGACACGGCGCGCCTGTAGGGCCGCGTGCCGCGATCGGCGTCGGCTACGGACTGACACGACTTCTCGACGCGACGTCGCGTCGGCGGCGGGATGCAAACGCACTAACAGGGTTGCAACGCGGCCGGCTTGGCGGGCGCGAGGCGCCAGTCGGCGTCGAAGTACATCACACCGACCTGTGAAAACGGCGGGCGGCCGGTGCCGTAGACGTCGGACTCCATGATGCGGAACCGCGCTGCGCCGCTGAGGCCGTCGAGATCGAGCCCGCCATCGCCGAGTCGCACGTCGATCGCGTAGACGCCGGGCATGAGGGCGAGCCGCGGCAGTCGACAGTGCAAGACGCCGGACGCATGTTCGCCGCGGCCCCACGGGGCGCCGGTCATGAGGCTGCTGACGCCGCCGATCGGACCGTGGCCGAGGCGATGGATGATCACGCTGAGCGCGGGCTCGATGAGCGGCGCTCGATCGTTGCACTGGAAGCGGACGGTGATATCGAGGTCGCTGCCGAGCGGGACGGCGTCGGCGGCCAACTTCTGGGGGCTGCTCCACGTCACGTCGGTGATCAGCGGTGTGGCCCAGGGAGGGCGCTTGGAAGCGAGCGGTTCGCCGGCGTCGCTATCCGCACGGTTCAGATACTGTTCGACCGCTTCGGAGACCGGGCCGTCGAACACGCAGCGGCCCTTGTCGAGCAAGAGAACGCGGTGACACAACTGGGCGACTGCGGACATGTTGTGGCTGACGAACAGAACGGTTCGCCCGGCGCGGGCGATTGCATCCATCTTGCCGAGGCACTTGGCGCGGAAGGCGGCGTCGCCGACCGCCAGCACCTCGTCGACGATGAGAATCTCTGGCAGCAAGTGGGCGGCGACGGCGAAGCCGAGTCGCACATACATGCCGCTGGAATAGCGCTTGACCGGTGTATCAAGGAAGTCGGAGACCTGTGCGAAGTCGACGATGGCGTCGAACTCGCGGCGAATCTCGGCCCGCGACATGCCGAGCAGCGAGCCGTTGAGGTAGATGTTTTCGCGGCCGGTCATTTCGGGATGGAATCCGGTGCCCACTTCGAGCAGGCTGCCCATGCGTCCCCGCACGAGCGCCTCGCCGGTGGTGGGCGTCACGATGCGCGAGAGCATCTTCAGCAGCGTGCTCTTGCCGGAGCCGTTAAAGCCGATGATTCCGACGACCTCACCGGGCTCAACGGTGAAGCTCACGTCGCGCAGCGCCCAAAACGAGTTGTCGCCGTCGTGGGTGGGTCGCAGGGCGAGGTAGCGTCTCAGGGGTGCGGAGAACGCACTCGAGACGAGTTCGGCGAAGCTCTGCACGCCGGCGCGTTGCTGTCCGCGGCGGTAGCGCTTGCCGAGGCCTCTCACTTCGAGTGCGTGTTTCGCCATCTTTGCCTACGCCAAGTCTGCGAAGCTGCGTTCGGCGCGTTTGAAGTTTCGCGCGCCGACCACCAGGAATACCAACGCCATTACGATGCTGCTGGAGAGGGCGACGAGGTCGGCGTCCGTCCCCAGCAAGCATGCCCGGGTGGCGCTCACGACGCCGGTCATCGGATTGAGATACGCAATGACGTACCACGCGCCGAGCTTCTCCTGCAACAGCGTCTCGGGATAGACGATCGGCGTGAGGAACATCCACAGTTGGAGCACGAACGGCACGGCGATGCGCACGTCGCGATAGAAAACGGCCACGCTCGCGAGCAGGAGTGAGACGCCGTAGGCGAGCACGCCGGTGAGAACGAGCAGCAGCGGGGCGAGCACGAACGAGGCGCCGGGCACGAACCCGTAGACCAGGAGCATCAGCAGCAGCATGGCGAAGCTGAGCGAGCTGTCGACCAGCGCGACGCCGACGCCGGTCGCCGGGAGAAAGAGCCGCGGCATGTAGACTTTGGTGAGAAGCGGCGCCTGCGTGACGAGGCTTTGGCTGGCCGACTGCACGCTGGTTGCAAAGAGCGACCACGGGAGCAGCCCCGCATAGGTCAGCAATGGGTAGGGCACGCCGTCGCCGTCGATGCCGACCAGCCCTCCGAAGACGAGCACGAAAACGAGCGTCATGCAAAGCGGTTGCAGGACCGCCCAGGCCACGCCGACCAGTGTCTGCTTGTAGCGCACGGAGATATCGCGCCAAATCAGGAAGAAGAGAATCTCTCGCGCGCGCCACAATTCTTGCAGGTCGATCGGCGGCTGACGTTCCGGCGGCCGAATCCTTGTTACGAGCCCATTGGGCGAATCGGCCTTGGCGTAAGTGGCAAGCACGGCGTCAGCGTTCTCACAAAGCAAGGCGGCACGACAAGCGCAAAGCGTGCGCGCTGGCCTCAGGCGCACGAGACAACGACCCTGTTATCGACGCTGGGAACGGAGCACTTGATCCGGCTGTGCGGCGCGCGTTGGCCGCGCTGCACGGCTTCACGATGTTCGCCACGCTTGAGCGGCGCCCGTCGCGGCGCAATAATCCGACTCGAATGGTCGTGTTGTGACCGGCCTGCCGCGGATCGACTCGCGCTCAGTCGAGTGCCCTCGTGAACCAACTCCCAACACGCCATTGGCTTCGACGCCGACGCCTGGCTCCACTGCTGGCGGGCCTCGCGGTCATCATCTCGCTGCCGATCGCCCTGTGGCGTTCTCCGCGGGCGGAGCCGATCGCCTGGCCATCCGGACCAGCGACATTCGTCGGTACGGCGTCTTGCCGGACGTGTCATCAGCTCGAATACGATCGCTGGCTGGGCTCCGACCACGACAAAGCAATGGACGTCGCGACGGCGGAAACGGTGCGGGGCGACTTCGACGACGCCGAGTTCACTTATCGCGGTGTGACGTCGCGCTTCTATCAGCGTGACGGTAAGTTTTACGTGTACACGGAAGGCCCGGGCGGCGAGATGGGCGAGTTCGAGATCACGCACGTCTTCGGGCACGAACCGCTGCAGCAATACATGACGCCGTTTCCCGGCGGGAGGCTGCAGGTGTTAAGCGTGACGTGGGATGCAGAGAAGGAGCGGTGGTATCGTCAATATCCCGGCCGGGACATCGACCCCGACGACTGGCTGCACTGGACGCGCGGCGCACAAACGTGGAACGCGATGTGCGCCGAGTGCCACTCCACCAACCTGCAGAAGAACTACGACCCCGCCACCGACAGTTACGACACGACATGGTCCGACATCGACGTGGGGTGTGAGGCATGCCACGGGCCAGGGTCGCAGCACGTGGCGTGGGCGCAGTTTGAACCCGCGCGGCGCCCGGATGACCCCAACATCGGCCTCGTCGTGGATACGTCGCCGGCGAACCGGCAGGTGTTGGTGGATCAATGCGCTCCGTGCCATTCGCATCGCGCCGAGATCGCCGACTACGCCCACCAGGAAGGCGATCTGCTGAACTACATGTTGCCCAGCCTGCTCAGCGAAGCGCTCTATCACACCGACGGCCAGATCAAAGAGGAGGTATATGTCTACGGGTCGTTCTTGCAGAGCAAAATGCATGCCCAAGGCGTCATCTGCCGCGACTGCCACGACAGCCACAGCTTGAAGCTGCGGGCCGAGGGAAACGCCCTGTGCATCCGCTGTCACGACAGCAACACGTACGATCGGTACGAACACCATTTTCATCAGAAGGTTGTCGATGGGCGGCCATCGGAAGGCGCGCTGTGTGTGAAGTGCCACATGGTCGAGCGGCCCTTCATGGTGATCGATTGGCGGGCCGATCACAGCTTCCGCGTGCCACGGCCCGATTTGTCCGCCGCGATCGGAACGCCGAACGCGTGCACTGACTGTCATGCCGACCAGACCGTCGCGTGGGCCAATGACGCCTACGGCCGTTGGTACGGTCAGCAGCGCGAACCGCACTTCGCAAGCGCCTTCGGCCCCGTTCGCGACGGCGATCCCAATGTGCGGCCCGCGCTCGTGCGGCTCGCTGGCGTCGGGCAGCCGGTTTTGGTGCGCGCCACCGCGCTCGAGCTGATCGCTCGCGACCCGGACGAAGCCGGCTTCGACGCGCTTCTCGCCGCCCTCGATGCCGACGCGTCTCTGGTGCGCCGCACCGCGGTCGAGTATCTGCCGCTGCGTTCACCCGACGATGTGCGTCGCGTCGCGAAAATGCTCACCGACGACGTGCTCGCGGTGCGGATTTCGGCGGCGTCACGACTCGCCGGCGCGCCCGCGGAGATGTTGACCGCCGAGCAGTCGGACGCGCTGCAGACCGCGCTCGCGGAGTATCGCGCGGCGATGGCGTATTCGCTCGACTTCGCGAGTTCCAATCACAACCTCGGCAATCTCGAATACGCGCTGGGGAACGTGCCGGTGGCTGAAGCCTACTACCGTCGCGCGCTGCGGATTGACGACTTGTTCTCACCGGCCAAAGCGAACCTGGCCGTCGTCCTGAGCGGTCAGGGCCGGCTGGCGGAGTCTGAGCAACTGTTGCGGGAGATTTTGCGCGACTACCCCGACGATGCAGATGCGATGTATTCGCTCGGCCTGCTCCTCGTGGAGACTGAGCGTCCTGAAGACGGCGTTGTGATGTTGACGCGGGCGGCCGCGGCGCAACCCAAGAACCCGCGAATGCAGTACAACCTCGGGCTCTTGCTGCAACAACTCGGACGACTCGACGAAGCCGAGCAATCGCTGCGACACGCGCTCGACCTCGCGCCGCAGGGACTGGACTATCTGCACGCCTACGCCGACCACTTGTACCGTCGCGACCGACTCTCCGAAGCGCGGGCGATCGCCGAGCGTCTCATCGAACACCACCCGGCGCAACCCATCGGTCACCAACTGCGATCTGCGATCGACGCGCGACTTCGCCGATAGCCAAAGTCGACCTCGCGGCTCCGTCGTCTTGCTGAATCGACGCGGGGCGGCGGCCTTTCCGCGCCGGCATCGGCCGGGTAGCATTCCCCGCCCATGTTGCCGAACGCATCGAAGCCACTGTCACTGACCCCACCGTCTTGGTTGACGACGGCGAGGGTGAGGCTGTCCAGCGTACGTGTCGCACAACCGTTCCGCAGCGAGTAAAGGGCGACCCCGACATCACTTCACAACCCCGCGTCCCAACCGGCTTCAACTTGCGCGACCGCGCCCTGCTGCTCGCGCTCACGCTGGCGGTGCTCATCCCGGGGATCTTCGGCGTCAGCTTCATCGATCGCGACGAAGGCTGGTACGCTCGAGTGGCGCTCGAAATGCGCGACACCGGCGACTGGATCACGCCGTACTACCTAGGTGAACCGTGGATCGGCAAGCCGCCGCTGTTGTACTGGCTGGTCAACGGCGCCTGGACGTTGCTCGGGCGGAGCGAAGGGGCGGGCCGACTCGTATCGGTGCTCGCGATGAGCATCGCGCTGCAGGGCTTTGCGACGTTGGCCGGGTTCTTCACGGATCGGCGCGGCGTGTGGATCGCCAGCGGTGTGATGATCACCGCGATCCTTCCCGCCGTGGTCGGCCGACTGCTCATTACCGACGCGTTGCTGCTGGCGACGACGCTTTGGGCGCAGGTTGCACTGTGGCGCTTTGCGGCGGGAGCTGGTGCGCGCCGCATCGATGGACGGATCGAAGACGAGCTACGAAGCGACGACGCGACGACGGCGCCCCCCGGGCAGCGCGCCGGCGCCCGATTGGCGGCGTTGCTCAGCGTCTGCGTTGCATTCGGCATTCTGGCCAAGGGACCCGCCATCGCGCTGTTTTGCGGCGGATTCGCCTTTGCGCTGCTCCGACGATTTGGCGCCGGCTGGCTAAAGCAGCCATTGCTCTGGGCCAGCATCCTGATCGGCGTGGGGCTCGCGGCGCCGTGGTACGTGCTGGTCGCGCAGCGGGCCGGCGACACGTTGTTTCAGCAATTCTTCATCACCGAGTTCGTCGGCCGATTCGTCAGCTCGCCGACCGCGGCGGTCGGCCCGCCGGGCTATTACATCCTGTTGACCCTCGGGCTGATGATGCCTTGGAGCCCACTCGCCATCGCCGGCGCGGCCGAAGCGTGGCGTCGCCGCAAGTCCGACCGCGACGCGGGACTGCTGCTCTGGTGGCTGGCGCTGCCGTGGATCGTGCTCGAGCTGACGATCAGCAAACTGCCGCACTATGTGCTGCCCTGCTACGCGACGCTAGCCATCATGCTGGCGCTGCTGTGGCGACGGGCGGAGGCTCAGCCGTTGGATCGTCAGCAGCGAAGCGGTCTTCAGGTGTGGAGCATCATCCTCATCGTCATCGCCGGCGTGGGCGGGGGTTTCGGGCTGCTGAGTGGACTGACCCCAAGCGTACTCAGCATTACACCCGCCCTCTGGCCGTGGATGCTGGCGGCGCTCGCCATCCCCCTGCTCACCATGGGCGTCTGGCTGTCGCGTTTGACGCGGCACGGCGACATGCGTCGGCTGTGGCCCGTCGCGCTCGGCGGGGCGGTCGTCTTTCAGGTGCTGTTTGGCCTGTTGCTGCTACCGTCATTCGAACCCTTTCGATTGAGTCGCAACGCCGCGGAAGCAGCCCGCGCGACGGGCGCCGCCACGATCATCCTCACGCGTCACGAAGAGCCGACGCTGTACTACTACCTGAGCGCGCCGCTCAGCGAACCCTCGGCTGGGTCGGCTGACGATCACGTCGTGCCGCCGGAACTGCTGTTTGTGAAGCGTGGCGAGTTGCCCGCGGCGCTCGCGGGCGCGTTCGGCTCGGGGGTGGTTCTGGCGGAGGGCGAGGAGCTGCGGAAAGTGGAAATCGACCCGAACACGCTGACCGCCGCCAAGAGCGTCAGCGGGGTGAACTACGTCAACGCGCGCATCGAAACTGTCTGGATCGTCCCGACGGCGCCCGCATCAGCTGATGACTGAGAGCGTTAGCGCGGCGCACACGCTACGTCGGCTCAGGCCTAACGCGTCCCTCATACCCGCTCCACCAGACGCACGAGCGTCACCTCCGGCCGACAGAGGAAGCGAATCGACGGCGCCCAGCCCCGTTCGTAGCCGACGCCGCGGCTCACGTAGAGCAAATGCTCATCGCTCGAAGACGCCGCTTCTGGCTTTGGAAGCTCGACGCGGATACGACCAGAGCGGCGATGGACGCGCGCCGCGCGCGTCGCCCCATCGGCCCCGATCTGCACCCAATGCAGCCCGCCGGCCGATACGTGCCGCGGCATCGTGCTCTGCGTCATCGGCGGGCCGAAGCCCGGGACGACGACCTGACCGCCGTGAGTGTGGCCGCTGAGTGTGAGGTCGGTGCGGACCGCAGGCGGATAGTCGCGCACGCCTTCGGGATGATGGGCGAGGACGATGCGGGCGGCGACGTCGGCGTTTGACAGCTCGCGGAGCGCGTCAGCGGCGGCGGAAGCGTCGTAGGGCTCGGTCAGACCCGCGAATCCCACACGAACCGCACCGAACGACCGCACCGCAACCGCGTTGTCGAGCAGGTGCACGCCGGTCTGCGGGATCAGTGCGACCGCCCAGTCGTCGTCGGCGTTGCCGAGGCTGGCGAGGCAGTCGTGCCGCGAGACGAGCGCTTCGAGGTAGCGACGAAAGTCAGCGCGGTTGCGGGCGAGATTCTCGGGCAGTCCGTCGAACAAGTCGCCGGGCAGCAGCACCACGTCGGGTCGCAGGCGAGTGACGTGGTCGGCGATGCGGCGTTGAAACGCGGTGACACGGTCGGTTTCGAGATCGGCGACGACCACCAGGCGGACTTCGGGGGAGCCCGCCGGCAAAACGGGCAGGTCGAGCGTGACGTCTTCGATCCAATACGGCTCGATCAGCGTCGCGTATGCAAAAATGAGCGCTGGGGCCGGGCTGAGCCATGCCAGCAGCGTGAGCGGCCAGGCGGGTTCGGCCGTCCCGGAGAACGCCGCGGCGAGCACGCCCAGGCCGAGCGGCAGAATCGCGAGATGCCAGCAGAGCAGGTGAAAGATGGCCATGTCTTTGGTGGTCACACGCCACCGCGTGACGAGCGCGGACAGCACGGTGACCGCCGCCCCGGCGATCGCAGCCCAAAGGACCGCCGGCCAGACGCTCGCCGCGACCACGCCGCCTTCGTTCACGTCGACTACGGTGAAGCCGACGAGCAGACTGAGTGCGGCGGCGGCGACGCCGGTGGTCGCGAAGCCGATGATGGCGCGTTGGACGCGAGACAGCATGCGGGGTTCCTAGGTTTGGCAAGGTCCGCGGTGCGCGCGTGGGGCTTTTCTTTGCCCGACGCTCGCTTATGATCTGCGTCGACCGCGGGGGAATTCCGGTTTGGTTGATAGGCTAGGGCTTGCCCCCGCAGTTGGATACGGAATGTCAGATACGCCGCCAAAGATTCGCAACGTCGCCATCATCGCGCACGTCGACCATGGGAAGACGACCCTGGTCGATTGTCTACTCAGGCAGTCGGGCCAGTTCCGCGAGGGGCAGCTCAAAGGCGAGCGCATCCTTGATTCGAACGATCAGGAGCGCGAGCGCGGGATTACGATTCTCGCCAAGAACGTCGCGATTCAGTATCACGACACGAAGATCAACCTCATCGACACGCCCGGCCACGCCGACTTTGGCGGCGAGGTGGAGCGGGTGCTGAAGATGGCGGACGGCTGCCTGTTGCTGGTGGATGCCTTTGAGGGGCCGATGCCGCAAACGACGTTCGTGCTGCGCAACGCGCTGGAATACGGGCTGCAGCCAATCGTGGTGATCAACAAGATCGACCGCCCCGGTTCGCGGCCGATCGACGTGCAGAACGAAGTGCTGAGCCTGTTCATCGACCTCGGCGTCGAGGAGGAGCAGCTCGAGTTTCCGACGGTGTTCACGTCGGCCGTCGAGGGATTCGCGACGCTCGATCCCGGCGATCGACCGGACGACATGCGGGCGCTCTTTGAAGCGATCGTCGAACACGTGCCGGCGCCCACGCACGATCCAGAGCACTCGCTGCAAGCGCTGATCACGTCGCTCGACTACAGCGACTATGTCGGCCGCATCGGCATCGGCCGCGTGTTTCATGGCACGCTGCGGGCTGGCGAACGAGTGGCGGTGCTGCATCGCGACGGTTCGCGCAAAGACGAGCGGGTCGGCGAATTGCACATCTTCGACGGCCTCGGACGCGTCAAGGTCGAAGCCGTCGAGGCCGGCGACATCTGTGCGGTGGTCGGACTCGAAACGATTGACATCGGCAATACGCTCGCCGACCCCGACGACCCGCGGCCGCTGCCGGTGATTCACATCGGCGAGCCGACGTTGCACATGACCTTTCGCGTGAACGACTCACCATTTGTGGGCCGCGCCGGCAAGTTTCTCACCAGCCGGCATATCTGGGATCGGCTGATGCGCGAGAAGCAACACAACGTGGCGCTGCGCGTCGAGCCGGGACACACGCCGGAGGAGTTCAACGTCGCCGGACGCGGTTCGCTGCACCTCTCGGTGCTGGTCGAAACGATGCGGCGCGAGGGCTATGAGGTGGCGGTCGGCAAGCCGAAAGTCATCTTCCGTGAGCTCGACGGGAAGAAGACCGAGCCGATCGAACTGTGCGTGATCGACGTACCCAACGAGTACACGGGGGCCGTCATGGAGACGCTCGGCGCGCGGCGCGGCGTCTGCAGCAAGATGGAAATGCGCGGCGAACGCACCTTCCTCGAGTTTCTGGCGCCGTCGCGCGGGCTCATCGGCGTTCGCACGCGCCTGCTGACTGCGACGAACGGTACGCTGGTCATGCACCACAACTTCTATGAGTACGAGTTCTTCCGCGGCGCGGTGCCGGGTCGGCTCAACGGCGTGATGATTTCCAGCGAAACCGGACAGGTGACGGCCTACGCGCTCGACTCGCTCAAGGATCGCGGCGAGTTTTTCGTCGCGCCTGGCGATCAGGTCTACGAGGGCCAGGTCGTTGGCGAGCACTGCCGCGATAACGACATCCCCGTGAATCTCTGCCGGGGCAAGAAGCTGACCAACGTGCGTGCGGCGTCGGCGGATAAGACCGTCGTCCTGCGGCCGCCGCGCGAGCTGACGCTGGAAATGGCGCTCGAATTCATCGAAGACGACGAGCTGGTCGAGGTCACGCCGGAGGCGATCCGCATCCGGAAGCGACACCTCAACGAGAATGACCGCAAACGTGCAGCGCGGGCGGCGGCGGCGGCGACGGCGGCGACGTGACGCGCCGCCCGGCAGCCGCTCGGCAGCGGGCGTTCGCCGGCCACGCCCTAGGCAGGCCCATAGCCAGCGGCTAACCTCCCTCCGCAAGCGTCCATCGCGCGGGCGTTGGGCGCACCATGAGGCTCCTCATTGACTCGTGCTGATCGAGTTGGTGAATGAGGGGTGCAGCCATGCCGAAGCGCGACGACGTGCGCCGGGTCCTGATCATCGGCTCCGGCCCCATCATCATCGGTCAAGCCTGTGAGTTCGACTATTCCGGCGCACAAGCCTGCAAGGCGCTGCGCGAGGAAGGCGTCAGCGTGGTGCTGGTCAACAGCAATCCCGCGACGATCATGACCGATCCGGAACTCAGCGACCGGACCTACGTCGAGCCGATTACGCCCGAGGTCATCGAAAAGATTCTCGTGAAAGAGGCGGCGCGCGGCGAGCCGATCGACTCGGTCCTGCCCACGCTCGGGGGACAGACCGGCCTGAACTGCGCCATGAAGTGCGCCGAGACAGGCGTGTTCGAGCGGCACAACGTCAGGATGCTCGCCGCGACCCCCGACGCGATCGAGAAAGCCGAGAATCGCACGGCCTTCCGCACCGCCATGCAGCGCATCGGGCTCGACGTGCCGCGCAGCGGCATCGCCCACAACTGGAAGGAAGCGCAGCAAGTTGTCGCCGAGATCGGGCTGCCCGTCGCGATTCGACCGGCCTACACGCTCGGCGGCACGGGTGGCGGATTCGCCCATACCGCGGAAGACTTCGCCGACATCGCGAAGCGCGGCATCGAGTGGTCGCCAATCAACGAGATCCTGATCGAAGAATCGCTGCTGAAGTGGAAAGAGTTTGAGCTCGAGGTGATGCGCGACCGGGCCGACAACGTCGTCATCGTTTGCTCGATCGAGAACTTCGACCCAATGGGCGTGCATACCGGCGACTCGATCACCGTCGCCCCAGCCCAGACGCTGACCGATCGCGAGTATCAACGCATGCGCGACGCCGCCATCGCGATCATCCGCGAAATCGGCGTCGAGACCGGCGGGTCGAACATTCAGTTCGGCGTCAATCCGACCACCGGTCGCATGGTGGTGATCGAGATGAATCCGCGTGTGTCGCGGTCGAGCGCGCTCGCGAGCAAGGCCACCGGCTTCCCGATCGCGAAAATCGCCACCAAACTCGCGATCGGCTACACGCTCGACGAGATTCCGAACGACATCACCAAGACCACGCCGGCCTGCTTTGAGCCCGCCATCGACTACTGCGTGGTGAAGATTCCGCGTTGGACGTTTGAAAAGTTTCCCGAGGCTGACGAAACGCTGACGACGCAGATGAAGAGCGTAGGCGAAGCGATGGCGTTGGGGCGGACGTTTAAAGAAGCGCTGCAAAAGTGCATCCGCTCGATGGAGATCAAGCGGTTTGGGCTCGGGCTCGACGGCATCGACAAGTGGCTGAAGCAGCGGCAGCGCGCCGAATCGCGCGCGCTGGTCGGCGCGGCGGTCGCAGCCGGCGCCGGCGTCGTCGACCCCGCGCTTGAAACGGTCGGCGGGCCGCGCGCGGCGGAGGCGCCGGCGGACACCGAAGAGGAGCAGGCCGAGACCTTCCCGATTTCGGAGCCGGCGCTGATCGACAAGCTGTCGCGCCCCGCGCAAGGACGCCTCTACTACACACGCTACGCGTTCAAGCAGGGCTGGAGCGTGGAGCGCGTCGCGGAACTGTCGGGCATCGACCCCTGGTTTCTCGACAACATTCGCACCCTGGTGCAATTCGAGGACGAGTTGGTTGCGGCCGGCGCCGCCGCGCGCTTCCTGCTGCGCAGTGATGATCATCCCGACGGTGAGCACCAATTCGTTGACCTGCTCCGTCGCGCCAAGGGCTACGGCTATAGCGATGTACAACTCGCCCGCATCTGGGGCGTCGAGCCTGAACAGGTGCGGCTGTTCGCGGCGCGACGCGGCCTGCGGCCAATCTACCGGCTCGTCGACACGTGCGCCGCGGAGTTCGCCGCGCGCACGCCGTACTACTACAGCACCCATGAGCGCCCGACGTTGCGTCTGGAAGCAACCGGACGTCGAGCCATGCCGGTGCACGACGAGCTGAAGCTCTCCGACAAGCCGAAGGTGGTGGTGCTCGGGGGTGGGCCGAACCGCATCGGTCAGGGAATTGAGTTCGACTACTGCTGCGTACACGCGGCGATGGCGGCCCGCGAGCTCGGCTACGAAGCGGTCATGATCAACTCGAATCCCGAAACGGTCAGCACCGACTATGACACCAGCGATCTGCTCTTCTTCGAGCCGCTGACGCACGAAGATGTCGTCAACGTGTGCGAGCGACTCTCCGGCCGCGCTCACGACCAGACGACCGAGGCCCAAGACGATCTGACCCGCGTGTTGCGTCAGATGGTGCCGCAGTTCGACCGCGCTTCGCACCTGAAGGGCGTCATCTGCCAGTTTGGCGGGCAAACGCCGCTGAATCTCGCGATCGGTTTGAAGCGAGCCGGCGTACCGATCCTGGGCACGTCGCCGGAGTCGATCCGCCTGGCGGAGGATCGCGAGTCGTTTTCCGAGATCCTGCATGAGCTCGGCTTGCAGCAACCGCCGAGCGGCATCGCCCGCACGCTCGACGAAGCCCGCGACGTCGCCGAACGCATCGGCTATCCGGTTCTGGTGCGTCCGTCGTACGTGCTCGGCGGCCGCGCGATGGAGATTTGCAACTCACCCGCTGATGTGCGGCACTTCATGACGCACGCCATCGAAGCGTCGGACGAGCACCCGGTGCTCATCGACCGGTTCCTCTCCGACGCGGTCGAGGTCGATGTGGATGCGGTCAGCGACGGCGACGCGGTCATCGTGTGCGGCGTGCTGGAGCACATCGAAGAAGCCGGCGTGCATTCCGGCGACTCGGCCATGACGCTGCCGCCCTACTCGCTCTCCGCCGCCATTGTGCAGCAGATTCGCTACGCCACGCGGCAACTCGCCAGCCGCATCGGCGTGGTCGGACTGATGAACGTGCAGTACGCCATCAAGGAAGACGACATTTTCGTCCTCGAAGTAAACCCGCGCGCCTCGCGCACGGTGCCGTTTACGTCGAAGGCGACCGGCATTCCGTGGGCGAAGATCGCCGCCAAAGTCATGCTCGGCAAGAAGCTGGTGGATCTTGGCGTGACCGAGGCGCCGCCGCGCCGGCACATCGCGGTGAAGGCGTCGGTGTTTCCCTTCGAGAAGTTTCAAGGGGTCGACATCGCGCTCGGTCCGGAGATGCGCAGCACCGGTGAGGTGATGGGGGTTGATCAGCGTTTCAGCGTCGCATTCGCGAAGGCGCAGATGGGCGCGAACATCCGCCTGCCGATGGATGGCAAGGTGTTCATGAGCGTGAACGACCGCGACAAGCCGTTCATCGCCGCCATCGGCCGCGATCTGGTGCGGCACGGGTTCGAGATCGTCGCGACCGGCGGTACGGCCCGCGCTCTGCAGGCCGCGGGGCTGAAGGTCGACGTGATCGTGAAGATTCGCGACGGCTCGCCGAACCCGCTCGAACTCATCGAGTCGGGGGCGATCAAGCTGCTGATCAACACACCGGCGCGCACCGGACGCCACACCGACGAGGGCAAGATTCGCGCCGCCGCGGCGAGCCATCGCGTGCCGATCTACACGACGATCACCGGCGCCAAGGCGGCGGTCGCGGCGATTGGCGCGCTCAAGCGGCGAAACTGGGACGTGTATGCGCTGCAGGACTTGCTCGACTAGCGGAACGGAGCGCAGCGCGCGGATTCGAAGCAGGCGGCGGCGCGCACCGCGGACCAACATGAGGAATCGCTATGCACCGCAACTTCCGTTGCATCGTTACGATCTTCGGCCTGGCCTCAATCTCCGCCGGCGCCGCATCGGCCGACAGCGACATGCCGACTGAACCCAACAGTGGTCCGCCGACGGTCGTGCTGACCGAGCGGGCGCGCGCGGTGCATCGGGCCGGCATTTTGATCGACGGGCACAACGATCTGCCCTGGCGTATCCGGCGCAACGGCGGCGGCTCGTTCGACAAGATCGACATCGCAAAGCCCCAACCGTCGCTACGGACCGACATTCCGCGCTTGAAGGCCGGCGGCGTGGGCGGGCAGTTCTGGGTGGTCTACATCCCGCCGAGCACGCCGCAAGACGGTACGGCCCGCACGATGGCGCTCGAGCAGTTCGACCTGATCCATCGCATGGTGGACCGCTACGACGATGTGTTCGCGCTCGCCCGCACGGCTGACGATGTTGAGCGTATTCGGCGTACGGGCAAGATCGCGTCGCTCATCGGAATCGAAGGCGGGCACATGATCGAGAGCTCGCTCGACACGCTGCGCGAGTTTTACGAGCGCGGAGCGCGGTACATGAGCCTGACGCACACCGAGTCGGTCGACTGGGCCGATTCGTCGACCGACGACCCGCGCGCCGACGGGTTGTCGAAGTTTGGCGAGCAGGTCGTGCTCGAGATGAACCGTCTGGGCATGTTGGTCGACCTCGCCCACGTGTCGTTCGACTGCATGCGCGATGTGCTGCGCGTGAGCAAGGCGCCAGTTATCGCGTCGCACTCGGGCGCCTACGCCGTCGCACAGCACGTCCGCAACGTGCCCGACGATGTGATCAAGAAGATGGCGGAGCGCGGCGGCGTGGTGATGATCGTTTTCTTCCCCGGCTATGTGGACCCGCAAGGGGCCAAGGCGATGTCGGGCTATTTCGAGACGCAGCGCACACTTCGCGCGCAACACCCAGACCCAAACGACTACAACGCTGCGTGGGGCGCCTATCGCGCTGCGAACCCGATTCCGCGCGGCGGCGTGCAGACCGTGGTCGATCATATCGACCACATCGTGAAACTCGTCGGCGTCGATCACGTCGGCCTCGGCGGCGATTACGAAGGGGTCTCGCTGATGCCACGACAACTCGAAGACGTGAGCGGGTATCCGTACATCACGCAGGAGCTGCTGAATCGCGGCTACAGCGAACCCGACATCCACAAGATCATGGGCGGCAACCTGCTGCGGGCGCTGCGCGAGGCCGAACGCGTCTCGCGCGAGTGGAAGCACCGAGGCGAGTGACCAACGCTCCATGAACGACGGATAAGCGAATGAGCTCCTCGACTCGAGCGAGCGCGAACGGTTCCTCTCGAGCGGCCGCAGCGATCATGATGCGCCGGCGGGCGCAAGCGGGATCGCTAGAGCGCTTGTCGCTGCGCGGCGGGCGACCACCACGGCGTGATCTACTGCACCGACTGCCCGTTGAAGAAACGCCACGCCGCCTCAGCGTGATCGAAATCGCCGCAGGCCGGGCCGATGAGGGACGCGGGCAGGTACTGAAAACCGCCAGGCGTCACATGGCCGCCGCCGTCTACACGGATCAGCACGACCCGCACGCCAGCTAGACCGTTTGGATGCTCACTGATCACCGCGGTGCACCCATCGCGCGGGTCGCGGTCGGGAACAGTGGTGACGGTCGGCGTCTCGTCGCATTCATTCAATGCGACCAGCCGCGCAATGGTTTCCTCCACCGGGCGCACGGCGCCGGGACCATCATTGGGGTCCGCCGACGTCGGCTCTCCGATGCCGCCGAGCCCACCCGCGTATGGAATAAGCGGATCCGCGGCGCCGTTGATCATCATGACGCTCACCGGCGTCGCAAGATCGAACTGCGGACTGATGCCGTTCGGCAAGCCCGCGATAGCGGTGACGGCGGCGTCAATGCGGGTACTGTCTTGCGACAGCAAGTGAAGCGTCATCGCGCCGCCGCGCGAGACGCCCCAGAGCCAAATTCGGTTCGGATCAACGTTGTAGTCGGCGATCGCGAGGTCGATCAGCGCGTTGATGAACGCGACGTCGTCTGGGGCGGGACGCTGCCCTTCGCGGCCGCCTCGCGGCAGATCAGGCACGTTCCACGCGCGATCGATGGCCTGGGGATACATGACGACGACGTTCTCGCGCGCCACGATCGGCCTGAAGCCCCCGGTGCGAGCCAGGCGATCCGCCGTACCGCTGCCGCCATGCAAGGAGATCAACAACGGCGCCGCCCCGCCGTCCCGTCCGCGGCTCTGCTGAACGACATACTCGCGCGCGAGGCCCCCGACGTTGACGGTTCGTGCGTATTGGTCGACGGCCGTATCCAAGCCCACCAGCGGACAACCGCCGAGCAGTGCGACGGCTGACGCGAGCAACAGCGCCCGCGAAGTGATTCCCGCAGTCATATTGTCCTCCTCGAATCGGTGCGACCCAGCGCCGCCAAAAGTATTCGCCCTTTTGGGTGTCTGTTCAATCGTCACGCCGCTTTAGCCTCATTCGCTGAATGTTGGACTCGATGCAGAGAATGAGTAACGGGTCGCGGCACTCCCAGTGCGCACGCGGCGGCGAATGGTCTTCTCGCGCGTCAGCGGTTAGGCTCCCCGTTCGGCTTCGGCCGCATGCCTCGCACCGCTGGCTTCCAAAGGAGTTATCCACCATGTCCGTACTCGTCACCGGATCTATTGGCATCGACACCGTCGAATCACCAGCCGGACGCGCCGAAGGCGTTATCGGCGGGTCGGCGGTCTATTTCGCACTCGCCGCGTCAAACTTCACCGACGTCCGCATGGTCGCGGTGGTCGGCAAAGACTTTGACCACGGACTGCTGTCCTCGTTTACGGGGCGGCGGATCGACACCGTGGGCATCGAAGTGCGTGAGGGCAGTCAAACGTTTCGCTGGCACGGCAAGTATCAAGGCGCGATGAATGAGGCCGAGACGGTCGACGTGAAGCTCAACGTGCTCGCCGAGCGCAATGCGCCGATTCCCGAGCCGTATCAGGACAGCCGTTGCGTCTTCCTCGCCAACACGCATCCGACGCTGCAGCGTGAGCTCGCCCAGCAATTGCCGAAGGCGGAACTGATCGTTTGCGACACGATGAACCTTTGGATCACCAACGAGCAGGCCGAGCTGCGCAAAACGTTGCAGGCGGTGCACGGGATTGTGCTGAACGACGGCGAAGCCCGCCTGCTTACCGGAAAAGACAACCTCGTTTCCGCCGCCCGCGAAATCCTGAAAATGGGGCCGCGCTTCGTGATCATCAAGAAGGGCGAAAACGGAAGCCTGCTGGCGATCGGCGACGACCTCTGCATCATTCCGGCCTATCCGACCGAGCACGTCGTCGATCCGACTGGCGCGGGCGACACCTTCGCCGGCGCGATGATGGGCTATCTCGATCAGGTCGGATCCTTCGACCTTCCGCAGCTTCGAGCGGCGATGGCGCGCGGTTCGGTGACCGCGTCGTTCGTCCTCGAATCGTTCTCGGTCGAGGCGGCGGCGAAGGTGACCGCCGGCTCGATCAGCGATCGCCTGGCGAAGCTGCGTGAGATGTCGCAATTCGAATAGGTGCGATGCCGCACGTGCGTGCGCATTTTCCGCACGCAGCTGAGCCCTCCGTCACCCTTGGCCAAAAACACGGCTGGAACGTGTCTTGCGAGGCGTTCGTCCGGAACGCGCCCTGCGCCCGATTGGTGATGGGCTTCGGGACGCGTTTTGCCGGCATGAGGCAGTCTGATGGCCAGACGATCACTCCAAGTAAGGCGAAAATCGACGCGTCGCAGCGTCTTGATCGTCGATCCCGATCCACTCGCGCGCTGGTCGCTGGCGGAATTTCTCGGCCGCTGGTTCAACGTCGAGACGGCGGAAGCGCCGCCGACCCGTGGACTCGAACGCAATCTCATCGGCGTCATCCTGAGCGACGCGACGCCGGCCGGCGTCATTGACGCATTCGAAGCCAGCGTCCGGCGAGCGGCGCCCGCCGCCACCATCATTCGCACGGTGACGAACGCCCACGGCGCCAAACGCCCGGGCAACAGCGTGCGAATCGAAAAGCCGTTCAAACTCACCGACGTCGGCCGCGTTCTGGGGCTCTCGTTGGCCGAAATGGACACGGTTCGCGACGACGTTGAGCCGCGTTAAACACCCCTAGCCACTTGCGCGGAAATCCACACCGCGGCCCCACGTCGCCGACGCACCCGCCTTGCGCGTCCGAAACGGCGCGTTGCGGGTGGCATGCGAGTTGCCCATTACACCAGTGCACGTCCCGCCTTGTTCGAGAGCGGGAGCCTGATGTCCGTCGGACCCGCCCACGGAGAACTGTATTCATGAGCGCTCGCTCCAGCATCACTATCGATGGCAACCAAGCCGCCGCCCACGTCGCGCACCCGCTCAGCGAGGTGATCGCGATTTACCCGATCACGCCGTCGAGCCCGATGGGTGAGTGGTCCGACGAGTGGTCGGCCAAGTCGCAGGCGAACATTTGGGGGACGGTTCCGCTCATCCAGGAGATGCAGAGCGAAGGCGGCGCCTGCGCCGCGGTGCACGGCGCCGCCCTGACCGGCGCGCTCACCACGACGTTCACCGCTTCGCAGGGCCTGCTGCTCATGATTCCGACCATGTTCAAGATGGCCGGCGAGCTCACCCCGACCGTGTTCCACGTCACGGCGCGCACCGTCGCGACCCACGCCCTCAGCATCTTCGGCGACCATAGCGACGTGATGGCGGTTCGTTCGACCGGGTTCGCATTGCTCGCGGCCGGTTCGGTGCAGGAAGTGATGGACTTCGCCCTGATCAGCCACGCCTCGTCGCTGTCGTCGCGCATCCCGTTCCTGCACTTCTTCGACGGCTTCCGCACGTCGCACGAAGTGACGAAGATCGAAACGCTGACGCACGACGACATGCGAGCGATGATCAACGCCGACGATGTGAAGGCCCACCGATCACGGGCGCTCACGCCCGACGCGCCCACCATCCGCGGCACGGCGCAAAACCCGGACGTCTTCTTCCAGGCGCGCGAGACCGTGAACCCGTTCTACGCCAAGACGCCGCAGATCGTGCAAGACACGATGGATCGCTTCGCGAAGCTGACGGGTCGGCAGTACAAGCTGTTTGAGTACGTCGGCGCGCCCGACGCCGAGCGCGTCATTGTCTTGATGGGCAGCGGCGCCGAAGTCGTTCATGAAACGGTCGAGCATATGGTGGCGCAAGGCGAGAAGGTCGGCGTGGTGAAGGTGCGGCTCTACCGACCGTTCAGCAACGCCGCCCTCGTCGCTTCCTTGCCGCCAACGGTGAAGGGCGTTTGCGTGCTCGACCGCACCAAGGAGCCGGGCGCCGAAGGCGAACCGCTCTATAAAGACGTCTTGAGCGGACTGGCCGAGACCGCCGCGAACGACGGCCTTCCGTTTGCGATGCCGCGCATCGTTGGCGGTCGCTACGGTCTGTCGAGCAAAGAGTTCAACCCGGCGATGGTGAAGGCGGTGTTCGACAACCTCGCCGCCGCCAAGCCGCGCAACGGGTTCACGATCGGCATCGTCGAAGACGTCACGCACACCAGTCTCGACTATGACGTGAACTACACGACCGAGACTGACGACGTCTTCCGCGGCCTGTTTTACGGGCTCGGCGCCGACGGCACCGTGGGCGCCAACAAGAACTCGATCAAGATCATCGGCGAAGAGACCGAGAACTACGCCCAGGGCTACTTCGTGTACGACTCGAAGAAGGCCGGTTCGATGACGACGTCTCACCTGCGCTTCGGCCCGCGGCCGATTCGCTCGTCGTATCTCATCAATCGCGCGCAGTTCATCGCCTGCCACAACTGGGCGTTTCTCGAGCGTTACGACATTCTCAGCAAGGCGCTCGACGGCGCCGTGTTCCTGCTGAACAGCCCATACGCCCATGACGAGACCTGGTCGAAACTGCCGCGCCAGGTTCAGCAGCAGATCATCGACAAGAAGTTGAAGGTCTACGCGATCGATGGCTACAAGGTCGCCAAAGACACCGGCATGGGCGGGCGCATCAACACCATCATGCAGACGTGCTTCTTCGCCATTTCCGGCGTGTTGCCCAAAGACGAAGCAATTCAGAAGATCAAAGACGCGATCAAGAAGACGTATGGCGGCAAGGGCGAAGAGATCGTCAAGCGCAATTGGGCCGCAGTCGATCAGACGCTGGACAAGCTGTACGAAATCGCCGTGCCCGGCGCTCCGGACAGCGATCTCCCCATGCTGCCGCCGGTGTCGCCCGAGGCGCCGCCATTCGTCCGGGACGTGTTGGGCCCGATCATCGCCTTCGACGGCGACAGCCTGCCGACCAGCGCCATGCCGGTCGACGGGGCGTTCCCGACCGACACCGCCCGCTGGGAGAAGCGCAACATTGCGCTCGAGGTGCCGATCTGGGATGAGAACGTGTGCATCCAATGCGGCAAGTGCGCTCTGGTCTGCCCCCACGCGGCCATTCGCATGAAGCTCTACGACAACAAAGAACTCGACAACGCCCCCGACACGTTCAAGAGCCGCAAGGCGATCGGCAAGGGCCTCGACGGCATGTCGGTGACCGTGCAGGTGGCCCCCGAAGACTGCACCGGCTGCGGCGTGTGCGTCGAAGTCTGCCCCGCGAAGAACAAACAGGAGGTGCGGCTCAAGGCGATCAACATGGAGTTCCAGCCTCCGGTTCGCGAGCGCGAGCGCGGCAATTACGACTTCTTCCTGTCGCTCCCCGAAGTCGATCGCAGCAAGATCAACATCGGCACCGTGAAGGGCTCGCAGTTCCTGCAGCCGCTCTTCGAGTACTCCGGCGCCTGCTCGGGTTGCGGCGAGACCCCCTACGTCAAACTGCTCTCGCAGCCTTTCGGCGATCGCGCGCTCATCGCCAACGCCACCGGCTGCTCGTCGATCTACGGCGGCAACCTGCCGACCACGCCGTACGCGGTGAACGCCGATGGGCGTGGTCCGACGTGGTGCAACTCACTGTTTGAAGACAACGCCGAATTCGGCTTCGGTTACCGGCTGACGATCGACCAGCAGCGGCAGTACGCCACGGAACTCGTCCAGCAGCTTTCGGGCGAGATCGGGCTCGACCTGGCCGAAGCCGTTACGTCGGCCCCGCAAACCAACGACGCCGAAATCGAGGGTCAGCGCGAGCGCGTCGCGCTACTCAAGCAAAAGCTGAACGGCAACGGCAAGTCAGCCGCCGCCCAAGAGCTGCTGCAAGTCGCCGACTTCCTGGTCAAAAAGAGCGTGTGGATCCTTGGCGGCGACGGCTGGGCGTATGACATCGGCTACGGCGGTCTCGACCACGTGCTCGCGCAGGGTCGCAACGTCAACGTGCTGGTGCTCGACACCGAGGTCTACAGCAACACCGGCGGCCAGATGTCGAAGGCCACGCCGCGGGCCGCGGTCGCGAAGTTCGCCTTCGGCGGTAAGCCGCAGGCGCAGAAAGACCTGGCGCTGATGGCGATGAGCTACGGCAACGTCTACGTGGCGCAGATCGCGATGGGCGCCAACGACGCGCAGACCGTCAAGGCGCTGCTCGAAGCGGAAGCCTACGACGGACCGTCGCTGATTATCGCGTACAGCCACTGCATCGCCCACGGCATCAACATGCGGACCGGGTTTGAGACGCAGAAGCTGGCGGTTGAGAGCGGCCACTTCCCGCTCTTCCGCTACAACCCCGACGTAGCCGCCGACGGCAAGAATCCGCTGAAGCTCGATAGCAAACGGCCGAGCGTGGCGTTCAGCGAATTCGCTTACAAGCAGAACCGCTTCAAGATGTTGACCAAGGCGATGCCCGCCGCCGCCAAGGAACTCATTACCGCCGCCCAACGCGATGTCAACGCGAAATGGGAGCTCTACAAACACCTCGCCGCCCGCACGCCGGTTGCCTTGGTTCCGGGTGCTGGTGACTAGCGAACAGCCGATTCGTTGCAAAAGGGATTGATGATGGACCTCTCCACGACCTATCTCGGACTCAAACTGCAAAACCCCATCGTGGCGGCGGCCAGCCCGCTCTCCACCGACATCGACACAATCAAGCAGCTCGAAGACGCCGGCGCCGGCGCCGTGGTTCTCCACTCGCTCTTCGAAGAGCAACTCAGCTATGAAGCCGAGGAGCTGACGCACTATCTGCGACACGGCGCCGAGAGCTTTCCCGAGGCGTTGTCCTACTTCCCCGAAGCCGACGAGTATCGCCTCGGCCCCGACGAATATCTCGAGCACATCCGCAAAGCGAAAGCCGCCGTGCAGGTCCCCATCATCGGCAGCCTGAACGGCGTTTCGCTGGGCGGCTGGGTCGAGTACGCCAAGCGGATGGAGGAGGCCGGCGCCGACGCGCTCGAATTGAACGTCTACTTCGTTGCGACCAACGCGCGGCTCTTCGCCGAAGATGTCGATCGCGTCTACGTCGACATCCTCGCAGCAGTGAAGCGCGAGGTGAAGATTCCGGTCAGCATGAAGCTGAGCCCCTACTTCAGCGCCATGTCAGCGTTCGCCAAGCGGCTTGAATCCGCGGGGGCTGACGGCTTGGTGTTGTTCAACCGTTTCTATCAACCCGACATCGATCTCGAAACGCTCGAAGTCGTGCCGAGCCTCGTGCTCAGCAGCCCGCACGAACTCCGCCTGCCGCTGCGCTGGATCGCCATTCTCCGCAGCCATGTCGCGTGCAGCCTTGCGGCGAACTCCGGGATCGCCAGCGGCTACGACGTGCTCAAGGTCCTCATGGCCGGGGCCGACGCCGCGCAGGTCGCCTCGGTGCTGCTCCGCAACGGCGTGAGCTACATCAAAGTTATGCGGAGCGACATCGAGCAGTGGATGATCGAGCGTGAGTACGCGTCGGTCGAACAACTCAAAGGCAGCATGAGTCAGGCGGCGACCGTCGAACCCGCCGCCTTCGAGCGCGCGAACTATATGAAGGTGCTGAACAGCTACGCATAGCGCGTCGGCGGCGCAGCCGCCAAAGAACCTCTTCCTCTCCGTTCCCGCGCCGTTGCGAGCCTTGGGCCGCAGCGGCGCTTGTATTGTGATCTGAGCCGATGAGATCGGGACGACGCGCCGCCCCACCGCGCGTCGCGCGTCAATCTGTCTTGCGCTTCACGAAGAAGTCTTTGATCGCCTGGAACGTCGTGTCGCGGCCGGCCTTGCCGATCGCCCACGTCAGCGGCACTTCCTTGGGGCACACCTTGACGCAGTTTTGCGCGTTGCCGCAGTCGGTGACGCCGCCCGGCGACATGAGGGCGTCGAGCCGGTCTTCCTTGGTCATCGCGCCCGTCGGGTTCATGTTGAAGAGCACTGCCTGCGCGATCGCCTGAGGACCGATGAACTCGCTATCATCGTTCACCTGCGGGCAGACTTCGAGACACGAGCCGCACGACATGCAACGCGACAGCGGATACATCTGCTCCTGCTCGCTCGGACTGATGCGCGGGCCGGGACCCAGATCGCTGTACGTGTCGACCGGAATCCAAGCCTTCACGCGCTTCAGCGCGTCGAACATGCGGCTGCGATCGACGAACAGGTCGCGCACGGTCGGGAACTTGCTCATCGGCCGCAGATCGACCGTGTCGCCTTCCTTCAGCAGATCATCGAGCAGCGAGCTGCACGCCTGCTGCACGCGGCCGTTGATGACCATCGAGCATGAGCCGCACACCTCTTCCAGACAGTTGCAATCCCACACGACGGGTGCGGTCTGCTTTCCGTCGATCGTCGTCGGATTGGCCGCAATCTCCTGTAAGACCGAGATGACGTTCATGCCCGGCCGATACGGCAACTCGAAGGTCTGCGTGTACGGCTGCTGATCGCGGCCGTCCTGCCGCAAGACGCGCACCTTGTACTTCTTGTCGGGCAACGAAACCATGCCTCACCTCGCAATCGGCGTCTAAGCGGTCGCCATCTCGGGCGCGGGCGCGTCGCTGGTCAGCAGCTCGCGCGCCTTACCCACGTATTCTTCCTTCCACACGCGCTCGATGATGTCGCCGCCTTTCACACCATAAGTGCGCGGGCGCGGCGGGATCGAGCTGAGATCGACGGGCTCATAGTCAAACTGCACGCCCGACGGGCTGTAGCGGACCATCGTGGTCTTAAGCCACTGCTTGTTCTGTTCGTGATAGCGTGCACACCACTCCTCCGCCTGACGATGCAGCTCTTGCGGGTCGTCGCTGCTCGGCGCGGGAATCTGAAACTCCGGCTTGAAGTGGGCGCCGCGGCATTCGTTGCGACGCAAAGCGCCGTCGGCGATGACCCGCGCCAGCAGCAACATGTCGCCCAGAGCACGCGTGAAGCTGAGATTCTGATTGGTCCATTCGCTGCGGTCGCTGAGCGACGCCCGCGCGTAGCGATCGGTCAATTTGTCGATCTCGTCGAGCGTCTGGTCAAGTTCGCGATTGTCGCGCACCACAGTGCAGTTGCGCGTCATCAACTCTCCAAGCTCGCGATGCAGCTTGTACGGGTTCTCGTCGCCGTCGCGCTTGATGAACTGCTTGAACTCGGCGGTATGCCGATTCACTTCGCGATCGAAGAGCGCCTGCTGCGCCCCGTTGCCCGCGCCGCCGGCCGTATTCTGCAGATACGACTTGCACGCCGGCCCGGCGATCAACCCCGCGAAGATGCAGCTCAGCAACGAGTTCGCGCCGAGTCGATTCGCACCGTGGTACTGATAGTCCGCTTCGCCAATCGCGAACAGGCCCGGCACGTTGGTCTGCTGATTACGCGGGGAATCAAGCACGACGCCGCCGGTCGCATCGTTGCGCTCGTAGTCGACCCACAACCCGCCCATCGTGTAGTGCACCGCGGGGAAGATCTTCATGGGCTCGCTCAGCGGATCGACGCCCTTGAACTTCTCGTAGATCTCGAGAATGTTGCCCAGCTTCTTGCGCAGCACTTGCGGCTTGATGCCGGTCGCCTGCTCGGTCAGATCGAGGTAGACCGCGTAGGTGTCTGGGTCGACGCTGTAGCCTTCCTTGCACATGCTGAAGATCTCGCGCGTCGCGATGTCGCGCGGCACGAGATTGCCGTACTTCGGATACTTCTCTTCGAGGAAGTAGAGCCGTTCGCTCTCGGCGATCTGCGTCGGATGGCGATGATCGCCCTGCTTCCGCGGCGCCCACACGCGGCCCGATTCGCCGCGCGCCGCTTCGCTGATGAGTCGCAATTTGTCGGCGCCAGGAATCGCCGTCGGATGAACCTGCACGAACTCGCCGTTCGCGTAGATCACGCCGGCCTTGAACGCCCGCGCGTTCGCACCGCCCGTGCACACCATCGACATCGTGCTCTTCCCGAACACGAGCCCGTTGCCACCGGTCGCCATGATGACCGCGTCAGCCGGAAACGCGCGGATTTCGAGCGAGAACATGTCCTGCGCGATCGCGCCGCGACACACGCCGTTCTCGTCGAGCACGGGTCCGAGGAACTCCCAAAATTCGTATTTGTTGATGCGCCCCTCAGCCTCCCAGCGCCGCACCTGCTCATCGAGCCCGTACAGCAGCTGCTGCCCCGTCGAGGCGCCGGCGTACACCGTACGCTTGAACAACGTGCCGCCGAAACGCCGCACCGCCATGTTGCCCTCCGGCGAGCGGTTGAACGGCACGCCGATGCGGTCGGCGAGATCGACGATCTTGGGCGCCCAGTCGGCCATCTCTTTGACGAGCGGCTGGTTGTTCAGAAACTCGCCGCCATAAACGGTGTCATCGAAGTGATTCCACTCGTTGTCACCTTGGGCGCGCGTGAACTTGTTCACGCAATTGATGCCGCCCTGCGCGCAGACGCTGTGCGAGCGCTTTACGGGAACCATGCTGATCAGGTCGACCTGCACCTCGTCTTCCGCCAGTTTCATCGCTGCGGACAGTCCGGCGAGGCCTCCTCCGATGATCACGACGCGCGGCTTAGCCATTGATTCTCACTGCCTTTCATGAGAGCAATCTCGCGCGTTGCGAGTAGCGACGCGCTGAGCGATTAACGCACGCTAGAGTATACGGAACTTGCGAGGGTCGCCGCCCACCGCGTCAGAACGTTTCAGCATCGCTGAAACGGCCGACGACCCCACCCATGCCTCATGCGAACACCGCGCAGGCATTGCTCTGTTTCCGCCGCGCCTCAGAAAGCGCTTTGTGCCCGTGCCCGCGGGCATTACCTTCATCGGAACGTTACCGGGCCTTACCCAACAACGGCTTGCGAGGGAACCCACGATGACCGCCATGCAACGCCCGCGACCTGCTCGTCTCTGTCACGCTCTGCTGCTCGCTTCTTTCGCGGCAGCGCTCACGGGCTGCGGCGGCCTGTTCTTCGGCCCAGGCGGCTATCTGGGGTCGTTCGAAGGCGCCGCGCTGCAGACACAACTCGTCGGCGGCAATGAATTCCGGGTCGTGTTCGTGCGATTCGACAATACCGCCGCTTTTGAAACCATTCGAGAAGCAGTTCGCGACAACCCGCTCGCGTTCTTCGATCCCGGTTTCGATCAGGGCCAGAGCCTGTTCGAACAAACCGTGACCGAGATCGCGATCGTCGATCCCGTCACCGGCGCCGAGCAAAACCGTTACACGCTAACCGGCGACGCCGCGTACGCCACGTTCAAGACCGACGGCGAGTACGTGGCGTGGAGCGATTTTTCGCGAACGACCGACAGCGCGGCGTTGCAGGTGCTCGACGTCGCCACCGGCGCCCAAACCGAATTGCTCATCGGCACGCCGAATGAAAACGAGCGGGTGTTCATCGAAGTCGCCGACGTGAGCGACGGTCGGGCGCTCATCCAACAATTCAGCGCCGCGCGGCTCGCGCCCGACTTGGCGGTCGTCAATCTGCAAGACGGGTTGCTCACGCCGGTGGACGTCCCGGGCTACACGCTTTCGATCTTGAGTCCGGTGCTCGATGGGACTCGAGTCGTTTTGATCGCCGACCTGCCCTCCGACGCAGACGCCCTCCTCCCCAAGCAGCAACTGCTCGTTCTCGACCTCGAAACCGGCCAGATCACCGCACTCGCGACAGCCACCGCCATCGACCGGTTCGACTTGGCCGGCGACATCGCGTCCTGGGTGACGTGGACGCAACCTGGAGCCGCAGCGGATGACGTCGACCCGTCGAATCTCGCGGGTCGGTACACGTTCGCGCAGCGCAATCTGGTGAGCGGCGAGCAGACGGAGACGCCGATCGCGATCGCTGACGCCTACCCGCTCGCTGTCGGCAGCGACGGCGTGGCGCTCCGCATCTACGCACTCGACAACGCCTTCGCCCCGGATCGACGCCCCCTCCCCTTCACGTTTCAAAACGCCCAAGTGACGACCGGGCTGTCATTCGTCGACGCCGCCGGCGCACAGACCGACATCAGCCGCACGGCCGCGACGTTCGCCGACGAACCCGAATGCGGCGACGAGGCGGCGTTTGTCGGTGACCAGTTGATCTACCAACATGCGACCTGTCAGTGGATCGCGCGGCGGACAGCGGACGCGGCGGAAACCGTCCTGGCGCCCTTCGCGGAGTAGTGGCGGCCAACAACCTCGCACGTCGCCAAATCACGCACAAGGAATCGACGTGATCGAACTTGTCCAATCTCTGCTGGCGAATCAGATGCACGGCGCGCTCAACATGCTGGCGGGCGGCATCGAAGCCTGCCCCGACAGTCATTGGGACGAGCCCGTGCGTGATCTGACGTTCAACCAGGTCGCATTTCACGCGCTGTTCTTCACCGACTGTTATCTGAGCGAAAACACCGACGCCATGCTCGCGCAGGCATTCCACCGCGACAGCAAAGACTTTTTCCGCGACTACGAGGAGATGAAAGACAAGCTGCAGGAGCTGCGCTACGACCGCCCCAGCATCGAGCGCTACCTCGCCTTCTGCCGCCGGAAAGCGACCGACGTGATCGCGGCGGAAACCGCCGCGTCGCTGGCGGCCCCGTGCGGCTTCCCGTGGCTCAAGATCTCGCGCGGCGAGTTGCACGTCTACAACACCCGACACATCCAACACCACGCCGCACAGCTCAGCTTGCGGCTGCGCATCGACCACGGCGACGGCGTGAAGTGGTCGCGCGGCGGCACGCTGTAACTTGCTTTAGCTGCCGATCAGTAAAAAAGGCTGATCGCGATCCGCTCGAGCGTCTCGACGCGGCCATCGAGCGTGTCGCCGATCTTTTGCTTGTAGAGCGGGGCGCGTTCCTGCATTCGGCGCACGTCACGATCGACCCAGTTGACGACGCGTTCGGGCGTTGCCTCGCGCGTGCGTCGTGCATCGATCTCGATGGCCCTGCCGACGCGACCGAACGCGTAGCTCATGCGGTCGGGCCGCTGTGCTTCGCTGCGCCCGTAGCGGCCGAGCGTGTACGCCAAGCGCTCATTGCGCGACTCGAATCGCTCGCGCGCGAAACGCTGCTCGGTGCAGCCGCTGAGCAGCACAACGGTCAGCGCCGCGGCGGCAAGCACGCTCATTGATCGCAGGTCAATACCCATCATTCACTGAGTGTACCGACGACGTCGGCATCGGCGCCACTTTTGAGCAGCGCCGCCGCGCCCGAGCGCCCGTTGCCTCGCCGCTACGCCGGGTGAACCCGCCGCGACCACGCGTCCAACTGATCTCGTTCGTCCGCGCTGGCAGCCATGGCAACCGCGCTGAGTATCGCGCGGTCACGCGACCAGCCGGAGCGTTCGCCTAGCCTTCGCCAATACCGTGCTTGAGCTTGGCCCGCTCCCGGCTCATGGTTTGGCGTAGGCGATCGGCAGCGGCGTGGATGGCCGCCTCGAACTGATCCGCTTGCTCTTTGATGACCACCTCGCCGGTGCGCGTCTTCACGTCGACCGAGCACCATTTGTCGACGCCGTTCTTGGCGGGTCCGGTCTCGTCCTCCACACGGATGCGCACGCTGATGACATCGCTTTCAAAGCGATCCAGCGCCGCCGTGATTTTTTCCTCGCTGAGTTGGCGCAGGCCCTTTGCACCATCATCAACGCCGCGGACAACCACCTGAATATCCATGGACGATCTCCCTGCGAGAGTTGTTCTGATGAGTGATACGGGTGTGCTGGCGTGGGGTTCGCGAATGCATCACAATATGAGCCTATTCGGGCGCGGAGCGCCGGTCTCCGCAGATCAACTGACATTTTCGTCAGCACCTGCTCACAGGAGAACGCGATGCACGCTCGTTACATGATTGCGGCGGCGCTGGGCGCGGCGATTGCGCTGGGCGTAAGCACAACGGCAATTTCTTCGGATCACGAACAAAGTCCCAACCAGCCAAGCGCGGCTGAGCGGGCGGAGATGATGGAGGCGTGGTCGAAGACGATGCAGCCGGGCAAGCATCACGAATGGCTGGCGCCCCTGGTCGGCTCGTGGAAAATCACGACCAAGATGTGGTGGGGTGGCCCGGGCTCAGAAGCCAGCGTCACGCAGGGCGAGTCGGAGATCAAATGGGTGCTGGGCAAACGCTTCATTCAAGAGCACATGACCTCGGAAATGATGATGCCCGACGACAAGGGTCAGATGCAGAAGATGACTTTCGAAGGCATCGGGTTCACCGGCTACGACCGCGTGCGCAACATGTATGTCGCCACGTGGTGCGACAACATGGCCACCTACCTGCTCAAGTTCACCGGCTCATCGCCGGACGGCAAGACGTTCACCATGTACGGCGAAATGGATGAGCCGATGCTCAACGTCACCGGGCGGATGGTCAAGTCGGTGACGCGCATGGTCAATAAGGACAAGCACGTCTTCGAGGTGTATGACCTGCACGCCGGCGACGACTACAAGGTGATGGAGATCACTTACGAGCGTCAGTAGCTGCGGCGCCGCGCAAGCGCGGCAACCGTCAGAGCGCAGCGCTCGTCAGATCGTGACCGGCGGCGGTGCGGCCGCCGCGTCGCGCTTTTCGAGCAAGGGGGACACATGTTTCTTGATGAAGCTGCGGGTCTGCTGCGGCGCGAGTCCGACATAGCGTTCGGGCTGCAGCGCGCGATCGAGTCTGACATCGGCGAACGCGGCGTCTTGCCTCAGGCGCTCGATGAGATCATTCGGGCGACCATGTTGCTTGACCTCTGCCGCCGCCGCCTGACTGTGCTGGCGAATGCGTTCGTGAAGCACCTGTCGATCACCACCCGCCTTGACCGCCTCCATCAGGATGTCCTCGGTGGCGATGAACGGCAGTTCGGCCATGACGCGGGCGCGGATTGTTTGCGGGTAGACCACCAGCCCGTCACAGATGCTGTATAGCAACACGGCCAGGGCGTCGGCCAGCAGAAACGCCTCGGGAACGACGAGGCGTTTGTTGCTCGAATCATCGAGCGTGCGCTCCATCATCTGCGATGCGAGCGTCTGGAAAGGCGATTGAGCGATGCTCATGAGATAGCGCGCCAGGCCCGTCGCCCGCTCGCTCCGCATGGGATTGCGTTTGTACGCCATGGCTGAGCTGCCGACCTGCGACTTGGCGAATGGCTCTTCGACTTCCTTAAGCATCGCGAGCAGGCGGATGTCGTTGCAGATGCGGTGCGTGCTGGCCGCGAACGAGCCGAGCGCCGCGAACACGCCGATGTCCACCTTGCGCGAGTAGGTCTGACCGACAACCGGATAGCAGTCGCTGAAGCCGAGCTCCTGCGCGAAGCGCTTTTCGAGCTTGTGCACCTTCGCGGCCGAACCCAGCAGTTGCATGAACGAGGCCTGCGTTCCGGTGGCCCCGCGCAGTCCACGACCTTTCAGCGCCCGCCGCACGGCCTGCAGGGCGTGATAGTCGTCGACCAGTTCGGCGAGCCACAGACCGCCGCGCTTGCCGACCGTGGTCAACTGCGCCGGCTGCAGATGGGTGAAGCCGAGCGTGGGGGCATCTGCATACTCGAGACAGAAGTCTGCAAGTACACGGATGACTTCCGCGAGCCGATCCTCCAGCATCTGCAACGCTTCGCGCATGATGACCAGGTCGGCGTTATCCACAATGTCCATACTGGTCGCGCCGAGATGGATAACACCACGCGCCGCGGGGGCCGCGTCGCCGAACGCATGGATGTGCGCCATGACGTCATGCCTGAACTGTTGCTCATAGCGCTGGGCGGCATCGAAGTCGATGTCGTCGACAGCGCGCTCCAGGGCGCGAATCTGCTTCGCCGTAATCGGCAGCCCGATCTCCGCCTGGGCGCGGGCCAGCGCGACCCAGACCCGACGCCACGTCGCGTGGCGCTTCTGCGGACTGAACAAATGCTGCATGTGCTGGCTGGCGTAGCGACTAGTTAGCGGATGAACGAACGAATTCTGCATCGCCATGCTGATAACTCCTGCGTCATATAACCAACGTAAGTCGGTCGGGAGGCGACTGCAAAGGATTCATTACCGGATCATGAATCGTTCAAGTCGAGCAGGTCCTAATTTATGGCAGTTTTTACTTGAAAAAGCGAGGCTGCTTCGGCTATGTTGACTTTCGGTGAGCGGATCTTGAGGAGGAGCCGCTCACTTGGCTGCCCCGGATTTCTGGGGCCGGCTAGGGAAGAAAGAGGAGGAAGTCCCAATGCGTTCGGTCATTCTTGTGTCGTGTGGAGCCGCGTTTGCGTTATCAACGCACGCAGCGGTGATCACAAGCGTCGGCGATCCAGCAGGCTTTGCAGCCACCTTGCTTTCGCCGAAAACCGAGACCTTCGACGGTATTCCAACCGGCACACTCGCCCAAGGCGTACCCGTCCCGCTCGGTTTGCTCACTGTTACGGCGAATGGCACGAGCTCATTTTCCAGCGACTTCCAAATTTTCGAACAGGGTCCTGGCGACAATGCACTCGGGTTGTTCCCCGACGTCAGCGCCCCTGGATTCATTCCAGACTACACATTTGACTTTGGTGGTCCTGTCGATGCTTTCGGAGCCTTCTTCGAAAGCCCCGCCTCGGCGGACGGCGCGACGATCACCATCGGTAGCGATGTCGTAGATCTGGCGACGCTTGCTGGGGTAGACCCCTCCGGTGTGACATTTGTCGGGTTTACCAGCGATACACCGTTCCAAACCTTCACCCTCGGCGTGAATGCCGGTGGCTTTGAAGGCGTGGTGGTTGACGATCTTACCTTTGGAAACTTGATTCCAGAACCAGCATCCATGTTGCTGGTGCTGCTCGCGGCGCCCCTCGCGATGCGACGCTGACATACAAACGTCTAGTTGCTCTCTCTCCTTTCGAGCCATCATGACGCGCGACCCAGTCCTGACTCTCACTGGATCGCGTAGCGAGGCAGGTTAATGCACCTGCCTCGTTTCTTTTGTTCCACGCACCACCCCCTAGCGCCCCCACCTACTTCTCGATTCCCGCCTGCCGTTCGAGTTCATTCGCGATGACCGACGACCACCGCCCCATCTGACGAAGACGGCGTTCGCGATCACCGTCAAACAACACCAGCACCCCGCGGCGCTCTTCGCGCCAGCCTGGCGCCGGTGATTCGGAGATCCACATGCCGCGCGGTCCGATGTTGCAGCGGCGTACGCCCGCCCAGCGAATGTATCGCCGACTCAGCAGCGCGTTCGCCTGCAGCCCGATGGGGTCGCCGCGGTAGTCCACCCCGAAGAAGAATTGGTGCAACGAGAGCACCAGCCCCACTGTCGCGACCGGCGCCACCCACGGCGCGCCGAACGCCGCCGCGCTTAACAGCGCAGCGGCCCCGATCGTCGCCGAAGCCGCCAGCCCGCGCACCGGCTGCGAGCGCGCCGGATGCACGCGCCACGTGACGACGGCTTGCGCGTCGGAGCGCTCGTCCGGAATCGACTGCGGTTTTTTCGGCATGCCCGCATGATAGCCTGCGGATCGATCAGCTTTCATTCGCGCGGACCAGAAGCTAGTCTGCCCCCATGGAACGCGTTTCTACGCCTCAGCAGCGGTCGATTCCTCGCTGGCTCGATACGCCCAGACGTTGGTTGGGCGTCGTGGCGGCGGCGGCCCTGCTCTATCTGCTTTTGCCCGGCTTCGCGTTCCCACTCGGCTACGAGCGCCCCTTCGTTCTGGCAGCGGTGAACGACGGCCAGATCACCGCGGCCGTCTTGACCGCGGTGATTCTCATCCTCGCGACACCGTTGGTCGGGCTACTCGGAGCCGCGATTCGCGGTCGCACCAGCGTCGATGGCGTGCTGTTCGTGAGTGCGGCAGCGGTTTCGATCGTTGTTTGGTTCTACGGCGACCTCGATGATTGGCTGATTTTTTTCCATTCCGAGCCGGGGAAGCCGTCCGGCACGGCTTATTTTCCGCTCGTATTCGACCAAATCGTGCTCGCCGTCGTCTTCGCAGCATCGATCCTGACCGGTGCTATGCTCCACCCGCGCGGCCCCAGCCTGCGCGAAACGCTTCATCTGAGCAGTTTGCGGAGCGACTTGCCGAACGCACTCGGCGCGGGCGTCATCACCCTGGTGGTGGCGGCCATCGTCAGTTGGATCCTGAGCGGCCCGAACGTGCTCCAGATCTACCACTTCCAGAACTACTTCGCGGTCGGCGTCGGCTTCGCCGCGGGCGCCGCCGCCGCGCGATACGTCCTCGGACGACGTCATCCACTGATCCTGTGGTGTACGCCGATTCTCTTGAGCGTGATCGGCGTCGCGGTCGCGATGGTCGCGCCGACGATCGGCGTGCCCGAAGCATACGCCCACTTAGACACCAGTCCCGCCTGGCGTCTCGTGCGCCCGTTGCCGGCGGAAACCATCGCCGTCGGCCTGCTCGCGCTACAATGGAGCGGAGCGGCCGATCTGAGTCGCTACGCTGAGGAGCGGCGTTCGTAGGGTTCTGACGGTGGTCGAATGCGTTTTCCCAACAGACAAGACGTCGTGCTGTGGGCGGAGTTGCGCCGGCGCATGATCGACGAAACCAACGAGCGTCTCACCGAGTACGCACGTCGTCCGGAGCGCGCCGTGCGCATACCGGTCGTCGAAGCCGGCCGCGGCAAGTTCCCCCCATCGTTGACGCCGGCGTTTTGGGATCGCGTGCTTTACGACGACTGAATCCGCAGCGCGTGAAGGCCCGACCGCCGCGCGACGTGCGCCGACAGTCACGCCGACTCCGTGCGTCTGGTCGCGCGTTTAGACCGCGACGGGCTCGGCCGCCTCGACCGACTGTTGCGCACCGAGCTTGGTCACGAACGCATCGAGCGCATCCTGGAACTGCTCCCGGGCCCAAGCCTTGGTGACATCCGAGAGACGCTCGGTCTGCTTGGCGCTCTGCGGCTCAACGCCCGGGGCGAACACTTCGACGCCGAGCTGGAACTCGCCGACGCCCTGTGTGCGGAAAATCATCAGCAGATACGCGTTCTCCGCGATCTCGAACTTGAACGAGCGGCGTCCTGGCTCCTGCATCGGCGTCGACGTCTTGAAGTCGTGCGAGCTGACGAACTCCGAGAACTCGTCAAACACCGGGCTGATGTGTTCGTCGATCACCGTTTCGAACTGCTGGGCCCACTGCGAGTGAACCTGCTTGATTTTGTCCGAAAAGTTCTTCTTCCAGTTGCTGTCCATGGAACCAGACCTCTCGCGCGCTTTACCACGTGCCGCGCCGACCGCGGCGTACGGCTGATATCGACCCGAACGACGCCACGCTTCAGCATTCCACGCGCAGCGCTGGGTCCTCTACAATGCTCAGCATGGCAAATCAATTCGGCGGCGGCGCAATTCCGGCGGCGCTGCGGACGCACGCACCAAGGAGTCGTCGTGCCGCGGATTACCAAGGTCTACACCCGTACCGGCGATGAAGGCCTCACCAGCCTCGGCGACGGGGAGCGCGTCGCAAAAACCGCCGTCCGAATCGAAGCCTACGGAACCGTCGACGAACTCAACGCCGCGATCGGGATCGCCTTGGCCTCGGACCCGGCGGAAGCAGTGATCGGACCTCTGCGTCGCATCCAGAACGAGCTCTTTCACGTCGGCGCCGACCTCTGCATCCCCGACCAGCACAAGCAAAATCACCCCGGCCCACGCATCGAGCCGCGCCACATCGAGGCCCTCGAGCAACTCATGGACCAACTGACCGAACAGCTCCCGCCGCTCGAAAACTTCGTGCTTCCCGGCGGGACGCTGGCGGCGGCGCAATTGCACGTCGCCCGCACCATCTGCCGCCGCGCCGAGCGCGACACACTGCGTCTCGCCGCCCTCGAGCCGCTGAGCGCGGATCTGCTGCGTTACATGAATCGCTTGTCAGACGTGCTCTTTGTTTTGGCGCGTTACGAGAATCTGACGCGCGGTCAGCCCGACATCACCTGGGACAGCCGCGCGTAGGAAAGCCCGCTATCCTGCACGCATCATGAACGACACCCCCACCGGCAGCGGCGGCCTCGGCCTGGCCGGACGCTTCATCGTGCTCGACGGGCCCGACGGCTCCGGCAAAGGCGCGCAGCTCGACCGCGTCCACGCCTGGCTCTCAGAGCGCGGCGCCGACGTCGTGCGCACCCGCGACCCCGGCGGCACCGACATGGGCGACCGCATTCGCCACCTGCTGCTCAACTATGACTTGCGCACGATCGACCCACGCTGCGAAACGCTGCTCTTCATGGCGTCACGGGCGCAGTTGGTCGCTGAAGTGATCACCCCGGCGCTCGCCGCGGGCCAAACCGTGCTGTGCGATCGCTTCATTTCGTCGACCTGCGCGTATCAGGCGGCGGCTGGCTTCCCGCGCGACGCGGTGATCGAGCTCGGCCGCACAGCGGTGCAAGACGTCTGGCCCGACCTGACCATCATTCTCGACGTGCCGCCCGAAATCGGATTCCAGCGCACCGGTCGCACGGCGGGCGCGGCGCGGAAGAAAGCCGAGAAAGGCCAGGCGGAGTTGTTCGACGGCGCGTCCGCGGACGCGATGGAGCGGCGCCCGCTGGCGTTTCACCGCGCGGTGCGCGACGGTTTTCTCACGCTCGCCGAGGTCTACCCGCGGCCGGTCGCGATCGTCGACGCCACCCGTTCAATCGATGCGGTGTTCAACCAGGTTTCGCGAGCGCTCACCGATGCGTTTGGATGAAGTCTTACACCAACCCCGAGCACTCGCAGCGCTGCGCAGCGCGATCGAGCACGACCGCATTCCGCATGCGTTTCTGTTCGAGGGCCCCGAAGGCGTCGGAAAAATGTTCGCCGCCCGCGCGCTCGCCGCGCGGCTGCTCTGTCTGAGCAGCATTGGTGACGAGAACCAGAACGCGCTCTTCGGCGACATTCCGGCTGTGGCGGTCAACGCCTGCGGCGCCTGTGAGTCGTGCCGCTTGTTGAAGTCGGGCAATCATCCGGACTTTCAGCACATCCACCGCAAGCTGAACAAGCTGCATCCCGACAACAGCGTGCGCCGCAGCACCGCACTGTTTTTGGTGGTCGAACTCATTCGCCACTTTCTCATCGAGCCTGCGGCGCTGCGGCCGATGGTCAGCAATCGACGCGTCTTTGTCGTCGAAGAAGCGGAACGGATGAACGAGGCGGCGCAAAACGCGCTGCTCAAGACGTTGGAGGAGCCGTCGGCGGGCACGGTCATCATCCTCGTGACCACTTCAGCCGACCGCCTGCTCGCGACCATTCGCTCGCGCTGCCACCGTGTGCCGTTCGGGCTGCTGCCGCCAGACTTCGTCGCCGAGCGCCTGCAACAGGAAACCGGGCTCGACGTCGACGGCGCGCGGGCGCTGGCGACGCTCTCCGGCGGACGGCTCGGGGCGGCGCTGCGTTGGCGGCTGACCGGGTTGCTCGACGCGCTTGATGACGTCGCGGCGCTGTTGCGCCGCCGCGACCCGGCCGACCCCGAATTCTTCGCGAAGGCGATGATCGATGCAGCGAGCCAGTTGGCGAAACGAACGCTGGCCGCCGCCGCCGAGCTCGATGACAGCGACGACGACGACGACGCAGACGCCGGCCGGCGTTCGAAACAGTCGAGCCGGACGCCTAAGACAATTCCGACCGACGCGCTTCGCGACGCGCTGAAGCTGGTGCTCATGCTGACGAGCGCGACCTTCCGCGACGCACTGGTGGCGCGCCTGGAATCGAAAGCGACTTCCGATCCGTCCGCCGCCGCTCGCTTGCTGCTGCTTCCCACTCAATCCGATCTGGTGACCGCGATCGCCGACCAGACCGACGACGAAGCGTGCTTCGCCGCGATCGACGCCGTCGCCGAGACCGAGCGGATGCTCGACCGCAACGTCGCGCCCCAGCTGGCGGGGGAGCACCTGGCGGCGCATCTGCCGAGATCAACGATGTGTTGACGGGTCAAAGCGTTGCGGGCTAACGCTCACGCGCTTTTGCTTCCTCAGCGGAACGCGAGCCCGCACGTGTCGACGCACTAGCCTAGCGGCTGCGGCCGCCGGTCAGTTGCACGATCTTGCGGCGCGGCGTGGCGGTACGGGCATGATCTTCGCACAGCTCCCCAACCACGCCGGCGAGCGTCTCGCGGGCGAGCAGGTCGCGCACGCGGTTGTTTATGCTCACCATGCCGCCGTACGCACTGCAGGTTTTCGACTTGGCGTTGGGACAGTCGCGAGGCTGGAGGCGTTCGTCCTCATCGCCGGCGGCAAGCAGTTCGATCACCTCGAGCAGCGAGATGCGATTGAGCGCCTTCGCGAGACGATAACCCCCGCTACGCCCGCGCGAAGCGGAAACCATGCCGCCCGACTGGAGCGCCTGCAGCACCTTGGCGGCCTGCTCCGGTGGAACCTGCATCGCCTCGGCCACCTTGGCGGCGGAGGTGACCACGTCGGAAGGCTGCTTGCTGAGATAGCAAAGCGCGTAGATGCCGTGAATGGCGGGTTTGTGAAACAGCATGACCGACCTCGCGAACCAAGGGGTTTCTCTCTGATAATATGACCCAATTGCGGTTGCGTGGGAAGCGCCCCGCGGATTTTATCTCCTGTTGAAGTCCGCTTTTGCACGGCTCACGCACCGGACGAGTGCGGCCGCGGCCACCCCGGGTCCAGGAATTGCTGGATCTCCACCACATAGCCGGCCGGATCGCGGACAAAACAATGCCTAATCTGGTATTCGTCGTTCTGCTTCGGCGGTTGCACCCCCTCCACGTCATGCGCCGCCAAATGGGCCCACCACGCGTCCACTTCGTCGGTCACGAACGTCAACAGCACGTTCCAAGCATCGCGGGACGGAGGCTCACGATCCGGCCGCGTACAGATTCCGATGAACGCCTCAGCCGCAACGCGGTAAATCCGACAGCCACCCTGGTCGAGCACCAGCGGCAAGCCTAGCAGCTCGCCATAAAAACGTGCGGCGGCATCGATATCGCGGCAATATACGAACGTGACAAACTGCTCGAATGGAGGTGGACTGCTCACGGGTGCGGGCTCCTGAATCAAACGCGTCGCTCGGCGACGCCGGCGTGTACGAACATCACCCAACGCCGTAAAATACGAGCCGACCGAGCGTTGTGAAATCCACCCGACCCGCGAGAGGTTCGACCATGCGTCACCGTCGACAATACGCGCTCGCGGCGATCATGCTCGCCGCCGCCAGCCACGCGATCATCGGCTGTCGCGCGTTGGCGTTTCCGTTCCTGATGTGGGGCGAGGCGCCAACCAAAGAGGTGAGCGCCGAGTACCCGCATCTCGCAGGCCGTCAGGTCCTCGTCATGGTCCGCGCCGAAGCGGACACACTCTTCGACTACCCGCACGTGCAATACGAACTCGCCCGCTATGTCCAAGCCGCGATCGAGCCCAATGTCAGCGGCGTCGGTTTCGTCCCGGCCAAGCCCGTGGCGGAAATGCAACAGCAAGAGCCCTCGTGGGACAAGACGCCGCCCGCCGCCCACGCTCGCCGCTTCCGAGCCGACCGTGTGCTTCGCATCGAGCTCACCCGCTACGGCACGCGGGAACCCGAGAGTCCGCACCTTTTTCGCGGACACATCCACGCCACGGTCAGCATCTACGACCCCGCATACGGCGACAACGTCGACGCCGTCTATCGCACCACCATCGAAAGCGTCTTCCCTGAAGGCGGGCCCGGCTCCTACGGCGTGAACGACCGTGAGGTCCGCCGCGCAGTGATGGAGCAGTTCGCGACGCAGTTGGCCCGCAAGTTCTACGACCACGAGATCGAGGCGTGATGCGCCGCTCGCTCGCGTTCTCTCTGCTGACCGCTGCGCTCGTCGGGAGCGCTGGCTGCCAACTCATCGGAGCGACCGCGTATTACCTCTCGCCCGAGCGTAAGCAACCCGCGCACTTCACGCCGACCACCAATCGGCTGGCGATCATCATCGAACCGCGCTCCGGGATCGACGTCCATCCGCTTTTTGCACAGGGGCTGCATGAGAAAATCATCGAGCTGCTCGCAGAACAAGACGTGAACGAGCGGGTCGCGCCGTACGCCGAGCAACTCGAACTTCGGCAGACGGCGCGCGGCTACGCGTCCTGGTCGATTCAGCGCATCGGTCGCGAACTCGGGGCCGAACAGGTGATCTATATCGAGGTGACGTCGTTCGTGATGCGTCGCGCGCCGAACTACCCAACGCTCGAGCCGCG
Organism: uncultured Planctomycetales bacterium; assembly: GCA_964563855.1. Lineage (GTDB taxonomy): Bacteria > Planctomycetota > Phycisphaerae > UBA1845 > Fen-1342 > JAFGRR01. The sequence continues at coordinate 29,321 of CAZLYU010000006.1, read as the reverse complement.
CGTGGCCGTACAGGTCAAGGTCATAGACGCCAACACCGTTCCGGGAACATCACCACGGCTCTGGCCGACCGACGGCGACGGATACGAACTGACGATGATGCGGCTCCAGCGTGAGGTCGCAGATCGTGATGAGATCGACGCGGAAGCCGTCAAGCTCGGCCGCGATCTGGCGCAGCACGTCGCACGGATCTTCTACGAGCACTCCCTCGAAGAAACGATCCCCAAAGAACCCTGAGCGCAGCGCGAGTCATGCGCCGGCAAGCTGGGTCACTAGGTCGGGCGTGATATCGCTGAGCCGTTCGACGACCCGGTCCGGCGATTCCTGTTGCAGGCGTTCCGCCGGATGGGTGCCGACGAGCGCGACGACTTTCGTTCCCGCCGCTTTCGCAGCCTGAATGCCGACGGGCGCGTCCTCGACCACGACGCACGCCCCCGCCGCGAGCCCGATGCGCTCCGCCGCCAGCAGGAAGCAGTCGGGCGCCGGCTTGCCGTGGGTCACATCCATACCGGTCACGATCGCTTCGAAGTACGGTCGCAGCCGCCCTTCATCAAGCAAGAGATCGACATTCTCAGGTGGGCCCGACGTCGCGACCGCCAACGGCATACCCGCCTCTCGCAAACCGTGCAGGCATTCACGGACGCCGACGGTCAGCGGGACCATACCGGTGACGAGATCGCGGTAGGCAGCCTCCTTCTCGTCATCAATCGTTCGCGTTTGCGCGTCGGTCACGCCGTCGCCCCACAACATCTTGATGATGTCGCGACTGGGTCGGCCGAACAGGCGCTTGAACTGTTCGTCGCTCACCTCGATGCCGGCTCGACGGGCGACCACACGCCAACTGGCGGCGTGCGCCGGTCCCGACGCGACCAGCACGCCGTCCATGTCGAATATCACACCAACTGGCATTTTCCAGCTCCATTTTTGCAGGCGATCACGCCGACCACGCGTGAGGCGATCTTAGCGAGCAGCTATAGTGAACGGGAAGGCATCTCGAACACGAGTCACGGCTGCGGCAAGCGGCCAAAAGGAGTTGTTGTGCGACTGGCTAGCTCTCTACTCTTCGCAGCCCTGTCGGCGACTGGCGCGGCTGCCGCACCCCCGCCGTTCGTCGGTGTGAATCCCGGCGCACCGATCTGGAACGGCAACATCTTGCTCAACGACGCGTTGGCGGCGGACATCGCCAGCAGCGGCTGTCGTTTCGTGCGCGTCAACTTCCGCATCGACGGCAACGCGACCTGGACGCCGCAGCATCTCGCAAAATACGACCAGATCGTGGCGAGCGCGAAGGCCTACAACCTCGAGATCCTCGGCCTCGTGGCCTATGAAGCGGTCGCCGCGGGTCAGGCCGACTGGAACGAGAACTACAACAGCGGCGGAATGAACCCGTTCGTGAACACGTTCGCCGACACGGCCTGGCTGCTCATCGATCGCTACAAAGACGACATCAAGCTGTGGGAGGTGTGGAACGAGCCCAGTTGCTGGTCCGTCCCGCCGAGCTCGAACCCACTCAACCCCGGCTGCTTCTACATCTGGCCCGCGAACTACGCCAACGTGCTCGCGCAGACGTATCTGCGCTGCGTGCAGAACGGCGGCGCCAACTATCTGCAGAACAACGGCATCGCGTTCGTCACCGGCGGCTTGTTCGCCCACGACATCGGCGGCTCGTTCTCGACCGCCAGCGATTACATGAACGCCGTGTATCAGCAGTCCGCCGTCTGGAACGCGTTCGAAGCACAAACCGGACGCCGCTACCCGTGGGACTACTTCGGCTACCACTTCTATCTAAATCAGGGCGAACCGGTCAGCACGAGCGAACTGAACGCCTATTTCTCGAACATCCGTTTCTGGAAAGACGTCTACAACGACGACACCCCGTTCATGGTCACCGAGTTCGGCTGGAACACGGCGTCGGTCTCGACCCAGCTGCAGGCCAGCAACCTCACCGCCACCTATAACTGGATGCGCACCCAGACCGACATCACCAGCGCCATGTGGTATCAGTGGAACAACGGCGGCAACGGCGACTGGGGTCTGACATTCAGCCTCGGGAACCCCAAGCCGTCTTACTTCGCGTTCGCCGAGCAATGCGGCATCACGCTGCCGCCCACCGCCGATTTTACGTCCGACGTAGTTGGCGGCGACGCGCCGCTCACGGTCGCATTCTCCAACCTGACCGTCGGCCCCGTTGACACATACACCTGGTCATTCGGCGACGGTGTGCAGAGCAATGCAACCAACCCGTCGCACACCTACCAGGCGCCCGGCGTCTACAGCGTTACGTTGGCGGCGACCGGTCCCGGCGGATCCGACAGCATCACCAAGCCCGACTACGTCTCCGTCGGCAGTGTTCGCGACTTCGACGGTGACGGCGACGTCGACCTGCACGACGCCGCTGCGTTCGCGCTCTGCTACACCGGCAGCGGATCGACCGACGTGCCCGCCGGATGCGCCTGCACCAGCGGCAGCGTCTCCAATCCGGCCACCGGTCACCAGTTCGCAAGCTCCCTCAACAATCTCAGCGCGACGATCGCCGCGAACGATCTGCTGGCCGGCGTCATCGGCGTCATCGAGAGCGGCGGATTCTTCCCCGATGTGCCCGGCGGAGCAGCGGGCGGCCTGTCTGACCTCACCGATGGCGCCGCCGGCGCCGGACTCGAAGCCGTGCTCGCCGATTACAGTCGACCCGCTCTGCAGGTGCGCTTCAATCTGCCCGCTGCAACCGACGTCGGCCGGATCAATGTGTTCGCCGCGAACAGCGACGGACGCGTGTTCCAGCACTACAAGCTCGAATACTCCGCCGCCGACGAAGGCTTCTTCCGCCCACTGGTCGACTCGGTCACGACTGGCGCGTTCGGACTAGTCAACAACGCAACGTACGGCGCGTCGCTCACGCAGGTCAGCCCCGAAGAATCCGGCCCCATCGCCGCCAATGTCGATGCGCTTCGCTTCACGTTCTACAACGTCTCAACCGTGGATCCGGCCAGCGTCTTCTGGGATCCATGGGATCCCGGCGAACTCGGCGATACCGACGGCGCGCCGCGCGCGTATGTCGCGCCGATCATCAAGGAAATCGACGTAGTCGCGTACGACGGCCCGCCACTGGTCAGCAATTGCGCCGACGGCGACAGCGATCGCGATGTCGACCTGTCGGACTTCGATGCGCTCAGCGAGGAGCTCACCGGACCGCAGTAGGCGCGCTCCGTGCGAGCGGCGGCGGCCAACAGCCGCGTTAGCCCCGCGAACAACGCGCCACGCCAATCAACGGCACGCTTCCACCGTTGGAGCCGCACGCCACGCGTATACTGTTGGCGATGGACCTCTTCGCCGAACAAGAAGCCGCGGCGCTGCAAACCGCAGCGCCGTTGGCGACCCGCATGCGACCACGTTCGCTCGACGAGTTCGTCGGCCAGTCACACCTGCTCGCGCCCGGCAAACTGTTGCGAAGACTGCTCGACGGCGACTGCCTGACCAGCGCCCTCTTCTACGGCCCGCCGGGCTGCGGCAAGACCACGCTGGCGCGGCTGATCGCCCGCCATTCGCGCGCCGCATGGGAGACGTTGCACGCCGCCGAAGCGGGCGTGAAAGACGTCCGCGCCGCGATCGAGCGCGCCAAGACGCGTCTTTGTGCTGAACAGCAGCGCACAGTGCTATTTCTCGACGAGATCCACCGCTTCTCACGCGCGCAGCAAGATGTCTTGCTGCGCGACGTCGAGGACGGCGTGGTGACGCTGATCGGCGCCACCACCGAGAACCCGTTCTTCGCCGTCGTCGGACCGCTCATCTCGCGCAGCCGCGTCTTTCAATTCGAACCGCTCGGCCCTCACGAAATCCGAACTGCGCTCGACCGCGCGCTGCACGATGCGGAGCGCGGGCTCGGCGAGGCCAACGTCGACGTCGACGAAGACGCACTCGTCTACCTCGCCGAGCGCGCCGGCGGCGACGTGCGCCAAGCACTCGCGGCGCTCGAAGCCGCCGTGCTGAGCGAGGCTGCCGACGGCGAAACGCCGCGCGTGACGGTCGAGGTCGCGCGCGCCGCGCTCCCATCCACGGCCGCCTACTATGACGACACCGGAGACTCCCACTACGACGTCGCGTCCGCGCTAATCAAGAGCATGCGCGGCAGCGATCCGGATGCCGCCGTCTATTGGCTGGCGCGCATGCTCGAGGGTGGCGAGGATCCGCGCTTCATCGCGCGGCGGATCGCAATCCTGGCGTCCGAAGACATCGGCAACGCCGACCCGCACGCGTTGCTCATCGCCGCCGCCACGAGCCGCGTGGTCGAGTTCATCGGCTTGCCGGAGTGTCAGTTGACGCTTTCGCAGGCGGTGATCTACATGAGTTGCGCGCCGAAGTCGAACTCGGCCACGTTGGCGATCGCCGCCGCGCGGGCCGACGTGCGCGAGCAGCCGCCGCTGCCGGTGCCTGCGGCGCTGCGCGACAATCACTACCGCGGCGCCGCCGCACTGGGTCATGGCGCCGGGTATCTGTACCCGCACGATGATCCGGACGGTTACGTCGCTCAGGACTATCTCGGCGCCGAGCGTCGGTATTACAATCCGTCGCCGCACGGTGTGGAGCACCAACTCGCAGCGCAACTGCGTCAACGCCGCGGCGCGGGCCAGACGAATGAGGGTGAGGATTGCTAAAGAAAGCCGCGCGACAAGAGCTGCGCCGTCGTCTCAACGCCCTTCAACCCGAAGCGGTGCAGAAGCTCAGCCTCGCTGTGTGCGACCTCTTGTTTCAGCAACGCGAGTACCGCGAAGCCAACACGCTGATGATTTTCCTCTCGACTCCGCACGAGGTCGATACGGCGCCGATCGCGCGTCACGCCTGGTCGAACTACAAAACGGTCGTCGCCCCGCGCGTGTCGTGGGAGCAGCGCCGCATGTTGCCGATCGAGATCAAGTCGCTCACGAGCGACGTGCAGACGGGGGTGCTGGGCATCCGCGAACCCGCCGACGGCATGCCGATTCCCGTCGGCGAGATTGATCTCGTGATCGTTCCTGGGCTTGGTTTTGATACCGCTGGAAACCGCTTGGGTCGCGGGCGCGGCTTCTACGATCGCTTCTTGTCGCATCGCGACTGCGCGGCGGTCACGTGCGGCGTCGCCTTCGAGTTGCAAGTGCTGCCCGAAGTGCCGGTCGAAGACAACGACATCTGCATGAACATGCTGGTGACCGACCGCTCCGTTCGCCGCTTTCGCTGAGATCTGCTCGGATGAGTTCGACCATCGGACGTCGCCGCTTTCTCACCAACTTCGAGCATCACCGCCTCCCACATTTGTTTACCGACACGCTCGTGATCGGGTCCGGCGTCGCCGGGTTGCGCGCGGCGCTTGGCGCCGCCGAGGGCGGTGACGTCTTGCTGGTGACCAAGGCGCAGCTTGACGACTCGTCGACCAGTTGGGCGCAAGGCGGCGTCGCAGCGGCGATCAGCCCCGACGACAGCCCGACCGCGCACGCCATGGATACGCTCGACGTCGGCTGCGACCTCTGTCACGAGGCGGTGGTGAAGGAGATTGTCGGCGAGGCGCCGCAGCGCATCGCGGAGCTGCGGCATTGGGGCGCCGCGTTTGACGGTCCGACCGAGCGTCCGGCACGCGGGCGCGAGGGAGGGCATTCAACCGCCCGCATCTTGTACGCCAACGGCGATGCGACCGGCGCCGAGTTCAGCCGCGCTCTCATCGCGCAAGTCCGCACGCATCCACGCATTCGCATCTTTGAACACTGCTTCACCATCGACCTGCTTACCGAGAGCGGGCGCGTCGTCGGCGTCGTCACGTTTCACGCCAAGTATCGCCACCAGATGTTCTGGGCCACCACCACCATCGTGGCGACCGGCGGGTGCGGCCGCGTCTTTCGCGAAACCACGAATCCGCCCGTCGCGACCGGAGACGGGTTGGCGATGGCGCTCCGCGCCGGCGCCGCGCTCCGCGACATGGAGATGGTTCAGTTTCACCCGACCACGCTCTACGTCGCCGGCGCCACTCGCGCGCTGGTGAGCGAAGCGGTGCGCGGCGAAGGCGCGAAACTGTGCCACCGCGACGGCGAACCATTCATGCCGCGCTATGATGAACGCGGCGAACTCGCCCCGCGCGATGTGGTCAGCCGCGCGATCTCGGCGGAGATGCGGGCGCGCCACCTGCCCAACGTCTATCTCGACGTCCGGCACTTTCAGCCCGGCTTCTTCGAGCAGCGCTTCCCAACCATCTTCGCCACTTGCCTCAGCGTTGGCATCGACCCCCAAACCGAGCTCATCCCCGTTCGACCGACGGCGCACTACACCATCGGCGGCGTGGTCGCCGACAGCGACGGACGCACGTCGCTCCCCGGCTTGCTCGTCGCGGGCGAGGCCGCCTCGATCGGCCTGCACGGCGCCAATCGACTCGCCAGCAACTCACTGCTCGAAGGCCTCGTGGTCGGCGCGCGGACCGGAAACGTCGCAGCGGAGGCCGCGGCCGCCACCTCGCGCATTAACAGCCCGATCGCGCTGAGCCATCTGCTGCCCGCGTCCAGCCGCACCGAACTCGACATCGCCGATGTTCTGCACAGTTTGCGCAGCGTCATGTCGCGCAATGTCGGCGTTGAACGATCCACTGATCGCCTGCAAGAGACGCTCGAGATCATCTCTTTCTGGGCCCGCTACACGATGGACAAGGTGTTCGACGATCCCGACGCCTGGGCCGTGCAGAATCAGATTACGCTCGCATATTGCATCACGCTGGCGGCCTCGACCCGTCAGGAATCACGCGGAGCACACTTCCTCACCGATCGGCCCGCAACCGATCCCCAGTGGCGCGTGCACGTCGATGTGGCCCGGCGGGAAGACGCATTGTATGCGAGTACGACGCCAGTCACTTGACCCGCCAGCCCACTGAACGCAGGCTCCCGCGCGTCGTCGGCCTCACCGGCGCGGTGCTGCTCGGGCTCGGGGCAATGTTGGGCAGCGGTGTGTTCGTGGCGCTGGGTCTCGCGACCGATCTCGCCGGCCGATGGGTCGCGCTCGCGATCATCGTTGCCGCTCTGCTGGCGCTCCTCAACGGACTCTCGAGCGCCCAGCTCGCCGCCAACCACCCGGTCAGCGGCGGCACGTACGCCTACGGACGGCGATACCTGCACCCGCTGGTGGGATTCGTTGCGGGCTGGCTGTTCATCTGCGCGAAGTCCGCATCCGCCGCCACCGCCGCCCTCGGACTCGCCGGCTACGCAAACATGCTGTTCGGCTTCGATGTCGACGTCCGCCTCGTCGCGGCGCCGCTGGTCGTCGGGCTGACGCTTCTCGTCGCCGGCGGCATGCAACGCTCGAACCGCGTGAACGCCATCATTGTCAGCCTCACGCTGCTGGCGCTGATCGCATTCGTCGTCGCGGGGTTGACCACCAACCCGCCCGTCGACACGACCGACCTCGCAATCACGACTACAGCCGCCCTCACGCCGCCCCACATCCTGCCAGCGGCGGCGCTGATGTTCGTCGCGTTCACCGGCTATGGCCGCATCGCGACGCTCGGCGAGGAAGTACGCCGCCCGCGCGACACGATTCCCCGCGCCGTCGTCGTCACGATCACGATCAGCACCGCGCTCTATCTCGCCGTCGCCGTCGTCATGCTCAACCTCAACGGGTCGCCAACAGACACCGCCGCTCCGCTCGCAGTCGCCGCGCGCCGCGTCGCGCCCTGGCTCGCCGCGCTGGTGACGATCGGCGCGTGCACCGCCCTCGTCAGTGTCCTGCTGAATCTGCTGCTCGGTGTGTCGCGTGTCTGGCTGGCGATGGCCCGTCACGGCGACGCCCCCAGCGCCCTGCAGCTGATCCACCACGCGTCGCCCGCCAATGCCGTCTGGCTCACCGGCGCCGGCGTGCTCGCGCTTGTCTCGGTCGGCAGCATCGGCGCCGCGTGGTCGCTCAGCGCTGTCACCGTGCTCATCTACTACGGGATCACGAACCTCGCCGCATTGCAACTCGCGCCAACCGAGCGAATCTATCCCACATTCGTCCCCGGTTTAGGCCTGGTCGGCTGCGTCGGACTCGCCGTCTGGACGACGCCCGCCACCTGGCTGACCGCCGCCGGCCTGCTCGCGCTCGGTCTCGTCGTGCGCGGCCTCGTGCGTTGGCGCCGCTAAAGGCCGCGCGCCAAGCGCCGCGAACGACGTGTTATCGGCGGACGCCCCCAGTTTTTCGCACGCTCCGCAGCCCGCTTCCGCTACAGTACCGGCGTCGGATCACGCCCATGCGCGATCCGCGAATCGGCGGAAAGAGGAGCCGCCCCACCCCCAATCGCTCGCCAGCCTCTCGAGGAGGAGACCGCTCATGCTGCGCTTTGCAACCCTGATGACCACGCTCGCGTTCACCGTCACGGCCAATGCCGAAGAACTACTTATCTCCGTCGCCGACAACGTCGGCACGATGCTGCCCGGTGTCACGTTCACCGACGGCGACATCGTGCAGACCAACGCCGCCGGCAGCAGCGCATCGCTCTTCGCCAGCGGAATGATCTTTGGCAACGATCCTGACATCGATGCGTTTCACGTCATGGCCGACGGCCGCTATCTCGTCTCGTCGCTCTTCAACGATCTCAGCTTCAACGGGCCAACGTCGTTTCGCGACGGCGACATCGCCGTGTATGACCCCGCAACCGACACCGCGGCGCTCTTCCTTTCTGAAGACTTGTTCACCGGCTCGTCGGTCGACATCAGCGCGGTGTCCATGGACGCCGCCGGCAACCTGCTGCTCTCGACGCTCGGCGACGCGGCGCTGGCCGGCACGTCCTTCACCGACGGCGACATCGTCAAGTACGACCTCAACAACGGGGCCGCCTCCATCGTCGTCAACGAAGTCGACCTGTTCGACGACGGCAACGGCGACGTCTACGGCCTGCACGCGCTCGACAATGGGAACTTTCTCATCACCACCAACGTCGACGAAGTCATCAGCGGCACGCTGTTCCGCGACGGCGACATCTTCGAGTACGACCCGATCACCGACACCGCAACGCTCGTCTTCAGCGAAGACAGCTTCACCGACGGCGTGAACAGCCACGACATCGATGCGATCTACCTCGTACCCGAGCCCGCGTCAGCCCTGCTGCTCGTTGTCGCCGGTCTGGCGCGGCGTCGCCGCTAACCAAAACAATTCCAGGCAGGCCACGCGCCTGCCGCTTCGATCCAAAACGCGGGCGCTCGCGCCCGTCGTTCATTCGTCCCCAACGGAGCCCCCCCAATGCCGCGCACGTTCGCGTTGATCTGTTTCGCCACCTTTGCTCACACTGCACTCGCTGTCGACGTCATGCTCGTGGCCGACTCCTCGGCCGACCGCATCGTCGCGCTCAGCCCTGTCGACGGCTCGATCGTCAACGCGGCGTTTATCACCGACCCCGGCGCACCGGGCGGCGTCGACATCTTTAATCGCCCCATCGAGGTGGTCGACAGCGGCGCCGGCACGCTCCTCGTCAGCGACCAGTTCGCCGACATCATCAGCGAGTTCGGCTTCGACGGCGCCTTCATCCGCGTCTTCAGTAACGGCGGCATGCGCGATACGTCGCTCATTAACAACGTGCGCGGGCTCGCCGTGCTGCCCAACGGCGAGGTGCTGCTCACGAACTCGGGCTCAACCAACGCTTTCGCCACGTCGGTCGACAATGTGCTGCGCTTCGACGCCGGCTCCGGCGCCCTGCTCGACGACTTCGCATTCATCCGTTACGGCGGCCTCAACGGTCCGTTCGACGCCGTCGTGGTTGGCGACCGCGTGCTGGTCTCCAACGACATCCGGAACAACATCGTCGAATACACGCTCGACGGACGGTTCGTCAGCGTCTTCGCTCAGGAAGGAATTGACTTTCCCCAGCAGATCGCGCCCACCGCCGCCAACACGCTGCTGCTCGCGAACTTTAGCGGCGGCAACATCCTCGAGTTCGACCTCAGCACCGGCGCCCTCGTCGGCATCTTCAACCCTGTCCTCGGCAATCCGCTCTATCGCGGCGTCGCTGAACTCGACAACGGCGACGTCCTCGCGACCGCCGGCAGCAACGTCTACCGCTTCACGCGCGGCGGCCTCGCGACGACCGTCCTCTCCGGCGGCGACTTCCGCTTTGTCTCACGCATCACGCTGCCCCCCGGCCTGACGCTCGACGACATCCGCACCGCCGCCGGCGCCGCTCCAACAGCGATCGCTGAGCCTGCCATCCGCAGCGAAGCCGACGAGCGCGGCTACGACGTGATCACGCCGAGCGCCGTTGCCCGCGCCGTGCACCCGGGGGTCGAATCGACGCCAGTCGCAGCCGCCGTCACGAACAGCACCCCCGGCATGCGCGCCTTCATCATCGAAGACAGCGGCTTTTTCGGCGCCCCCGGCGTCACCCCCGGCCGCGTCGCCAGCTTCCCGGTCTCCAACCCCGCCGATGTGACGCTGCTCGGCGTCGCCGAAGGATCCTTCCAGGCCGGTTGGGCCGGGCTCGACCGCCGCGGCGACGACCCCAACGCCCTCATCGGATTCGAGACGTTCACCAACAGCATTCGCGAGATCGACCTCACCGGTGGCAACAGCCTGATCGACAGCGTCGGCTACTTCACCAGCGGCTCCGCCGGTTTCACCTACTCGCCTGACGGCGACCGGCTCTATGCGGCTGGCCCGTCCGGCTCCGTCTTCCGCATCATCGAGGCCGACGCTGAGACCGCCGAGATCCTCAACGTGCAACGCTTCACCAACCTCGGTGTCGGCTCGCTGGCGTCGGTTCCCGCCAACACGGCGCTGCCCTATCCGCCGGGTCAGCTCTGGGGGCTCTACTGGCAGCCAGTCACCAGCACCGACACGCAACTCCGCCTCGTTCAGTTCGATTTCGCGAGCGGCACGGTTCTCAGCGACCGTGCGGTAAGCGGCGTTCCGTTCGAACCGCAGTTCGAAACCGGACTCGACTGGGCGCCCGACGGCACGCTCTACGCCGCCGTGCAGGGCTTCGAGCTGGTCAGCGTCAGTCCGGTGATCATTGAAGAAGTGTCGTCGCACCTGTTCAGGATCGATCCGATCACGGCCAGTGCGACCGACCTCGGCGTGATTCAAGCCGACATGACCTGGGACGCGTCGAGCATCACGATCCTGGCCAATCGCCCCGGCGACATGAACTGCGACGGTCTGGTCGACGCCCGCGACATCGACGGCTTCGTGCTGGCGATTGTCGACCCGCAGAACCCGACCCTTTGCGACCCCCTACGCGGTGACGTGAATCTCGACAGCTCAGTCGACGCGCGCGACATCGAGCCGTTCGTCGCGATCATCGTCGGCCGGCGGTGATCGCACCAGTCGTGTGACGTCGCACCGAAAAACAGTGCCGACCCAATAAAAACTCGCTCCGCGATTTCGTACCGGCGGTGCTTTCTGCTATCGTGCGGGTGCAGGAAAGAGGAGGTCTCGGAGGAGTTTTCAGTCGGACATGGGGTTGCATCCCTTGATTGGCGCGTTGCGTCTATGCAGCCCCCGCTGCGCTCCTTCGTCCTTTACACACCCCCAATGAGGAGGACACGCTTATGTTCCGCACTGTTCTGCTGGGTGCCGCTGCGCTATTTCTCGCGCAGGCCGGCTTCGCCGACACCTTTGTCGCCGTGAACTCAAGCCCATTCCCGATTAACGAACTCACCACGTTCGACCCCGCCAACCCCGCGGCCGCCGACCCCGCCAGCCCCACCGCCATTCTCTCGGGCCCGTTCATCCGCGGCATCGCGATGACGGACGCGAGCAACGGCTGGTACATCCAGACCTCGACCACGACCGGCGCCGGCGACCCTGGCTTCTATCAGCTCATCGACGGGACGCCTTCGCTCGTCGCCGCGCAGCCGTTCGGGAACTCGAGCGATACGGGCGGTCTGACGTTCAGCCAGGACCGGTCGTTTCTCTACGCCGTGATCGATCCGCCAGGCACGGGCTCAAACAGCGACACGCTCTACCGCGTCGACTTCGACGGGACCTACACCGAGATCGGCGAAGTCAACATCCTCGATGGCTCGGGTACGAGCATCCGCATCAGCGGCATCGCCGTGAATCCCCTCGACGGCAAGCTCTACGGCCTCGACGGTCTGCGCGACCAGCTCTACCTCATCAGCACAACCGACGGAACCGGATCGGTCGTCGGCGACCTTGGCGTCAATCTCGACAACCTCACCAGCGGCCTCGACTTCACGCTCGACGGCAGTCGCCTGATCGCCGCCAACAACGAGTTCGGGGTCTCATCGGTCTATGAGGTCGACGTGACGACCGGCGCCATCACCAGCACGCTAGGCGTGCTGCCGTTCAGCACCAGCAGCATCTCGGCGATTCCCGAGCCCGCTTCGCTGTGCTTGATTGCACTCGGCGTCGGATTGCTGCGTCGTCGCTAACCAGCCGTTACTGAGTTCCGGTGCGTGCGGCGCTTTGTCCGACGCCCGGAGCCAATGGCCGCGTTAGTGTGGCGCCGCCGCGCGTTGTGACGGCGGGGACTGCCTCGTCAACGTGTGCTCGGCTCGTCGCACCCGGGCAGCGCGGAACGCGGCTCAGCGCGGAAAACACGGCGAAAAAAGGGCCGGCTGGCCTTCCCATTCGGGATGACCAGCCGGACTATTTCTTCATTAAGCGATTAGCTTTTGTCTTGTCTTACTAGTTGCTCTCAGCTCAATAGATGAAGCAGCATCGATTAGCGACGACGCAGCAGCGCGAGGGCGCCGACCGCGAGCAGCGACAGGCTGGCCGGCTCGGGGATCAGGCTCGCCTCGATGTAGATGCGGGGCGGAAGGCGACCACCGAACGGGTTGCCCTTGTAGGTCGCCGAAACGCCAGCGTCACCTTCGACGAAGATGAACGACAAGGCGTCGGTGCTGCCGTCACTCAGGTCGTTGGCGATCGCGGTGATGTCGAGGTTGCTGCCGGCGGTCGCGCGCTCGGCGTCCAGAACGGCCGGGTTGCCCTCAGCGGCTTCCGGGACGTTCAGACCGTAGGTCGGGCTGGCGTTCGGGGCGCCCAGGGTCGTCGGGATATTGTTGGCCTGACCCAAAACATCGTAGTCGCCGTCACCTTCCGGGAAGAAGTTGAAGTCGTCGACCTGGGTGACGTCGCCGAAAATCGTGGCGACGTCGTTGGTGGCGTTGGTGCGGGTGTTCAGGAAGTTCGCACCGCTCTGGTAGCGCAGCGGGCTGGCCGGAAGGCTGCCGAAGCTGCCGGGAGGGGCGTCGCTGCTGGCCTGACCGTTGGTGATCGCCAGAGCGTCATTGCTGAAGTGGTACGCGTCGACGTTACCCGACGACGAGAAGCCCGCATCGTCGTGCTCGAGCACCATCGCGACGTTGCTGACGAACCACTGCCCGGCGCCGTACTCAGCGTCAAACTTGGCGACCACGTCGTCCATGTAGAAGCGGAGCGTGGCGGTCGAGGCGAACGTGCCGTTCGACGAACCCTGGACGTTCCAGAAGCGACCACCGTTCGTCTGCGGACGCGGACCGCTCGACTGAATGGTGCCAAACTCATCGGCGATCTTCGCCACGGTGAACTGCGCCTGGGCGGCGCCCGCCAGCACGATAACGCCGGCAATACCCATCATGAAGCTCTTCACTGTCCTACCTCCTCAAGAAGTAACTAGACTCTGCACCAGTAGCGACGGCACAACACCGCCGACTACGAACGAAAACAATGCATACAAGCATAAACCCCGAACGACATCAGTTCGGGACTGGTCCACCAATCAGGACACTACCAGTTGTAACTCTGGAGAGGCTGACCTCTCACTCCTCCGGCTCAAACATTAGCGTGACGCGTTTTGAAGACAAGCCCAATCGCTCGATTTGACCGCATTCTTGCATGAAGCTAACGCAAGCGGCCCGCGGCTGCACCAAATGACCGATTCAAAACCGATCAGGCTTGCAGCAGGCTCACTCGAAAATAGCGCTCATTTCGTACTTCGCTAACAATCAGGAGTTAATTTTGGTGCCGCGAAATCACGCCCTCGAAACGCACGCCAAATCCCGTATATTTGCCGCGGAACGCATGTTCATGGTCGAGCATGCTAGCGACCCTACTTAGACTTGGGAGTACTGCTCTATGCGTTGTGCACTACTGTTTTGCCTCGCCGTCTCCACGATCGGCGTCCCCACCTCTCACGCCCAGTGGAATCCCGCCAACGGCGAATGGCGCAAGACGGAAGCCACCGACATCCGCGTGATGACGCTGAACGTCAACCGCCGCCTCGACACAGATGCAACCAAGCAGGATACGCTCAGCGCCTGGTCGGCGGCCGCACGACTCATCGCCGGCCTACGCCCGGACGTCCTCCTGTTGCAGGAGCCCGCCAACGGCGATCCCACCGTCTTCATCGAAACCAACATGCAGCTCCTCATCGAGGGGGGAACCGACATCTTCGGCGGCACCGGCGAGGTAACCGCGTATGCCAAGAAGTACGCCCCCGACTTCGAGATGCCCTACATCTTCGTGAGCACCGCCGGCGATGGATTCATCACCAACGTCATCATGTCGCGCTACCCGTTCGTTGACCTCAACGGCGACGGCGTCTCGCAGATGTCGGACATCCCGTGGATCACGTCCCACCTCTACGCTCCGGGCGGCGATGGCGGAATCCGCGGCTTCCAAATGGCTGAGATCGATCTCCCCGACGACATCTATCGCGGTGATCTCGTCATCGGCAACGCCCACCTGAAGGCGTTCTCGGGTCAGTCCGAGCACAATCAGCGCGTTACCGCCGCGCGCAATGTCGCCTACTACATCGACCACGTGCTTAACGGCGCCGGCCTCGGCGTCGTCGACCCGTTCAACAAGGTCAACTTCGGCGTCCGCCCCACCACCGTCCTCGACGAGTTCACCCCGGTGATCATCGGCGGCGACTGGAACGAAGACGAGTCCCTCAGCCCGTTCCAATATGGCGACCGCGGACCCGCCGGCTACTTCACGCAAGCGGGCATGACCGGCGGCACGGACGGAACCGACCGCGACCGAACCGACATGATGTTCGACAGTGCCTTCGAACCCAACCACTTCAGCGCGATCTCCTACCCGCAGTCGCCGTTCTTTGACGACATCGACTACATCGCGTGGCAGGACAGCATCGCCACGTCGCGACGCGAGTTCATCTTCGACACGCAACCCCCCTTCAACCCCCAGTACTACGAAGGCCAGGAGCACTTGCTGCCAGAGGAAGTTCGCGGGTTCTCAGATATCCCGTTCCTCTCCTCGGGCATCATCAGCGGCACGCTCTCCGACCACCGTCCGGTGATCGCCGACTTCATCCTCCCGCTCGTCCCGCCGACCCTCTGCGGCGACGCCAACTGCGACGGCGCGGCGAACACCAGTGACATCGACGCCTTCGTTACCGCGGTGATCGACGGCGAAGCCGCGTGGACTACCCTAACGGGCGGCGCCTGCGACTTCATCCTCGCCGTGGATACCAACGGCGACGGCAACGTCAACTCCAGCGATATCGACGGCTTCGTGTTCGCAGTGCTGAACGGCGGCTGCGAATAGTCACAACGCCTCTCTCGCACGGGTCTGCATCAGGCTGGCCCGTGCGTTTGGCGGCCCCCAAGACGCGGCGGAACACAGCCGGCAAGGCTGCTGGGAAGCCGCGTACTCCATCTGAATCTGACTTGAGAAAGGCTACGGGGTCTCGCTTTGGCTGTCGCGCGGCCCCGGGCTGACGGTCGCTTCAGAAGGACCGTCGCGTCGCGCTGTAGGACGCAGCTCGAGGCGTGTGGGCTTGTCATCGGCTGGCCGCACCAGCGCGGCGCTGCGAATGACGACTTCACTGAGCGGCCGGTAGTCGCGATTCACGCCGATGTCGCTAAGCGTGCGGAGCGTTCGCAGCGTATCGTCGTCGAGCGCATTTCCGATAATGGTGTACTTGCCGTCGAGTTCCGGGACGCGGGTGAGCGCAATGAAGAATTGGCAGCTCGCCGAGTCAAGGTCGTCCGGCCGACGCGACATTGCCAGCGTCCCGACGTCGAACGGCTCGGAGCTCAGCTCCGCCGGCACCGTCTTGGCGTCGGGTCGCTGACCGAGTCCGGTGCCGAGCGGGCAGCCGCCCTGCAGCGCGAGCCCGGGCACGAGCCGATGGAAGCGCTTGCCGTCGTAGAATCCCGAGCGAACCAACTCGACGAAGTTCGCCACGTTCTGAGGGGCTTCGTCGTAGTGCAAATTGAACGTGAGTTTGCCGTAATCCGTGATCAGCACCAGGTCGCGCCGCGGCTCGATTTGAAATCGCGTCGCCGCCATGCCGATCCGCCCGCCAAACGGACGCCACTCCAGCTCGAACGAACCGACGTAACGCAGGCTGCGGTCTGTTTCCCGGAGATCGATCGCGGCCCCGAGCACACCCCCAGGCGCCAGGCGAAGCTCACCAGGCGGAAAGTCACTCAGACTGTCGTCCACCGGCGGTGTCAACGTCAGCGGCGCCTCGACGCCGTAGCTCACGGTCAACGCCGGCTCATCGTCGCCCCAAATGACCGACGCGGGCAGGCGGGCGCCACGCCCGTCAGCGCCTGAGTCGTGACGCAACGGAATAACCACCGTCTCATTTCCCTCGTTCGTCAGCGTAAAACGCGCGACGATCGGCGAGGTCGGCGTAAGCAGCGGTCGGTCAATCTCGACCCGCGGCGTCAGGTCACTCAGCGAGCCCGTCACCGCCTGCCCGAGCGCGGTCGACGCGACCCACAGACACAACCCGGCGGCGAACAGCAGGCTAATTTTGGGAGCGGCACTCATGCTGAATCGTGATACCCACTCGGAGATGGAAAGTTGCACATGCGGCGACCGGCACGGCCCGCGCTCACACCACCGCGCGCAGGTCGAAGTGTAGCACATCGTCGAGCGCTTGAATAGCGCGCAGCGCGTGCGTGCTCGGCCGCTCGTCGAGGGCGATCACGCAGTACGCCGCCTTCGCCCCCGTAAACACGCGACTGGTCACCTCCTCGGCATTGATCCCGTCCGATCGAATCGCTTCGAGAATCGCCGCCATCACGCCCACCTGATCACGCACGCGCAACAGAAGTTGCCACGTGGCGGGCGTTCGCTCGCAGATGTTCATCGCTCCGTCGACTTCGCCGCTGATCAGGAACGCGGAGATGATCCGCACGATCTCCCGCGCCACACTGTCACGCGCCTCACGCGTCGCCCCCGCGAGTCCGCTCGTGACCACCACCCCCGGCGTGCGCAGCAGTCGCGACCGCGAACGCACCGTCGACGGCCCACGCGGTCGGTCAATTGCGACACGCACGCCACGCTGCTCAATGGCGGCGATCAGCGCCGTTTCGTCCAGCGTGCTCGCTTCGCCGAAATACACCAGGACCGCCTCGTCGCGCATGGCGCTGACGAAGTCTGCGTCGACGATGGGCTCGTCCCCGGGACGCTCGATCACGATCAGAAAGTTGCTGCACCGCGCCACGTCGCGCGGCCAGTGGCACAGCGACCCGCCGGTTGGCTTTGTCGGAGAGATCAGTGCGGAGTCGCTCTCCGGAGCGAGGTGCGCCACCGACATCTGAAATGTCGCCGCCCGCTGCATCAGCTCTTGCAGCAACGCCGGCCCGCTGATTACGCCCAGGCAGCCGCCGGTTAAGCCGAGGCTCAGCCGGTCACCAGCGTCTTCTTCGGCGAAGACATTGCGATCGAGCGTGATGAGCAGGCCGAACGCATACTCGGCGACGGCCCGCGCGTCGCGATCGGGGCAGTGCGCCACGAAGATCCCCCGCGCCGACGCCTCGTCGACCGCGACCTGGCCGCTGCCCGGGCCGGCATGAACGATCAACTGCAACGCCTGGGCGTTTTGCAGCGCTTCGGGGGAGACCGGCGCATCGCCCACAATCAGCGCGCCGGTCGACTTGATCCGCTCAGGAAGATCGCTCACCGGCAGGTCTGGAACGTATGCGAGTTCGACGCCCAGGCTGCGCAGCTCATCGAGCGCGAACTGGGGCAGCGGACAGGTCACGAGAATCTGCATCACACCTCGCCCGATTGCGACCACCACCAACAGCAAGCGAACGACCAAGGGTATTGGAATCGAATCCGAACGGCGCCTCAAGCACCGCTGCCCTGGCGGTCGCGCGGGCTAGGGCCCGAACATCACACGTTCGATAAACTTGGTGTCCACATCCCCGTCTACGAACGCCGCCTGCTCGAAGATCTTCTGTTGCAACCCGATCGTCGTCGCCAGCGGCGTGATCACGAATTCACCGAGCGCTCGACGCATCGCCGCGATCGCCTCGCTTCGTGTCGGGCGATGCACCAGCAGCTTCGCGATCATCGAGTCGTAATACGGGCTCACCGTATAGCCGGCGTACGCGTGCGAATCGACCCGCACGCCC
Source organism: uncultured Planctomycetales bacterium (assembly GCA_964563855.1). GTDB lineage: Bacteria > Planctomycetota > Phycisphaerae > UBA1845 > Fen-1342 > JAFGRR01. The sequence continues at coordinate 11,006 of CAZLYU010000006.1, read as the reverse complement.
GGCCCGCCCGGCGCGATGAACTTGTCGATCGTTCCTGGCGACGGGCGAAAGTCATGATCGGGAGACTCCGCGTTGATCCGGCACTCGATCGCCGCCCCATCCTGCTTCACCTGATCCTGCTTCAGCTTGAGCGGTTCTCCGGCGGCGATGCGGATCTGCTGCTGCACCAAGTCGACGCCGGTCACCAATTCGGTCACCGGGTGCTCGACCTGAATGCGTGCGTTGATCTCCATGAAGTAAAAATTCTCGTCCTGATCGACGAGGAACTCGCACGTGCCCGCCGAATAGTAGTTGGCCGCCTTCGCGAGATTGACCGCCGCCCGACACAGCTTTTGCCGCGTCCGCGCCGAAATATGCGGCGAAGGCGACTCCTCGACCAGCTTCTGATTGCGTCGCTGCAGCGAACAGTCACGCTCCCACAAATGCACGATGGCGCCCTGGTGATCGCCCAGCAACTGCACCTCGACATGCCGCGGTCGCTCGACCAGTTTCTCGATGTACAGCGTGCCGTCGCGAAAGGCTGCTTCGGCCTCGGCGCGGGCGTTTCGGAAGTTGGTGCGCAGCGTCGCCTCGTTATGCGCCGGGCGCATCCCACGACCGCCGCCCCCCGCCGCCGCCTTGATCATCACCGGATACCCAATGTCGCCGGCGACGCTGACCGCCGCGTCTTCGTTCTCCACGGGCCCCGGGCTCCCGGGGACCAGCGGGACGCGGGCTTTTCGCGCGATCGCCCGCGCTTCGACCTTGTTCCCCAACGACCGCATCGATTCGGCGCTGGGACCGATGAACTCGATATGACAGTCGCGGCACATCTGCGCGAAGGTCGGATTCTCCGCCAAAAAGCCGTAGCCGGGGTGAATCGCCTGCACATCGGCGACTTCCGCCGCCGAGATGATCGCCGCCGGGTTCAGGTACGATTGCGACGCGTTCGCCGGACCGATGCAGATCGCGTCGTTGGCGAGATTCAGATACGCCGCGTCTTCGTCGGCCTTGCTATAGACCGCGATGACTTCGACGCCCATGTCGCGGCAGGCGCGGATGACGCGCAGGGCGATTTCGCCCCGATTGGCCACCATGATTCGTGTAAACATGCACCCTCGTCGACTAAACCATTTGGACGCGGCGGCTTGCGAAGCGAAGCAGCCCTCGAATCGGCGCCACGCCGCGACGGACGCTGATCAAGCCGGGTCGATCGCAAACAGCGGCTGATCAAACTCCACCGCCGAGGCGGTATTCGCCAGCACCTGTGTCACGCGACCCGAACACTCGGCCTTGATTTCGTTGAAGACTTTCATCGCCTCAACCAGGCAGACAACCTGGTCCGGCGTCACGGTGTCTCCGACACGCACGAAAGGCGGCGAGTCGGGATCGGGCGCCGCGTAGAACGTGCCCACCATCGGTGAACGGATGAACTGCCCCGTGGCCGGCGCCGATTCAGCCGGGGCCGCGGCCGGCGTCGACGCCGGGGCCGCCGGCGCCGGGGCCGGAGCCGCCGTCAGCGTCGGCGTCGGCGTGAAACTGCTCACGACCGGCTGGCCACGCTTCAACAGAATGTGCGTCTCGCCTTCTTGAATCTCGATCCGGCTGAGATCGTTGTCGACCATCAGCTCCACGAGTTCTTTGATTCGCTTGGTTTCCATCGTGGAAGTTTTCCCAGGCTGTTGCGTCAGGCGCTGAGCACCGGCGGCAGGGTGGAGAGGCGCTCGGCCCCGTCCTCCGTCACCAACACATCATCTTCGATGCGAACTCCGCCGACCCCGGGAAGATAAATCCCAGGCTCGATGGTGACGACTGCACCGGCCACGAGCGTGTGCTTGCTCATTCGTCCAACCGATGGGGCTTCATGCACATCGAGCCCCAACCCATGTCCGAGGCTGTGCTTGAACTGCTTGCCGAAGCCGGCTTGCGCTATCACGCGGCGGGCCGCCTCGTCGACGTCGGCCGCCGCCACGCCCGCTCTAACTTCAGCAATCGCAGCCGCTTGCGCACGACAAACTATGTCTTGCACTTCGCATAAACGGGCCGGGAGGCTACCGACCGGCGCCACCCGGGTCAAGTCGCTGCAATACCAGTCCACCCGCGCCCCCCAGTCGATCAGCACCGCATCGTTCTCACCCACGCGCGTCGCCCCCGGCCGGTAGTGCGGCAACGAGGCATTGGCGCCCGCGGCCACGATCGGCGCAAAGCTCGGCCCCGACGCACCCAAACGCTGCATCTCGTAGGTCAACTTCGCCGCAATCTCGCGCTCCACCGCACCCGGCTTGATCAGTCGGCGAACCCGCTTGAACGCCCGTTCCGCAACGTCGATCGCGCGCCGCATGCAAGCGAGCTCCTCGGCCGACTTGCTGACACGCAGATCCACGAGCAGCCCCGACGCCGCCGTCAGTTTCGTCGGCCGCACCAGCGTGCGCAACCCCGTCAGCGTGCGAACGTTCATATGATCGGGATTGAACCCGAGCCGCTCGATCTTGTAACGCCCGATCGCCTGCGCTGTCTGCGCCGGCCCCCGCTGCGTTCGCAGCACCTTCTTCGCCCACGGCGCCTCGACATCCGCCGTCTCGTCGAAACGCCCGTCGGTGATCAACACAACAACCCGCGGCGTGACCAGCACGGCCCCGTCTTCACCCGTAAAGCCTGTCAGCCAATACTGATCCATGCGGTTCTGGATCAGATAGCCGTCCAGGCGATGCGACCTCAAAGTCTCGCGGAGGGCGCGCAGACGCTGCTGATACAGAACGGGAGCGGCGATCTTGGCCAAGAAAGACCCTCGCGCAACGGCCGACGGGCGCGCGCCATCGCGGCGCGGCTCCGCACAGAGGGTAGCTCGCGACGAAACCCGCCGCCAGCCCGCGCCCCCCCCTACGAGCCGGAAGGGTCCGGCACGATGATCAGGCCCGGCGCAATGCTGAAGCTATCGATATCACCGCTGCCGTCCTGATCGATATAGGCGAACAGGAAGTACGTGCCCGGATCGAGTCTCGGCGCCGACCAGATGAAACGATCGAGTACGCCGTCATCGCCAGCCGCACGCCCGCTCAGAATCTCGATCTCATCGCCGTCCGTCTCGACGGCTTCGCTGGGCGTCTCGTCATCGTCGAGCACGAGACGAATGGTTGCGACGCCCGACGGATCGTCGTCGCGCCACGAAATGGTCACATCAACGCCCGGCGTGACGGTCTGATTGGCGGCCGGCGTGAGAAGGCTGATCAGCGGGATGCCCGGCGACCCACCGACGAGCACGAGGGTCGACCGGGACGGGTCAAACGTCATCGCGGCGCCGTCACGCGGACTTGGCGCGCTGTCCAGCGTTTGCTCATCCCACCGCGTCCCGTTCCAACGCCAGGTATCACTGAGGCGCTCGACGCCGTCCGTGCCGCCGAACAACACACCCTGATTGCGCGCCGTGTCGAACGCAGCGGCGTGGTCGAATCGAACGGTCGGCCCGTCGGTCTGCGTGACCTGCGTCCACGTCGTCCCGTCCCACGTCCACGTTTCGTTGTTCGCGCCGTCGGCCGTCTCACCGCCGAACAGCACCACGACGCTCCGCGCCCGGTCGAAGAAGAGCGTGTGTCCGCGGCGTGCGCTGGGCGAATTGGCTGGCGCCAGTTGCGTCCACGTGACGCCGTCATACGTCCAGGTCTGAGCTGACAATCCGTCCTCAGTCTCGCCGCCAAACAGCACGATGACGTCGCGGGCGGCGTCATACGCGATCGCATGCCCGTCGCGCGCGGCCGGGGCGTCGGCCGGCGTCTGCTGTGTCCAGGCGCCGTCAGCCCACGTCCACGTGTCGTCGAGGCGCACCGCGGCCATGCCGCCGAAAAGCACGGCTTGCTCGGCTGAGGCGTTATCCGCGAGTGCGTGCCCATCGCGGGCCGGCGGGCCGACCACGTCCTGCACCACCCACTCGCCGTCAAGCCGCAGCCACGTGTCACCCAGCGCATCACCCGACAGGTTGCGGCCGCCGAACAAGAGCACCCCGGCGGCTTCCGGGTCATAGACGACCGCCGGATCGCGGCGGGCGGCGAGCTGATCGCTCAGTGCATCGCGCGACCAGCTTCCCGTCGATCGCCGCCACGTTTCGCGGCTGGCTGACGGTGCGTCGCTGGTGCGCACCAAAACGAGCCCATCGGCGTCAAGCGACTGCGGCGCGCCGGTCTCCCGCGTCACACGCAGCACCGGCGTGTAGATGCCGTCGGCGACCGAGTCACCAGCTGCGTCGGAACCGTTCCACGTGAAGGTGTCGGTCTCGACCCCGGCCTGAACCAACCGCTGCAGCAAGATGGCGATCTCGTTCCCGTTGGCGCGGTTGTCGTCGCTGTCCAGCCGCAGATCGACCAGCACGTCCGCCTCCTCGTTCACGCCAAACTCGAACGTGATCGGGCGGGCCGCGGTTTCGAAGGATGTGTCTGCGGTCGGCGCGATGAAGCCCAGTTCGACCTCGTCTTCGTTGGGATCCGGCATCTCCTCAACCGTGACGACGCCCGCCGCTTCCTCGACGAGAATTGGATGGGCTTCGTCGTCGACGATCGCGAAGACGAAGTACTCACCCGCATCAACACGCTCGCCATCCGCGTCGGCGCCGTCCCATTCAATCATCTCGGTCGCGTTGGGGTCGTTCGGATCTTCCGCGAGCAGATCGCGCGTCTCTAACGTCTGCTCGTTGCCACTCTCGTGATCCTGATCGGGATCAATGCCGATCTGCACACTGCCGACCCCCTCGGGATCGTCCGCGCGATACTCAATGGTGACCATACCTTCCGGTTCGACCGTCACCGGCGTGGTCGGCGCCACGAATGCGAACGTCGGGGCGCCGTCGATGGAAATCGTGCCGTCGGTAACGTCGGATCCGCGCTCTATGCCCGCCACCAACGCCCGAACCCGCGTGCGATACACGCCCGCGGCGAAGCCAGTCGTGTCCCAGGTGAACTCGCCGGACGATCGGCCCTGCCCAACCGATGTGGGACCGCCGACAGACGTCTCCTGAATCTCCCCGGGCCCCCGAACGAGCGCCTCGATCTGCAAACCGACGCCGTCTTCGTCGAACGCCGACCAGCCGATGACCACGTCGGCGCCCTCGAGGACGGTGCGGTCGCCGAGCGGGGCTGTCGCGGTGACGGTGACGACGCCGGGAGTCGCTTCCGGGGCATCGTCGTTGAAGAGCAGCGGGCAGCCGCCCGCCACCAGCAGGCCACCCAGCGCCAGAGCGCCGCCGATCACCGTTCCATGCCTGTTCATCGCCTGTGGTCTCCAGCGGGCGCGGATCTCGCTGCACCGTCGCGTCACGGCGCGCGGCGTCGCCGGGGCATTATTTGTGGCGTGAAGCGAACGTCAAGCAAAGTTCACGTCTGCCCGACAGGTACGAGCATGGTTATGATGCCAGCACACCGCGTGTCTGCACCGCAACCGCTTTGTCACTTATCGGAGTGCTCGAACGCCGATGTATAGGATTGCCCTTCAAGCTGCTACGTTCGCCGCGTGTTCCGTGCTGGTCGTGTTCGGAGGTTGCGTGCCCGCTGCCTTCATCCAGGCGACGACCGAGCTGGAAGGCAACGTGTCGATTCTGCTCAGCAACAATACGACCGCGAGGGCGATCCTCTCGTACGGCACGTACAACGCGCAAGATCGCGAACTCCCGCGAACCGTCAATCTGCGTCAGGTGCGCGTCGAGGCCAACTCAACCGCACCCGCGCAAACCTTGCCGTGCGCCCGCAACATCGACTTCGGCTCGCAAACGTTCGTCGACTGGGTCCTGCAGACGCTCGAGCCTGAGGACGCCGGGTTCGAGACCGAAGTCCTCAACGCCGAGATCTTCTTCTCCGACCAGCCGGCCGACGCCGAGGGCGCCGACTCCCCGACCGCCGGCGCCGCTGAGCCGCTGCGCTTGAAGCTGGGCATCGACTATGGCTGCGGCGATCAGATTCTGGTGTCGTTTGTCGCCGACCCCGACGCGCCCGGCGGCTTCCGCCTCGACCATGTCGTCATCCCCGAAGAAATCGAATAGCCACGCAAAGCCGGTGCACGCATGCCCACCATCGCGAAACACGTCGCCGCAAAACTGAGCGCGGCCTCTTTCATTCGCGAGATGTTCGAGCGCGGCCGACGCCTGCGTGCCGAACGGGGCCCGGAAAACGTCTTCGACTTCTCGCTCGGCAACCCCAACGCCGCCCCCCCGCCCGAATTCTTCGCCGCCCTCCAGCAAACGGCCGCGGAACACGATCCCGCCGCCCATCGCTACATGCCAAACGCAGGGCTGCCGGCCGCACGTGACGCAGTGGCCGCCATGCTGACGCAGACGTACGGCTTGGCGTTTGACGGCGCCGGGGTGGTGCTTACGTCGGGCGCCGCCGGCGCGACCAACGTCGTGTTGGCCGCGCTGCTCGACCCCGCCGACGAAGTCATCGTGCTGGCCCCCTACTTCCCGGAATACCGCTTCTACATCGAGCAAGCCGGTGGGCGCATGGTGGTCGCACAGACCGACGACGTCTTTCAGATCGACGCAGACGCCATTCGCGCCGCAATGACGTCGCGCACGCGAGCGGTGTTGATCAACACGCCAAACAATCCAACCGGCGCGGTCTACCCCACCGAGTCGCTGGCGTCGCTCGGCGCGTTGCTGGCGGAGCAGAGCGACAGCGAGCGGCCGATTTATCTCGTGTGTGACGACGTGTATCACCGCATCGCGTACGACGTCGAGGCCGGCCCCGCCCCCGCAGCCCATTACGCCCACAGCGTCGTGGTGTCGAGCTACTCCAAAGACCTCAGCATCGCAGGGGAGCGCGTTGGCTACGTCGCACTTCCCAACGCGACCCCCCATCGCGACGAGCTGCTTAGCGCCTTCACCATGCTGAATCGCACACTCGGCTTCGTGAACGCAAACGCCTTCATGCAGCGCGTCGTCACGCACTGTGCGAGCGCCTGTTGCGACCTGACGCTCTACCGCGGCAACCGCGACTTGCTGTGCGACGCGCTCGCCGACTTCGGCTACGAGCTCGCCCGCCCCGCCGGCGCGCTGTACGCCTTCCCCAAAACCCCCATCGCCGACGACGACGCCTTCGTCGCACAACTCGCCGAACGCGGCGTGCTGGCCGTTCCCGGCCGCGGTTTCGGCCGCGCGGGGCACATGCGCCTGTCGTTCTGCGTCGAGCGCGACATGATCGAACGCGCTCTGCCGCACTTCGCGGCGGCGCGCTCGGCCGTGGGCTGAGGCCCCCCCTGAAAAAAAGTGACATCTGGCGTCAGAGTGAACGCTTCGCCTGACTAAAGCCTGTGCGCGGTCCTCGCATCGCCGAGTTCGTGTCGACCCGTCGCCGCGCGCGCAGCATTGTTTCTCGATTGCTCCGGAGGACGCATGAAGCCTGACCCCCTCGCGCATCGTGACGGCGCGATTGCGCCCGTCGCACTCGCGCTATCGACCCTTGCAGCGCTCGCGAGCGTAGCGACGGCGCAACCCCTTCCGTTCGGCCCGATGTGCGGGAATTCGCCCGCGGTCAATTGTGCCGTCGATCTCACCGGATCCTTCGCCGACGGCGAGTTCGCTTTCTTCAGCGGCGCCAGCGGAGGCGTGTTGGAGAACATCTCGGCCGGCACACTTACGATAGACCAGACGTGCGACGGTTTTACCAACAATCCGCAAGACGTCACCGTCGCAATCCCCAGCGCCATCACCAACATCCGCAACCAATGCCCGAGCTGTCAGGTGCAGTGGCGCCTGACGCCGTCACAAGACTTCATCTACGCTCGCGTCTTCAACAGCAGCGGCGTGCCCGGCTGCGGCGGGGGACAGTCGCTGCGACTGTACTTCTTCGCGATCGATCCCGGTCCGGTCCTTACGCCGTTCACCGGAAACGGGCTGTGCCTGGGCACGGTCGGCGGCGCGGCGCTCGCCCGCGAGCCCGTCTTCCACGACTACCCCGGCTTCCCGATCCGCACCGGCATCGCCGCCGAGCGGGCCGGCACGTTTGGTCAAGGCGTGGTCATCATCGATCTCGTCGGCCGCAGCTTCGGCATCGACGGCTTCACCTACGACGGACCGATTGACGAGATCAAGTTCGCGCCCGCGGGCAACGCGGCGCTCGTCGTGAGCAACAGCGGCGGCAGCGACACGCAGTGGGTCCTCGTCGACCTCTGCGCCAATCCGAATGGGTCGGTCAACACGGGCGGCACGCCCAGCGGAAACGTCACCGCAACGGTCGCCGGCTCGACTGGCGCGCTCCGCGCGGATGTGTCGACCGGCAGCGGCGTCACGAGCGTTCCACTCGGCGACTGCCTGTGCGGCGCCTGCTGCGACAACGCCACCTGCACCGACAACGTCTTCGCCGCCGACTGCGGCAACTTTGTCGCCGGCGGCGCCTGCAGCGACAACGTGTGCGACAGCGGAGGCGGCGGCGATGCAACGCTCACCGTGCAGGTCACCGGATCCGGCAACGGCTTCGTCTCATCCGCCGACGGCCAAATCCTTTGCCCCAGCGCGTGCTCGAGCACCTACTCGGTAGGGGCCAGCGTGCAACTTCAGGCGCAGCCCAGCGGCGGCGCGGTCTTCACCGGGTGGAGCGGCGACTGCAGCGGCGCAAACCCGACCGTCATCGTCCAGATGACCACCGACCGCGGCTGCACGGCGAACTTCGTTCAGCCCCAAGCAGATCTCGCGATCACCAACGTCTCACTCACACCGACGACGCTCGTCGCGGGCGAGTCAGGCGTGGTCACCGTCTCCGTGGCGGAGCTGCTCGGCTCGTTTGGCGCTGAGTTCGCGAGCATTCAGGTGACGCTGCCCTTGGGCTTCGGCTTCGACCCGGCGACCTCCGACCCGCGCTGCACAGGATTCCCCGGGGCGCAGATCGTGTCGTGCAGCATCGGTACGCTCGCAGCCGGCGCAACCGACTCGGTCGCCGTCGGCTTCACGATCCCGCCAGACGCCGCAAGCGCCGCTCCGATCGACGTCTCGGCGAACGCGATCACGCCCGACCCCAACCCGGGCAACAATGTCACGACCTTCAACGCCAGCATTACACGCATCGCCGACCTCGGCGTCACCCTGACCGGCAGCCCGGACCCGGTGCGCCCCGGCGCCGTGCTGGCGTATCAGGTGCAGATCACGAACGCGGGCCCCTCAGACGCCAGCAACATCGTGCTGACCGAGATGCTGCCGACACAAGCTACGGTGCTTGATGCGAACGGCATGCCCGACGTGTTCAGTCCGTGCATCAGGCCCACCTTGCCGGTCGGCGGAACGACGCCCATCACGATCACGCTGCGAGCGAACGAGCCGCTCGCCGATGGCGTACAGCTGACGGCCAGCGTCTCGGTGAGTGCGGACGAGACGGACGACAACCCGAGCAACGACACGGCGACGGCGACCATCACCGTCGACAACGCGGCCGCGTCGACCGCGAGCGCACGACGCATCGTGATCGCCAACCCCAACACGCCCATGCCCAACGGCTCGCCGGCGAATCGCTTCTTCTTCCCGTCGACGCTTTCGAACGGCGCGGTCGCCTTTGTCGCCCAGGAGTTCTCCGGGATCAGCGGCAATGTCTCGATCTATCGCTGGTACGAAGGGCTGCTGACCACCGTCGCCGACTTCACCACCCGTCCACCCGGCGCCCCGGGGCCGATTCTCAACGCCGACGCACCCGACATCGACGGGCTGCAGGTCGCGGCCCAGATTCGCGCGGCCCTCACAGGGAGCACCGGCGGCTTCGGCGGCATCTACACCGCGTACGACTGCGGCCTCTCCGCGATCTTGCAGGAAGGCGACCCGTCGCCGGGCATCTTCGGCGAGTTCACCGGCGGCGGCGGCGGTGTGAAGATCCGCGACAACCGCATCCTCTACTGGGACAACGGGGAAGCCTTCGTCGTCGACGACCAGGGCATCCACATCGTCGGACTGCGCTCCACCATCATGCCCGGAACCACCAACGTCGACTTCGAAAGCTACGGCTTCGGCGGCTGGGACTTTGACGGCGAGTGGGCTGCGTTCCGCGGATCCGGCGGCGCCATCCCCCTCCCCGGAGGCGGAACCTCCCCGCAAATCGTCGGCATCTACGCCTGGCGCAACGGCAACCTTGTCAAGATTGTCGACAGCACCGACGCCAAACCCACCGGCGGAACTTTCGACAACCTCAGCAACGACGTCGGTGTCGACAACGGACTGGTCACCTTCATGCAAGGCGTCAACGGCGGCGTGCCCGACGAGATCTACATCCACGACCTCAACACCGGCGTCACTACGCTCATCGCCGATACGACCACGCCCCTGCCCGGCGGCAGTGGACGCGTCTTCGGCGCCCTCTCGCGCATCCCGATGATTGATGACGGGCGGGTCCTGTTCGAGGGCCGCGCCTCGGACGGGCGCGGAGCCGGTCTGTACCTGTGGGAAAACGGCGCACTCCGTCGCGTCGTCGCGGAGTCGGGTTCGGTCAACTCGAGCTCCTTCGACGGCAATCAAGTGGTCTATACGTTTGCCGGCATTGTCCTGTCGACCTGGGGCGACCCCGGCGACTACGACCTGAACGGCGTCGTCGACGCCAACGACGCCGCCGAACTGCTCGCATGTGTGCGCGGGGTGGATCAGACGCTGTTCCAGCTCTTCCCCAACCAGCCCGCGAACTGGACCGAGTGTCTCAGCGCCTTCGACGAAGACGTCGACGACGATCTCGACCTGGCGGACGTCGCGGCGTTGCAGGCGCGGGTCGGCGCCCCGTAGCAAATCACTGGTGTAGGCAGCCAGGCGGCGCCCCGCGCGACGGCTTCCGTCGCCGGGGCGTCGTCACATTCGGCGACGGGCGGCGCGGGCGACAGTTTCGATACAATCGCGCCGCGTCACGCAATCTCAACGCTGCCGACCGAGGAACCGATGAAGGCGCTGCCCAGCCTGCTCAACCACTTCATGACCGATCGCAAGTCGCGGCGCAACACCGGACTGCTGGTGCGCTTCCTGGTGATTCTCAGCGTCATGATCGCGGCGCACACGGTGATCTTTCACTTCCTGATGGTCTTGGAGGGGC
>CAZLYU010000005.1:0-91198 GCA_964563855.1 uncultured Planctomycetales bacterium | reverse complement strand
GGGAGCGGTGCGTCGGCTGCGGGAGGCGCGAACGCCGCCGCCAACGCGAGCGGTGTGAGCGCCGCTGACTATCAGCCCGCGCAGCCCCAGACGCCGGAAGATTTGTGGACGACGATCAACTTCAACGACGTGGTGCATACGGCGGTTGCGGTCGGTATGGAGCCGTTTGCGATTGGGTTGCGAGCGCTCGGGGCTGTGTTCCCGGAAACGATGCGCGACTTGTTCGCCTCACTCCCGCCGTCGTACGCCGGCACTGGAGACAAGACTGGCGGCGGCGTGATCACCGGAAACAAGGACGGCACGGGAGATATGCCTGGCGTGGCTGGCATCGCGTTCTCGTTGGGTCATGAACTGCTCGAGTTCCTCGGACTCGACCAGCCGGGCGGGTTGATTGACGGCGCGGCTTTTGAGATAGGTATGAAAGATCATGACAACAAGACCGGGTTTAATTTAGAAACCGGTGAGCGCTACGACTCTGACGCCGTGAACTCAGCCTCGCAGGCGTTTGGGCAGATGCTGGGCGAAGCGGCCCGGCGGCTCGGGGTGGGGGACGGGTTCTACAGGCTGGTGAAGTCGATCTGGGGCAAGCCCGGCTGGTATGACTTTGCGACCGGGGTTTGGCAGGGCACGCACCAGACCGAGTTGTAGGACGAGCGTTGTGTGAGCGTGCTATGGGCATCGACGTCGCGAGGTATATGCGGCGTCGCGACCGCGCTTGTCGGCGGGGGGGATTTCTCGGAGACTGCGGATCGGTCGATCGCGGCGCGTGCAGGCGAGCGACACGCGCGGCGCCCGTAGCTCAGCAGGATAGAGCAACGGTTTCCTAAACCGTAGGTCGCAGGTTCGAATCCTGCCGGGCGCGTCCGTTGGTCTCTTCCGGCTTCGGACTTGGCGCTTCCAGTTGGAGCCGGTGGGCGTCGTGAACCGTGCCAGTCTGAAACATGTGGTGTGCATCGCGGACGCGACAAACGCTAGCCGCTTGCGGCTGTTGTGGGCTGGAGCGCGAGGGCGGCGAGTAGTGCGGCGCCGCTGGGCAATACATCTTCGTCAATGTTGAACTTGGGGTGATGGTGGGGGAACGTGGTTTGTTTCGCCTCGTCGCCGGCTCCCAGGAACAGGAACGCGCCGGGCGTTTGCTCGCAGAAGTACGCGAAGTCTTCGCCGCCGGCCACGGGGTCGGGGGTTTGCAGGTTGTCGCCGATGAAGCCGACGCGCTCGGCGGCGGCGCGGGCCTCGTTCGTGGCGCGCTCGTCGTTGACCAACGTGGGATAGCCAAACTTTAGGGTGACGTCGGCGTGGGCGCCGAGGGCCCGTGCGGTGTGTTCCGCGATCGTTCGGATGCGCTCGCAGACGCGCTCGCGCAGGGCGTTGTCGAACGTTCGCACGGTTCCGATCAGCTCCGCGTGCGGCGCGATCACATTGTCCGCCGTGCCGGCGTTGAGTTGCGTGACGCTGACCACGGCCTGGTCGGTCAGACCCACGTTGCGACTGACGACCGTCTGGAGGGCGGTGATGATGTGGGCGGCTGCGACGACCGGATCGACGCAATCCTGGGGCATGGCGGCATGCCCGCCGCGCCCGTGCACGACGATGTGCAGGCCGGTTGGGCTGGCCATGGCGGGTCCGCTGCGCACGCCGACGGTCCCGGAGGGCGCTTGCGACCAGATGTGCAGACCGAAGACGCGTCCGACGTCTTGCAGGCAACCGGCCGCGATCATGGGTTGCGCGCCGCCTGGGAAGCGTTCTTCGGCTGGCTGAAAGAGGAGTCGTACGGAGCGCGGCGACGGATGCGTGTGTTCTCGCAGGAGCTTGGCGGCGCCGAGGAGCATCGCGGTGTGGGCGTCGTGACCGCAGGCGTGCATGACGCCGGGGCGCGTGGAGCGATACGGCAGTTCGTTTTCCTCGTGAACGGGGAGGGCGTCCATGTCGGCGCGCAGTGCGACCAGCGGGCCGTCTGCGGTGCGGAGATCGGCGACGACGCCGTGCCCGCCGACGCCGGTGCGAACGTCATAGCCCCAGGCGCGGAGCTTGTCGGCGACGAAGGCGGCGGTCTGCGTTTCCTCGCCGCTGAGTTCGGGATGGGCGTGGAGGTGACGGCGCCAGCCTACGATCTCTTCTTTGGCTGCTGCGGCGCGGGCTCGCAGATCACCGGTGGTGGTTGACATGCCTTTGTGCTCCCGGGCGGTTCCTGCGTCGACGCGAATGGACGCTCACGTAGAATGCTCTTGGAATACTAGCGTGACTTGTCGCGACGCACCGCCCCGTCGCGATCGGCCTAAAGCCGGATGCCGTATCGCTTGATGGAGGATGCGTTGATGCGTCGCTCACTGTTCACTCGCACACATCGGTTGCTGCCGCTTGCCGCGGGCCTGGCGTTGTTGGCCGGCTGCCCAGACGAGTTTCCCGACCCGGCGCAGCGTGACGACCTGGCGATGGCGCTGCTGTTCGTCGAGGCGCGGATCTTCGCCGACCCGAACAACGCCGACGACCCCAACGTCGCGCAAGATCCAGAGGTGAATCGCCGGTTCGATGACGCGATTTCGACGTTCTTTAACGGTGACGAAGGCACGGGCGTGGTCTGGTTGCGTCGCCTCGCGGCTGAACTGCAGTTGGGTCGATCGCTTTCGACGGCCGAGCAGTCGGCCACGTTGCTGCACGTGGCGTTGGAGCCGTTTACGTCAGTTCGCGGGGCGCCGGCGCCTGCGGCGCGTGTTCGGCTGCTCGATCGGCTGGAGTCGCGGCGAACGTCGCCGCTTCGGGTGACGCTCCGGGCGGTCAACGACGCCGGCCTGACGGTCATCAGTACGCCACTGGAGTTGACGGTTGGGGCGTCGGGTTTGCTTGACGAGACGCTTTCGCTGTCGTTTGTAAACCCGCCGGACGCGGGGTCGTATGTCGTCGAGGTGGTGACCCCGAGTGGGCTGGTCATCCCGGCGGCGCGGTGGCGGGTGGTCGAGGCGGCGCTCGACGAGCTGCGTGTGGCGAACACGGCGCGGCTTGACGCGCTGGCCGTCGACGCGGCGCTTGCCGACGCGGTACGGGTCGCCCGCTTGCGGAACACACTGCTGGCGGATGAACCCGACCGCGACGACACGTTCGCGCGGTTCATCGATCCGCAGGTTGTGATCGCCGAGTTGCGGTCGGAGATCGAGGCGCTTGAAGCGGGGGTGGACCCTTATCTGCGCCGCACGGGCGACTATTGGCGGCCGATCGATACGGCGAACGGCGCGATGCCGGCGCGTTGGTTTGTTCCGTTCAATGCGGTGGATGCACCCGCCGCGGTCATTCTGGCGTTGCATGGCGCCGGCGGGGATGAGAACTTGTTCATGGACGCCTACGGGCGTGGGGTGTTGAAGCCGTTGGCGCAGCAGTTGGGGGCGATCGTGGTGAGTGGTCGCACGGAGCCGTTCCTCGAACGGGTTGGGGTTGCCGAAGAGGTGTTGAGCGCGATCGAGAGCGACTACGCGATTGATCGCGGTCGGATCTACATCGTCGGCCACTCGCTGGGAACGATTGCCGCGGTGACGATCGACCAACGGTCTCCGGGTCTGATCGCGCGGATGGCGCTGATCGCCGGTGGGTGGAATCTGGGGGCGGCTGGGGAGATCACGACGCCGACGCTGGTGATCCTCGGCGAGAACGACCGCACGGCCGAGCCGCCGACGATTATCGAGTCGGTCCAGCAAGCGGTCGGCGACCACGCAGCCCCAATCGAGCTGCGGATTCTCCCCGACTACGACCATACGCTGATTGTGGGGGATCGACTGAATGAGGCGGCGGCGTTCTTGGGCGCCGTGGATTGATCGTGTTGGGGATGGGTTCGCCGCTGGCTGACGTGACCCGCGGTTCCGGCGCGGGACGTGCGTGTTCGCGGCGCCGTTGCTTGATTCATTGTGAGACGCTGAAACGAAGCAACGGCGGCCGCCGGTGTTGCCCGGAGACCGCCGCTGTTGCTTCGTCAGCGCTGTGTAGCGTTTGAGCTACGGGGCGATGAGCGTGTCGGTGTCGGCGGCGGGGCCGTCGTCGACATCCGGGGGCGTGCCGCGCAGCGTCTGCAGATACGCCGCATCGTCGTCGCCTGGCAGCGGGGTTTCAAAGGCGGTGTAGATGTTGTCGTTGTTGGCGCCCACGATCGGCTTGTTCTCGAACTGGACGCTGCTGTCGATGTAGAGGATCGACTGACCTTCTTCGCCGTGGTTGGGGCTGTTGACCGCCTGCCACTCGGTATTGGGCGCACTGAGGACGGTCTTCACGTCGGATGAATCGACGCTGGCGCCGACGTTGGCCCAGTTCCAGGTGCCGGTCGAGCCGGCGCCGCCGAAGCGCATGTCGTCAGCACGGCCGCCGTTGCCGCCGACCTGGAAGAAGGGGCTGCGATCGGCGGCGAGCGCCATGCGGTTGTCGAGATCGGGACCGGGTCGGGCGTCGCGACCGTACGGATGCTGATAGCCGTAGCTGAGGTTGTTGTATCCGTAGAAGTCGAAACGGTTAATGCCGGGCTGGGCCGCGCGGGTCTGCGTCCCGTCGATGTTGCGCAGATCGTCTTCGGTCTCGCCGGAGCTCGGGCAAACGAACTGCTTCGGCGTGGTGAAGTTGCCAATGACGAGCAGGAAGAGTGAGCGGCTGATGGGGACGGAGTCGGTGTTGGCGCTCGTGACGTTGGTGGCGCCGGTGGGCACGGTGCGGGCCTGACGGAACCGGACGTTCGGGGCCTGGGGGGAGAGACCGTTTCCGGTCCCGGTCGCGCTGTCGCCGCCGCCACCCATCTGCTCGATGGCGTTGACGCCGATGTTCGTTGGGTCGCCGCTGATTCCGGCTCGGCGATTGAAGAACGCGATGGGGAAGCTCTCGTCGTTGTCATTGGCGTAGATGAACGCCGACTGTCCGATGCCGCGCAGGTTGGCCCGGCAAACGGCGCGCTTCGCGAGTTCGCGAGCCCGTGAGAGGCTCGGCAACAAGATCGAGATCAGCAATGCGATGATTGCGACCACGACCAACAGTTCGATGAGGGTAAACCCTCGCAGCACCTTGCGTTTCACGATGGAAACCTCCTGCAAACCCATGGATCACGTAATCTGCGATCGTCGCCGCCGGCTGTGTTTGCGAGTGCACAGAGCGACTAGATGTACGATTGCAAAGTGTCTCACGACCTCCCGGTCGCGACTCGTGCAGAGCGCGTAACGGCAAGCCCAACGATCGCCCCGATTAGCCAAATCATGCCTACGCAGCATGAATGTCGAGACAGCGCATGGGTACACCCGCCTCGAACGGGGACGGTTAAGTCCTTCAGTGGGTCGAGCGACAGTGAGATGCTCCAGAGAGCGTCAAACCGTCTATGTCAGTCAGGGGGGACAGTCGGAAGAATGATAGCTTGATATTCGTCAACGATCGGCAGCGGGCGATAGCGTATGGATGATAGCTGCTGCCATAGAAAATCGTCCCATGACCATTTACAAGTGTAACTGATCCCGCGGCCTGGTCAAGGGTCAACTTGAGCGGTCGGTGAGCCGGACGACCTCTATTTCGTTCGCCTGCCAGCGGCCGACGGGCAGGCGTTTGGCGCGTTCGAGATAAATGGGGTGATCGACGGTGGGACGATTCGCCGCGACCTGGGCGCGTTGGAGGGTTGCGAGGGCTTCGACGTCGACCGCGAGCGGATCGCATCCGATAAGTAATCTCCCCGCGGGCACGATGAGGTGGTTTGGGGCGTCGGGGCCTTCATCCACGATGACCTGCAGGCTGTCAACCACGGTGAGGCGCAACCGCGAGGCGAGCGCCGTGTGGCGAAATAGCGTCACCAAGTCGGCCAGGCGCTCACGGGCGTAGAACTTTGCCGGGTGTCGAACCGCATCGAGCGCGAGGCCGGCGATTCCGCAGAAAAACCCGCAGATGGGATTGACCATCAGGTTCGGGATGTGGATCACCGCGTCGGCTTGCGTTAACCACGCCGCAAGCTGGGTGGGTTCATCGCCGACGTTGATGTGATCAGTCCAACCCGCGTGAGCGGGCGCCGCCCCCAGGCCTTTGACGAGTAGCGGCGGGGCGTTGACGAGCAGCAGCCCCCGCGGGTGATACTCTGCGTCGCTGAGCTGTTGGACGACGACGCGGGCCACGGCGTCGGTGGTGTTCAAGCGTTCGGCCGCGGCGGGCTCGAATCGAATCGCGATTTGCTTCGCGTCGCCGAGGAGCTGCCGCCACCCGCGCGTGGGTGAAGATTCGCCGGTGATGGCCTGTATTCCGCGGCCGAGCAACTCTTCGAGAACATTCGAGTCTGGGACGCCGCCGCTCATCACGCGGTCAGACGCGATGTCGGCGACGCGTGCGCGGAAGCGTTCATGACCGAGCCACACGGGGTGGGTGTGGTCGATGGGGGTTTCGCGTGGGGCTGCGGGGGCGGAGGTCGGGATGAGCGCGGACTGGGCCGCGGCGAGTTCGCCGAACGCGCACGCGCCGACGCCGAGCCCGCACCAGCGCAGGAACTGCCGGCGTGCGACAGATTGGTCTTGGTCTCGCGGCGACATCGTTTACCATCTCGGCAGATCTTCACTGTCGAATTCAACCGGGAGCGGACATGTCAGCAACCGAGCAGGGGGCGGTCGAGTCGCGGTATCAGCATTACATCGGGGTGCTCGAGCGGCACGGTCAGCGGCAGTTGCTGGCGTTTTGGCCGCAACTGGACACGGGGCAGCGGCAGGCGTTGCTGGGAGACCTCGACGCGATCGACTTTGAACGCTGCGCGGCGCTCGTTGATCCGTTCGTCCGCAACAAACCGCAACTCGCGCTGCCGACCAACATCGACGCCGCCGACGCGCTGCCGGCCGAAGCGGACGCGACGGATGAGGATCGCTACGCGCAAGCGCGGCGGCGTGGGGCGGATGCGATCGCGGACGGGAAGGTGGCGGCGTTTGTGGTCGCGGGGGGGCAGGGTACGCGGCTGGGCTTTGACGGGCCGAAGGGCGCCTACCCTGGTACGCCGGTGCGGCAGGCGCCGCTCTTTCAGGTGTTCGCCGAGTCTTTGCTGGGGGTGAAGGAGCGTTACGGCAAGCAGCCGCCGTGGTACATCATGACCAGCCCCGGCAATCACGCGGCGACGGTGAGCTTCTTCGAGGAGCACGATTTCTTCGGTCTTGGGCGTGATCTGGTGACGTTTTTTAGCCAGGGGCAAATGCCGGCGTTTCGCCCCGACGGTCGAATCATGCTGGCGCAGCCGCATCGCGTGGCGCTCTCGCCGGACGGTCATGGGGGGAGCTTGCTGGCGTTGCGTCGCAGCGGCGCACTCGACGAGATGCGCGCCCGCGGCATCGAGCACATCAGCTATTTTCAGGTGGACAATCCGCTGGTGAAGATCGTCGACCCGTTGTTCGTTGGGCTGCATATCGAGACAGGCTCGGAGATGAGCAGCAAGGGGGTGGCGAAAGTGAGCGACACCGAGAAAGTTGGCAACTTTGTGATGGCCGACGGCAAGCTGCAGGTGATTGAATACTCCGACCTGCCCGACGAACTGGCGCATGCGAAAAACGCCGACGGGGCGCGGCAGTTTGATATCGGCAGTATCGCGATTCACATGCTCGACCGTTCGTTCGTGGAGCGCCTGACCAGCGGCGGGCCGTTGGAACTGCCGTGGCATCGCGCTGAGAAGAAGGTCGCGACGATTGACGAGCGGGGAACGCCGGTCACGCCGACGGAGCCAAACGGTGTGAAGCTCGAGATGTTCGTGTTCGACGCGATTCCGCTGGCGCGCAACGCGATGGTGATGTATACGCGTCGCGAAGAAGAGTTCAGCCCGATCAAGAATGCGAGCGGGGTGGATTCGGCGGAGTCATCGCTGCGTGATCAGGCGCGGCGCGCGGCGCGCTGGTTGGAAGCCGCGGGTGTGAGCGTGCCGGCGGATGCGACCGTGGAGATCAGCCCGCGCTATGCGTTGGATGCTGCGGACTTGCGGCGGCGTTTGAGTGAGTCGCCGGCGCCGGAGATCAAGCCTGGATCGCGGGTTGCGCTAACGGTTTAGCGCTTTCGCGGACATCGGGCAGGGATGCGCGACGCCCGATGTCGCGGTCTTCAGTCGCTTTCATTCGTCGGGTAGGCGGCTTGCAGGGCGAGCACCGAGTAGGCGGTGGTCAGTTCGGGCAGCCCCTCCATCCAGCGGTCCTCCTCGTTGACCCAACTGCCGTTGGCGCGCTGCCGCTTTTCGAGTGCGTTGACCAGATCGACGCGCCAGTTGCGGTCGCCTTCGTTCGTTTCGATTACATCTTCGCCCCACGCGGCGAGCGCGCGGCCGAAGACGTGGTAGTAGTAGTAGAGGCCTTCGAGCGACTGCGCGTCGGGCATGTTGGGGTTGAATTCGAGCGTCCAGTGCTCACGGATCCAGTCGAGCGCCGCCTGCACGCGCGTGTCGTCGCGGCTAAGGCCGGCGAAGACCATGCTCTTGAACCCGGCGTAGGTCATCGAGCCGTAGCAGCGCAGCTCGTCGTTCACGCCGGTGTTGAACACGCCGGCCTTGCTCTCGCCGCCGTTCGCGGGGGAGTAGATGAAGCCGCCTTGCGATGAGCCGCTGGCGAAGGGCTGGTCGTTGGCTTCGTCGAGCATTTGGCTGCGCTGGATGAAGACCATCGCCTTTTGGTAGGCGGGATGATCTTTCGGCAAGCCGCTGTCGTGCAGCGCTTCGATCATCATCTGCGTGTTCGACAGGTCGGGTCGTTTGCCGCGGCCATATCCAGCGCCGCCGTAGAAGGGGTTGTCGCGGTCGATGTCTTCGCCTTCGTCCCACTGATTGTCGGTGAGGAACTGCTGCAACTGCTTGATCCGGGCTTCGTATTCGTCGCGCGGCAGGGCGGCGAGCATCGAGAGCGCGACGGAGCTTTCGTAGTTTTTGTGGAGGCCGTCGCCGCCGTAGATGCCGCCGGCTTCCTTCTGGAAGCGGAAGACGAATTCGAGTCCGCGGCGAACGGCCGGATGATCGGGGCCGACGCGCGGGTGTTGAATGAGGGCCTTGAGCACGAGACATGTGACGCCCGGGCCGGTTTGCTCGGCCCAGCCGCCGCTGCGATCTTGGGCGGCGATGAAGTAGCGCACGGCGCGGCCGGTCATGTTGCGGGCTGCTTCGGCGGCGCGCTCGGCCGGCGTGGGGCCGACGACGCGTTCGCGGTTTGGGGCGCGGACGCGGCGCTGGGCCAGCAGCGGTGGGGTCTCGGTCGTGGGAAGCGGCTGAATCTCCGTTTCCGTGGGTCGCGCCGCGTCGGCCGACGCGGGAGCGGTGAGCGAGATCAGCACGGTAGCGAGGACGGCGGCGCCTGTCGGGAGGAACGGGCGGTCGCAACGGATCGCATTCATGGGGTCAGCTTCCTTCTTTGTCGGTGAACGGGCGTTGCAGTCCGCTCTCTATTGTTCATCTTGAGACGGGCTTGGCTAGTCGTATCCCAACTTGGCGAGTTGATCCTCGTCCATACCGAAGTGATGCCCGATTTCGTGCAGCACCGTGATGCGGATCTCTTCGACGAGCTGCGCGTGGGTGTCGCACATGGCGCAGAGGTTGTGGCGAAAGACGTAGATGCGGTCGGGCAGCCACGCGCCGCCGCCGCCGTCCGGCCCCTTCTCGTCGAGCGGGACGCCGACATAGAGGCCGAGCAGATCGTCGGGCACATCGTGCTCGGCGCAGAAGCCGGCGTCGGGGTCGTCGCGCACCTCGATCACGACGTTCTCGAGATGGGGCTGAAAGTCTTTGGGGACATCGACGAGCGCCGCCTGCACGGCCGCATCGAACTCAGTAGCGCTCATGGATATCATGCGCGGGTCCGCCTCTCGTCGGGCCGCCCGCCAGTGGCTATGGTGCGGCGACCTTTGAAGGAGTATAGCTCGTGCTGAATCAGACCGAATCGCGCCCCCGGGCGCGGGTTGCACGCCGTTTGGCGTGGTCGTTATTGCTGGTCGCGTTGGCGTTGCCGGCGTGCGGACCGCAGTCGTTCATCATCACGCCGATTTCGGCCAAACGCGACCTGAAGGAGATCGTCGTCGCGCGCGAGTCGATCTGGGCCGGCGACAAGATCGCGATCGTCGACGTTGACGGCGTGATACTCAATGCGCGTGCTCCGTCGCTGGTGGGGCCCCCGGGCGAAAACCCCGTGGCGCTCTTCAAAGAGAAGCTCGATGCAGCGGCGAGTGATGATCGGGTGAAGGCCATCGTCTTGCGGGTGAACTCGCCCGGCGGTTCGGTGACCGGCAGCGACATCATGCATCACGAGGTGCAGCGATTCAAAGCGACGACGGGCAAGCCGGTGGTCGCGTGCCTGATGGATGTAGCGGCCTCTGGCGGCTACTACCTGGCGTGCGCGGCCGACGAGATTTACGCCCATCCGACCACGATCACGGGGAGCATCGGGGTCATCGTGATGCTGCCGAACTTCGCGGGCACGCTCGACAAGATCGGTGCCGACGTGCACGCGATCAAGTCAGGCGAGTTCAAGGATGCGGGGTCGCCGTTCCGCACGCTGGAGTCTGACGACGAGCAGCTGTTTCAGGAGCTGGTGGACGACATGTACGAGCGTTTTCTCGCGGTGGTGGCGGCGGGTCGTCCGCGGCTGGCGAGCCGGGCGGAGCTCGAGCCGGTCGCTGACGGACGCGTGGTGATGGGCGATGAGGCGGTCGAATTGGGGTTGGTCGATCACCTGGGCACCATCCACTCGGCGATTCTGGCGGCGAAGACGAGAGCCGAACTGGATGAGAAGCCGATCGTGGTCGTGCAGTACGGCCGCCCGTATACGCATCGGCCGAACGTGTATGCGAGCGGTCCAGACGTGGGGCCGGAGGCGTCGAGCAGTGGTTCGAGCCTTATGGGATTGAACCTGCCGCCGTGGCTGCAGCGCTCGACACCGATGCCGTTGTATTTGTGGGCGCCGGGGTGGTAGGGGTCCGGACGTTGAGTCCTCCTATTTGCGGGGCGAGCAGATGCCTTTGAGCGATGCTGAGATCAAGCGGCTCCGACTGGTTCGCGACCCCGTCCCGGCGAGCTTGAAGGCGTGCTCGTATGACTTGCGAATCGGCGGTGTTTATGCGCCATACAACGAGGCGTTTTGGAATGATGCAGGCCCCGGAGCGATGCCCGACGACCTGTTACTGCCGGAGTTTGAGCTGGCGCCGCGCGGCATTGCATGGGTCATTTCCCAAGAGACGGTGGCTTTGCCCCCTGGGCTGTGCGCCTATGCGATGCCGAAGACGAGCCTGTGTCAGAAGGGCATATTCATTCTGAATACTGGCATCGTGGACCCGGGGTGGTTCGGTCCGATTTCAGGCGTCATGCTCAACTTCAGCCGCCGACCGTTTCGCCTGGCGCGCGAGGTTCAGTTCTTGCGATTGGTGTTTGAGCCCGTCGGCGGCCTGCCGTTGCCGGATGATGTGGCCGTCAACGATAGACCGCAGTTCGCGGCGGAGTATAAGATCAGGCGAATTGAGGATGCGATGCGTTTGCCGCCTGACTTTCTGAACATGAAAGCCGCCGCGAAGGAAGCGATCAAAGAAGACCGCGATTACCTGACAAAGATCGTGTGGATCGTGGCCCTGGTGGTGTCGGTGTCGGCGCTCGTAGTAACGATCACGCTCAATATCCTGCGTTGGTATGCAGCCGACTAGTTCATCAACGCTCACTGACGCCTGGCTTGCGCACTTGGAGCGCGCTTGGAAGTCGCCTCACGCCCGCGATTCGCATAACGGGCCGACTCGCGAGCTGCTCGGCGCGGTGTTTCGCATCGAGAGTCCGCGAGCGCGGCTGATCATTAGCCGCGAGCGCCGCTGGAGCCTGCCGTATGCGATCGGCGAGTTTCTTTGGCATGCCCGCGGCTCACAGGCGACGGCCGACATCGAGTATTACGCGCCGCGCTGGCGGGAGATTGTCGGCGGCGAAGACGCGGTGCGCGGCAGTTGCTATGGCGCCCGCCTTTTTGGCGCGGTGAATGTCGCGCGGGCGACCGAATCCGCGTGGTCACGCGCGAAGCGGGCGCTCTCACACGACCGCGCCTCGCGGCGCGCGTGGCTGCCGATCTTTGACGTCTCGGATCTCGTCGAAGCGACCGACACGCCCGACTCACCGTGCACCTGCGGTTTGCAGTTCATCGTCTCTGACGATCGGCTGCATTGCATTACGACCATGCGCAGCAATGACTTGATGCTCGGATTTGGCTACGACGTGTTTTTCTTCACGATGCTGCAGGAGTGGATGGCCGTCGAATTGGGTCTCGCGTTGGGATGGTATCAGCACCAGGTTGGATCACTGCACCTCTACGAGCGTGACGTCGAGAAGGCGGAGCGGATCCTGCGGGAGCAGCCCAAGTCTCCGCCGCCCATGCCGGTCATGCCGTCGCCGCCGCCGAGAAAACTGCGGGACTACGAGGCGGCGCTGCGCACCAGCGAGAAGCTGGCGCCCAAGCCCCGGCTCGACGCTTACTGGTCGGTCTTCGCGGATGTGCTGGCGTACTACGCGATCGGGCGTCAGCGCGCGGCGACGCAAACCCAGTCGCGTGGGATGGAAGATCGACTGCGTCACTCGTACGCCGCCGGAATTCTTCGCCTGCCGCGGCGGCGTGCGACGCTGCGTTCGGGGGCAAGACGTTCGGCGAGCGTGAAGACCGCATGACGACCCTCGGCATTGTCTACGACGAACGCTTTCGACGGCATGACACGGGACGTGGGCATCCGGAGCGGGCCGAGCGGCTCGATGCGGTTGATCGTGGGCTGCAGTCGGCGGGTGTGCTCGAAAGCGCGTTGCGACTCTCGCCGGTGCTCGCGGATGACGAGTCGCTGCACCGCGCGCACGCGCCGACGTACGTGGCGCGAATCAAGGATGCGTGTAAGCAGGCGTGGCCTTACATCGACACGCCGGATTGCCCGGTGTGTCCGGACAGTTGGGAGGTGGCGCGGCTGTCGGCCGGAGCGGCGTTGCAGGGGGCTGCCGCCATCGCGCGGGGGGACGTGCAGCGAGCGTTCGTCGCGGCGCGACCGCCGGGGCATCACGCCGAGTTTGATCGCGCGATGGGCTTTTGTTTCTTCAACAACGCGGCGGTGGCGGCGCGGGCGTTGCACGAGGTGCACGGGCTGCGGCGGGTGTTGATCTTCGACTTCGACGTACACCACGGCAACGGGACGCAGCACATCTTCGAACACGACGCACGCGTGTTGTATGTCAGCATTCACGGGCATCCGCGATATCTCTACCCGCACACCGGGTTCGCGGAAGAGCGCGGTCGCGGCGACGGCGAAGGCTTTACGCTGAACGTGCCGCTGAAACCGGGCGCCGGCGATTCGCAGTTTCGCAAGGCGTTTGAGCGGCGCGTGGCGCCCGAGATTCAGCGTTACGCGCCGGAGCTGTTAATCCTGTCCGCCGGATTCGATGCCCATACCGACGATCCGCTGGGCAACCTCGAACTGACCGACGACAGCTACGCGTGGGTGACGCGGCGATGCATCGAGCTGGCGGACCAGATCTGCGACGGTCGGGTGCTGAGCCTGATGGAAGGCGGTTACAACCTCGGCGTGCTCGAGCGCAACGTGGCGGCGCATGTGCGGCTGCTGGCGGGCGTGAGTTAGGCCGCGGTCGATTTGGTGCGCGGGCGTCGGTAGACTGTCGGGAGATTGCTGGGGCCTATAGCTCAGCGGTTAGAGCGGCCGACTTAAGTGCGCGGCGCAGGCTAAGGCGAGCGGGGCGGCGACCGTTGGACGCCGTCAGGCATGCTATGTCACGTCGTGCTGGGTCCTCTCGGCGGGAACGTCGAGATGCGCAGGCTGTCAAATTCGGGGAACGCTAAGGGTGGAAACGCCTATGCCAATCCCGAGCCAAGCAGGATCGCGGCGTGCGTCGCGGTCCGGGCGTGTGTAGAGACTGGACGGCAGCCCACCCAGACCGGGTGAAGGGACAGTCCGAGCCGGCGGGAAACCGCGGGATTGCTTGCATAATCGGCTGGTCGCAGGTTCGAATCCTGCTGGGCCCACTGACCATCTCGTGGTCGAACCCATCACGAGCGGGTCGCGATAGGCGGAACGCTCGGCTCCGGCGGAGCCTTGGCTGCGCCGGGCGCGCCGCCGCATTCGGGGCAGCGCTGCGGCTGCTCGAGGCCGACCAGGCAGTAGCCGCAGCATACGCAGAGCGGGATTCCTTCGGCGGAGATTCGTTCGCGCAGCAGCCGCTGATAAATGCGTCGCATGCGCCAGTAGCAAAAGATCCCGAAGAGCGCGGCAACGAGGCCGCCCAGAATCCAGCCCCACGCCCGTTTCCATCCGAACTGCAGCGGCCCCGCCAACGTCCAGAGGTAGCTGCCGAGCACGCGTCCTAGGAAGAATGAAACGAGCGTCCCCAAGGCCGCCCACCACGCCCGACTGACCTGGGCGTCCCCCTTGTGCTCGATCTCCTTCCAGATTCGCTCGCGCGTCGCATCATCCGGCAGAATCGCCATCTCGCGTTCGATGTAGAGTAAGGTCCACCAGGAGTTCATGGGCCGTCAGCGTCGCTCACGTCGGTGGAGTCCATCCCGTGCTTTAGAAGGAGAACGCGTCTTCGTCGAAGTTCGGATTGATCTCGACGTCGGTGTAGACGTAGCTGCCGAGCAACTGCGTTTCGGCTTTGTCGGCATAGGCATAGACGGCGACCGGGACGAGATGCTCGAGATCGAAGTGGATGATCAGGCGGGCGTCGGGATAGATCCCGTTGAGGCCGGTGTAGGGGAGTTCGCGAATGATGATGACGGTGGGGCGGCCGTCGAGTTCGCCGAGGCCGCCGCAAGAGAGGCGGACGTCGCCGCGCCGGGTTCCGATCTCGTGGTATTTGTCCCAGAGTTGGAAGAAGGCGCCGAAGCCGGCGAACGCGATGGTGTGGCGGCTGGCGGCTCGGGCGGCGGGACCGTCGATCGGCCAGTAGATGTCGGTATAGCCGAGAAGTCGCGCCGCGAGGATGAGCGGTTCGACGCGGGCCTGCGGTTCGCCGTTTGCGTTGGTGTATTCCGGCTTGGTCGGCTCCCAGAGGACGCGCTGGACCTTGTCGGCGTTCTGCAGGAACTCGAGGTAGAGCGCTTTGGGGTCAACGCGATAGCGGAACAGCATTTGCTGCACCTGCAACAGGCGGCCCTGAACACGCTCCTGCTTGGTGAACGTCGCCGTGTAGCCGCGGATGTTCTCGTGGTAGCGCTGCTTGGCGAGCTCCACGAAGGCCTCCTGATCGCGTTTCGCGAGCGTGTAGCGCTTGAGCAACTCTTGCCGGTGCTCGAAGCTGTCGGTCTCGCGTACAAGCGCCTGCGGCGCGTCGACGATCAGCAGACCGCTCTGCGTTGGCAGAGCGGTCACCCAGGCGAGCGCCAAGGTGGCGGCGATGGCGAGGCTGCTGACGTAGAAAACACCGCGTCGAGTCGTGGGCACAGCAAACTCCTGGGTTGGCGGCAACGGCACGCAACATGCTACCCGCCGTTTGGCTCTTGAAAGAGGGTATCGGGTGGAATTGCGACGGGAGATGAGATTCGCGAATTGCGGGAATGCGGGGCTGTCGCTTGAATTGCGGTCATGACGACACCCGGCGCCCCACCCGCGCGGCCGCGCGCAGCGCGTGTGAACCCATTCATCCGCGCTTGCGACTGGCTGCTCGACCCCCGACGGCGGCTATCGATCGCGACGCTCACCGGTCTGATTCTCGTGCTCAGCATTCTGCGGCGCGTGGTGCGCTACGCGATCCGCTTTCCGTTCTGGGGCGATGAATCGTTCGTCGCCGTCAACTTTTATGTGCGCGACTTCGCGGGGATGCGTGAGCCGCTGCTGTTCGGGCAGATCGTACCGCTGGGGTTCATGTGGGCGAATCTCGCGCTCGCGCAATTGCTTGGACTCTCAGAGTGGGCCTTACGCCTCTTGCCGACGGTATGCGGTCTGGCGGGGTTGCTGCTGTTTTGGCGGCTGTGCGCGAGCACGATTTCGCGCACCGCCGGCTTGCTCGCACTGACCTTCTTGGGGCCGGCGTACTACGTGGTGCGGCACGCGGTCGAACTGAAGGCGTATGCCGGCGATCTGATGTTCTCGGTGCTCGCGCTGTGGCTGGCATGGCGGGTGCTGGGGGATGATCGCCGCTGGGTTTCGTGGTTCGGATTGCTGCTGCTCGCGCTCGTGGGGGTGTGGTGTTCGTATCCGTTTGTGTTTGTTGCGGGAGGAATCGGCCTGACGCTGGTCGTGCAGGGGATGCGGGATTGGCGTCGTTCGTGGCGGCCGCTAGCGCTGGGCGGAACGTTCGGCGTGCTGTTGTGTGTGAGTTTTGTGCTGATGTACGTCAGCTACGCCAAGCCGCACTCCGCAGCGGCTTCGGAGCTCGGCGCGACGGCGCTCTGGCTGCAGGCGTGGCCGCCGCTCGATCGCGTGTGGATGATTCCGGTTTGGTTTATGGGGATTCACACGGGGTATCTCTCGGCGTTCCCGCACGGCGGGCAGGCGCCAACCAGCGGCATTACGTTCGCGCTGTTCTGCATTGGGGCTGTGTATGTTGCGCGGCGGCGCCCGATGCTGGCGTTGCTGCTGCTCGCGCCCTTTGCACTCAATCTCGTGGCCGCCGCCGCCAAGGCGTATCCGTACGGCGGCGTACAGCGGATTGCGCAACACCTGGCGCCGGTGGTCTGTCTGTTCGCGGGTCAGGGTTTGTTCGTGGCGCTGCGCTGGTTGGTGAGGCGGCATGACTACATGCGTCTAGCGGCGGGGACGTTTGTCGTGAGCGTGTCGGCGTTTGCGGTGGGCGGGTTGGTTACGGACATGGCGTTGCCGTATGCGACGGAGGAGTCGTACAACAGCTATCGCGCCATCCGCGAGGTTGCGAAAGACAGCGAGCCGCAAGATCAATGGGTGGTGTTCAACGCCGTGGAGCGAAGCGCGCCCGAGTGGGCGCCGACCTTTTACGACTGGCGCGGGATGGGCGCGGTGTTCGTGTTTGACGTGCTGCGGTTCGCCCCGCCGGGACCTGCGGACGACGGCGCACTCTGGTCGCCCTCACCTGGGACGTTGGGCTTTCCGGAGGGGAGCGGCGATGTCTGGCTGCTGGTCTACTGGGCGGAGCATAACGAGAAGCTCACGGAGTTTCCGCAGGCGCAGCTCGATGCGTATCTGGCGGCGGCGCGTGACGCGCTCGGGCCGCCGGATGAAATTCGCGAGCACCGAGTGAAGGGGCCGGGGCGTAAGAACGAGATCATTTATGTGTATCGCTACGCGCGGGAGTCGGGCTCGTAACGGGGGTCGATCATGGGAAAGCATCGGTGGGAAATGAAAGAAGGCCGCGGCGGATCGCCACGGCCTTCTCTGGTTGGCTTGATCGTCAGTCGCGACTAAGCGAAGCGACGACGCAGACCGGTGATGGCGCCGAAGCCGATGACGCCGAGGAAGACGGCGCCCGGCGACGGGATCAGGAAGGTGGCCACACCCATCGACCCCGAGGTGCTGACGTCGGCGAAGCGGTACGACTCGATGAACGAGCCGTCGGTCACGTCGACGGTGCCGAAGATGAGCTCGCTGCTGTTGTTGACCTGAGCGCCGGCCCAGTAGGTCCCGAGGAAGCCGTCGCCACCCGCGAGGGTGTAGGGGCCGGTGCCGACGGTGGCGATCGACGCGGTGGCGCCGGTGTCGGGATCGATCGAGAACAACTGTTGGTCGGTCGTGCGGATGCCGTAGTAGGTTCCGCCGATTTCGCCGGTCGAGGCAAAGTTGCTGCCCAGGCCGGTGTCGATCGCGCTCTGCTGAACGCCGGCGTTATCGAACACGCGGACCACATCGCCCTGCATACCGAACACCTCGAAGCCGCCGCTGCCGTTGCTGCGGAAGTCGAACGAGATGATCGAGCCGCTTCCGCCGGGCGTGCTGCCGTACGAGAACTCGAGCGTCGCGGCGCCGGTGGCCAGGTCGACGGTGTAAAAGCTGTTGTCGTCGCCGTTCGAGATCCAGAACTTGCCGTCAAACTGGTTGTAGGCGATGCCCGGAATCGAGAACGTCTTTCCGGCGGCGTTGACCGTCGTGCCGGCCGAGACCGAGCCATTGGGGCTCAGCACGAAGACTTCATTGCCACGGGTGAACGCGATGCGCTCATTGCCCGTGAGCGCGGCGGAAGCCGACGCCGCGACGACCGCCAATGCGGCAGCACTTACCAATACCTTGCTCATCATGAAACCCTTTCTTTCCGCGCTGAGGCCGTTAGCGCAACTTGGTTGCGAGCCGAACCCCCGGCCCACGCGAACCTTGCCCAGTGTAGGAGTGGTTGCCTCTTCCGCTCCGAGTGTCGGAAACTAGCCGGTCGCCCCCGATGCTGTCAACGTTAAAACTTCGTGAGCGCTACCGGGAGCGCGGCCGCAAACAAAGGACGGCCGAAGCGGATCTGCTCCGCTCGACCGTCCCCGCGTTCCGCGGTGATTCAATCGCGACACTACGCGGCGAAGCGGGAAAACGCGGTGAAGGTCGTCGCGTTCACATCGAAAATGCCAAAGAGAAAGCCGTGGTTGGACGCAGATGCGCCAACCACGGCTCAGTCATTTGAAAGACTTATAAGACTACGCGGCGAAGCGACGTCGCAGGCCTGCCACGGCGCCAAAGCCGATTACGCCCAGGAACGACGCGGCCGGCGAGGGGATCATGAAGGTCGCGAGACCCATCGAGCCGCCGTTGCTGACGTCGGTGAAACGATAGACTTCGTTGAACTGGGTCGTCCCGACGTCAACAGTTCCGAAGACCAGTTCACTCTGGTTGTTGACCTGCGCACCGGCCCAGTACACGCCGAGATTGCCGTCACCGCCGGCGAGCGAGAAGTTCTGCAGATTGCCGACGTTGCCGAGATTGGTCGTGGCGCCGGTATCGGGGTCGATTTCGAACAAATCTTGATCCGAAGTGCGGATGCCGTAATACGTGCCGCCGACGTAAGCGGTCGAAGGGAAGCCGCTGTTGCGGCCGGTGTCGACCGCGCTCACTTCCGACCCGGTGTCGTCGAACACGCGGACGACGTCGCCCTGCATGCCGAACAGCTCGAAGCCGCCGGCGTTGTCCGAGCGGAATTCGAACGAGATGATGGAGCTGTTCACGCCGCCGATGGTGCCGCCGTAGCCAAACTGGAGCGTCGCCGCGCCGGTCGCGAGATCGATGGTGTAGAAACTGTTGTCGTCGCCGTTGGAAATCCAGAGATTTCCGTCAAAGGGGTTGTACGCGATGCCGGGCACCGAGAACGACGTATTGGCGGCGTGGATCGTCGTTCCGGCCGAGACACTGCCGCCCGGTCCGAGCACAAACACTTCGTTATCGCGCGTGAACGCGATGCGCTCGTTGCCGCTGAGCGCCGCCGATGCCGAGGCGGCGACAGCCGCGAGCGTAACGATCGAAATCAAGAACTTGTTCATCTGCTCTTTCCCTTGTTTTGAGCGCCAGCGCGGGCGCTGCTGGACAGGCTCGGGCCTGTGCAATCTCACATAGCGTCTGCGCGGGACCCGTCCCGCTTACACCCGTTCCTAAGCAGCCGCGGGATGGCGTGTCAAAGCGTGCGCATCCGGCTAGCGGTTCGCTGATAAAGGGTGGGTTCAGACGTGAGGGTGCGTAGGCTTTTGCGGACCGCGAAGGGCATGAAATGCTGAAGGACCGAAGCGCAGCACCACGACGTGCACGATGATCAGCGCGAGCCCGCCGCCGACCAACACGTCCGAAAGAAAGTGCCGCCCTTGCGCGATCCGGGCGAACGCGACGATCGCGACGAGCGGCATGAGGATCCAGCGCGTTGGGGGCAGATACACGCCCAACAGCGACGCCATCAGCATGGCGCCGGCGGTGTGGCCGGAAGGGAAGGCGTCGTACTGGTCCAGAAACTGCAGCGGCGCGAAGGTGAAGGCCCCGACGTCGACTTGCGGCCGTGCTCTGCCGACCGCGAACTTGAGCCCGTGCACGACCGCGGCGCAGAGT
This sequence comes from uncultured Planctomycetales bacterium, assembly GCA_964563855.1. Lineage (GTDB taxonomy): Bacteria > Planctomycetota > Phycisphaerae > UBA1845 > Fen-1342 > JAFGRR01. The sequence goes on along the minus strand of CAZLYU010000005.1, from coordinate 71,275 downwards.
CCCGCCGCCGCTGCGTAGCCCCGCAGCATGGGCCAGCGCCGCGTTTGCGTCAGCAGAAGGATGGCGATGGCGACATAGACCCACACGTCAAACAGTCGGTATGACTGCTTGACCCAGAAGCGTGCGCCGGAGCCGTGCGGTGCGAGGTCGGCGAGACGGCTCGTCAGCGCCGCGTCCCATGGCAAGACGGCCAGGCCGGCGACAACGAGCACCGCCCCGAGCGCGAGCAAGCGCCGCGGCGCCGCGCCCAGGGGCGGCGGCGGCGTAGGTGGATGGGGGGCGGCGCCGGTCACGCGGCCAGACTTAGTCCTTGGGGTTCAGGGCCTGGAAGTCGTCGTTGATGCGCAAGCAGGCCGCCATGAACTTGGGTTCGTAGCCGCGGTCGCGGGAGCTTTTGACGATGGCGTTGCAATCTTTGGGCAGGCACTTGCCCGAGAAGCCGCGACTGTTGGGAAAGACGAACGTGTGATCGCGGCTGATACGCGTGTCCGCCAGCCACGTCTCGCGCAGCACGTTGAAGTCGACGCCGTGGGTGCGCGCGATGTCGTAGAACTCGTTTACGAAGGTTACCTTCATCGCGTAGAAGGCGTTTTCCATGTATTTGCACACCTCCGCGGTAATAGCGTCGCAGAAGTAGAACCGCACGTAGCTGTTGTAGTAGTGCTTGTAGAAGTCGGCTGCGGCGCTGGTCGCTTCGGGGGTTCCGCCGAGCACGGCGAACTCGCGCTCGGCCATGTTTCCGAAGACGTGCGCGGGCGTCTCGCCGAGATACTCAGGCTGGAAGACGATGGTACGGTTGTATTCCTTGCTCAGCCGGTCGGTGGTGCCGGGCGCGACGGTCGAACGGATGATGATGAGCGGGGCCGTCACCCAGGCGACGACGCTCTCGACGATCGACGTATCGCACGAACCGTCTTCGGCCATCGGGGTTGGAACGTTGATGAAGACGACGTCGCAACGGTTGATCGCGTCTTTGTTGCCCGCGAACTCCGCGATGTTCGGGTCATAGACCACGGTCTCGGGACCGCACAGCTTGATCATCGCGGAACCGACGACGCCACCCCCGACGCAGCCGACCTTGGGCTTGGGCACAGGAGACTCCTTTGCTCGCTCGAACAGCGTGAGCGGCGCAGCGCGCGCCGCATCGGGTGACAGATACAGCGGGGCCGCGGCAAGGTCAACCACACCCGCCGCGCGGCGTCCCCCCTCAGTACTGCGCGTAGTCGGGCGCCGGATCGGGCAGCGGCGTGAAGTGCGCCCGGCAGCGCGGTTCGTATTCGCCATCCCCGCCCACCATCGCGACATCTTCAACCGGCGTCAGACGTTGTGAGAACCGCGCCGCGGCGCCGCACACGCGACACGGCGTCGTCAGCACCGACACCGTGTCCGCGATCGCCTGAAGCTGTGGGAGCGGCGGAAAGGGGCGGCCCCACGCGTCATGGTCGATGCCGACGGCGACCACGTGCGCCCCGCGGGCACGCAACGCCGCGCAGACCTCGACCAGGCGCAGGCCGAAGAACTGCGCCTCGTCACAGCCGACCACGTCACAGCCTTCCGCTGCCGCCGAGAGCTCGTCGGCGGTTCGCACGGCTCGACAAGGGAGGTGGCGGCCGTCGTGCGAGGCCAACTGCCAGGCGTCGTAGCGGCGGTCGAGCGTGTGTTTCGCGGCCAACACGCGCATTCCGCGTCTGCGCAGGTCGGACAGGCGCGCGATGAGCGCGGTCGTCTTGCCCGAGAACATGCAGCCGCAAATCACGTCGATGCGACCAGTCTGCAGCTTCTGCGACGCCATCCAGCAGATGGTGGCGCTGGCCGCGTGACGTCGCAACTGGCGGCGTTGCGCGTGGCGGGCGGCCATTTCGCGGCGCATGGCGCGGGTGATGCGTTAGGGTGATCGCGCGTTGCGCTAGCCGCCCCGCACAGAGCTGAGGTGGGGCAGGTCGAGCATTGCGAACGGCGCGGACAGGTCGCTGACCGGCTCGCCGCGTTGTTCGATGTTGTGCGCCAGAATCGGGCCGAAGCGTCCGCTGGCGTGATGCAGATATTCCACGCCGGTCGGCTCGAGCTGCATTAGTCGGGTGCAGGTGGCGTCGACCGCGGGGAAGTTGGCGCCCATGATCAGCGCGCCGAGTGGGCGTGGGTCGCCCATGATCGGGCCGTCGCCTTCCATGCCGACGATGCCGTCGACGATCGCGAGGTGGGGGCGCACCGTCGCGAAGATGTCGAGAATGGCTTTGGGGATGCCGGCGAAGTGCAACACGTTCTTGGGCCAGCCATAGACGATCCCGGGCATCACACCGAACAGGTTTTTCATCGCGCAGGTGACGCCGGCCCAGTGGTGGGTCTTGAGCTTGGGCATCGAGACCACGATGTCGGCGGCGAGCAGCGTCTGGGGGAGGTAGAGCTGCGGCAGCGAGGTGAAGCCGCCCAGGTTCGTGACTGGTGAGACCGCGTCGTGGTTGAGATCAACGAACGGCAGGCGTGCGGCGTCGAGTGCGGGTCCCATGCCCGATTCATCCAGCACGAGCCACGAGTCGCGCCGGTGTCCCTGGCCCTCGGCGACGATCACGTTCGCGACGTCGAGGCGGCGAAACGCTTCGGCTGCGGCGAGGACGACGGCGGGATGCGTGTTGATATGCGTGATGCCGGGGGCGGTTTCGACCAGGTTGGGCTTCAGCAGCACAGTTCGTCCGCGCACGCGAGCGCGAGAAAACCCGCAGGCGTCGAGCCCGTCCAGCACCAGACTGACCAGGTCGGCGTCATAGCTTTCGGCGCGGCCGATGAAGGCCGCGGCTCGCAAGCCGCGCTCGTGTTGGCGATACCAAGACGCGGCGCCCAAGATCGCGCCGCCGAACGCGACAGCGCCAGCGCCGACCAAGACATCGCGCCGCGAGACGCCTCGGTCGTCGATCGGCGGCGTCGGCTGAGTGTGGCTCACGTGCGCTTTGGTGCTCATGACGCGCCCCGTTCGATGAGGATGTTTCGATTCGCGCCAGCCAGCAGCAGCAACGCCTCATACACGGGGTGCGGAGGGCGCGTGAGGAGCCGCTCGGCGGCGCGTGCCAGCCACTGCTCAGCCGAGTCGGGAGCGGCGTCCCACGCTTTGAGGCCGAGCACACCCCACGCCAGTGACCAGGGAGCACGAATGGCGGGCAGGCACTCTTGCAGGTAAGCGAGGCCGCGTTCGACACATGCATCCGGTTGGCCGGGCGCGAGGGAAACGAGCGCGACGCCGGTGGTGGCTGGGAATGGGCGGAGTAGGGCGCCGAGGACGTGCTTGTTGCCGTAGTTCCAGCCACCGGTCGGCAGGGCGCGGTCGCGAATGAGTCGAATCGCCTCGATCACGCGGGGGCGCCTGTCTTCATCGAGCGAGCGGAGCGCGAGGGTGCTGATGGCGGTCGGCTCGAGCCAGGAATGCGTCGCGTCGCGCCAGCTCCAGCCAATGAGCGACACGTCGTGTGAGAAGAGCCCGTTGTCTTTGGCGGGGACGCCGTGGTGATTGAGCAGCCAGGCGCGAGCGGCTTTTATCTGGCGTGCGAAGCGCTCGGGTCGGCAGAGATTCCAGGCTAGTAGCGCGATTGGGGTGGGCCAGCAGGCCTCGGCGACGTCGGCGCCGATCGGCACGCCCCCGGATTCGAGCTGCAATTGGGCCAGTGCTGCGAGGGCGGCGTCGATGCGTGGCGAGATCTGTGGGGCGTCGTGGTGATTGGCACGGAGCGCGAGTGCGGCCCAGGCGGTCGGCTCGGCGCTGACGTGTTCGCCTGCGTAGGCCCAGCCCGGCTCGGGGGCGGACAGCAGACGACCGATAAGTTCCTGACGCCAGTCCAAGCGCTGTTTCCAAACGCGCCGGCGAAACACCCGCGCCGCCGATACTTTCGGCCGCGGGCGGCGTTGTCTTCAGGAGCTCTTGCAACGCTGACGCCCAGAGGCTGAGCGTCGGGCGGTGAGGCGGCTATCCCGCCGCGGTGGGCTGAGCGCTCGCGCCATTCCCCTCGCTCTTGGAGCGATGCAGGGTCTCGACGAAGCTGACGAGATGCGAAAAGTTATCGCAGTGGGCTGAGAAGCGGATGCGCTGCCGCAACGAGGCCGTTAGGGCGCGGCCGCCGATGGCGACTGCGGTGCGCTCCTCCGCGGCAACCGCAAAGAGCTGCTCATAGGCTTCGACGAACTCGTCTTCATCGGCGACATACGACACGCTCAGCCAAAGCAGCCGCGGGCGGATGCTGCGCAAGGCGGCGCCGATCGAGCTCGGCGGAACGCACGGGCCGAGCGACAAGGCGTTCCAACCCAACGAGCGCAGCAGCAGCTCACCGGTCGTGAGGGCGATTGAGTACCAGTCGGGATTGATCGTCGCTCCGAGTGCCACCGGCGCATTTTCCGCCGGCGGCGGCAGCGCGGCTCCCAAGTAGTAGAGCGCGCGTAAAGTGATTTCGCACGCACGACGCTCTTGATAGACCTCGCACTCGCCGCTTTCCCATCGCTCGCCGAGCTCGCGAAATGCGGGCGCGATGACTTTGTCGCTGATGGCTTCGATGGTGTGCGATGCGAGATAGAGATCGATCAGTGTTGCGCGAACGCGGTGTTCGTCGCCTTCGAGCAATGACTCGGCGAGTCGTACGGCGGCGCGGTCGAGCGTTTTGTCGCTCATGCCACTGGTGGAGGGAAGTCCGAGAACTTCTGGACGGATTACGTCGCGATTAGAGCGTCGGAGGTATTCCATGACGCCAGCCAATGGTAGGCGCCGATGTCCACCAGCGGTTCGCGTAGCGGGGATGAGCCCTTTATCGCACCAACGCTTGAGGGACGCTTCGCTCACGCCGATGGCGCGAGCCACCTGTTTGGGGGTCAACAATTCGCGCATTACATTACGTCCAACAGACCAGTCCTGACCGATTTGCATGATTCTAACACAATCGACAGACGCGCCAACAACAATTAAGTTTGTTCTGGCCGAAATGCGCGCCGCAGCCGGCAACGGAGTGTTCCCGTGACGCAGCCGCCAACCGAGTCCGCGTCGGTCGCGTTTCGCGCGACTGACGATCAGTTCCGCGCGTATTTGCGCACTGCTGGCGCCGCGGCGCGTCTGACACCCCCGTGGTTCAATATCGCCTACGACGACGCGCAGTTCGGGCGTGCTGACGAGCCCGTCGAACTGGATGTGCAAAGCGGATTTCGCCGGTCGGCGCGTGTCTTCACCACACTGCGACCATTCGAGTCTGAGTTCGCGGCATGGCTAGTGGAGCAAGCCGGGGACGCGCAGCGGCAGCGTTTCTGGTTGGACCGGCCGAACGACGCCGCGGCGGACGCTACGTTGCGCGTGGAGGTTTCCGGCGACGCACTTGATGGTGAGCGCGACTCCGATGCGCGTCTCGCGTGGTTCGCGGCGGAGCGAGCCGCACACGATTGCGAGCGAATCGCTCGTTTTGCTGACACGCCGCGTTTGCGCGTGGCAATCGCGGGCGCGACGGGATTGATCGGGTCGCATCTCGCCTGGCTGCTCGACGCCGCCGGGCACACGGTGCAGACCATCTCACGGCGTCGGCAGGCGAGCCCGCTGTCGATCGTGTGGGATCCGGCGAAGCAGGAGATCGATGCGGACGCGTTGGCGGAGACCGACGTGATCGTCAACCTGGCGGGCGCGAACATTGCGGAAGGCCGCTGGAATGAGAAGCGCAAAGCCGCGATTCGCAACAGTCGCATTGACGCCACCACGCTACTGGCCCGCACGGCGTCGCGATTGCCGCAAAGAGCGCGGGCGCTGATCAACGCCTCGGCGACCGGCTATTACCCGACGGGCGATGGGGCCCGGGTCGAGGGTGACGAGGCGGGGGATCGCTTTCTATCGGTCGTGTGTCGCGACTGGGAGTCGGCGACGGCGCCTGCGGTCGACGCCGGGCTGCGGGTGGCGTTTCCGCGAATCGGCGTGGTTTTGTCGCCGCGGGGCGGGGCGTTGCGGGCGATGCTGCCGATTTTTCGTGCGGGGCTGGCGGGTCGGCTTGGGGCCGGCAAGCAGTACATGAGTTGGGTGGCGTTGGATGACGTCGTGGGGCTGCTGTTTGAATTAATTCATCGATCGGATTTGTCGGGGCCGTTCAACGCGACGGGGCCACATCCGGTGACGAATGCGGAGTACACGCGGGTGCTCGCGAGCGTGCTGGGTAAGCGGCCGTTCCTGCCGGCGCCGGCGTTCGCGATCCGACTGGCGCTGGGCGAGATGGGGTCGGAGCTTCTGCTGAAAGGGACGCGAGTGTTGCCGGAGCGGACGCTGGCGTCGGGGTTCGATTTTGGCTGGGCGACGTTGGAGGAGGCGTTGCGTTTCGAGCTGGCGCTGCCTGAATGAGGCCGCGGCGCAGGGGATCTACTGAATTTCGTCGGGCTCGGCGCGGCGCGTGATGCGGAGCGCGCGATACCCGCGATAGCTGCCGACTTTGCCGGCGAACTTGTTGATGCCTTCGATCTGCAGGATCAGATCGCGGGTGACGCGTTTGTCGAGCTGGATGACGTCCCCGGTGCGCAGTTCGCGCAAGTCTCGCAGGCTGAGTCGCGCCGCGCCGAGGAATCCCTTCAAGCTCACGGTGGTCTTCGAAAGCGTGCGGTTGAGTACGGCTTGCTGCTCTGCGGAGGCGGCCCGCGGGCGGTAGCCAAACCATGATTGGGTGGTCAGCTTGCTGAGCACGCTCTCGATGACGTTGAAGGGGATGCACATGCTCATGGTGCCGGCGCAGTTGCCCATCTTGATTTCGAAGGTGATGTAGACCACGACTTCCGTCGGCGCGACGATGTGCACCAGTTGGGGGTTGCTCTCCGACTGCGTCATTTCGAAGTTGGCCGGCACGAGGTTGTGCCAGGCTTCGGAGAGATGCGCGAGGGCGCTGTCAATCACGCGCTTCATCAACCGCCACTCGATCGAGGTGAGCGGTCGTTGCGGGATGTAGACGTCGCTGTTGATGCCGCCGAGCAAGCGGTCGACGATCGGGTAGACGATGAGGGGGCTCACCTCGAGGCACATCTGACCTTCGAGGGGGGGCGCATGCAGAATGGCGAAACAGGTTGGATTGGGGAGGGAATGGACGAATTCGCTATAGGTGAGCTGTTCGACGCCGACAACGCGTACGTCGATGATGGTTCGCAAAAATCCCGAGAGCGTCGCGCCGAAGTTGCGTGCATAGCCGTCGTGGATCGCCGCCAGCGCGCGGATGTGGTCCTTGCTGACGCGTTCAGGACGTTTGAAATCGTACGTCCCGATGGTTGGATCGGCGCCAGACGCCGCGGCCGGCTGGCCTGCGACGCTTGAGTCGGACGTCTCGCTGGCGCCGCCTTCGACGGCGGCGAGGAGGGCGTCAATCTCGGTCTGATCGAGGACTTCTGACACGCGCAGGCTCTCCCGGCACAACCTGCGTGTTCTATCGGAGGAATGCCCCACCGCATTTTCGTTCGAAGTGTGTGATTCATCTAGACGATAGACCCCGAGAGCCGACCCGCGTCGAGCGCGACACGGAGCGAACGGCGTACGCTGAACCGCTGACGAGGTGTCTCGATGGATCTCCGAGGAAAGATCGTGCTCGCGGGGGTGGTCCAAGTTGTGGCGCTGGCCGCGATCCTCTTTGTTGCATACTACCGACAGGCCAAGCAGAAAGCCGTTGACGAGTATGTGTCGAACGCGCGCAGCGTGATCCTCACGACCGAGGCCACGCGCGAGGAAGTCGGCAAGATGTGGGACAGCGGCGTCTTTACGCCGGAGCAGATGTCCGCCTGGGCGGCGGAGGGCGAGATCGAGAAGATCCTGTCCGCGGTGCCCGTCGTGACGGCGTTTCGGGCCGCGATGGCGAAAGCGGAGGAAGGGGGCTATGAGTTTCGGGTTCCCAAGTTTCATCCGCGCAATCCCAGCAATGAGCCGGATGAGGTCGAGGCTGAGATCCTGAAGCGCTTCCAGAATGAGGATCTCGAAGAGCACTACGTCATTGACCGCGAGATGAATGCGGTTCGCTATTTCCGGCCCATTCGCCTGACGCAGGAGTGCCTTTTGTGCCACGGCGATCCGGCGCGCTCGCAGGAGCTGTGGGGTAACTCGGAGGGGCTCGACCCGACGGGCGCCAAGATGGAAGGCTGGAAAGAAGGCGAGGTGCACGGCGCGTTCGAGATTGTGCACTCGCTCGACAGTGCCGACGCGGCCCTCGCGGCGAGTTTGTGGCAGGGCGGCGGTTTGGTGTTCGCCATTGTGCTGGCCGCGGGCGGCATCTTCTTCTGGATCATTACGCGGAATGTTGTTTCGCCGGTGCAGGGCATTATCACGCTGCTGCGCGACGGCTCCGATCAGGTGAATTCGGCCGCGGGGCAGGTGGCGCAGGCCAGTCAGACGTTGGCCGAGGGCGCGACGACGCAAGCCGCTTCGTTGCAGGAAACCGCCAGCGCGCTCGAAGAGATGGCGGCCATGACGCGTTCGACGGCGGCGAGCTCGACGACGGCGAATGAATCGGCGGTTCGGGCGCGGGGCGCCGCGGACGACGGTCGCGGCAGCATGCAGAACCTGCGCGACGCGATGCAAGCGATCAACGAATCGTCGAGCGACATCAGCAAGATCATCAAGGTGATCGAGGAAATCGCGTTCCAGACCAACCTGTTGGCTCTGAATGCGGCGGTCGAAGCGGCCCGCGCTGGTGAGCACGGCAAGGGATTCGCGGTGGTTGCGGGCGAGGTGCGTAATCTCGCACTCCGCGCGGCCGACGCGGCTCGCGAGACGACGACGCTGATCGAGGGTTCGGTTGAGCGGGCGCGAGAAGGCGCCGGCGCGACGCAGACGGCCGGCACGTCGCTCGACTCGATCTCGGCGGAAGTCTCGCAAGTGGCCGACTTGCTCGAACGAATCTCGTCGGCTTCGTCGGAGCAGGCGCAAGGCGTGCAGCAGATCAACTCGGCTGTGAGCGAGATTGATCGTGTGACGCAGGCGAATGCGGCCACGGTCGAAGAATCAGCCGCGGCTGCGGAGGAGCTGAGCGCTCAGGCGCAGTCGATGTCGGGTGTGGTGGAAGACCTGGTTTCGCTGGTCAGCGGCGCCAAGCGACACGCCAAGGCGTAAGCCAACCGGAAACGGAAAGCGAAACGGTGATCGCGCCTGCCGCAACGGCGGCTGCGATCACCGTTCTTTCATTGACGGAGGGGAGCTATCCGTACACCAGCGCGGTGCTGAAGGGCGCCCGCGCGGCGCGCGTGCGGTCGAACAGCCATTTCACCCACGCCTTGTTCGGCGACAGTCGACACAGTCGCAGCGCGCGGCCTTCGAGTCGCTCGAGCCCTTCGATGCGATGCCGCCGGTCGGCGATGTCGCGAAACTGCCGCACCATGGTTGCGCTGTTCGCGGTCCAGTTGAGCTGCGTTTCGGCACTGGTGCGGGCCGCCTGTCGAAAGCGCGGCAGATCGTCTTCGACGTCGACGCACTGTTGCAGCGCCGCTTTGATCGCCGCGACGGTGCAGTGCGCCTCCGCCCAGTAGTAGCCGTCGGACCGGCCGCGGAACTCGTGCGGCGGAATGCACCAGCCGTTTTCGCCGTGCTTGACGAACTCGTTCATGGGCGCGTTGTCGGTCGCGACGACCGGTAGGCCGCAGGCCAGGGCCTCGGGCACGGTCAGTCCGATGCCGTCGAGCAGCGCGGGGTAGACGTACACATCGCCGCGGTGATAGAGCCCCGGCGCGGTAACGGCGCCTTCGACCACCTCGATGCGCGGGTCGGCTGTGCAGATTTCGGCCATCGCCGGATAGCGCGACAGCGGCGCCTGGATGTGAAACAGAAAGCGCCAATCGGCGTCGAGCTCGTGGAACGCCTGCAACGCCGGCAACGCGCCCTTGCGCGGCGGATTCATGCCCCCGGAAAGGAAGAACGTACGGGGTCCGGCGGGTCGGCGTTCGGGCTGGGGGCGGAACAGGTCGAGATCGGTTCCCCACGGCACATGGTGCGCGTTGCCGTGCTCGGCGAACACGCTGAAGTGGCGCTGCGTGTTGCAGATGAGGTAGTCGTATAGGCGGAACAGGGGCGCGGTCTCGGCGGTGTAGTAGTCGACGTAGGCGCCGATCGAGACTGGGAGCTCGCGCCGCGCGAGCACGATCGGGGCCCAGCAGATCTGCTCGTTGAAGAGCACCGTGTCGAGCTGTTGGTCGAACACCCAGCGGCGAAACTCGCGCCAGTCGATCTTGGTGTAATCCGCGCCCCACGCCCGGCGGCCCCAGGTGACGTTTGGCGTGTCCCAGGCCGGGTCGCCGATGCCGTAGGTTTCACCGGCGCGGGCGTAGATGAACACGTCATGGTCTGCGGCGAGGACGTCGCGGTAGGCGCGCGAGACCATCGCGGCGCCGCGTTCGAACCAGGTGGTGACGATTCCGATTCGCATAGGACGACTCACGGGACGGGGGCGGACGCTGGTCGTCGCTTCCGCCGACGGCCTCTCGCTCATGCGCTTCGGCGGATGCGCGTGGGCCGGTCAACCCGTCGCGCGAAAAGTGCCGGATGCGATGAGAAGTCGTACGATGCAGCATGCGCCGACCGCCGGACTGCTCCGCGGGCGCGGCCGGGCGCGGCGCTCGGCGTTTGGATTTGATCACGCAAAGGAATCTGATGTCTGCTGCGAAAGTCGCCATCTTGCGAACTTCCCCCGCCACCGTGCGGCGCGATTATCACGAATTGCTCAACCTCGCCGACTATCAGGAAGAGGTCGCCAAAGACGCCGACACGGCGCTGAAGGTGAATATTTCGTGGCACTTCTTCTACCCCGGCAGCTCGACCACGCCGTGGCAGCTTGACGGCGTGATCAACGCGATGAAGCAGGACGGCTACAGCAGCGACCTGATTCACGCCTGTCACAACCGCACCGTCGTGATCGACGCGCACTTCGGCGAGCGCGAGAACAAACAGCTCAATGTGGTCGAAGCGCATGGCCTGCGCAACGTGCACTTGTATGAAGGCGAAGACTGGATCCACATTCGCGACGCCGTCGGCGACCTGACCGACAAGTTTCTGTGCCTCAATGAGGTCTACCCGCAGGGCTTCCACATTCCGAAGCGATTCATCGGGGAGAACATCATCCACCTGCCGACCGTGAAGACGCACATCTTCACGACCACCACCGGCGCGATGAAAAACGCGTTCGGCGGCTTGCTCAACGAGCGGCGGCACTGGACCCACCCGGTCATTCACGAAACGCTGTGCGATCTGCTGATGATTCAGAAGAAGATTCATCGCGGGGTGTTTGCCGTGATGGATGGCACATTTGTCGGCGACGGCCCCGGCCCGCGCTGCATGATTCCGCACGTGAAGAACGTCATCCTCGCCAGCCGCGACCAGGTCGCGATCGACGCGGTGGCGGCCAAGCTCATGGGCATGGACCCGATGAGCATCAAGTTCATCAAGCTGGGCCACGAGCTGGGGCTCGGCTGCGGCGACGTGTCGAAGATCGAATTGGTCGGCGACGTGGAGGCGGCGAAGGAGAACTGGAACTTCGTCGGCCCGTTCCAGAAGATGACGTTCGCCAGCAAGATGCAGCATCGCATCTACTGGGGTCCGCTCAAGCGGCCGATCGAGTGGTCGCTGAAGACCGTGCTGGCGCCGTGGGCGTATGTCGCGAGCGTGATCTATCACGACTCGTTCTGGTATCCGACCAAAGCCAAGCAACTGATGTCGGACGTGCTCGAGAGCGATTGGGGTAAGCTGTTCCATAACTGGGACGCCGTGCAGGCGCAGGCGAACGCCGCCGGCTTCCCCGAGGTCGGTACGGAGCCGGCGGTGATCAAGCGCACCGGCTGGGCGGCGTTTAAGAAGTCGCTGTCGATTCTGGGGACGTGCGTGCGCGAGGCGCCGGAGTTTGCGGCGAAGGCGCGTCATCGGGCGGCGTCGTAGTCTTTGCTGGAGATCGGTGTCGCTGACGATTGAGCGGGACTACGATGCAACGATGAACGGGCGGGTGGCATGGGGCAGCACAACTGACCCGTGCGTGGCTGCCGAAGCCGACTCTGCTTCGAACAACGAGGGGTTACGTTCCGTGACGGACGCGGCCCTGCCGTCCGGCAGTGTGTGAACCATTTCCGCTGACCAGGTCGTGCACGTCGGTCCGCATGGCGCCGACGGGGTAGAGACGGCCGACGCTTCCCTCTCCGGCGCGGTCATCTGCGCGCGGTGGCCGTTCCGGCCGCGCTCCGTCGACGGCGCCGGCCTACTCCACCACCACATGCTCCAACGTCGCCGCCGTGGTCGGGCGGCGGACGAGGCGCTTGAAGTCTTCGAGAATCAGGAACAGCGACGGCACGACCACCAGCGTCAGCACGGTGGCGAAGAGCAGGCCGAAGCTGATCGAGATCGCCATCGGAATGAGGAAGCGCGCCTGGAAGCTTTGCTCGGCGAGGAGCGGCAGCAAGCCGAGGATGGTGGTGAGCGAGGTGAGCAGGATGGGGCGCAGGCGTCGGCGGCCGGCGCTGATGACGGCTTCGAAGACCGATTTGCCCGAGCGGATGCCGGTGTTGACGAAGTCGACGAGGATCAGCGAGTCGTTCACGACGATGCCGATCAGCGCGACGATGCCGATGAACGACAGCAGGGTGAGCGGATACCCGAGCAGATAGTGGCCGACCAGCGCTCCGGTGATGCCGAACGGGACCGCGGCGAGGACGACGAGCGGCTGGAGGTAGCTGCCAAACAGGCCGCAAAGCATGACGTAGATGATCATGATCGCGATCGCGGAATCGCGGTAGAGCGAGTTGAGCGATTTGGCCAGCTCGCGTTTGTTGCCGGCGAAGTCGACGCGCAGTCCGGGGTGCTCCCGCTCGAGTTGCGCCATGAGCGGCGGGAGGGCTGCGAGCACGCGGTCGCTGGTTTCGGCCTTGTCGACGTCGGCGGTGACGGTGACCGCGCGGCGCTGGTCGATGCGGTTGATGGTCGCGTAGCCGCGGGTGTCTTCGATGCGGGCGACCTCGGTCAGCGGGACCATGTCGCCCATGGGGGTTTTCACGCGGAGCGACTCGAGCGATGCGACCTGGCCGCGCTGTTCTTCGGGAAATCGGACGCGGATATCGACGTCTTCGCGCTGCCGCTGAATCGTGCGGGCTTCGAGACCGAAGAAGGCGCCGCGCACTTCGGTCGCGAGGCTGCGGGTGGTGATGTTGAGCGGGCGGGCGCTGTCGAGCAGGGTGATGCGCAGCTCACGGCGACCGCTCTCGTAGTTGTCGGCGATGTCGTAGACGCCGGCGTATTCGGAGAGGGCCTGCTTCAGGCGGTTGCGAGCGTCGAGCAGGGCGTCGAGATCTTCGGAAGTGATCTCGAGCTGGATCTCGGCGCCGCCGGGGCCGCCGGACATTTCCTCGAACTTGAGCGACTTCACGCCGACGAGGTCGGCGGTTTTGGCGCGGAGTTCGGCTTTGATGTCTTCGCTGCTGCGATCACGATACTCGAGGCTGGTGAGTTCGAGGATTGACTGGCCGAGATGCGACTGGAACTGCATGGCGCCCGAGTCGCTGGAGACGTTGAGTCTTCCGCCGAGCAGCGTGTAGACGTTGTTGCGTTCTTCGTCGGGCAAGTCCATGACGGCCTGTTCGACGACCTTCATGACGCGGCCGGTTTCTTCGGCGGGTGTGCCGAGCGGCATCTCAACGTTGATGAGGAGCGTTTCGGATTCCATTTTTTGCAGAAAGACGACCGGCAGCCGTCCGCCGATGACGAGCCCGACGGCGGCGATGAGTGCAGCGGTGGCGACGGCGAGCGTGACGTAGCGCCAATTGGCGGCGACGCGCAGGAAGCGCTCGAAGCGATTTGGGAGCACTTCGCTCAGCAGGTGTGCGAACGGCGACGGGCGATGGGCCGGAGCGTCGTCGCGCTGCGCCGCGTTTTCGTCGCGTGCCGGCGGCCGTGTTGGGCGTTTCACCTTTCGCAGCGACTCGGACAGGTGCGACGGCAGAATCATCAGCGATTCGATGAGCGACACGGAGAGTGCGCACATCACGACGATGGGCAGTTGGCCCATGAAGTCGCCGAAACGCCCGTCGATGAACATGAGCGGGGCGAACGCCGCGATCGTGGTGAGCACCGCGATCGTGACGGGCCACGCGACCTGCTGGGCGCCGTGTACGGCGGCGACATCGGGCGACTCGCCTTGCTCGAACCGGGCGTAGATGTTCTCGCCGGCGACAATTGCGTCGTCGACGATGATGCCGAGCACGACGATGAGGCCGAACATCGTGATGAGGTTCAGGGTGGTGCCGGTGAAGCTCATGAGGATGATGGCGCCGCAGATGGAGACGATCAGCCCCATCAGGACCCAGAAGGCGACGCGCCAGTTGAGGAAGATGAGCAGCGAGAGGAAGACGAGCGTGAGCCCCATGGCGCCGTTGCGCTGCAGCAGATCGAGCCGGCTTTCGATGAAGCGCACCAGGTTGTTGTGCAACCCCATGTTGAGGTTGTCGGGCAGGGGGTCGTTCAGAGCGCGGGCGTAGATGCGTTCGCGCGTCGTCTCGATGCCGATCAGCCCCTGCAGGCGTTCGAACCAGGTGAGTTCGAGCGGCTCGCCGAGCCGGCCGGCGACGTAGGCGCGCACCTTGTCAGCGATTTCGATCGCGTCCTGATCGCCCTTTTTCTGCACCGTGATGTCGACGGCGGGTTTGTCGTTGTAGCGTCCGGCGGTGTCGGTGTCTTCGAAGGCGTCGATGACGCGTCCGAGGTCGCGCACGCGGACGACGGCGCCGTTCGGATCGGTGAGCACGATGGTGTCTTCGATGCGTTCGGCTTCGTCGGTCTCGCCGAGCGTGCGGAGTGAGATGTTCTGCGCGCGCGTTTTGACCTGTCCGCCGGGCAGATCGAGATTGGCTTCGCGAATGGCGCCGGCGATATCAGCCAGCGACAGGCGATAGGCGGCCATGGTTTGAGGCTCGATTTCGACGGTCAGCTCCGCCTTGCGCACGCCGGACAAGCTGACTTCGGTGACGCCGGGCAATTGCAAGAGGTCTTCGCGTACGTCTTCGCCGACCTGCTTGAGTTCGTGCTCGTCGGCGTCGCCGTAGATGGCGACGGAGATGACGGGCAGGAGGGGTTCGCCTTCGGCGACGACGGGCTCTTCGGCCTGCTCGGGGAGTTCGTCGCGGGGGATGGCGTCGATCGCGTTTTTGACGTCGATCACCGCCTGGTCGATGTCGTCGAGATCGTTGTCGAACTCGAGGGTGATGGTGCACAGCCCCTCGGCGACGGTGGTCTTGATTTCCTGAATGTTGTCGATGGTTTGCACGGCTTCTTCGAAGCGCAGTGCGATGCCTCTCTCGACTTCCTCGGGGCTGGCGCCGGGGTAGGCCGTGGAGACGATGACGAGGTTGGGGCGCGACTCGGGGAACATCTCGCGCACGAGCGTCATCGATCCGTAGAGGCCGCCGATGATTAGAGCGGTCATCAGCACGCCGACCAACACGGGGTTTTGCACGCTGAATCGCGGGAGGGCTCTCACGGCTGAGTCTCGGTTGGTTCGCGGGCGGACTCGTCGATGGCGAGCTGTTGCGCGCTGGGCGTCGCTGCGTCGTCCTGGCGATCGCGATTCGCGGACGCAGGTTCGTTGGTGAGTTCGACGTGCACGGGCGCGCCCACGACGAGCGAGTCGAGATTGCTGGTGATGACGACATCGTCGAAGGCGAGGCCGCTGACCACGGCGCGTTCGCCGAGCGTGGCGACGACTTCGACGGCGCGCTCGCCGACAGTGTGATCAGGCT
The DNA here is from genome assembly GCA_964563855.1 of uncultured Planctomycetales bacterium. Taxonomy (GTDB): domain Bacteria; phylum Planctomycetota; class Phycisphaerae; order UBA1845; family Fen-1342; genus JAFGRR01. The sequence goes on along the minus strand of CAZLYU010000005.1, from coordinate 55,552 downwards.
GCTCGACGAAGACGACGCCGTCCTGGACGGCGCCGCGCGGCGTGGTTGCGGCGTCGACGAACTGGCGGCCGTCGATCGCGGCGCGGACGAACAGACCGGGCTTGAGCGGCGTGTCTTGCTCGCGGTTATCGACCTCGATGTAGACGGGCAGGGTGCGGCTCATCATGCTGCCGCTGGGTGAGATGCGGGCGACTTCGCCGACCCAGGTGTCGCCTTGATTGACCTCAGTCGAGATTGTTGCGGCGGCGCCGACGCGTAAGCGCGGATACCACGACATGGGGAGTTCGACGAACACCTCGATCCGGCGGGTGTCGACCATGGTGAACAACTGGGCGCCGGGGGCGACGATCTCGCCGAGCTCGACCATTTCGGACTCGATGACGCCGTCGAACGGTGCGCGGATGGTGGTGCGCGAGAGTGCGTTGCTGGCGAGAGCGGCTTGCGCTTCGGCCTGGGCTACGGCGGCCTCGGCGGCTGCGCGTCGTTCGGGGATGGAATCGACGGCTCGCGACAGTTCCGCGAGGGCGCGCATGGCTTGCTGGGTGGCGGCGCGGGCGGCGTCGAGTTCGCGTTCGCCGGCTTGCCCGCGTTCGAACAGATCTTTGACGCGGGTCAGCTCGTCGCGCGCGATATCGAGTTCCGTTTGGGCGATCTCACGCTGTTGCAGCAGGCTGGCGGCGTCGACATCAATCCGTCGGCGTTCGGCTACGGCGCTGCGCTTGGCGGCGTTCGCCTGTTCGAGCTGCGCCTGGTAGTCGCGATCGTCGACGCGAAGCAGCACCTGGCCGGCGGCGACGGGGAGACCTTCCTCCAGTCGGTCGCTCACGAAGACGACCTGACCGGCGATTTCGGCGGAGATGGTGGCGCGCTGCGCAGCTCGGGCCGCGCCGTAGCCGACGAGCGACTCGGTGACGTTTTCCGGCCGAACGCGCTCGCCACGAACCCGGAGCAGCGGGCGGACGGCGTCGGACTTTTCGGCCGCGGGCCGGCTCGCGTAGAGGTAGTAGGCGGTTAGGCCGGCGCTGCCCAACGCGGCTGTGATCAGCGCGGCGGAAATCAGAAACTTGCTGAGCATTTGACGCGTGGGTTCCTAGCGCGACGGATCAAGCCTGCCCCGATCTCATTCTAAGCGTCACTTTGTGAGATCGACAATTCTGCATGAACCATGCAGACTCTCGGTATGTCGATCATCGCGGCTGAGCGCCATGTTCTGCACGTTGTAGACCGGCAGATCGCCGCCGGCGATTTGCTGCTGCTCGAGACGCTGGCGGCGGCGCCGCTTGCGATGCGGCATTCTTTCATCAGCATTGGCGCGAAGCCGTCGTCGAGGCTGCCGGGCGCGTCAGTCAATCCGCATCTGCTGCGGCATGGATGGTCCCATACGCTCGAGCGAGCGCTGCGCGGGGCGGGGCTGGTGCACTGTTGGGCGCCATGCTGGATCGCCGAGATCGGCCGCCTGCGTGCGGCCGCCGAGCGGACGATATTCGTGGAGTCGACGCCGCTGCTGACGCCGAGGGCGTCGTCGCCACCGCTCGTGAACGGCTTCAGGCGTACGGTGTGGCTGGCTGACAGTGCATTCGCGCGGCAGCGTCTCATCGACCTCAGGATTGGCGCCTCCGATTGCGTTGCGCCGATGTCCGCGACGGTGGCGCCGAACGAGGCGTTCTGCGCGGGACTCACTCTGAACGTAGACACGGGCGGCGCGGGGCGGTTAGGGGGCGGTCAGACGATCGCGCTCTTGCCGTCTCATTCGCCCGGGGCGGCGTTTCGGGCCGCGTGGGCGCTGCTGCTCGTGCGGCAGATTCATGCGCGGGCGTGTTTGTGGCTGCATCCGCTGGATCCGGGGCTTTGCCGGGCGACCGGGCTGCTGCGGGCGTGCGGCGCCGCCGAGGGACTGCGCGTGGCGCGCGACAACCATGATTGGTGGGGCGGCGTGATGTCGGCCGACGTCGTGCTTCACACGCCGTTGGTCACGTATGGTGCTGACTCGATTCGATTGGCGTCGTCGTCGGGGGCGCCATTGGTCTGCACACCGGGGCCGGGCTTCGAGGCGGCGCGACATGACGGATCGTGCGGGGAGGTGCGACTGGTGCGGAGCCACGCAGCGCGGGACATCGCCGCGGAGTTGGTTGCGGTGTTGGACGCGTCGCCGGCGCGGTGCGCGCCGGCGATTGCGCAAGTCGTGCGGGGGCTCGTGGCGTGGCGACTTCAGCAACACGAGCGTCTGGGTGCTGAAGTCGCCTGCTGAGGCTGCGTTAGCCTTGGCTCATGTCGATCACCGTGACGCCGGCCGGCGCTTCGAACTTGAAGTGCCCGTCGTCGAAGCTGGGGCTGAGGTCGACATCCTGGACGATCATTTCGGTCGTGGGCTCGCCCTCGCCATCCGTGATCACCATCTTCAGGGGGAGTCCGGTTTTCTGGCAGTACCAGGTCGTGGTGCTTCCTGAAGCGGCCATGGCGGAGTCTTTGGGCGTCGTTTTGACTTTCCACGCGTCACGTCCGTCGACTTTCTCTTCGCCCAGATACTCCATGTTCATCGTCTCGGCCGCTTTCTCCATGGCGTTGGGATCGGCCTTCTGACGCTTCATCTTGCTGGCCATCTTCTGACCGTTCGAGTCGGACAGCGTGTACATGAATTCGCCATCGTCGACCGTGACCTGCTTCGTCTCGTTGACGGTGGACTGGCCGCCGAACTTCATTTCCATGCGGGTCTCAGCTTCGGTCCGCGTCATCATCTCGTCGCCGCTGCGCTTTACGTCCTGCGTGGTGACGCTGCGGGACTCCATCTGCGGCATCTTGGTGGTGGTTACGGACTTTACGCGGTAGCTGTCGAGTTTCTTGTTGAGCTCGGCGACCTTCTTCATGATCTCGTCAGCCGACTTGCCCTCCTCCGCGAAGGCCGCGGTCGCGAGTGCAGCGATCATCAATCCGCAAAGCATCATCTGTGGCTTCATGTCGTTCTCCTTGGTCAATTGCGCGGCGCCCGTCGCACTCGCGTCGTCGCCGCGGTCTGCGTATTGCTTGCGTTGCATTCTAACCCGATGCACCGCCACGGCTGCAGCTTAGGCTTCGGGAGGCGTCGTCGGCCAGGTTTGCTCCCAGAGCTCATACGCCGTGGCGTGCAGACCGACCTTGCCGTAGACCGCTTGGGCGGCTTGGTTGTTGCGTTCGACATAGAGGCGGAGTCCGCAGGCGTCGGGCGCGGCTCGCGCGGCGAGCGCGACATGGTCGTGCAGCGCGCGGTAGACGCCGCGTCCGCGGTCGTGCGGCACGACGTAGACGCTCTGGATCCACCAGAAGCGTCCGTTGCGCCAGTCGCTCCATTCGAAAGTGATCATGAGCTGGCCGAGCAGTGCGCCGGCTTCTTCGGCGACGAAGTAGCGACCGTCGGCCGGAGCGGCGAGCAAGTGCGCGACGCCGGCGCTAACGACTGTGGGATCGAGTTCGACCTGCTCGGTCTCGAACGCCATGGCGCGGTTGAACTCGGTGATGGTTGCGGCGTCGGTGAGCTCGGCGGGGCGGACGCGCCCTTCGAATCGCGTGGTGCGCGTCACAATGTCGATCCGGAAGATTGATGGTTTGGATCAGACGCGGCGACCGTCACTTCGTCTTCGTCCGCAACGCATCCATCGGAAACTCGACCCGCTCGTAGGTTTTGTCATCCGCTTCTCGGAGCACCGCGTCACGCAGAACCCGCGGTTGTGCGTCGTGCGGCATGATGGCTGCGAACGTGCGCTTGGCGTCGGGAGGGGTGGCGAGCGTGGCGAGCGCCGCCAGCGACTCGTCGCGCCATGCGCCAATGAGCTTTGTTTCGTTGCGATCCTGCTGGTCGAGCAACTCGAGCATGGTGTGTTCGGCGGAGACGGCGGATTCGGCGATCGGGACGCGTGGGTCGGCGCCGGGGCCTTCGTGCAGCAGGCCGACCATCGCCGGCCAGTCGGCGCGGGTGATGTCGCGAATGCGCAGGTCGGATTCCGCTGCTTGCACGATCACGTCGGCGGAGACGTCAGTCGGGACCGGGTCGTTCGGAGTGTTTTGAGCGGTGGGGGCTGAGCTGGGGGCGGCCGTTTCGCTGTGGTCGCGACACATCGTGATCTCGCTCAGCGGCCCGCGGTCGACGCGGCGCGTCTCCCGAAAGCCGGCGCGAACGAACAAGTCGGCTTGCTCGGCGGCGCAGGCGAGATACAGACGTCGACCGCCGTTCATGTCGAACCAACCCGCGGCCGCCTCGACGCACTTGAGGGCGAGTCCGCGGCGTCGGTGATCGCGGCGGGTGAACACGTTGCCGAGCACGCCGACGCCGAACCGTTTACAGACCAGCGCGGCGGCGACGCAGTCTGCGCCATTGAGGGTCATGGCAAATGCGTCTTGGGCTTGAGGAATGGCGCCCTGGACGCGGCGTTCGAGATCGTCGAGGGCGGTGGGGCTGAGGCGGCTGAAGAGTCGCTGCACCGCCGGCCAGCGAGACGAGGCGGGCGGGATGATCATGATTGGCTTCATGCGCGACGAATGACCGGGGGCGGTGCGTGGGCTCAAGAGGCCGCGTGGGGGCGTTAGATTCGCTTGAAGATAAGCGACGCGTTGTGACCGCCGAAGCCGAACGAGTTGCTCATGGCGTAACGGATGTTGGCGTCGCGGGCGACATTGGGGACGTAGTCGAGATCACAATCGGGGTCGGGCGTTTCGAGGTTGATGGTGGGCGGGGCGGTGCGATTCCGGAGGGCGAGGATGCAGACGATCGCCTCGACGCCGCCGCTCGCGCCAAGCGTATGCCCGATCGCGCTCTTAGTGCTGCTGACGAGCAGTTTGTGGGCGTGGTTGCCAAAGACGCGTTTGATGGCGCGCGTTTCGGCGACATCGCCGAGCGGTGTGCTGGTGCCGTGGGCGTTGATGTAGTCGATGTCTTCGGGATTTAGCTGGGCGGACTGCAATGCCGCCGCCATCGCGCGGCCGGCGCCACGACCTTCGGGATCAGGCTGCACCATATCTCCGGCGTCGGCGGTGGCGGCGACGCCGACGACTTCGGCGAGGATGTTGGCGCCGCGGGCCTGGGCGTGCTCGTAGTCTTCGAAGATGAGCATGCCGGCGCCTTCGCTGAGCACGAAGCCGTCACGATCCTTGTCGAAGGGGCGTGAGGCATGTGCGGGGTCGTCGTTGCGTGTGGAGAGGGCCTTCATGGCGGCGAACGCGGCGACGCCGAGCGGCGTGACGGCCGCCTCGGAGCCTCCGGCGACGATGACGTCGGCTTCGCCGCGGCGAATCGCGTGATAGGCGTCGCCCATGGCGTTGCCGGCGGAGGCGCAGGCGGTTGCGACGGTGGTGTTTACGGCCTGGAAGTTGAGTGCGATGGAGACCATGCCCGATCCGGCGTTCGCCATGAGCTTGGGGATGGTGAACGCGGAGACCTTGTCGGGTCCCTTTTCGAGCAGGCGGCAGTGCTGCGTTTCGATCTCCTCGAGCCCACCGATGCCGGAACCGAGGATGACTCCGGCGCGGGTTGGTTCGAAGCGGCCAGGCTCGAGGCCGGCGTCCTTGAACGACATTTCGCCGGCGACGAGCGCGAGTTGGGTGACGCGGTCCATGCGTTTGATGGCGCGTCGGTCGAGTTGGGCTTCGGCGACAAAGTCGGAGCACTCGCCGCCGATTCGTACCTCGTAGGGTGACGCGTCGAACCGCTGGAGTTTGCGGATTCCACTTTCGCCCGCGACCAATCGGTCCCAGGTGGCGTTGACGCCCAGACCGAGTGGAGTAATCGCGCCCAGGCCAGTGACGACCACACGCCGCTGATTCATGCGATGTCCTGCTTACCGCGCCGTTTAGGCGGCGCTGTCGAGGTGCTGCTTGATGTAATCGATGGCCTGGCCGACGGTTTGAATTTTTTCGGCCTCTTCGTCTGGGATGGAGAGTTCGAACTCGTCCTCCAGCTCCATGACCAACTCCACCGTGTCGAGCGAATCCGCGTTCAGGTCGTTGACGAACGACGTGTCGCGCGAGATTTCATTCTCGGCAACGTTCATTTGCTCGGCCACGATCTTCTTGACCTTGCTTTCAATCTCAGCGAGTTCGGGCACGTGCCGTTCCTCCGGTCACGGTGACAGCGGCACTCCCGGCGGCCGCCAATGCGCCGATGCTTCGACTGCATCGATCTAGTGGGGCCCGCGCCCACCGCGCCTGGTTGGCCGGTCGCGACGCATTCTGACCCTTTGGCCCAGCGAGGTTCTAACCGTCGAGTCTAGGCCAAGGAAAAGATCATAACCGAGAATTCGAGCCTGCCAAGAGCGGGGATGCGGACCGCGCGTCGGCTGCGGGCCAGTACCATTCTGGCCTCGAACCGGGAACGCATTCTGCGCCCGTGACGCGCACGGGCGACGCGAACCGCACTGAGGACGGATGACGCGATGAACATTGCCCGCATCCGGCGGACGTACGCGACTGCAGCGGCGATCGGCTGGGAGAATCTGCCGCGCCGCGTGTGGCACGTCGCGCGGGTCAGGAGCGGTGTGCTGCGACGCAGTCTTCCGGGTGGCGAGCCTGACGCCAACACGTGGCGCCGCGCGTTTACCGACGGCTATACCGACGAAGCGGCCGGGGAGCGCTGGCGCGAGCGCGCCGCGCGGTGGTTTGCTCCACCAGCGGCGCAGGCTTCGTTGGCTGCAGCGCATCGCACGCTCTTGAACGACGACGCGTGGCGCGCGGCGACCGCGCATGAGTTGGCCGGGCTACGCCGCGGCGTCGTGCGTTTTTTTCAACGTGACGCCGTCGAGGTAGGCGACCCGCCTGACTTTGCACGGGATGCGATGCACGACGTGCGATGGCCGACGGGGCGCCACTGGAGCGACTACGACACGCTCGATCCGCAGTTTCGCGACATCAAGTGTCTGTGGGAGCCGGCGCGGTTCACCTGGGCGTATCTCCTGGCGCGCGAGCATGTTCGGACCGGAGACGATGAGCCCGCGCGGCGGTTTTGGCGGTGGTTGGAAGCGTGGGATCAGCAAAACCCGTATGGGCTCACGGCGCAGTGGATTTGCGGGCAGGAAGCGACATTTCGCATGATGGCGTGGCTGTTCGCCGCGTTTGCGATGTTGAACAGCACGGAGACGACCGCGCCGCGACTGGCGCGATTGACACGGCTGGTTTGGCTGACGGGGCGGCATATTGACGGTGCGATCGATTACGCGCGGAGTCAGAAGAACAATCACGCGATCAGCGAGTCGGCGGGGTTGCTGGCGATCGGATTGCTCTTTCCCGAGTTTCGCGCCGCACACCGCTGGGCGACGCGCGGGCGACGCATTTTGAACGCCGAGCTGCGGCGGCAGATCTACCGCGACGGCTCGTATGTGCAGCATAGCGTGACCTATCACCGCGTCATGCTCGACGATGCGGTCTGGGCGGGGCGGCTGGCGGAGCTGCACGGGAAACCGCTCGACCCAAAGACGCTCGACGTCATCGGTCGCGCGACGGATTGGCTCGGGTCGCTGGTGGAAGCGTCGAACGGACGGGCGCCGAACTATGGTTCGAACGACGGGGCGCTGATTCTGCCGCTGAGCACCTGCGACTACCTCGACTTTCGGCCGGTCGTGCAAGCGGCGCATTACTTCGTGCATCGTCGGCGTTGCTTTGACGGGCCGGCCGGCTCTCCGTGGGACGAGCAGTTGTTGTGGCTGTTTGGTGCGGACGCGCTGACCGCGGCGGTGGAAACGCCGCGTCAGGCCGCGGTATGGCGGGCGGACACTGGCGGGTACTACGTGGTGCGGGGGCCGCGGTCGCACGTTTTCACGCGTGTGCATGCGTATCGCGATCGGCCGTCGCAGTGCGACATGCTGCACGTCGATCTGTGGGCGGACGGCGTGAACGTGTTGCGCGACGCGGGCAGCTATCACTACAACGCGGACGCCGCGTGGAAGCAATATTTCCCGTCAACGGGGGCGCACAACACGGTGGAGATTGACGGGCGGGATCAGATGGAGCGCGGGCCGCGATTTTTGTGGCTGCACTGGACGCGGTCGCGGCTGATTGCGTTGGAGACGACGGCGGATGAGCGGGTGTCGCTTTTGATTGGGGAGCATGACGGCTATCAGCGACTGGCGTCGGGGAAAGTGACGCATCGCCGCACGCTGTTGCGGATCGACGATGCGTACATGGTGATGGATGACGTGTTGGGGGCTGGGACGCACGATGTAACGCTCCGTTGGCGGCTCGTGGACGCAGATTGGGTGAGCGAGGACGACTGCGCGGTGGGTGGGGGTTGGTCAGTGAGTGCGGAGCTGACGGGCGGCGGTGGGTCTGTTGACTTGCGCGTGCGTGCGCCGGTGGGCTTTGACGGTGAGCTGGTGCGTGGTGTGGAGGCGCCGGCGCCGGAGGGGTGGGAGTCGCTGTACTACGCGGAGAAGACGCCGCTGCCGGTCTTTCGTGTGCGTGGCCGAGCGGAGGCGGGGGCTCGGTTTGTGACGGTGATTCGTGTGGGGGCATCGGCGCCGCGGCTGGAGGTGTCGCCGGCGGCGGGCGATGGGGCGATTGCGATTGGCGGTGTTCCGAGTGCGTTACGCGGCGAGGTTGGGGCGCTGTTGCGAGCGGCGTGCGCGGATGTTGTGGTTGGCGAAGGGGGACGGAAATAGCCCGAAGGCGTCAGGCGGCGGGGGCCTGACGCCTCATCTGTTGGGCTGTGTTCGTGATTGTGGTTGTGCTGGGCGTTAGTCGTTGTGCTCGCCTTCGTCTTCGGAGCGCAGCGGTCGCGGGCCGCGTTCGGGCATGCGCTCGAGCACACGGTCGCAGAGGCCGTAAGCGATGCTCTGCTCGGCGTCCATCCAGTTGTTGCGGTCGCAGTCTTTCTCGATTTGCTCGAGGCTCTTGTTGGTGTGCTTGGCAAGCACGCCGTAGAGCTGCTTCTGGGTGCGCATGACCTCGTCGAGTTCGATTTTGAGGTCGGTTGCGGGACCGCGAGCGCCGGAGAGCGGCTGGTGAATCATGAAGCGGCCGTGGGGGAGGATGAAGCGTTTGTCGGGCGCACCGGCAGAGGCGAGGACGGCGGCCATGCTGGCGGCGGCGCCGATGACATAGGTGGCGACGTCGCAGGGGAGATACTGCATGGTGTCGTAGATCGCCATGCCGCTGTAGACCGAGCCGCCGGGGCTGTTGATGTAGAGGTGGATGTCGGCTTTGCGGTCTTCGTTGGCGAGGAAGAGCATTTGCGCGACGATGACGTTGGCGAGGTCGCTGGAGACTTCGTCGCCGAGGAAGATGACGCGGTCTTTGAGCAGTCGCGAGTAGATGTCGTAGGCGCGTTCGGCGCGGCCCTCGCGCTCGACGACGATCGGAATCAGTTGCGAAGTCGACATCGCGGGCCTCACTTGTTCTTGTTGGGATCGGGCTGGTCTTCAAGCACTTCGTCGATCAGGCCGTACTCGCGGGCCTGCGCGGCGTCCATGTAGCGGTCGCGTTCGGTGTCGCGCTCGATGGTCTCGGTATCTTTGCCGGTGCACTCCGCGAGGATGCCGATGAGCGACTGCTTGAGCTTGAGGATTTCTTCGGCCTGGATGCGCATGTCGGCTGCTTGTCCGCCGAGCATGCCCCAAGGCTGATGGATCATGACTTTCGCGTGGGGGAGCGCGAAGCGTTTGCCTTTGGCTCCTGCGGCGAGGATGAGGGCGCCGCCGCTGCTGGCCGCGCCGACGCAATAGGTGGCGACGTCGCACTTGAGGAAGCGCATGGTGTCATAAATGGCGAGGGTGTCGTCGATATCGCCGCCGGGGCAGTTGATGTAGAGGTGGATGTCAGCGTCGCGTTTGACTGATTGCAGATACAGCATGCTCTTGATGATGTGTGAGCAGACTGTGTTGCTGTTGATCATGATGCGGGGATCGAGCGGCATGTCGAGAAAGATGATCCTGTTATCCAGGAGCATCTCGTTCAGACCCATCTGGCGGTATTGCTGCAGCCCGCCCGCCTGCAGCCGCGGTCGCTCGATCATCTCGCGCCACTCTGGCATGAAGACTCCTTCCGCGCCCGATCGCGGGCGACTGGCTTCGTTATTCGCCGGACGACTTCTCAGCGTCTTCGGCTTTCACCGTCTCAAAGGTCGCCGACGCGAGCACGTGCCGCACGAGCTTGTCGGTGCGGATGGAGTCGGCGATTTGGGGCAACAGGTTCTCGCGTTGGAGTTCGTCGCGCACGCGGTCGAAACGCCGGTCGTATCGCCGAGCGATGCGTGCGATTTCCGTATTCACTTCTTCATCGGTCACGCTGACGTCGAGCTGTTGGGCCGCCTTGTCGAGGATAAAGGCGAGCTTGAGATCGCGCACGGCCTGCTCTTTGGCGCCGGTGCGCAATTCGTCCATGTGCTTGTCAATTTCTTCTTCGGGCAGACCCTGTTTCCGAGCTTCGACGACGCGCCGGATGATGGCGCGATCGGTCTGGCGGGCGGAGAGCTGCTCGGGCAGCTCGAGTTGCGTGTTGTTGAGGAGATACTCGAACACCTGCTCTTTCTTGGCCCGTTCGATGAGGTCTTCCTTTTCGGCGTCGAGCTCGTCGCGGATGAAGTCGCGCAGCTCCTGCTCGCCGGTGAAGCCGTAGTCGGCCACGATTTTGTCGATGGGGGCGGGCTCCATGCGTTTCACTTCATGGACGCGGAAGACGAACTTGCCGTTCTTGCCGCGCAAGTCGGTGCGGTCGTAGTCGTCGGGGAAAGTGCACTCGGCGGTGCGCTCTTCGCCGGGCTTCACGCCGCCGAGCACTTCCGCGAGGTTTTGCAGCGGGACGCCGTCGAGGCGCACCGGCCGCACGCCGAGGCGCACGCTCTCTTCCTTCTTGACCTGCTCGCCTTCGGGGCCGAAGAGGACGACGTCGGCGATGAGGGTGTCTTCGGCGGTGGCGCCGTCTTCGACGGGCGTCAGGCGACCGAAGAGTTTGGCGCGCCGCTGCAGTTCGGCTTCGACCTGCTCGTCGGTGATCGTGACGTCGGGCGTCTTGATGGGCACGCCTTCGAGGTTGGGCAATTCAAACTCGGGGCGGACTTCGACCTCGCATGTGAAGGTGAAGTCGCCTTCGTCCGGCAAGCTGAAATGGGGTAGGGCCTCGCCGAGGTCGACGAGCTTCTCGCCTTCGTCGCTCTTGATGCGAAAGAGGGGGTCTCCAAGCGTGTCGAGGTTCTCCTTTTCGATCACCGCGAAGTAGGACTGGCCGACAACGGTGGTCTTCAGGCTTTGGCGGACATCCGCTCCGAAGCGCTTTTCGATCAGCGCGCGCGGCGCGCGACCGCGTCGAAACCCGGGTACGACGGCGTCGCTCCGCAGCTCGTCGAAGTTATGTTCGACCTGTGCGGCGATGACATCTTGCGGGACGACGACGGACACTTCCTTCCGCAGCGGTCCGATGTCGCGGATTTCGCCGCTGGCTTTCTCTTTCAGTTCATCGAGCAGTTCTTGCGCCCGCTCGTCGGCCTGGTCCATCATCTCGGGGTCGTGAACCGCTCCGGAAAATGGGTTGGTCATCGCCTGATCTCCAGCGAGTTTCGGCCCGGCCCCGCACCGAGCGTGCGGTCGGCGTAGGTTAGTTTAGAGCGAAGTGGCGGCGGCGTCAGGCCGGGAAGAACAGGCTTACCACCAACGAGAAGAACGTGGAGAGAAACGTGGCGAGGAACGTCGTCACGATGCTGCCGAAATCGATGAACTGAAACGAATCCAACATGGTCTCCGGCTCCTTCCTCGAGTGTTGCGTCGGTCGCGGCGTCAACCACGACCCGACACCATTTCCATCGGCTAGGCTTTGATGAGCTCCACATTCGCTCGCGGCACGGTGGCGCGCTGACCGTCGTCAAACTCGACCTCGAGGACGCGGACTTTGGTTTCGCTGCCGAGTCGTTCCAGCTCGACGGGCAGGGCGACGCACTTGCCGATGCGGCCGAAGAATGGTTCGCGAATCGCGCGGAGCGGTGTGCCGATCTGCAGCACGCTGCTCTGCTCGTCGTCGCCGGTCGCCGGGGCGGCTTCCTCGTCGAGCGGGATGATGCATTCGGGTCGGATGACGCCGGCGCGAATCTGCGTGGCGCCGTTGATGCTGGCGACCTTGCCGACGCGTCGTTTGAGCAGGTCGAACGTGGCGGAGGCCATCGCGATCTCGCCGAATCCCTCGGTGACGACAATGGTGACGCCGAGCGTTTCTTCGCCGGTAATGGCGACTCCGAGCTCATAGCCGAGGAAGGCGCGCAGGTCGGCATCGTTCAGGCCGCCGACCATGATGCCGGCGACGCCGTGTTTTTGGGCGGCCTTTACGGCGTCGGCGGTGAGCAGGCTTCCGCCGACAATGACCTTGCCCCGGTGCTCGGGTTTGATTTTGGGGGCGTCGAGGACATCGGCGGGGTCGTCGACCGCGAGGGCGATTTCGCCGCGCGCCTCGCCGCCGATGCCGAAGATGCCCTGAATGAAGGTTCCGGAGACTTCGATCGTGGCGGATTCGTCGGCTTGGACGGCGACGACGCGACCGCGGGCGTAGGCGGTTTTCTGCAGTAGGGTCGGTTTACCGCGAATGATGATCTGGCCGGTGACGCTGGAGATCGACTCGACGCTGCCGTCGATGGGGCTCTTGAGCTCGCTCTTGAAGAAGCCGAAGACGCCCTTGGTGCGTGCGATTGGTTCGTTGGCCGCGACCGGATCGCCTTCTTGCTTGAGCATGATCTCGGTGAGTTCTTCGGCGGCGACGCCGAGCTTGCCGACGACGTTGATGGGCCGCACTTCGCCGGGGAGTTCGGTCTGGGCGACGACCTCATCGGCGTCGACGACGGCGCCGGTTTCGACGAGGACGCGGCCCTTGAGTGGGAGGCGGCGCACTTTGCGAATGACGGTGTGCTCGGCGACGGAAAGTCCGGGAGTGTAGGCGTAACCCATGGGTTTCGGGTGCTCGCAGCGACGTCGCTCTCGCAGCGCGCCCCGATTGAGCGCCCGTCTGCGATTGCGCTAGCGTGCGGCGGAGGCGTGGGGGTGTCAAGCGGATGGGGGTGCGGCGGGCAAGAAGAACGCCGACGTCCGCGAACGCGGACGCCGGCGCCGTGCGAAACGCATTGCTTCTCCCCAACCGGTTCGCACCGAACGAGGCTCCCTCGTCGACCGTCGACCGTCCCTGGCCGGCGGAAGCGACTCCTCAGTTCAACCATGGGATACGGGGGCGTGGTCAGGCAAATCTCGCGTCCGTCGCGGCGGGAATTGTGCAGTTCGCATTGCGAGCTATAATTCGCCGCTCGTGCCGCCGGGCCGCGCCGCGTGGTCCGTTGAGAGCAGGCCATATTAGACGTATCCCCCCCGTGGGTTTGAAGAACGCCGCGCTGCTGGAGGGCCGTCCGTGTTCCCAATTGTCGCCAATCAGATGTTCTTTACGCGCGGAGTCGGCAAGCATCCGCGCAATCTCGAGTCGTTCGAGTTGGCGCTACGGGACGCCGGCATCGCGCATCTCAACCTGGTGAAGGTTTCGAGCATCTTCCCGCCGCGTTGCAAGATCATCTCGAAGCGTGCAGGCGTCGCAAAGCTGCACCCGGGCGAGATTGCGTTCGTGGTGCTGGCCGAGGCGCGGACGAACGAGCCGAGCCGGCTGGTGTCGGCCGGGATCGGGCTGGCGGTTCCGTCTGAGGAGGAGCACTTTGGTTACATCTCCGAGCATCACGGCTACGGGATGACGGAGCGACGCACGTCCGACTATGTCGAAGATATGGCGGCGAGCATGCTGGCTAGCACGCTCGGGGTCGAGTTTGACCCGGACGCCAACTACGACGCGCGGCGTGAGATCTACAAGATGAGCGGAAAGATCGTGCGCACGCGGGCGGTGGTTCAAACGGCGGAGGGGGACAAGAAGGGGCTTTGGACCAGCGTTGTGGCGGCGGCGGTGATGGTTTTTGACGAGTCGCAAGAGATCGCCGCGATCGCCGGTCAGCTCGCCAAAGCGCGTCAGACACGTTCGCCGCGCGCTGCGAAGCAACGTAAGCGTGCTGAAGGCAAGTCGAAGTAGGGATGGGCACGCCGAACCCGATCACCGCTGCCGGTGACGATCGCGCGGGGTTTCTCGGACTGGATCCCAAAACGCGCGGTTACGACGTGGCGCGTGTCGCGGTGCTGCCCATTCCGTACGACGCGACGACGAGCTTTGGCGGCGGGGCGCGGTTAGGCCCGTCGGCGATTATCAGCGCGTCGCAGCAGGTGGAGCTGTATGACGAAGCGCTGGGGCGCGACAGCAGCCACGTCGGCGTGACGACGCTGCCGCCAGTCGATGTCGATGTGAGCGGTCCGGAATCGATGATGCGGCGCATCGAGTCGGCGGCGCGGCGGCCGGTCGAGGATGGCAAGTTCTTGCTAGGGCTCGGCGGTGAGCACAGCGTCACGCTTCCGCTGGTGCGCGCCGTGCGTCGGCGCTGGCGCGACGTGTCGGTGCTGCAGCTCGATGCGCACGCCGACTTGCGCGACGCGTACCAGGGCTCGCCTTACAGTCACGCGTGCGTGATGCGGCGGTTGCACGGTGAGGGGGTGAAGTTCGTGGGGGTCGGGATTCGGAGCTATTCGGAGGAAGAGGCGGAGCTGATCGCACGCGAGGGGTTGTCGATCTTTCCGCCGCGCGCGTGTCATGGTGAGGCGTGGATCGAGCAGACGCTGGCTGAGCTGAGCGACGAGGTGTTTGTCACGGTCGACATTGACGGGTTCGACCCGGCGTATGCGCCGGGAACGGGGACGCCGGAGCCTGGCGGGCTGGACTGGTTTCAGGTGACGGATCTTTTGGCGGCGCTGGCGCGGAGCAAGCGGATCGTCGGGGCGGATGTGGTGGAAGTCGCCCCGGCCACGACCACGCATGTGACCGAGTTTCTCGCGGCCCGCCTTGCATATCGCATCATCGGGCTGGCGGCGGAAGCGTTCGTTATCGAACCGGGTGAGTAAGGCGTGATCGCTCCTGCGTCTGGAGCGCAGCGACCGCAGCAATTAGCGGCGCTGAGAAGGTAAGACCGGTCGGACGATGCGGCGGGTTTCCGCGTGGCCTACACTGGATTGAGATCGGAAGGGCGTTGGTGCAAGTCGCGACGTCGTCATCCCGAGGAGGACGCCCGATGTTATGGGCTTTTTGGACGCCACAACGCATTCGACTGACGGTGTTTTTCTTCGCCGCGTACGCTGCGCTCTGCTAAAGCAACGAGCGAAGCCGCCGCAGCATGGAGCGCCGCGACAGCTTCGTGTGTCCCGCTCAACAAAAGAAGCTCGCGTCGTTTTAGAAGGTCGGTGAATCCGGGAAGTCGGTGGGGAAGTTGGCGGCGTCGGGTTCGGGCAGCGTCAGCGGCTCGTAGTCGTTGGGATCGCTGAACACGAAGCCATCGCAACTCACCGCTTGCGATTCCTCAAACAGGGTGGGCTCGACACACACGTTCACCAAGTTCACGGTCTCGGCGTTGCGTACGCCCGAGGCGGTGATCTGGAAGGAGCGGCCGGTGTCGGAGATGAAGCCTGTGGTGCGGGCGTTCAACTGCGAGAAGCGGTGGAGTGCGTCGGCCTCGTACTCGTAAGCGCCGCGCACGGTCTTCTCGCGATCGGTTCCGACGGTGCGGATGTCGACGCGGGCTGCACCGCGGGCGAGATCGAACAGCGGGTGCACGCCGCCGACTACGTAGGCGAAGTTCCATTGGTGCTCGGGATTGGTCCGGTCGTATTGCACGTAGAACTGCACGTCGTCGGCGATGTCGCTGTAGACGCCGGGCGGGCTGAGGAACAGTTGGCCGGCGCCGATGTTCGCGTCGCTGGGGCGGGTGGTGATGAGGCCGCACATGACGGGGACGAATCCGGAGCCGGGATTGAGCCACAGGCGGAAGGCGGTGGGCGTGTCGACCGCGTTTCCGGAGCCGTCGGCGACGCCGTCGCCGTCGAAGTCGAACGCGGCGAAGTCGACCTTGTACTCACCGATGAAGCCGAGGGCGATGAGCTGGCCTTCAAACTGGGTTTGGTTCGGGTCGGTCGCGGCTTGATTGATGCGCGCGGCGAGTGCGAGGGCGCGGTCCGCGAGACGGTGGAAGCGGTGCACGATCGTTGCGGTGGAGCGCACGACGCGCTCGGTGACCTGTAGCGACCGCGGTGCGATCTGCGCGGACGCGTTGTCACCGTCTTCGGGCAGTTCGTTGATGTCGAGGGTGACCGAGTCGGGGACGAATCCACGCGCGGCATTGTTCGCGGGCGGGTTGGGCGCCTGAGGCGTCTCGCCGGGGGTGGGGCTGTCGTCGCCGGCGTCGGGCTGGTTGTCGATAGGGGTGTCTACGGGCTGCGGGTCGGCGATGTTGTCGGCGGGGTCGTCGACGCCGGGGCTTCGCGGGGCGCCGGTCGGCGGGAACGGGCAGCCGGCCAGGAACCCGAGTGCGATGGCGGCGGCGAACGGTAGCAGAGCGCGCGTCATTGAGCTTCTCCTCAGAAAATGAGCGTGAAACGGGAACAGAACGTCGCGCTTGCAATCGGAGGCTGGCGGCAACGAGGCTGAGGTGAAGCGGGGAAAAGTGGTCGAGCGTGCGCGAGGGGCGCAGCTATTGCCGCTTGGCGTTGCGTCGGGGGGGGCGTTTGCCGGCTTTCAGTTCTTCATCGAAGGTGCGCTTACGCCGCAGGATGTGGTGATAGTGCTGACTGAAACGGTGGGCCTCATCGCGCACATGCTGCAACAGCCGCAACGCGTCATCATTGCGCGGCAGCCGCAACGGCTCGCGTTTGGCCTGCGTGTAAACCAGCTCTTCGCGCTTTGCGAGACTGATGACCATGGGCGGCTTCACGCCCGCCCCGGTTTCGAGTTCGATGGCTTTCGCGAGGTGGTCGAAGGCCTCGAGCGCCGCGTGCAACTGGCCGAGGCCGCCGTCAATCAGAATCACGTCGGGGAACAGCTCGGTCGCGTTGGCGGCGTGTTTATAGCGCCGAGCGATCACCTCGCGAATCATGGCGTAGTCGTCGACGCCGGAAACCGTGCGAATCTTGAAGCGTCGGTAGCCGTTTTTGAACGGACGGCCGTCGATGAAGCACACGAGCGAACCCACTGACGACTCGCCGTGCAGGGTCGCGATGTCAATGCCTTCGATGATGCGCGGCGTCTCGGGCAGTGCGAGGAGTTTGCCGAGCCTTTCGAGTCCGGCGGCGGGGTCGATGTAGAACACTTCGGGTTGCACATCGTCTTGCACATCGCCGGCTGTGTTGAGGCCTTCGATGGCGCGGATGCGGTCGCGAATGCTGGCCGCCTTTTCGAAGTCGAGCGTCTTCGACGCCGCATCCATCTCGCGTTTCATATCGCGCAGCAGATGGCTGCGTTTGCTCTTGAGGAGCCTGGTGAGTCGGTCGATATCCTGGCGGTATTCCTCTTTGGTGATTTTGTCGGCGCACGGCGCGGTGCATTGTTTGATGCTGTAGAGCAGGCAGGGTCGAAAGAAGCGTCGCTTGTCGTCGTCGGCGCGGATGTCGAGCTCGCAGGTTCGGTAGCGGAACGCCTTCTGCAGGGCGCTCACGGCTTGGCGCGCGGCCTGCGCACTGGTGAACGGCCCGAACAGTCGGGCGCCCTTGCGCCGGGGCTGCCGCGTGACGAACACGCCGGGGAAATCGTCGCCGGTGGTGATCATGACGTAGGGGAAGCTTTTGTCGTCGCGCAAGCGTTCGTTGAAGGCGGGCTGAATGTCTTTGATCAGCCGGTTTTCGGTGAGCAGCGCGTCGACTTCGGTGTCGCAATCGAGGAAGTCGATGTCGTGGACGAGCGTGATCATGTGGGCGATTTCGGGGCCGCGCGACGAGAGCAAGTCGGCCGAGTCTTGAAAGTAGCTCATGACACGCGCTCGCAGGTCGCGGCCTTTGCCGACGTAGAGCACTGTGCCGCTGGCGTCTTTCATCAGGTAGACGCCCGGCGTCTTCGGGAAGTGGCTGATCATCGCGCGGAGGCGCGACACGCGGTCAGCGGCGGTCGGCGGGTGATCGCCAGCACCAGGTTCAGGGTGTGCGTTTGGTGAGCCGGGCACGTCGGGATTCTACGGGTTTGTCAGCAGCGGGCGCTCGTTGGTGCGTGTTGCACAGGGTTTCGGAAGAGGATGCCGGCTGAGAAAGGTGTTTCGTGAGCGATTACGGCCGACCGCATGCTTGCAAGGCCTGCCAGCGCACGCTACAACCCGCGGCGGTCGGCGGAAGACGGCCCCGTGCTTCCGCCTTGGCAACGCCTCACCGCGACGTCACTCACTCGACCCGAGGGAGATCGAATCTTGGAAGAGTACGAACAGCTCAAACGCATGGTCGAAGAGGCGGGCGAAGACGTTTACAAGGCCGTCGGCGGTAACAAGGCGGCCGGAACGCGCGTTCGCAAATCGATGCAGGACATCAAAAACCTCGCGCAGGACATCCGCAAGAAGGTGCTTGATCTCCGGACGGATGAGAGCAAGCCTGACGACGCATCCACTCCACCGCCCGCCGTCTAGACGGTGAGCGGCAGTCGGCGGCTTCGGCTTCCAACGCGCTTTGTGGCGAGACATCATGCCGCCTCCGAAGATTTTCGATCCTGACGCTCTCGACTTTGGCGCCGTGGTCGCCGATCGTGCGGCGATCATGAATGCGCTGCCGCATCGCGAAGAGTTTCAGCTCTTGCATGCGATCGTGCTGTGGGATTCGGATGAGAAGATCTGCGCCGGATACATCGACCTGTCGCCCACGGACTGGTGGGTGAAGGGGCACATTCCGGGACGACCGCTGTTCCCCGGGGTTCTGATGATCGAGGTTGCGGCGCAGCTTTGCTCTTACGCGCAGCGACTCGAGAGCGGGTCGAGCACGTTCGCGGGCTTCGCCGCCGCCGACGAGGTCCGCTTCCGCGGCATTGTGGAGCCTCCCGCGCGCTTCGTCGTCATCTCCAAGATCCTCAAGACTCGACAGCGGCGCTTCGATAGCGCCGCGCAGGGCTTCGTCGACGGACGTCTGGTCTTCGAAGCCAAGATCGCCGGCATGGCCGTCTGACCGGTCGCTGCGCCCGGCGTCGCAGCTATACTGCCCCGATGCGTTCAATCGCGGTTGTCAATCAGAAGGGGGGCGTCGGGAAGACCACGACGGCGGTCAACCTCGCCGCGGGCCTGGTGCAACTCGGGCGCCGCGTGATGCTCGTCGATCTCGACCCACAGGCGCACGCAAGCATGCACGTGGGCGTGGAAGTCGGGGATGATGAGCCGAGCATCTACGACGTGCTGGTGCATGGCGTGAGCGTGCTCGAAGCCTTGCGCAGCCTCGACGAAGGCTTGATTGTGTTGCCGGCGCATCTCGACCTCGTTGCGGCGGAGATCGAACTGGCCGAAGTCGAGGGGCGGGAGCAGCGACTGATCAACGCCATCGCGCCGCTCTTGGCGGAGGTCGAGTTTTGCATCATTGATTGTGCCCCGTCGCTCGGCGTGCTGAGCGTCAACGCGTTGGCCGCTGCGCACGAGGTCATGATTCCGCTACAGCCGCACTTCCTCGCGCTGCAGGGCCTGGGCAAGCTGCTCGACACGGTGACCGCGGTGCGAGACAGCTACAACGCGTCGCTGCGCGTTTCGGGCATCGTGCTCACGATGTCTGAGAGCGGTACGCGGCTCGGACAGGAAGTCGCGCGGGATGTTGCGAGCTTTCTGGAAAGCGCCGACGCTGCGGCCCCGTGGGCTGCGGCCCGGCTATGCGACACCCGCATTCGCCGCAACATCAAGCTGGCGGAAGCGCCGAGCTTCGGTCAGACGGTGTTCACTTATGCGCCAACGAGCCATGGCGCGGAGGATTATTTGCAGTTGGCGCATGAGATCGCCGGCATGCGGCCGCTGAAGTCAGCCAGCGCGGTCGCTGACGCGCCGGAGCGCGCGGCGCCAACTTCGGCGACGGAAGTGCGGTCGTCGTAGATGTCCGGGTCGGTGCAAGTGAGCCCCGGCGCGCACTTCATCCGTCGCTTGCTGCCGGCGTACTGGATCTTCTTGTTCACGGTGACGCACTTTCCGAAACTCGGTTTGCCGGGCCGCATTCCGCAGAGTGACAAGATCGTTCACCTGGTCGCCTACGGGCTGCTGGCTTTGCTGTTGTGGCGATTTGTCATGACCTTCACCGACTTGTCGCCGCGGTTCGTCTACAAAGCGTTGGCCCTGATCGCCGCGTATGCTGCATTCGACGAGATGACGCAGCCGCTCGTGGGGCGGAGCGCCGATATCTGGGACTGGTTTGCGGATGTGGTCGGCGCGGGACTCGTGCTGGCTGTTCTGGAATGGCGACGACAGGTCGTGGCGCGTCGCGGGGCGACTTCGGGCGTAGTATCACCTACGACATCGGGTGGGCGCTGCGGCTAAACAGCCCAGGCGTAACCGCCGAGGTCTCTTGTGGAGAGCCGACACGCATGCTGTATCAACTGCCGCTGCCGCCGAAGTATCAAGACCTTTCGACCGAGGCGCTCGCCGCGGGTGTGCGACGGTTCAAGGCGCAGCTTGGTGAGCGGCTCGTCATTTTGGGGCATCACTATCAGCAGCACGACGTGATCGAGTTCGCCGATTTCCGGGGCGATTCGCTGAAGCTGTCGCAACTGGCCGCCGACCAGAAGCAAGCCGAGTACATCGTGTTCTGCGGCGTGCACTTCATGGCGGAGTCGGCGGATATCTTGACCAGCGATCGCCAGCGCGTGATTTTGCCCGATCTCTCCGCGGGCTGCAGCATGGCCGACATGGCTGACATCGACGACGTGGAAGTGGCTTGGGAGCAGCTCAGCGACGCGGCCGAGGGGCAGCCAATCACGCCGATCACCTATGTGAACAGCTCGGCGGCGGTGAAGGCGTTCGTTGGTCGACATGATGGCGCCTGCTGCACGAGTTCAAACGCCAAAATGGTGCTCGAGTGGGCGTTGCATGGCGCCGAGCCGGGGGGGCCGGCGCACGAGGGGCACAAGATTCTGTTTGCGCCTGATCAACACCTGGGCCGCAACACCGCCTTTGCGCTGGGCTGGCCGCTGGAGCGCATGGTGGTGTATGACCCGCGTCGCCCCAACGGCGGACTGACGGCTGACCAGATTCGCGACGCACGGTTCATTCTCTGGAAAGGGCATTGCTCGGTGCATGCGCTCTTTGCGGAGCCGCAAGTCGCCGCGCTGCGTGCGATGGATGAGCGGTATCAGGTGCTGGTGCACCCCGAGTGCGCGTGGGAGGTGTGTCAGGCGGCTGACTTTGTTGGCAGCACCGAGTTCATCATCGACACGATTCGCGAGGCGCCCGCCGGTTCGTACTGGGCGATTGGCACCGAGAACCATCTGGTGCAGCGTTTGGCGCGGGAGCATCCGGACAAGCACATCCGCTCGCTGGCGGGCATCCAATGCATGTGCACCACGATGTACCGCGTTGACCTGAAACACCTGTATTGGTGCCTCGAGCGGCTTTGCGACGGCGAGGTCGTGAATCAGATCTCCGTCGACCCCGACACCGCGCACTGGTCGCGGGTCGCGCTCGACCGAATGCTTGCCTTGCGTCCAGTCGTGCCCGCTTCCGCTACGTAGCTGACGCGTTTTCCCGCATCGCGACGGAATCGCCAGCAGTCGTCCTCACCCCACTCAAGCAATGCGTTTGGCGTCCCGGTGGTGTCGGATGACGCGACCGCCGCCTTGTCCGTATGGACGAGACGGCGGTCTCGGTTTGCAGGGGGCGGGGCAATGCGTTACGGGCAGGCGCCGCTCACAACCGCCGCGACGAACATGTCGATGTCGCCGGCGTTGACCGCGTTATCGCCGTTGGCGTCAGCCGCGATGAGTGAGCAGTCGTCACACGCAACGCCGCTCACGACCGCCTGGACGAAGCAATCGATGTCGCCGGCGTTGACGGCGCCGTCGCCGTTGACATCGCCGCACAGGCAGGCGTCGTCGCAGGCGTCGATGAGGCCGTCGCCGTCGATGTCGAGGAAGTCTTCGGGGGCTTCGGCGTGTCGCAGCACGAGCAGGCTCATGCGGGGGATGTCGATGAAGAGTGACTGGCCGAAGCCGCTCACGGCCTGGCCGACGGTCTGCAGCGGACCGCAGTTGGGCGCCGCCTCGCCGTCATAGGCTACTGACTGGCTGTTGATGAGCTCGTACCAGACGCCGGGCTGGGGCGCGCCGATCTGATAGTTGGTGTAGTTGTTGTCGCTGAAGTTCACGACGACGACGATGACGTTGCCCTGATCGTTCCAGCGCTGGAAGGCGAGCACGTCGTCGCCGTCGTTGACGAGGAAGGTCTGGATGTTGGCGGAAGCATTGAGCGCGGGGTTGGATTTGCGCACGGCGATGAGGTCTTTGTAGTACTCGAGGATGCCGGCGTAGGTGTCGCGCTTGCTCCAGTCGAGGCGTTCTTCCGGATTGGTCGGGTTGGGGCCGCTCGATCCGAAGTTGGTGTCTTCGAGCCATTCCGTGCCCATGAGGAACGCTGGCACGCCGGGCGATACGAGGCCGATGCCCTGCCCCAGTTTGGTGCGTGAGCGGGCGTAGATGTCGTCATGCGGGGCGGTGGTGTCGATCGTGCGCACCATGCGCTGCCCACCGCTGAGCGTCCACGCTTCGTCATGCAGTTCGATGTAGTTGATGACCTGCGTGCGATTGAGGTACTGACCGCTGCCGTCGAGCGCGGCGGCGACGTTCCACATGTTGGCGCTGCCGAAGGCTGAATCGAAGATCGCGCCGCGGATCGTGTCGCGATACTGCATGTGATACTGGGCGTCGAAGCCGGCGCCGCCGAGGTTGGTGGGCCGCGTGACCCACGGATCGGTGGGCAGCTGCTCGGCGATCATGAAGCGATCGACGTAGCGATTGTCGACCATGTCGTTGGCCGACTGCATCAGGCCCCAGCCGGTTCCCTGATACTGATTGATGAAGTCGGTCGCGTCGAAACGGAAGCCGTCGATGCGATACTCCTCCATCCAGTGCATCAGACTGTCGAGGTAGTACTGACGTACTTCGGGGCGGTCGTAGTCCATCTGTGAGCCCCAGGGAGTCTCGATCGCGGGATTGTCGAAGAACACCTGCTGGCCGGTGTAGAACCAGAGGAAGTTGTCGGACCCCGAAATATGGTTCCACACGATGTCGAGGAACACCGCGATGTCGTGCTTGTGCAACTCATCGATGATGAGCTTCAACTCGGCGGGGTCGCCATACGCCGATTCGACGGCAAACTGCGAGATCGGGTTGTAGCCGCCGGACCAATCCCACGGGAACTCGGTGATTGGGTTGATCTGCACAGCGGTGACGCCGAGGTCGATGATGTGATCGATGCGCTCGTAGACGTCGGTATATTGCGCGGGGTTGGCGGTCGGACCGAGGGGGTGGTTGCGGCCCGGGTAGGTGCCGACGTGCATCTGGTAGATGATCAGATCGTCGAAGGCGGGGCGTTGATAGCCGTCGCTGGTCCACGTGTGGTCGTTGGGATCGCCGATGACGCTGTTGTAGTTGTCGTTGGGGTGCAGAGCGCGCGAGCGGGGATCGGGCTTCCAGATCGAATTGTTGAAGACGTATTTGTAGTTCGACAGGTTGCTGCTGCGCGGACCGGGGACAGCGTTGTTGACCCGAACGACGAAGTCGTCGCCAAGCCTCGACATCGAGCCGCCGGAACCCCAGTTCCAGCCGCCGCGCACCATGGCCGACGACACGCCGGGGGCCCAGACGCGGAAGACGACGCCGCCGTTAGCGAGCGGGGTGGCGCCATAGGGGGCGTGCTCGAGGGTGTTGAAGTCGATGACGAAGCCGTCGGCCGGGGCGGTGTCGCTCATCCCGTTGGCGCCGAGGTAGTCGGTATCGGTCCCGTCGCGGAGTTCGAAGTAGTACTCGAGTCTGGCGCCGGCGTCGGCTGGAATGCTGGCGCCCCAGACCGCGTAGGGGCCGCGATCGGCGAGAAAGGCGGCGGGGATCGAGGTCGTGCCGCCGCCGGCAGGCTCGACGATCACCGATACCTGCTCGACATCAAAGCGGAAGACCTGCACGCTGACCTCGAAGGTCTGCTGATCAACGGGCATGCGTGGGTTGCGATCGTATGTGGGGGCGTGCGAGACGCCGTCCCATTCTACGTTGTTATCGGTCGTTGCCGCCATGCCGAGGGCGGTGAATCCCGCGGCGGCCAGCGTGGCTAGTAGGCTGCATTGCATTATGAAATGACTCCTTGACCATCTCGGACATGTAGGCTCGCACGATGACTTGATCGCCAAGCGAAATTATACATCGGCGGTCTTGGGCCAAGGAAGTGTCGCGTGGCATTTCGCGGCTGGAAAGCGCTCGCGATGAGACACTTAGCCGCCCTGAGCAGCCGCCCCTAACTCGCGGCGATCGCCCGTGCGGCGGGTGTGCGCGGTCGCGTCGAGAGCTTCGACCAGCGGAACGACGTACTTGCGCGATGAACCCAGCAACGTCCGGATCTGCGCCACGGTGAGCGGGCCCTCGGCGCGAATGGCGCCGGTGACGCGCTCCACCGCCTCGCGCCAACGATCGGCGGCGAGGTAGAGATCGGGAGTCAGTTCGCGTGCTTCATCGCGCGCGGCCGCCCACGCGAGCAGCTTCTGCAGCCTGCCGACGCGGAGTTGCATTCGGGTGGCAAGTTCGGTGACCGGGGGGGGTTGAAACGCCGCCTGCGAGAGTTCGTTCAGCACGCGGTCCAGCATTTGGCGGTCGGCTTCGGGCAGGTCGTCGCGCCGCACGTCGCTCGGGAGATAGTGATCGCGATAAAGGCTAATCTGTCCGCGTTGCAACAGGGCGGCGGTGAGGCTGTCGCGCAGCCCGGCGGGGCATGCGCGCGGCAACCACCGCGCCCACTCGCCGCGCGGCACGCCAAGCGTCGCGGGCTCGCGGTGAACTCGTTCGCGCAGTCGGCGGAGCAGATCGGCTTCAAAGGCGGTGAAGACGTCGGAATGCACATAAGTTCTCGCGCCGCCGCGGCGGCCGAGTTCGATCACGCGGTGCTGGGCGACCAGTTCGGCAAGGGCGGCGTCCGCCGCCGCCGCGTCCGGCAAGCCGGCACGGGTGGCCAGCAGCGGCGACGGGGTTGGCGTCCATTCGGCGGCCCGGAGTACTTCCAGCAAACGCTCGTGCGGCGCGCCGCGATCAAGCACCGGCAGCGTCGTCAGCAACGCGGCGCGACGCGCGGTCCACGGCAGGGCGTTCGGTCGCAAGATCAAACCGCCGCCCAGCGTGCGCTGCGCGCTTTCGTCGCGGAGCACGATGCGTTGCCCCCAGGCAGCCACGATCGGCTCGGCGAGCACCAGTTGGGCGAACACGTCGCGCCAGAGGTCGGGGGCGTCGGGCGATGCGTCGGGGTCGAGCCGCGCTTGGCAGAGCAATTCGCGCGTTCCGTGGTGCAGGCGCAGGCGGGGTTGACGTCTGACGCGCTTGCCGGCCGGGCGCAGCCATTCGAGGCGCACGTCGATGCGGCGCGTGGGCGTGGCGCAGCCCGGCGTCATCAGCTCATCGCCGCGCGACACGTCAGCGCGCTTGACGCCGGCGAGATTGACGGCGAGGCGGATGCGTCCGTCGCTGCGGTCGGCGTCGTGTTTGCGGGTCTGCAAGGTTCGCACGCGAACGCGGATGCCCGCGGGGTGCAAGTCGAGTTCGTCGCCGACCTCGGTCGCTCCGTGCTGCGCCGAGCCGGTCACGACGACGCCGCGACCCGGCGTGTGAAACACACGGTCGATGGGTAGGCGAAACCAGTGGTAGCTCGGAGAGGCGGCTTGTGACGCGTCGGGTTGTGCTGGCGCGGGGCTCGCGAGTGCAACGAGCGTCGCGCGGAGTTCGTCGCACCCGGTTCCGATTTCGGCTGAGGTGGCGACGGCGGCGACGGGCTGCATACCGATTTTCGATACCAGCTCCTGCGCTGCGTCCGCGACGTCGTCGATGCGGGCTTGGTCGACGAGGTCGGACTTGTTGATTGCAACGACGCAGC
The DNA here is from genome assembly GCA_964563855.1 of uncultured Planctomycetales bacterium. GTDB lineage: Bacteria > Planctomycetota > Phycisphaerae > UBA1845 > Fen-1342 > JAFGRR01. Next base: position 29,667 of record CAZLYU010000005.1, on the reverse strand, counting down.
GGCGCACGCCCATGAGGCGCAGCACCTCAGCGTGCTCGCGGGTTTGCGGCATCACGCCGTCGTCAGCAGCGACGACCAGCAGGGCGGCGTCGACACCGCTCGCACCCGCCGCCATGGTGCGGATGAAGCGCTCGTGCCCGGGGGCGTCGACGAGGAAAACTCGGGCGTGCTCGTGTTCGAAGGCGGCGAAGCCGAGCTCGATGGTCATGCCGCGGCGACGCTCTTCGGGAAGTCGATCCGGATGCTCGCCGGTCAGCCGCTCAACAAGTCGGCTCTTGCCGTGATCGATGTGGCCCGCGACGCAAACGAGCAGCGTTGCGGCGGGAGGCTCACTCGGAACGGACGTCATCGGGATCGTCAGCGGATGGGGATGCGTCGCGCGCGCCGGCCAGTTGCTTCAGGCGCGCGAGCCGCTGCGGCTCGTTGGCCTGCAGCCACGGATCTCTCGATAGCAGTGCATACGCCTCGGCGAAGTGGGGCTGTGCGGCCAGGGCGCCTTCGGTGATGAGCAGCAGTTCGCCCAGCTCTTCGTGGACGTAGCCATCGCTTTCGCCAGCCGCGTCGTATTCGCGCGCCAGTCGCTGCTGAATCGCGAGCGCCTCGTCGTAGCGTTCGAGTGAGCGCAGGGCGCGGGCGACGGTCCACTCGGCGATGCGCCGCCGCCGGTCGTCGTTTTTGTCGATGAAGAAATCGCGGGCCTGCTCGAAGCGCGCCAAGGCGTTGGCGAAATCGCCGGCGTCGTGATAGGCCCAGCCGAGATTGTTCAGGAGTGAGCCGCGCCAGTCGCGGGTGCGCGGGTCGGTTGAAGCGGCGGCGACGGATAGTGCGGTTTCATTCCACCGCAGGGCCTCAGTCGGATCGGAGGCGACGATGGCGAGCATGTGCGTGGCGTCGACGGCGTAAAAGTCGGCGTGAATGTTGCGCGCCAGGACGTAGGCGCGGTCGAAGAAGCTGACCGATCGTCGCGGTTCGCCAGCCGAGTTCAGCACCCGCCCACGCTCAAGCAGCCACCGAACGCGAATGACGGGGGGATAATCGGGGGAAAGTTCCGCATGAACCGCGTCGAGCACAGCGTTCGCCGCCGCGAATCTTCGCTGCAAGCCGAGGGCGCGCGCGATCTGGGTTTGAATCTCGAGCGCCCGGGGCGTGGGAGGCTCGCGGCCGGCTTCTTCCGCGAGCGCTGCGCGAAAGCGCCTCTCGCTGCCGGCGGGGTCGCCGTAGTCCCACAGGTCGTCGATCAGCGGCGACGGGTCGTCAGGTGCGGCGGCGTCAGGCTGCATGCGGCTGGATTCCTGGCCCGGTTGCGAGCGGGAGGTGGTGGTGTCGCAGGCCGTCAATGCGAGCACGATGATGAAGAAGGCGCGAATCACGTCGATCCTCTCGAAGCCCGTGCTAGTATTCAACATAGGGCGTTATTGTGCCGAGGTACATCAGCTTTGTCGCGACCTGCTCGGTAAGCACGGCGTTTGAGGTGTTAAGCGATGGAACGAAATCTGGGGAAGAACGTACTTGGGGAGCCGCTGCAGAGCTGCAGCACCGATCCGATGACTGGGTTTTATCGCGACGGTTGCTGCACGACTGGGCCAGGAGATCTTGGGGTGCACGTGGTGTGCGCCGAGGTGACCGCTGAGTTTCTCTCGTTTTCGAAAGCCGCGGGCAACGATCTCACGACGCCGTTCCCGGAGATGCGCTTCCCGGGGCTGAAGCCTGGCGATCGCTGGTGCCTGTGCGCGTCGCGCTGGAAAGAGGCCTACGATGCCGGCGTTGCGCCGCCGGTCGTGCTGGCGGCGACGCACATGGCGGCGCTGGAATTCGCGTCGCTCGAACAATTGCGCGAGCACGCGCTCGACGCCACCGGTAACGAACGCTGACGTCAGCGAGCGGCGGGAGCGGCTGATACGTCGCGCAGCGCGCGAATCGCGACCTCAATATCTTCGGCGGTGGTGAACGGGCCGATCGACAGACGCGTCGTGCCGCCGTCGGCGTCGGTGTTGATGGTCTGATGGGCGGCTGGGGCGCAATGCAGACCCGCTCGGCTCAACACGCCGAAGTGCCCTTCCAGCACGTTGGCGAGTTCGTGCGGGTCAAAACCCGTGACCCGGACGCTGAACACGCCGACGCGGTCTTCGATTCGGCGCGGTCCGAAAAGCGTGAGGCCCGGCCAGTCGGCGAACGCCTCGACGAGCGCGGCGCAGTGCTCATGATCCTGTTGTCGTAACGCTGCGACGCCACGCGCTTCGAGCCAGCGCAGCGCCACCAGCAAGCCGGCGACGCCCGCTGCGTTATGACTACCGACCTCGAATTTGTCGGGCATGTCTTGCGGCTGAACCGCCTTCTCACTCTCTGAACCCGTGCCGCCTTCTCGCAGCGTCGTCATCTTTTCGGCGAGGCCCGCGCGAATGAGCAACACGCCGGTGCCGAGCGGCCCGAGCAGACCCTTGTGGCCGGGCGTGGCCAGCAGATCGATGCCGTCGTTCGTGAAATCGATGGGGACATGTCCGGCGGACTGGGCCGCATCGACCAGCAGCGGCACGTTGCGCGCCCGGCAGACCGCGGCGATGTCGCTGATCGGCTGCAGCACGCCAGTGACGTTGCTGGCGTGATTAACGGCGACGAGCGTCGTCTCGGGGCGGATGGCGGCCGCTACATCTTCGACCCGCAGACGCGTGCTGTGCGGGTCGACGGGGACCACCGTGAACGTCACGCCGCTTCGCGCGTTGAGCTCGTTCAGCGGGCGCAGCACGGAATTGTGGTCCATCGCCGTGGTGACCACGTGGGCGCCGGCCGGCGTGAGCCCTTTGATTGCGATGTTGAGCGCGTCTGTGCCGTTCAGCGTGAAGATGACGTCGTCGGCTGATGCGGCCCCGAGCACACGGCGACACGCGTCGCGACAGTCATCCAGCACTTGGCGAGATTCCTGCGCCTCGCGATAGGCGCCGCGTCCGGCGCTGGCGCCAATCTGCTCCATGTAGTCGCGCACGGCGTCGGAGACACCGGGCGGTTTGGGGAAGGTGGTCGCCGCGTTATCGAAATACCGTCGCGGATGCTCTTCGTTCATATCGAGATCGTAGCGGATCAGGATTCGGGGGTGCAGCAAAGTGGGATCAGGCGGCTCGGATTCACTCCTTTTGATCGCCTTCGCGTGGGCTGGGGAGCGCTGCGCTGGTGCACTGCCTGCGGGGGCCGGGGCGGCGCCGTGCGTTAGTCGCGGCTCTGAGCGCGGCGTTCCTGTCGCGCCTCGTCGGCGGCTTCCTGGCGAATGACCTTGCCCAGATGCAGGCGCAAGACAACCGGCGCCGGGAGATGGGTCAGTTCATGAAAGCCTGGCGGGCAATCCGCCCCAAGCGCGTAGAACGACTGATCGCCGCTCTGCAAGCGGTAGATGGCCATGACACCGGCGTCGCAGCGGAACAGCGCCGCGAGTTCAAGTTGGTCGAGCGTTGCATCGGGAGCTGACTCTGCGAAGACGCGCCGAAGATTGTCCTCCGCGTCGGCGGGCGCTTCGCCGACGTCGACGCCGACCGCATTGGTGCCGAGCAAATAGCGCGTGCCGATGTGAACGCTGTAGGCGTCGTCGGGATCGAGGCCGTACGCGGGGAAGTAGTTCGACGTGGTCTCGCCGACCACGACGTAATGCCACTCATCTCCATCGCAGGCGGCTTCGGTGGGGGCGATCGCGAATCGCAGCACGTGCACTTCGCCCTCTCCCGCGAGGGGCCGCTCGTGGAACGTTAAGAGATGCTGGACCGACTCGGGGGCCCGGTCGGCGAGTTGGGTCGCGAGATAGGAGCGAGCGGCTTCCTGGGCGGTCGTGGGGGTCAGCTCTGATTCGTTCATCGTCTTGCTCGAGCAAGCTTCACTCGGCTCTCCATAGCGGCGACCGCGAACTGGCGGACCGATCCCTGCGGGACGCCGCGCTATTCGATGCTAGCGCGTTCACAGAACGAGTGAGTGGTGTGTCCACAGACGCTGCGCGTGAGATATTAACCCAATCCTGCGGTCGCTATCTCGACGCGGCGGCTCGCATCAGCAGCTTGGAGTGTGCCTCCTTGCGGGTGTCGGCATTCCGCGGCAATCTGGCAGGCTCGGGCGGACCGCACTCGAAGAACCGGGCGACTGCTGTGCTGTCGGGTCTACCGACGACGGATCACGAGCGCCAGCGCGCCGCCCAGGCACAGCAGCGCCGTGCTGGGCTCGGGAATGATCGTGTCGCTGTAGAAGTAGCTGTCGAGGAAGTAGTCGTCAGCGCCGAGGTTCGAGCCGCCGAACTGCGCGACCGACCAGCTATTGAGGTTGAAGCCGAAGCTGGCGGTGAAGGTTTGGCCGGTGGCGCCGGTCGGCGTGCCGATGGTGGGGTCGGACGGGTCGCTCGAGTCGGGGATGTAGCCTTCGTTGAGGAAGGTCGCGGTGAACGTGCCGCTGACCGACGTCGGATCGACGCTCTCGAGCTCCCAACCGCTGAAGGCCGGAGTGGCGGCCTGATCAAAGCCGAGGGTGATGTCGAGGTCCCAGCTCAGGAACGTGCCGTAGGTGACCTGCGGGAACGAGTTCGGGCCGTCGGCATCCCACAGACGCGACGCCGCATCGTCGTAGCTGGCATTCACACCGCTCGCCTGCAGCGTGAACGACTGCAGGTCGGGGCTCCAGAAGCCGTCGGCGCTGGCGCCGGTGACGTTGTCGACGTCGAAGAGCTGCGCAAAGCCGACGTTGGTGTTGTTGGGGTTGCCGCCGTTGCCGTCGTAGATGAACTCGCCGGTGGTCGGATCGGTCGGCATGTTGGGGTTGTAGTACCAGGCGGTAAAGAAGATGTTGGCCGGGCCGAGGCCGTTCACCCCGATGGCGCCGCGCTGGAAGTCGATGCTGACATCGCGATTGCCGAAGGTGAAGCCGTTGACATCTCCGTCGTAGGCGACGGCGTCGGTCTGGGCGATGAAGTTCGAAGCGAAAGCGGGTGTGGCCAGCACGATCATTAAAACAGTAATCGCTCTCATGACACGTAACTCCTCAAGAAATGTTGTTCTTAGGTCGCGATGTGACCTCTCCTCGAATTCGACGCTACCCGAGGTGTGTTAACCCCCTGTGAAATGAGTGTTTGATCATCGTTCGCTAAACCGCTTTCGTTGAGTGGTCTGGCGTTTCTCAGTCAGGCGGAGAGTCGCGACCGAGCAACGTCTTGCGAGACATCGCGATGCGCCGCAGCATGAAGCTGCGGCTATCCCTTCAAACCGCTCGTTGAAATCCCGCGGATAAACGTGCTCTGCGCGAAAAAGAAGAGCACCAGCACCGGCGCGACCATCAGGGTCGACGCGGCCATCATCTGGCTCCAGGGCGTATCTCCGGCGCGGCTTTGAAGGAACTGCAGCCCCAGCGCGAGCGTGAACTGCTCGCGATGGTTGAGGTAGATGAGTGGGCCGATGAGGTCGTTCCATACGTATAGAAAGTGAAACAGCGCGACGACCGACAGGGCTGGCGTGCTGAGCGGAACGATGATCTTCCAGAAGCAGGTCCAGCGACTCGCGCCGTCGAGCATGGCGCTCTCTTCCAGCTCCACCGGAATACCCATGAAGAACTGTCGCAGCAAGAAGATGTTAAACGCGCCGCCAAACCACGCCGGCGCCCAGAGTGGTAGAAACGTGCCGATCCAGCCGAGCTCTTTGAAGATCATGTAGGCCGGCACCATCAGCACCGGAAAGGGAATCATCATGGTCGCCAGGCAAATCGCGAACAGGGTGTTGCGTCCGCGGAACTGAATACGCGCGAAGCCATAAGCCGCGATCGCGCTCGACAACAACATGCCCACGAGGCTGAGGACCGCGATGATCAGCGTGTTTCGTGCGTAGAGGGGAAAATCGAATGGCGGCGGTTGACCCGGTTGGTCCGGCTTGCTGACGAGCGCCGGGTAGGCGTCGAGTTGCGGGTCTTGCGGCAGGAACGTGTCTTGCGCAAATTCCGCTTCGGGTTTGAGGCTGGCGCTCACCATCCAGATCAGCGGCGTGAGGAACAGCAGCGACACCGCCCCTAGGATGGCGTAAGTCGCGGCCGGCGCGAGCCAACGCTGCGGGCGAAGTGCGGGTCGGTGCTGGGTGTGGCTAGTCGGCGGCATAGTAGACCGTCCGGCGGCTGATCCAGAACGTCAGCGCCGTCAGTGCAAGAATGATCAGCATCTGAATCCAGGCCATGGCGCTGGCGTAGCCCATGTTCAAGTCACGAAACGCCTGATGGAAAAGGTACCAGGTGTAGAAGTACACACTGTTGTCGGGGCCGGGTACGCCGCGAAAGAGCACGAACGGCAGCGCGAACACCTGCCATGCGGTGATGATCGCGATGACCACGTTGAAGAGAATCACCGGGCTCAGCCCCGGGAGCGTGACATACCAGAACTGCCGTGGCGCGTTCGCCCCATCGAGCCGCGCGGCTTCGTAGAGCTGCTCAGGAATTTCCTGCAATCCGGCGAGGTAGATCATCACCGGTCCGCCAACGCCCCACACGGTGACGAACACAACCGAGAGCATGGCCCACATCGGCTCAGCGAGCCATGGCACGCCGTCAATGCCGAAGAGGGCCAAACCGCTGTTCAAGATTCCCTCAGCTCCCAGCAGCTTGCTCCACACCACCGCCGCCGCCACGAGGGGGACGATGCTGGGGACGAAGATGCACGCGCGGAAAATCGGCTGCAAATAGACTTTCTGGTTGAGCAGCACCGCGAGGAACACGGAGATGACGGTCATGAGCGGAATGGCAAGCGCTGCGTACAGCAGGGTGTTGGTGATGGCTTTCCAAAACAGATCGTCAGCGAGCAGCCGGGCGTAGTTCGCCCCGCCGACAAACGCCGGGGGCTGCAGCAAGGGGTAGTCGGTGAAACTGATGTAGAGCGATGCGCCCATCGGCGCGGCGATCCACAGCAGAAAGCCGAGCGTCCACGGCGCGGTCCAGATCAGTCCCTCGCGCCAGGCCGGGCCGCGTCCTACCATGCGCCGACCGCTGGGTGTGTGTTTGGCGTGCTCATGCGTCTTCGTCACCGCGCAGGGCGCGCATCTTGCGGTAGTTTGCGACGTTTTCGTTGACGCGTTCCTCGGCCTGCGCGGCGCGCTCGGCCGGCGCGTCGCCGCGCTGGATCGCCACGACGGCGTTCAGCATCTGGGCCGCCGCGAATGACCACGTAGGCATCTCGGGATACATGAACACGTCGGGCGCCGCCGACAGTTTCTGAAACACCTCGATGTGCGGATTGGGATGATTTCTGTAGAAGCCAGGCAGCGGCGTCTTGAACGGCGACGGCTTGCAGTGCGCGGCGCAGAGCCGCTCCATCACGTCTTGCCGCATGACGTAGGCGAGAAAGCGCATCGCCTCGCGCGGATGCCGCGCGCCGCGCGGGATCGCGAGGACGTCGGTGCTGGCGAACGCGTGGGTGCGGTCGGCGTCGCTCGAAGGGAACGCCGCCACCCCGTAGTCGAGATCCGGTGTGTACTTACGAATCCAGTTGCTGATCCAAGGTCCCTGATGCAGCATCGCGACCCGCCCCGACAGAAACGGGTTTTGCACACCTTCGATGAGCCCCGCGTAGCGATCTTCGAAACGCGTCAGATCCGCGACGCCGTATTCCAAACGCTGCGTCGACAGCCAGTTCAGCCCGGCGAGTGCGGCGTCGGAGGTGACGTCAAAGCGCATCCCATCCCATAGCTCCGCGCCGAAGTATTTCGGCCAGATCCATGGCCACCAGCCGAGGAACGTAGGGGAAAAGCCGACCTGCGTGAGCGCCCCGGTTTCATCCCGCAATGACAACACACGGTTGTAGGCGTCGAGCTCGGCGATGGTTGGCGGCGGTCGATTCGGGTCGAGCCCTGCGTCGCGAAACATTGTCTTGTTGTAGTACAGCGCGACGGTGTAGGGCGGGGCGGGCAGCGTGTAGAGCGTGTTGTCGTAGCGGCAGATGTCGAGCCAGACGGGGCTGATTTGATCGAGCTGCACGCCAAACTCGCGTGACAGTTCATCCAGCGGCAAGAGCGCATCGCGCTCTGCGAACTGCGGCACGATGTAGTCGTACAGCCCAGCGATGTCTGGCGGGTCGCCGCCCGCGGTGGCGATGAGCGTGCGCTGGTCGATCATCGAGATCGCGTTGTACTCGACGTAGATCGCATGCTCGGCGCCGATCGTGGCGTTGAACTCGTCGACAATCTGCTGCATCGCCAGCGCTTCAACGCCGCTCCACTTCTCCCAATAGCGCACCACCGTTCGATCTGGCGGCGTATCGGTCGTGCCGCGCGGACCGAACAGCAGCAGCGCGATGGCCGGCAGACCCAGAACGACGATGAGCAGCGTCGTTCGCAGGTCTATCGCGCCGCGGCGCATAACGACGTGTCCCTTCGGGTGGTGCTACGACTGAATGAAGTCGGCATACCAGCGACCGCTGGCCTTCATCGTGCGTTGCTGGGTTTCGAAGTTGGTGCGCATCAGGCCGAACCGTCGCGAGAATCCGGAGTTCCACTCGAGGTTGTCGAGCAGCGACCATGCATAGTAGCCGCGGAGGTCGACGCCGGCCTCCATTGCCGCCGCACAGGCCGCCAAATGGTCGCGAAGATACGCGATGCGATCGTCATCTTGCACGAACTCGTTCTCGTCGGGCTGATCGTCGAAGGCGGCGCCGTTTTCGGTGACGGCCAGCGGCTTGCCGTAGCGCTCGTGGAACCAGAGCAGCAGGTCTTTGAGGCCCTCAGGCACAACCGGCCAGTCGGTCACCGTCACGATGCGATCGACCGGCTTGTCGCGCTTGAGGCGCAGCGGGCCGTCGTCGTCAGCATGGGCGACCACGTCGCTGAAGTAGTAGTTCACGCCGATGTAGTCGGTTGATGTCTTCAGGCGGCGCTGATCGACATCGCTCAACGCCGGCAGCAGGTCGCCGTACGCAGCTCGCACCTCGGCCGGATAGTCGCCGAACACGACCGGATCGGTGAACCAGCCGGCGAAGTCGAGCATCGCGCGTTCCGCGGCGGCGCGGTCGGCGGCGCGGTTGCTGGCGGGATAGGCGTACGTCGTGTTGATCGCGATGCCCAACTCGGCGTCGGGCAGGGCGTTGCGGAAGCGTTCGGCGGCGGCGCCGTGACTGCGGATAATCTGGTGCGCGGCCTGGTAGCAGAGGCGTCGGTCTTTGACTCCGGGCGGGTGTACGCCGTCCAAGTAGCCGGCGATGACGCTGACCCACGGCTCGTTGAAGGTCATCCAGGTGGACACGCGATCGCCGAGCCGGCGAAACATAAATTCGGCGTAATCTGCAAATACATCGACGATCTCATCGCTCAGCCAACCGTTCACGTCGCGCTGCAACGCGCTGGGCAGATCCCAGTGATAAAGCGTGATCATCGGCGCCACATCGGCCGCGAGCAGTTCGTCGACCAAGCGGCTGTAAAAGTCGAGGCCGGCGGGGTTGATCTGTCCGCGTCCGTTTGGCAGCACGCGGGACCAGTTGACGCTGAAGCGATAGGCGTTGAGGTTCAGATCGCGCATGCGTGCGACGTCGTCGGCGAACAGCCGATAATGATCGCACGTGGTGTGCACGGTGGGGGCGTGCTGGATCCGGCCTGGTTCGTCCGCCCAGTCGTCCCACCAGTTGCGGCCCTTTCCGTCGGCTTCGTGGGCGCCCTCGATCTGATAGGCGCTGGTCGCGGCGCCGAAACGGAAATCTGCTGGGAAACCACGCGGCATGTTAGCTCGATCCGGGTTTGGGGGGAGGTCGGTACGACGCGATCCAATTGTTGGTCAAGTTAGCAGTCGATGAAAGCGCTTGCAATCCAGTTTTTAGGCCATAATATGGAACTGCAGCAGTCGATCGGACGACGGCGTGTTTGCCGCTGTCGCCGCGCTTGTCAAGTCCCTTCTTGCGACGTTTGAGTCATGTGAGTGTCGTGTCGTGCGTGGGCGCCCGAGGAAAACCCGATTCGCCGTTGAACTGGCGAGAGCGTTGTTTTTTGGCGGCCATCACAAATCCGACGCACGGGGTCCGGATTATCGGAATTCGGTGTGATGGGCATCCTTTCGCGCTCAGTGAATCGTACTTTAGCGGGCGTTGAAAGCGCTTGCAGTTGGCTTTCGGGCGTATTATACTCACAAGCAGCGGTTGAGAGTCCCCGCAGCTTGCGGAGCAGCCGAACACATGTCTCGTATTTGGTCAACTCGAGGAGGTTTGAAGCCATGAAACAATCGATGCGCGCCCTAACCACAGCCGTGTTCGCCACGGCCATCAGCAGCGTCGCGTTCGCCGACGTCACCAGCATCGACTCGGCCATCATCGAAGAGCGTCGTTTCAACGACTTTCCAGACACCACACTCAACACCACCAACAACTTCCCCGCCGAAGTGCAGTTCACCGAGCAGAACTACTCCGGCTCGGGTTTCGCGAACCGCCACGACGCGATCATGTCGGCTGACGGCGGCGCGACCGTGTACACGCTCGATAACGACACCCCGTTTGATATCAGCGTCGACGTCAACCTGTTCGTCGGCTCCGTGTCGCCCCGCAAAGAAGCCGGCTGGCGCATGGACACCAACCTCATCGGTGAGCAGTTCTTCCAGCTCACGTCGGATGGTGAAGTCGCGGCCTTCGGCGGCGCGCTGCCGTTCCACACGTTCGGTGGCGACGCTTACACGCCGGGCGAGACCGTGACGTTGCGCATGGTGTACACGCCCGACGACGATGACGACGCCGGCGACGGCGACGCGGCGACGATGGAGTACTTCCTGAACGACGTGTCGAGTGGTCCGCTGGACTTCGGAAACACCGAGAATGGCATTATCACGGGCACCGACCTGCGTTTCGTTGGTCAGTTCCAGCCTGATCTGAGCAACCCGTCGGACTTCGCGCAAGCCACGTTCACGAACGCGGTCTTTGTGCCCGAGCCGACCAGCATTGTGCTGTTGAGCCTCGCGGCAGCCGCCGCCTGGCGTCGTCGCTAAGTCGGCGCGCGACGCGCTCGCCGACGTGATTGGAGTTGAATCGCCGTGCAAGGACAACAGTCGCTAGCGAGTGCTTGAATGTAACGACCCGACGCGGGGCGGCACGGCGAACTGGCCAGCGCCCCGCGTTTTTTGTCGCCATTTTGGCGATGAAAGCTGTGTGAGCCAGAAACACGTCAGGAGTGTGTGAAATGTCTGCCATCCGCCTCACCGAACGGACGCGCGTGCGGGGCTTTACGCTCATCGAGCTGCTCGTCGTCGTCGCCATCATTGCATTGCTCATATCGATTTTGCTGCCCTCGCTGCAGGCCGCTCGTGATCAGGCGAAGGCCACGGTCTGCCTGACGCGGATTCGTGGGTTGGCGCAGACGCTGACGTACTACGCGGAAGAAAACCAGAACCGTTTGCCGTTTATGCGCTTTCAAGCGCCGGATAGCCCACAGGACTCGGCCCGCAAGCAGTGGGACCAACTGATTCGCTTCTGGCCGTACATCAATGACCTCGATTTTTACATCTGCCCGTCCGCAAAGGGTGACAACTCGGTACGGTCGGGACTGGAAGCCGAGAGAACCGGTGGAGCGCAAGACGGTCATCAATACTTCGTGAACTTCACCGATCCACTCTATCGCAGCACGGCGGACCCGCGCGCCGAGAACTGGTGGCCGCAGTACGACCCCCGGGACTACGTCGCGACCGGCACGGTTATCGATGATGTGTACACTGAGTACTACTTCAACGATTTCCGGCCGGAGATGATTCCGAACACCGACTTTCCGCCGATTAACGGCGGCATCATCAATCAGATCTACGCCCCCGCCTATGCCGCTCCGCTCGCCGATGCGAAGTGGGCGCCGCAGTACGAACTCCGTCACCGCGGCAAGAACAATTTCGGTTTCCTTGATGGCCATGGCGAGTCGCTGGCGCGTGAAGAGTTCTACGACCTAAACGGAGCGCCCGCCGGCCCCAACGAGGCGCCGAAAGATTGGGATCCGTACGGCAACCGCCCCTTCTATGCCTGGGGCTTGTTGCGCGAGGGACGCGACTTCTTGCAGTAACGAGTTTGATTGGAAGCGGCGTGTCTGCAGCACGTCGCTCGCACATATCCGTTGTCGCCGGCTCAGACCCGGCCCTGGGAGAGGACAGTGATGAACATTTCCAAAATCGCGATCGCCACCCTATGCGGCGTGTCGCTGGCTCTATCCGCCAGCGCCCGCCAACAAATCGTCTTCAACGGCAGCTTTGAGCAGGGCGATGTGCCCGGCGGGCCCGACTTCTTCAAGTCGGCCGACTGGACCGAGTTCGGTCCCGGCGCCACCGAGCGGAGCATCGCCGTCAACCTTGTGCCGGTCGACGGCGAGGCCGCTTACAAAGCGTTCGGCGGCGCGGATGACGAGTCTGGTGTGTTTCAGGACGTCGCCGTCAGCCCCGGCGACTCGGTCGAGGCCAGCGCCCAGGTGTTCACGCTCGGAACCGACAAGCTCGGCGGCAGCGCGGCGGCCGGCATTCGGCTCAGCTTCCTCGATGCCGGTATGAACCCGGTCGGTAGCGCGACCAGCGACTTCGTGCTGACCAGCTCGTCAACGGCGGACGTCTGGACGCCGGCGTCGGTCGGCCCGGTGAGCGCACCTCCAAACGCGGCCTTCGCCCGTCTCGAAATGCTTTGGAATGGCGGCGCTTCGCCGTCGGGCTCGGCCTACTGGGATGACGCGATGCTGTTCGTGAACGCCGTCGACGAGCTGCTGAACGGCGACTTCGAGGCGCCCGGCGTCTCCGAGACGTTTAGCACCGACGGCTGGCTCGGCTTCGGCGCTCGCGATCGCACCGACCAACTTGCCCTGTTTGGCGATTTTTCGGCGACCATTGAAGTCGGTTTCGACTCGGGCTCGACCTTCTCCGGCTGGTTCCAGGACACGGGCGTCACGGCCGAAGCGCTCGAGCGCATCGTGGCTCGCGCGAAGATTTTCAATCCGGCCGCGACCGGTCTAACCGCCGACGCCCGCTCGGGCATCAAGCTCGAATTCCGTCAGGCGGGCGGCGGCACGCTGCCCCCGGCCGAGGAGAACCTGGGCTTCGACCCGAACCAGATGACGACCGACACGTGGATCGAGGTTTCCTACAGCACCGTCGTGCCGGACGATATCACATTGGCCCGCATCATTTTCCTGTCGTTCGATGACTTCGACACCAACGGTCCGGTGTACGCCGATTCCGCGTCGGCGATTCGCGGATCGCAGCCGGGCGTCAACCAGCTCACCAACGCCAGCTTTGAGCAGGGCAGCAGCAGCGCCAACGGCCTGACCGGTTGGACGGAGTTCTTCGGTCTGTTCTGCCGCGCCGCCAAGTTCGACACGTTCTTCGATCCCGACATCACGGCGCTTGACGGCGACAACGTTGTCGAGTTCTCGGGTTCGTGCACGGCAGGTATCTATCAGGATGTCGAAGTCACGCCGGGTGAGACGCTGACCGTCTCGGCGTTCTTCTTCCAGAAGGATGGCGATCCCTACTTCACGACCGATCCCAACGAGCCGGTTGGCGCCGGTCCGAAGATCGAGTGGCGTGCGGGCAGCCTGCCCAACCCGAATCAGATCGACATCATCGTCGGACAGCCCAACACGCTGACCGCGCCTGAGCCGTTTGACGTCTGGCTGCCGGTCGAGATCGATTACACCATGCCGCCGGGCACCGCCGCGGCGCTGCGTGTGACGGCGATCAACGGTCGCTATGGTTCGGAGGGTCTGCTGACCAACTTCGACGGTTTCGAGGCGGTGATCACCAACCGCTTCGACGGCGCCGATGTCGACGCCGACTTCGACCAGGATCTGGCCGACGCCGCTCAGTTGCAGCAGTGCTTCGATCCGGGCATGGGTCTTGGGTTCCCGTGCCTGGTGTACGACTTCGACGAGAACGAAACCATCGCCGGCAGCGACTGGGCGTTCTTCGAGCCGCGTATGACCGGCCCGGCGGAGTAGATCAATCAAGTCGCGTTGCAACCGTGCAGGAGTGACGTGAACGCGTAATCTTAGGTCATGACGAGTGATCACTCGTCATGGCCTTGTTTGTTTCCCTGCCGGTGCGCGCGTGTGGGATCCGGCGGTGCGATGCGCCACGCTCGGCACGGCGCTGAATCAGCATCGCTTTTGGCCATGTGGTAACCTGTGTGGTTCCTCCGCGACGCGCGACGGTAGCCTCGTTTTCCGACGATCCATTGTCGCGGCTCAACGTGAATACAGCTTCTTTCTTCATGTGGGATTCGACTGATGCCCAATCGCTCGCTCGTGTGCCTTGGTATTGCCGTGTGTTCGACCGTGTCGATTGCTGACGCGAACGACCTGACCGATGCCGATGGTTGGAGCGCCGCGGCCTCGGACGGCGTCTCGGTCGAGCTGCGCATCGCGCCGGGGCGCGACGAGGGGGGTCGCGCGCTGCGTCTCGCGTACGACTTCACGCAAGGCGCCGGCTTCGTCGTATTGCGTAAGCCGGTCGACCTGTCGCTGCCGGAAAACTACCGCTTCAGCTTCGCTGTTCGCGGCGACGGCCCGGCGAACAACCTCGAGTTCAAGCTCATCGACCCCAGCGGCGACAACGTCTGGTGGGTGAACCGCCGTAGTTTCAACCCGCCGCAGGTGTGGACCGAGCTTCGTCAGCAACGCCGACACTTCGAGTTTGCGTGGGGCCCGGCAGGTCCGGATCAGCCGCTGAAGCAGGTGGGAGCGCTCGAGTTCGCGATCGCCGCGGCGGAAGGCGGGCGGGGCTACATCGAGATCGACGATCTGACGTTGGCCGAGCGTCCGGCGCCGCGACCGCCGACCACGCGCCCGCAGGTGCAGTTCAGCAGCAACAGCGCCGGTGCGGTTGAGGTGCAACTGCCGCATCCGTCGCAGGGCGCGTTCGTCTGGACGCCAGCGAGCGACGACAGCGCGCCGCAGATCTTGGTTGATTTCGGCGAAACGCGGGCGATTGGCGGGTTGCGACTGGACTGGAAGGGCGCCGCGGCGCCGAGGGCGTACGTGATCGAGGTGCTGGATGGCGAGGCTTGGCGGCTGGCGGCGGAGGTGCGCGGCAGCGACGGCGAGCGAGACTATGTCGCGACGCCGGATGTCGAGACCGACCAGGTGCGCCTGCGCTTCGTTGGTGACGCGCAGCCGAGTCACGCGACGCTGGAACGCGTCGCGTTGATGCCGGCGGAGTTTGCCGATTATCCGAACAACGTCTGGCGACGGATCGCGCAGGATGCGCTCCGTGGCCTGTACCCGCGCTACTACCTCGGGGAAGCACAGCCGTGGACCGTCGTTGGTGCTCCAGAAAACGCACGCGAAGCGCTCTTCTGCGTCTCGGGCGCGTTGGAGGTGGACAAGGGCGCCTTTCGCGTCGAACCGTTCCTACGCCTCGGCGAGCGGTTGGTGACGTGGGCGGACGTGGATTCCAAGCCATCGCTGCCCGATGACTACCTTCCGCTGCCGGAAGTGAAGTGGAGCGCCGCTGATTTGCCGGTCACGTTGCAGATCACGGCGATCGCGGATGACGCGGGCGCCGCGCTGATTGACTATCGCATCGAGAATGTGAGCGACAGTCAGCAGGCGGGGTCCCTGTATCTCGCGCTGCGGCCGTTTCAGGTGTTGCCGCCGTGGCAAAGTCTGAATCTCATTGGCGGGGCGACATCAATTCGCGCGATTACCTACCACGAAGGCTTCGTGCTGGTTTCCGACGAGGCTGAGAGCGCGTATCCGATCGCCTCACTCACGCCGGTAAGCGACTTCGGTGCGACAACGTTCGCGGGTGGCGAGATCGTGGAGCACTTGCGCCGTGGGGAATTGCCGACGGCGGGTCACGCATCGGACGACGTCGTTGCCGTGGAAGACATCGCAGACGCCGCGAGCGGAGCGCTCGCGTACCGCTTCGATTTGGGGCCGGGAGAGGTGCACCGCGTGGTCGTACGCTCGGATCCGCGGCGATCGGCGAGCGGCGCTGGAGCACGGCGGTCGGCTGCTGCGGGGATGTCATCGGACGCGGCTGCAGAGACGTATGACGCCGCCCATGATGCGACATTGCGTGCGTGGCGGGAGGCGATCGGCGCGTTGGGCGTGACGGTTCCGCCGAGCGCGCAGGTGCTGGCCGACAGTTGGCGATCACAGCAGGCGTACATTCTGGTCAACGCTGACGGGCCGGGCATTCAGCCGGGTTCGCGCACCTATGAGCGCAGTTGGATACGCGATGGCGCGCTCACGTCGACGGCGTTGCTGCACACGGGGCATCGCGAGCAGGTGCGCCGTTTCATCGACTGGTTTGCGCCGTATCAATACCCGAGCGGCAAGATTCCGTGCGTGGTGGATCAGCGCGGGGCCGATCCGGTGCCCGAGCACGACAGCCACGGGCAGTTCGTCCACTTGTTGTGGACTTACTACCGTTTTACTGGCGATGACAGTCCGTTGAGCAAACACTTCGATCGCGTGGTGAAGGTGGTGGACTACATCGAGTCGCTTCGCGCGCAGCGTATGACCGACGAGTTTCGCCAGGGGCCGCCGGAGAAGCGCATGCTCTACGGGCTTGTGCCCGAGTCGATCAGCCACGAAGGCTATAGCGCCAAGCCGATGCATTCGTACTGGGACGGTTTCTTCGTCATTCGCGGTTTGAAAGACGCGGTCGCGATTGCCGAGCATCTCGACCGGCCGGCGTTCGCCAAGCGATGTGAGACACTGCTCAGTCAGTATCGCCAGAGCATGTATGAGTCGATGCGCCAATCGATGACGCTGCATGACATCAACTACATTCCCGGCTGCGCGGAATTGGGGGACTTTGACGCGACGTCGACGACCATCGGCGTCTATCCGGCTGGTGAGCTGGGACGCATTCCCGAGCCGCAACTGCGCAACACGTTTGAACGCTACTGGCGGTTCTTCACAGAGCGGCGCGACGACCCGAGCTTCGAGTGGAACGACTACACGCCGTACGAGATTCGCAACGCGGGTGCGTTCCTGCGGCTCGACGAGCCGGAGCGGGCCCACGCGCTGCTCAATTTCTTCATCGCCGATCAGGCGCCCGTCGGCTGGCGGCAGTGGGGGGAGGTGGTGCACAAAGACCCGCAGCGGCCGGCATTCATCGGCGACTATCCGCATACATGGGTCGGCTCCGACTACCTGAAGACATTCCGCACCATCTTCGTGTACGAGCGCGATCGGGATGACGCGTTGGTGCTGGCCTCGGGCGTGCTGCCTGAGTGGCTCAGTGACGACCGAACCGTCGGCATCAGCGATTGGCCGACGCCGTACGGATCGCTGAGTTACACGTTGCGGCGCGTGGATGGCGTGTTGCGGCTGGAGTATGCATTGGCGCCGTACGCGGAGATTGAGGCGACGGTTCCGCCCGGCGGCGTGCGGCTACGCCCGTCGGCGTTTGTGCCCGAGAGCGACACGCGCGTCGAGGTGCTCGACGCGGTCGAACTGAGCAGCGACAAGGTGCGCGGCACGCTAAAGGCGTCACTGCGGTGAGCCGTCGTGCATGCGGCTGATCCAGCCGCTGCTCGACGGAAGATGCACTCGGCGCGGGTCTACTGTTCGGCGACCGGTGTCTATTCTTTCGACCCCGTTTCGCTCGCTGCATCGGAGTCGGCTGGTGGTTGATTGAGCGCCGGGGGGACCGCTTGCTCCAGTGGCTCGCCGCGGCGGCGGGCCAGGAGCCACTCCCAGAATTCGGGGTTGGCGTAGGCTTGATCCCAGACGTTGTGCTGACCGCCGGGATATTCGGTGTAGCGAACGGCCCCGCCGGCGTCGCGGACGCGGGCGACCATGGTGCGGGTTTCTTCAACGGGCACGGCGCGATCCTGATCGCCGTGAAACGCCCAAACGGGGATGTTCGCGACGGCTTTCGAAAGCGACTGCTGCGACTGCATGCGGTCTTCGGAGAGACCGCAGACAGGGGCGAGGGCGGCGACCCGGTCGCGCAGCACGGCGCCCATGTGCCAGGTCCCGCCGCCGCCGAGCGAAAGGCCGGTGACGTAGAGTCGGTCGGCGTCGATGTTGAAGTCGCGCATCGTCGTGTCGAGCATCGTGAGGACGGCGCGGGTCATGCGCGGCGACCACCAGACATCGCCGGAAGCGCACTGCGGGATGAGGATGACTGCGGGGGCGCGCTCGACGCTGCGCATCACGGCCCGCGGGAGGCCGACGGTTAGCGGCAGGAGGCCGTCGTCGCCGCGCTCGCCGGAGCCGTGCATAAACAGGATGAGCGGCCACGACTGCCGAGGCGTGTAATCCGGCGGGACGAAAACGCTGTAGCGCATCTGCTCGCCGCCGGGTTGGGTTAGCGTTTTGAGCAGGAATCCCGAGGGATGTTCGGGGAGCGCCGATTGCGCTCGCTCGGTGGTTGCACGTGAATTGGCGCCGGGTTGGGGGGCGGCATGGAGGGTCGTCGCGGCCAGTACGGCGAGCACGGTGAGGGGAATCGTCTCATTCATCGCGTCTCCAAGCGCGGGTGAAGAATGATTGGCATCCGCCGCGACACGGGGGTTTGCCCGTCGGGACGACCCGTCCAGACATCTGGTTTCGGCGGCGGCGTGCGGTATGATGGGAGTATGAACGGCTTTGCAAAACACGCAATCATCATGTTGTTGGCGGCTGGTCCGACAGTTGGCCTATTGGGCTGTGCCGCCGCGCCATCGGAAGAGCGGTCGGCTGTGGCGACCCGCGGGACGGGTGAGACCGACGCGGCGATGGACCGCATGGTCGCGACGGATACGGCCCGGGCGCACGCGTTGCTGGATGAAGAGGAGCGTCGTCGGCAGGATGAGCAGCGTCGGCCGATGCACCGTGAGCGTGAGCGTGTGTTGCGGCAGCCGGTCGCCATTTATCGACAATGACCCGATGCCGGGGGCTGATCTCGTTTCGCAGGCGTGGGCCGTGGTTGGCTGCGGCGGGCATGCTATGTGCGTCGATTGCGGCGGCGCAGCCAGTGGGAGTGGAGGCGCGTGAGCAGCTCAGCTCGATCGTCGCCGGCCTCAACGAAAGTGATCGCGCCGCGCTCACCGTCAACGACTATCTCGCGCTCAGCCGGCTGCTGCCGACAGCGTGTGAGCGCGTTGACTGGCTGATCGTGCAAGTCACCAACCTTCAGAACCGCGACGAGCAAGCGGCGTCGGACCTGGTGAACGCGATCGATAGCGACCTCTGCCCCGAGTATCAGGAGCTGCTGCGCGAGGCGGTGGTCGCGTACACGGTTGAGGTCGCGCCCGCGGAACCGCCGATTGCGCAAGACCCCGAAGCGGACTCCCGTTGGCAAGCGCGTTTGAGTGTTGAGGCTGACATTCGGGGGCTGCTGGCGGGCGGATCGCCGACGCCGGCTCAGCTTCCGGAGCTTCTCCGGCTGATGCAAGTGGCGAAGGCGGCGGAGATGGGCGCCTCTGGCGCGCAGCCCGCGACAGCAAGCGACTTGGAAGGTTTGTTCGGCGGAACGCCGGATGTGCATCTGTTCTTCGAGGTGTTGGCGCTGCACGGGCCGGATTCGAATCGGGAAGCGTACATCTCCGTCGCGATGATTCCGACCCGCTTGACGCGCGATACGGATGGATTGCAGTGGCGTTTACGCTTTGCGCGTGGGGCGAGTCTGGCGGAGCTTTACAACGTCTTCGCAGGCATGCTGCCCCGTGATCTGATCGCGGAATCGCGGATTTTGATCGCGCTCGATGGCGTTCCCGACGAGAGTTGGTGGCAAGCGACGCGAGCCAGTATTTGGCGCTTCGTCAGCCCCGAAAGTGGCGGGTGGCTGCTCTATGTTCCTTCAGCAGCGGTCTTCAGAGAAGCGTCGGCGAGCGCGTGGAGGCTCGAGACGATCACCACGATGTGGGCCCGTCGCGGCCCGGCTCTGGAACTCGGCCGCTCGTTGCGGTCTTCTGATTTGGGTTTGGTGCGCACGCGGTTTCTGCAGCTCACCCAGTTGCTGGTCGATGGCGCCGGACGGGGGCCGCGAGATCTGAGCGAGTTGCAGATCGAGCAACAGCGCGGGGCCTCAGACGACGTCGTCCCGATGTTGCTGCCACGCTGACATACGCGTTTCGACGCGGCGGCGTCGATGCCTGTCAGGCCGCGACTACCATCTCCGACGACGGCGCTGCTCGATCGCACGCTACACGGGCTTTGCGTTCGATGATGCGTGTGATCGATGCGGTTGTGACTGAAGTTTGTCGGTGATGACGTTGCAGGAGCGCGCTGATGTCGCGATCTGAATCCATACCGAACGATGACACGCGTCAGCCGCGAGTCATCATCATCGGCGGCGGGTTCGCCGGGCTGGCCGCGGCCCGGGCGCTGCGACGTGCGCCGGTCGAAGTGGTGCTCGTGGATCGACGCAATCACCACCTGTTTCAGCCGTTGCTCTATCAGGTTGCGACCGCCGCCTTGTCGCCGGCGGATATCGCCCGTTCGATCCGGGCGATTCTGAAGCAGCAGAAGAACTGCCGCGTGGTGCTCGGCGAAGCCACGGCGGTCGAGCTTGAGACGCGCACCGTCACGATCGACGGTCGCGCGTTGACATACGACTGGCTGGTTCTGGCGGCTGGTGCGGCCCATTCATACTTTGGCAATGACGAATGGTACGAGTACGCGCCGGGGCTGAAGTCGGTCGAAGATGCGGTGGAGATTCGACGGCGCATTCTGCTTGCATTCGAGAACGCCGAGTACGAAGCGGCGGAGGCTCGTCGGCGGGCGGCATTGACGTTTGCGGTCGTCGGCGGAGGGCCAACGGGGGTCGAGCTCGCGGGAGCGATCAAGGAGATTGCGGCCCGTTCCATTCCACGAGACTTTCGCAACATCGACACCCGGACGACGCGCGTGATCCTGTTCGAGGCCGGCGGCGCGCTGCTGCCCGCCATGCCCGAGCCGCTGTGTACGCGGGCGAAGCGCGATCTCGAAGCGATGGGCGTCGAGGTGCGGCTGAACGCGATGGTTACGGACGTCGGCCCCGGGCGGCTGGTCATCAACGATGAAGAGGAAATCGCCGTCCGCAATACGTTCTGGGCCGCTGGCGTGAAAGCGGCCGCGATCGCTGAGACGTGCGCGGTAGAGACGGACAAAGCGGGGCGCATCGTTGTTGCATCTGATTTGAGCATTCCAGGACATCCCGAGGTATTCGTGGTTGGTGATCTCGCCCACGCGCTGTCGGCGGATTCCGGGGAGCCGGTCCCCGGAGTCGCGCCGGCGGCGATGCAGATGGGCAAGTTTGTCGGTCGGCTGATCGCGGAGGATCCCACGACCGTGCGATCAGCGGAGGAACGCCGGGCCTTTGAGTATCGCGACAAGGGCACGCTGGCGACGATTGGCAAGGCGCGGGCGGTGGCGGCGATCGGCCGGCTGCGGTTCGCCGGGCTGACGGCGTGGGTGCTGTGGGCGGTGGTGCATATTGCGTTTCTGGTGGGATTCCGCAACCGCGCGGTCGTGCTGCTGAGTTGGTTGTGGAACTGGGTGGTGTCGGCGCGCGATGCGCGGCTGATTACCGGCGACGCGCGGCTGGAGATCGAGAAGTTGCGCGGGGCTGAGTCGCCGCCGAGCGGGCAGCGCGTTGGGGCGTGACGACGGATGATGTCCGGCGCGCGGACGCCCGTCCTGAAAGCGAGTCGCCGCCGGGGTCTTGAAGATTGTGACATTGGCGGTCTAGTAACCGAGTGACACGTCGACCCGATTGGGAATCGTCTCGCCGCGCACTGCTGCGTTGAGCAGCTCCGCGAGCGCCTCCATTCGGCGACGCTCGCCCTCTTCTGAGCCCAGGGCGCCGCCGCGGTGGGGGCTCATGACCACGTTGTCGAGTTCGTGAAAGGGTTGGGCGGCGGGGGGCCAGTGGGCGCGATTGGCCTCTTTGGGGTAGCTCCACCACACGTCGAGCCCCGCGGCGTGCAGACGTCGCGTCTGGAGTGCTGCGAACAGCGCGGCCTCGTCGACAATCGCGCCGCGGGCCACATTCACCAGCACGGCGCCGGTCGGCATGCGCTTCAGCATCGACGCGTCGATGAGGCCGCGCGTCTCGTCGGTCAGCGGAGCGCAAATGAGCAACGCGTCGGCTTGGGGCAGCACGTCGGCCAGCGCGTCGATTCCGACCACGCGCACGACAGGGGCCGCGGCGCCGCGCTCAGGATTGCGGCGGACCGCGATGACGCGCATGCCCAGTCCGGCGCAGCCCGCGGCGACCCGTGTTCCGATGGCGCCGAGCCCCAGCACGACTGCGGTCTTGCCGTCGAGCAACATGGTGGTGTCGGTGAGAAACCGGCCGCGCCAATCGTGCCGGCGGAACTGAACATCGAGCGGCACGAGCGACTTCACGGCAGCGAGCAGCAACGCGAGGGCGATTTCAGCGGTCGCCGCGGCGTTGTGATGCAGGTTGTGCACGTTGATGTGAGGGCGGGCTTGCAGCAAAGGGCGCGTGTTGTGTGGCAGGCCGGCCCAGGGAATGATCAGCTGCTGCAGCGCCGGCTCATCGAGCCAGGCCGCTGCGGGTCGGCCGCTGACGAGCGTCTCGCAAGGACCGCTCGGCCCCGACTCGGCGACACTGAGCGTCACGCGATCGTCGACCAACGACCGCAAATGGCGCTCGGCGTTCGCGTCGAGTTGTTCGGCGATGTGCACCCGCATGGGGTGATTCTCCAAGGGCTACACGCGACGGCGTCGCAGGCAAGCTGCGAGTGTAACTGGGGGTGGTGTGATGCGACGCATCGAGACCGCTTAAACTGTTGGCATGCAATTCTCCGCCGAAGAAATCAGCGCGGCTCGTGATCTGCGTGATGCGGGCTTGTCATGGACGCCGCAGGTCGGTCACTTCGTGTATGACGAGTCCGGCCTGATCGAGGCGCCGTCGCCGTTTCACGACCGCGTGTATTTCATTCTCGATCTGAAGCACTTCCTGCGGCGCAGCGAGACGATCGAGCGGTTGGCGCAGGCGATGTTCTGGCTGCCTCATTATCACCAGTGCCGCGGGCTGCTGCGCGAGATGGGCGTAGCCGACGCCGAGGTCGCGGCCGGGCTCGAGCAAACGGTGATTGCGCAGGGTCGTGAGCTGTTGGCGCTGTACGCGATGATTCGCGCGCGGCTGTGATCATGGTTTGGTTAGCGCGGCGCCCGTCAATCGCTCGTAGATCTCGAGGTAGCGCCGCCGGGTGTTCTCGATGATGTCGGCGGGCAGCGTCGGGGCGGGGGGTTGCTTGTTCCAGTCGAGGGTTTCGAGATAGTCGCGCACGAGCTGCTTGTCGTAGCTGGGCGGATTTTCACCCGCGCGCCACGCGTCCGCCGGCCAGAAGCGCGAGCTGTCGGGCGTGAGCACTTCGTCGATGAGCAGCAGTTCGCCGTCGCGCAGGCCGAATTCAAACTTAGTGTCGGCGATGATCACGCCGCGCTCGCGGGCATGAGCGGCGGCCTCGCGGTAGATCGCGAGGGATCGCGCTCGCGCGGCGAACATGAGCTCCTGGCCGACGAGCGAACAGGTCTGCGCGAAGGTGATCGGTTCGTCGTGCCCCGCGTCGGCCTTGGTGCTGGGTGTGAACAGCGGCTCATCGAGCTGTTCGGCGAGGCGCAGGCCGGGGTCGAGTTCGATGCCGCTGACCGCTCCGGTCTGCTGATACTCGCGCCAGCCGCCGCCGACGAGATAGCCGCGCACGACGCATTCGACGGGCAGCGGCGTGGTGGGCTCGCAGACCATCGCGCGTTCGACCAATTGCTCGGAACCGGCTTCATAGCCGTCGGGGGTTTTCGCTCGTGAAACGACGTACCGCAAGTGATGCGGCTGGCACGCGCTGAGCGTCTCCATCCAGAAGCGCGACGTCTGGGTGAGCACCACGCCTTTGCCGGGAATCGGTTCGTCGAAGACGACGTCGAACGCAGAGATCCGGTCGGTCGCGACGAGCATGATCGCGTCGGGCAGCGTGTAGATGTCGCGCACTTTTCCGCGGCGGGTGAGTCCGGGGAGATTGGTCTCGATCACGGTGGGCGTCGGCATGGGCGGCTCCTCGCTGCGCCCGGCGACGGTGGGAGAGTTGTCGCCTGATGGGCGCACCCGCATGATAGGAAGCGATGACCGCGCCCGCCAACGCATCCAGTCCGCACGAGCCGCTGCGCGTCGGGCTGATCGCCGACGATGAAGACGGTCCGACGGTGGCGGCTGCCCTGCGGGGGGCGCCCGAGCTGGAGCTGGTCGGTTTGGCCGGAGCGCAGTTCGAGAGTGAATCGGACGCGCCGTGGTTCGACGACCGGCGGGTCATGATTACGACGACCAAGCCACAGGCCGTTGTGCTGGCAACGGCGCCGCGGGCCGCGATCGACCTGGATGAGATGTTCCTGCTGCATGATCTGGCGGTGTGGCGAAAGCCGCCGATCGCGCGCAACTTTGCGGAAGCCGTGCAGCTCATGCAGCGGCTGAATCAACCGCGGCCGCACTATCGCGTGGCTTCGTGGTGGGAGCATGTGCGCGAGCCGGTGCGCGACACGATGCAGGCGATTGAAGACTTTCAGCCGCGCTTTAGCGAGCTGAGTGTTGCGCGGCAGGGGCCGTCGGTGCAGTCATGGCGCGCCGGGCTGATTGAAGCCGGCGGCGGGGTGCTGACGCTCGACGCGTACGACCTGCTCGAAGCGTTCGTAGCGCAGAGGGGCTTGCCCGACAACGTTTCATCGGCGGCGGGTAAACATCGCAAACGACCTGGAGAGGCGCCGCGCGAGACCGAGGATGTCGCCGTTGCGATTCTGCGATTTGTCGATGGCGCCATCGCGCTGCTGCGCGCTTCGTGGGATCTGCCGAACGAATCGGCGGCGCTGAGGCATCATGGCGCGGAGGGATCGCTCGACATCACGGCCCAGGACGTGAGCACTGTCGATTTTGATGGGCGTGTGCTGCGCAGCGCGGCGTTGCCTCATGACGTTTTGACCACGGAGCTGCGCCGTTTCGCGATGGACGTACGACAGGGCGCGCGAGCCGAGCAGGAGGCGAAGACGCGCGAGCGACATCTGGCCGTGACGGCGCTGCTCGAAGCGGTCTATCTTGCCGCGCGAACGTGGGCTCCGGAGTCGCCGAGGAAGTTCTACGAGGTTCAAGGATGGCGTGGCGTACGGGGCTAGCGCTCGCGCTGATCGTGCTCGCGGTGAGTGGCTGCCGGACGGGACGGCCGGCCGAGCTGTTCGTTTGGGCGGCAGGGATCGACGACGAAGTACTGCCCGGCACACCCGCCAACTTCGACTCCGACGTCTTCTCCGCTGAGCGTCGCGAGATTCGCGTGCCGGCGGTGTTGAATGATGTGGCCGCGGCGCAACTGGTTTTGCGCGGGGTGCAGTCTGGGCCGCAAGCACTGAGCGTGACGGTCAGCGATCTGCGCGGTCCGAACGGGGCCCGATTGTCATCGGAATCCATTCACCTGTATCGCGGCGCCGCGACATTGGTGCGCTCGTTTCCCGCTTGGTATCCGCAGCATACGGGACGTCAGACGACCGCTACCCCGTTTTTTGATGCGCTGGTTCCGTGGGAGGCGCCGCAGGGGTCGGCGGCCGCGGCACTCTCAGATACGCAGAACACGCTGGTGTGGATCGAGGTGCACACGCCGCTGACGATGGAGCCGGGAGAGTATCGCGGCGCGGTGAGCATCCGGGCGGGCGACCGAGACGCGACGACGCTCAACCTGGTGGTCGACGTCGCCCCAATTGCACTGCCGACGGCGCATCAGTTGCCGCTGGTCATGCGCGTGGATCCGGGCGAACTGTTGCAAACGCACTTCGGTGGGGCGGTGCAGCCCGCCGAGGACATTCGGCTGACGCCGAGTGATCCCGGCAGCGGGGCATCGCTGAGTCTGGTGAATGCTGCGGTTCGCGAGTTGGCGGCGCATCGGGGTGACCCGTTTGTGTGGGCCGGCTTGCCGGCGCTGCGCATGTTGTCGCCGCGCGAGGTGACGGTGGAGTGGCCGCCGTATGACGAATTGGTCGATCAGTGGTTGCGTCGGGGATCGCCGGGGGAGTTCGGAGCGCGCTACTGGCCGTTGCCGATCAGCATCGACTATCCGGACGCGGACGAGTTTGGCGGGGTGGACGCGTTGGTGTATACGGCTGCCGCCAGCAGCTACCTGGCGGTTGCTCGGGCGCACTTTGACGAACAGCAGTGGGCGACGCAGCCGTTCATTCGCTGGCAGCCGCCGGGGAACATCGACGCGTCGGTGGAAGCGCGTCTGGTGAGTCTCAGTCAGCGCGCGGCGCCCACGATTCCGCTCGTCAGTCATCTTCCGGCCGCGTCGCTGCGCGGGTTCGGCTGGGTGACCGCCCCCAGCGTCGAACTCACCGGCGTCGGTATCTGGGCCCCGCCGGCGATGCATTACGAGCCGGCGGTGATGGCGCAGCAAAGGCGACGCGGCGCGCAGACCTGGCTCGCGCCCCACCATCCGCCATATAGCGGCAGTCTCGATGTCGTGGCGGGGGCCACCGACGTCGTAGCGCTGGGATGGATCGCGTTCGCATACGGATGCCAGGCGATCTGGATTGAGGACGCTGCTGCGCAGGCTGGGGGGCGCGGCGTCTTGCGCGCGGGTCGCACGTTTGGGCTCTACGACCAGCCGGTCCCGACGTTGCGGCTCAAGCGTCTGCGCCGTGCGGCGAGTGACTATGAGCTCTTGCGACTGCTCGCGCGGAATGGGCGACCAGCGCTGGCCAACCGCATTGCGCGCGAGACGGCGCCGTACGCGTTTACTGACGCCTGTCGCGGCAATCTGCTGAGCACGCTTCCGGCCAGTTGGCCGCGGAGTGGGGCGGCGCTGCGGCTTGCGCGGCGACTGGTGGTGCAGGAATTGGTCAACAGCTTTGCGCCCACGGCCACCGGTGTGGCGACGCAAGACGACATGCAGCGCGCGTGGCGACTGTTGGTTAGCGAGCGGCGCGGGGCGTCGGTGGAAGTGGTTGGTGTGCGTCTGGTCGACGAAGGCGGTGAGCTGCACGCGCGGATCATCGTCGCGGTCGACAACGCGACGCCACGCGAGATTCGCGGACGCTGGCGCGTGGCGGGCGCCTCGGCTGAATGGTCGCTCGCGGCCTCGAACGTGACCGCACCGCCGGGCGCCCGCCGCGAGTTTGAACTCGCCGCGACGCGGACGGCGCTGGCCTACAACCCGGATGGTGTGCTGCCGGTTGCGATCGAGCTGGTGACGGACGACGGCGCGGTGATCTCGGCGGCGCCAGCGCGCCTCGCGGTGGCGGCGGCGCCGTTCGTTGCGGTTCCGCCGCGGATTGACGGCGATATCTCCGATTGGCCGATCGACGTGAGCAATGCGGCGGGGGACTTTCGGCTGGTTCGCCGCAGCGTGGGCGAGTTCGGCAGGCGCCCGGTGCTGAACACGCGCGTGTACTTCTGCCTCGACGACGAGCATCTGTACGTCGCGGTGCGTTGCGCGCTGGCGCCCGGCGAGATGCCGCTTGCGCAGACCAACAACAGCATCGCGGTCGAGGGCGCCTGGCCGTGGGGTGAAGATCTCGTCGAGTTGGTGCTCAGCCCATCGCGCGCGACGCGCGGCGACATGTCGACGCCCTATCTGGTGCGAATCAAGCCGACGGGGTTGGTGCGGGCGTCGCATGGTTGTCCGACTGATCCGCCGATGGCGCGGGTCGAGCCGTGGCCCGCGGCGATTCGCACGAGTGTTGACGTGCGTGACGGTGTGTGGATGACCGAAGTGGCGCTGCCGCTGGAGGCGCTCGACTTGGACGCGCGGGGGCTGAACTTGTGGGGAGTGAACGTCACCCGGCTCGACGCCCGACGCGGCGAGTATTCGTCGTGGTCGGGTGCGACCGGGCACTGCTACACGCCGCAGACGCTGGGCAACGTGTTGCTGCTGCGGCCCTAGGTCGCCGGGCGGCGCTTCCGTGGCCGCTCGCGTCTGGCTTCGTAGCGTGTACGAGCAAGACGCACGGCGGAACCGACGCTGCCATAGCCGTGGCTCACAGCGGTGTTGGTGAAGATGAGCGAGCGACCTGAAATGCCGGCTCCCGCTACACTGCCGCCAACGCGTCGCGGTTGGTATGCGCCGCGAGGGAGCCGAGGTTTTTCGCCCGCGGGAGGCGCGCATGGCGACGAGCGAGATGCAGGTCGAGCAGGCGGTGGCCGAGTTCGGCGAGCGGTTTAACCGGCTGCGCGACGAGGTCGCGAAGATGATCGTCGGCCACGGCGACATTGTCGAAGGCGTGCTCATCTGTTTGTTTGCCGGCGGGCACGCGTTGCTCGAAGGTGTGCCCGGGTTGGGCAAGACGCTGCTGATTCGTACGCTGTCGGAAGCGCTCAGCCTCGATTTCAACCGCATTCAGTTCACGCCCGATCTCATGCCCGCCGACATCATCGGCACGAGCATCATCACGGAAGACCCGCAGACTGGCCGCCGCTCGTTCGAGTTTCAGCGTGGGCCGCTGTTTACGCAGATGTGCCTGGCGGACGAGATCAACCGCGCCACGCCCAAGACGCAGTCGGCGCTGCTCGAGGCGATGCAGGAGAAATCGGTGACGTCGGGCGGCGTGCGCTATGAGCTGAAGCGACCGTTCTTCGTCATGGCCACGCAAAATCCGATTGAGCAGGAAGGCACCTATCCGCTGCCGGAAGCGCAGCTCGACCGCTTCTTCTTCAAGCTGGTGGTGGGTTACTCATCGCGCGAAGAGCTAAACCTGATTCTCGAGCGCACGACCAGCGGCGAGCGCCCGGTGATCAGCCCTGTGCTGACCGGCGAAGAGATCGTCGCCGGGCAGGAGCTCGCGCGGCGGGTGGCGATCGCGCCGCATGTGCAGGACTTTGCGATCCGCTGCGTGCTGGCGACGCACGCGGGCGGTGAGTTTGCGACCGACATGGTCAACAAGTACGTCCGTTGGGGCTCGAGCCCGCGCGGGGCGCAGTCGATCGTGCTGGCGAGCAAGCTCTACGCGATGCTTGACGGGCGGTACAACGTGAGCTTTGACGACGTGAGGAAGTCGCTGACCCCGGCCTTGCGTCACCGCCTGCTGCTGAACTTCGAGGGGGAGGCGGAAGGCATGAATACCGACGACGTGCTCGCGGACGTGCTGGAGCAGGTGAAGGCGAACTAGCCGAGGGTGGTCCGCTCGGCGGATGCTATGAATCGGTCGTTTCGCCGCGGTGTGGCGTGGACGAGGCGTCGTTGCCGCCGCCGCCGCGGGTGGATCGGCGTCGCTGTCGCTGGCGTCCGGGTTTCACCACGACAGCTTCGGGTTTGGCGAGTCCATCAAACGGGGCTTCGACCTCGAACAGGCCAAGATTGATGATGGCGATTTTCTTGAGCGGGTTGACGCGGACCACGGCGCCCTGGCGGTGGAAGCGCTTTGCGTAGACCGCGTCGCCGGGCCGCAGCGCCGCGAGCTCGGCGTCGCTGAGGGAAGGGTGCACCGAGCGGGGGGGTTGGGTTGGCGGCTTCGGCTTCCTGGTGGGCTGCGTGGCGGTGCTGGGCACGGGCGATGGGCGTTTCGCGGGTTCCGGGGTCGGCGGCTTGGGCTTGGGCGGTGACATCCCGGACGGGGAACTGCACGAGTGCCGACCAGTCCATGCGTTCGCACTGGGGGGTGAATCGTCGGGTGACTTTGGTGGGGTTGCCGCGAAAGTCGTAGCGCTCGTAGGTCAGCTCACCGGCGGCATCGTAGACGCGAAACAGTCGCCCGCGATGATAGACGGTGCGCTTGGTGACGTCGGGAACGGCGGGGTCGATGACGCTGGCGGGGGAATAGAGGTCGTTGTCGAAGA
>CAZLYU010000004.1:87539-94314 GCA_964563855.1 uncultured Planctomycetales bacterium | reverse complement strand
GGCGACGTCTTCGCGCGGCACGAGGGTGGCGTCGCCGCCGACCCGGCAGTTGACGAATTCATTGGCGAGCACGCCGGCCTCGTCGACTTCGGCGTTGGCCTGGGCGATGGCGAACCGTTGTTCCTCCATGGCGGAGAGATAAACCACCTCGTCGGTCACTTTGGCGTCGACGACGCGGCGGTAAGGGCTTTCGATGAAGCCGTATTTGTTGACCCGCGCGTGGGTCGCCAGGGAATTGATCAGACCGATATTCGGCCCCTCCGGTGTTTCGATGGGACAGATCCGTCCGTAATGGGTCGGATGTACGTCGCGCACTTCGAAGCCGGCCCGCTTGCGGTTCAGCCCGCCCGGACCCAGCGCCGACAGCCGCCGCTCGTGCGTGAGCTGGCTGAGCGGGTTGGTCTGGTCGACCACCTGCGACAGTTCGCTGCGGCCGAAGAAAAAGTCGATCGCGCTCGAGATGCTCTTCGTGTTCACCAACTCCGAAATCTTCCCGATCGAGTCCGGCTCTTTCAGGCTCATGCGCTCCTGCACGGTGCGACGGAGCTTCAAGAAGCCCTTGCGCAGCTCCTCAGCAGCGAGCTCGTCGATCGTGCGCAGCCGGCGGTTGCCCAGATGGTCGATGTCGTCAACGCTGCCTTCGCCGGCGCGCAGCGCCAGCAGATAACGCAGCGACTCGATCACGTCTTCGGCCTTCAGGGTCATCTCCGTTTCCGGAATGCCCTTCTCAAACTTCCGGTTGAGCCGGAAGCGACCCACCTTGCCGAGCCGATAGCGGTTCTCGTCGTAAAACTTCTCTTGAAACAGCTTCCGCGCCCGATCCAACTGCACCGGGTTGCCCGGCCGCAGGCGGGCGTAGATGCGTAGCAGTGCTTCATCGTGCGAGTGAGCGCTGTCTTCCGCGAGCGTATTCAGGATGATCGCGTCGCTCACCTTCGTGATCACGTCGACCTGCTTCAGCGACGACTCGCGAATCTTGTTCAACGCCTCGCCGATCTGCCGACCCGCGCCCACCAACTCTTCGCCCGTGTCGGGGTCGATGACCGGCGACGCGACGTACATCTCCGGCTTCAGGCTCCCCACGCGGGTGCTCTTCACGTCGTGGAACGAGCGGATGATCGACTCATCCGTGCCATACTTCTCGTCCATCGCCCGCAGAAACGTCGTCGCCGGGATCTTACTGCTCTGATCGATGCGCACCGCCAGCACATCTTTGCGAGTCACGTTGATCTCAATCCACGAACCCCGCTCCGGAATAATGCGGCACGCGTGCAGCGCTCGGTCGCCTTCGGTGTTTTCCTTGACGAAGTCGACGCCCGGACTGCGGTGCAACTGCGACACGATTACGCGTTCCGCGCCGTTCACGATGAACTCGCCGCCGCCGATCATGATCGGAATGTCGCCGAGATAGATCGCTTCCTGTTGCACCTCCTCGCGGTCTTTGCGATGCAGACGCACCGTCACGCGGAAGGGCATGCCGTACGTCAGGCCCAGTTCGCGGCACTCGTCCGGCGTATAACGGGCCGGGTCGAGCTGATACTCGACGTACTCCAGCCGCATGTTCTCGTCGTAGCTCTCAATCGGGAAGACTTCACGCAGCAGTGCTTCGAGCCCATACGGATCACGGGCCCCCGGCGCCTTATCCTCCTGCAGCAGTCGCGCGTAGGACTCGGTCTGAATGCGAATAAGGTCAGGAACTTCGATTGCATCGCCGTAGCGACTAAAATCGCGCACCTTGCTGACAGGCATAAGGCTCTCCGCGGGACGGCAAAAGCAGGGACGTTATGGGTTTGGGAACCAGCGGCGAGACCGCGCAGCACACAAGTCGGACAGCCCCCTTCCATGGGCGCCGCCGATCTGCAGTTGGCGTTGTGAGCAGCGTTTTTGCACGTCTTGCGCGTAGGTTGCTCGTGTCTCTCGCTGAAGTTGTCCGCAACCTTCGAAGAATATCCGATCATTTCCCGATGGCAACCCTTTCACATAAATTTTCTGCCAAATCAAACGCGGTTGGCAGCAATCTTGCCTAGCGGCGGCCCCGCCAACATCCGCTGGGCCGGCGTCGACTACGGCGCAAAACGCATCGGCGTCGCACTCTCCGACTACCTCGGAAGCATCGCGAGCCCCGCCACGGTCCTGCCCGGGGCCGGCAACCTTGACGCCGACGCCATCGCCGTCCGCAAATGGGCTGAAACTCAGGAAGTCCGTGGCTTCGTCGTCGGGCTGCCCGTGAACATGGATGGATCCGATTCCGCCCAAACCACCATCGCCCGCAACTTCGCCGTCGCACTCCAGCGACACCTTCCGAACGCTCCGGTCGAATTGTTCGACGAGCGGCTCACCAGCTTTCAAGCCGACGCCCTCATGGCCCAGGTCGGCCTGACCCGCCACCGTCAGAAACGCGCCCGCGACGCGATTGCTGCCGCCGTCATCTTGCAGAGCTTCCTCGACGCACGCGCCAACGAGCCGCCCACCGCGACTCATTCGGACTGATCGGCCGCTTGCGCATCGCCGCCGCTGCGTCTAACATCGCGGTCCGCATCCGCCTTTCGCGGAATCTGGGAGACGTTATGGCGAGCCGCCAGTGGAGCATGCCGCGCCGTCGAACGACGTGTGAGGCGTGCCAACAGCGATTTGAAGACGGCGCCGTCGTGCAAACGAGCCTCTACGACACCACGGCCGGCCCCATGCGCCGCGACCTCTGTCCAGACTGCGCCGCGTCCGCCGCCGACCCCGACAACGCCGAACTGCTCGCCCGCTGGCGCGCCCAGCGCCCCGACGCCTCTGCCACCCGGCCGACGCGTCTCGATACGGACGCGTGCTACCGATTGTTCCAACGGATGTACGCCACACCCAATCGCGCTGACACGCCGCTGAACCGACGGCGACTGGAGTTCGTCCTCGCGCTCTGGCTGATGCGGAAGAAGGTGCTCACGCTGACGGAGACTGTCGAGGTCGACGACGCCAATCAGGTCCCGCTCTGGCGCTTCAAGGCGTCGCGCGACGCCCAGGTGTACGACGTCCGTCAACCGCCGCTCGAGGCCGAACAGGCCGAAGAACTCAGCCATCAGCTCGAATCGCTCGCCGCCGAGTTTGCCGAAGCCGACGAGACCGATCTTGATGTCGCCGACC
Source organism: uncultured Planctomycetales bacterium (assembly GCA_964563855.1). Lineage (GTDB taxonomy): Bacteria > Planctomycetota > Phycisphaerae > UBA1845 > Fen-1342 > JAFGRR01. The sequence goes on along the minus strand of CAZLYU010000004.1, from coordinate 91,185 downwards.
CCCCTGAAGCGGAGCCGTCACGTGCTGACTGACGCCCGCCGCGCCGCGCTGCTCATGATTTCGCTCACCGCGCTGTTTGTTGGCTGCGCGCCGCGGGTTACGTTCCTCTCGGCCTCGGTTGCACGTCAGACCTATCAGCAGCTCAACGACAACTTCGCCGCGATCGATCAGTCCATCGATTTCAGCGAGAGCCTCGTCTCGTTTAAGTTCCGCGATGATGACGGCGTAACGCGCGCCTTCGTCGGATACACCGCCGGCATCATCTTCCAGCCCCCTCGCAACCTCATCTTCGACGTTCGCCAAACGCTCGGCGGCACGGTTGCCCGCATCGGCTCAAACGACGAGCGCTATTGGCTGTGGGTCGATGTGCCCGAGCAAACAAAGCTGTGGTGGGGCTCATGGGACGCGGTCGCTTCCGCCGCAACCATCGTCCCCCCAAACCACGTGATGCGTCTCCTGCTCTTGCAACCGCTGCCCGTCAGCGAGTCCGGTTCGCTGCCGCCGCTGCTCTACGAAACGCAGGATCGTCGCGTGCTCACCTTCGTGAGCGCTGATGCGGAGGGCGGGTGGTCGCGCGTCGTACGCGAGATCGTGTTGTCAAAGAGCGGGCCGCCGCTCCCGCGTGAGATCATCGACTACGACCCCGCAGGACGCGTCATCATGCATACGCGCTACTCGCGCTATCGCCGCGCGACGAGCCTCCCGGGTCAGCCGCTCACCCCCGCGAGCTATGTCGCCGAGTGGCCGCAGCGCGACGCCGAGCTGCGACTCGACGTCGGTCGCATCCGGCTGCGAGCCGAGCCGCCGCCTTTCGAATTCCCGTCGCGCTGGCGCGGGGCCCAGGAAAACCTCGACCGCCTCCCCGGCTGGTCGCGACAGACCCCGCAGACTTTGGAGCCCCATGCGTTCTGAGACGAAGCCTCGGCGGATGCGCCGAAATCCGATCGTCGTTGCCGCGTTGCTGTCGGCGGTCATCGTCCCATGCACGGCCGCTCAGCCGGCGTTGTTCGACGCCCGACCCTACTACCTCACGAGCGGCGAAACCGGCGAACGCCTCTGGGTGATCCGTTCAAGCGCTTCCTCGAGCCGTGTCTTTGCCCGCGACGTGCACGGCTCGCTCGAACTCGTGCGACAGGGACTGAGCGGACGCGTGGCGGCGGCCGCCGCCACCGGCGATCGACTCTTCCTACTCTTCGACGATCGCACGCTTTACAGCCTGCGCATCGCGACCCCACGCCTTGCAAATGAAGTGTTGCTGCCGCGATCTGGCTTGCCGCTCGCGATGACCGCCGCCAACGGACGACTCTGGGCGCTCATTGAGAATCAAGTCGCGACGGCTTTGCTCGACGACCCAAACGCCAGCGAACGCTGGACGAGCACCGATCTCGCCCGCACCGACCGCCTTTGGCTCGCCGAATACAATGGTCGCGCATGGCGCGTACGCGGTCCGTCCGCCCCCAAACCCGAAGCCGCCACGCCGCCCAATCTCAGACCGCGCATTGTCACCGCCAACGAACAGATCATCGTGCTCTGGGCCGACCGCATGACGCTCCATTGGCAGACGGACATCGCTGGCGAACGCCCGCCCGTCAGCGCCAACCTTCCCCTCGCGGGCGGCTATTGGCCCGCGGTCGTCAATGGCGCGCTCGTCGTCGTGACGATCGCCGATCCGCAGCAGCGCCCCATTCGCCCGGAGGTCTGGGCGGTGAGGCTCGGGGCCGACGCCCCCGCACCGACACGCGTCAAGCAGTCGCTGCCATCGCTTGACGATCTCGACGGGGTCAGCACGATCGACGACGTCGCCGCCTTCAACCAGCAGTTGGCCATCCTGGTCAACGCCGCCGATGATCGACGTTGGCTCGCATATGAACGTCTCGACGATCTCGAGCCGCTTCCGCCCATCGCGCTCAGCGATGAACTGGTAGCGGCAACCCTGCCGCAGCAAATCGACCAGTTCATTCAGGCCCTGCGTCTGTTCACCATCTTCAGCCTCGGGGCCGCGGCGTTGCTTCTGCGACGGACGCTGCCGCTCGAGCTTCCGCAGGATCAGACCCTCGGCGGCTTGCCGACCCGCCTCATCGACGGCCTGATCGATTTCGTCCCCTTCGCCATCGCAACCAGCGCCCTCGTCGACGTCTCCGTCCCCAGCGCCTGGGACGATCTCTGGCGCTGGTCGCTGATCAACGGCGTCGCGTTGCCGCCCGCCAATGTCCTCATCTGGTGGGGCTACGCGGTTGCCGCGTACGGCGTCTACGCGACGGTGATGGAGATGCTGACGGGGCGCACCGTCGGCAAGACGCTGACCGGGTTGCGCGTCGTCAATGAGGTCGGTGAGCCTGCCGCCCGCTGGCAGATTCTGGTTCGCAATGTGTCGCGGATGATCGAACTGCTGCCGCCACTCTGGCCGCTGCTGCTGGTCGCCGTTATCACCGCGAAACGCCAACGCCTCGGCGACGTGCTCGCCCGCACGGTGGTCGTGAAACGGGTAAATCCGACAAAGCCGCCCGCCGACCAGCCGGACGACCCCATGTAGCGACGGATCAATTAGTAGGGCTTGGTCGCGGTTTGATCCCCACATCCGGCCCGAACGTAATCCGAAAAAAGCGGCGACCTTCCTTGACATCGGCATCTGTTAGGGTAATATTCCCACGTCGCCTGGTTGGGCGGACAGGTAATCGGTGCAAAGGAGTGCGCCATGAGTCGAACGGCAAGCGAGATGGAATCAGTGCTCTGCGTCTTGGGGCCTGGCGGCGATTTTCGTCAGGCCGTGAGCGCCGAATCGCACCACGCTTCGCTCGCAGTGCGACCGATCACCGACGCAACCTACCGCGATTGGTGCGCAGAGTGGATGGAAGCGGACGCCCCATCGGCCGACAGCGGCCAGACGCCGCCCACGGCCGAGACCCTTTGGTCGGCAGCCCAACGCTGGCTGCGATCGATTCCGCCCGTACTGCTCGGATCACTAAGCATCCCGGTGGAGGACAGTTCTGATGACCACGCCCAGACCAGGTCCAGTGCGACAGGGGCGCGCCTCGCTCACGCCGAAGCAGATGCGGGTGCTCAAGTTCATCCGCGACTACTCGCGAACCAACGGGTACGCGCCAACCATGCAGGAGTTGGCCGACGAGTTTGGCGTAAGCAAGGTCACCGTGTTCGAGCATATCGCCGCACTACAGCGCAAGGGTTGTCTCCAGCGGTCGCGGCACAAGGCTCGCTCTTTACAACTGAGTGACGATCTCAACTTCCCCGACGATCGCCCCACGCGATTGCCGCTAGCCGGCGCTATCGCGGCGGGTCGCCCGATCGAAGCGGTCGAAGACCAGGCGGTCGTTGATCTCGAAGAACTGTTCGTCTCGCCGTACGGCAACTTTGTGCTGCGCGTTCGGGGCGACAGCATGATCGAAGACAACATCTGTGACGGCGACTACGTCGTCTGCGAACACCGCAACACGGCACGCGACGGCGAGATTGTCGTCGCACTGCTCGAAGACGGTGAAGCAACACTAAAGCGTATTTATCGCGAGTCAAACGGCGTGCGCCTCCAACCCGCGAACCCAGCGTACGAGCCGATCTTCGTCCAGAATGTAGTGGTGCAAGGCGTCGTCGTCGGAGTCCTGCGCCGTTTCTAGCACACCCTGGTCATTGC
>CAZLYU010000004.1:0-87439 GCA_964563855.1 uncultured Planctomycetales bacterium | reverse complement strand
ACGCTGGCCAACAACGAAGCGATAGGCGGTAAATAGCTGCTGATGGCCCTCGGTGATCTTTGATCGCATCACCGTGCGGTTGGCGATCGTGACACTGGTCTCCCCCAACTGCTTCGAACGCTCCCGTTCTCGCACGGCGGACACGTAGATTCGTACGACGTCGAGATGCGCAGGAATGGCGTCAGGCGTAACGCCTTCACGCGCCAGATCGCTCTCGCGCGCAAGCACGATCGCTTGGTTCAAGTGCGCCTGACTCAGATTGTCGTCCGCAGCGGTCGGATCATCCGACGGAGCGCGATGCCGGCCGACCACCCAGCCTTGCGGGACAGAGAACTGGATGCCCTTCGCAGTGTGCAGCACGGCCCTTTCTCACTCCTCTGGCGCTTCGCCGCCGCTGGTCATGGTAGACCGGCCGCGTGTGTCGCGGTCACGCGTCGCGGTTGCGTCGCGCCGAGCGCGCCAGGACCGCGAATGTGCCGGCATAAAGCGCGAATTGCGTCGCCCCACGCACAAAATACGTCCAAGCGCCGCCGTTCACCGCGTCGCCCGGTATCAGCAACCACGCCGCGACGCCCGTCGCCAACAGAATCGCAATCTGCAGCCACGTCTGCACCCAGAAATGTCCGGCCGCGGTCACAATCACGCCCAGCAAACTGCCGAGCAGCAGCAGCGCCCCACCCGCTGCGATCACCAAAAACGCCTCGGGATAGTCGGCATACTCCGGCGGGAAGAGCGTGTGAAGCAGACGCTCGCCAAACAGCGCGACGCCGATCACCAGCAGCAACCCGATCAGGCCGACAACCCCCAGCAACTTAAGTGAGAGGCGCACGAACTGACCGCGATCGCTGGCGAAGTGGCGCGCCGCGCGGTTCGCCGCCGCTTGGCCAATCGCGATGACCAGCAGATTGATCGGCAGCACCACGTTGGACATCGCCGCGAAGTATCCCAACTGCTCCAGCCCCGCAGCGTCCGATTCGCCAATGACGAGACGCGGCAGACTGTCGCAAATGGTGATGATGAGAATCACGAGCCCGAGCGGCGCGGTGCGCAGCGTAAGCGCCCACAGATCGGAGCGGCGGTACGCCTGTTCTGCGCCGACCAACGCGAGCGCACGCGGTCGGTCGTACCACCATGCGACGGCGCCCCAGAGCAACGCATAAGCGATAACGGCGGCTGTCGCGCGGCTGGCGTCGCTCAGGTCCCCGAGCCCCGGCCACAGGAGCAGCACAGCAAACGGAGCCGCCATCGCGACGCCGCGCAGCGCTTGCGACCACGCGAACAGGTCGAGGCGTTCAAAGCGCTGGAAGACCCCCCAGCACACCTCGCCGAGCGCCGACAAGATCTTTGCGACGCCGACGCCCAGCAGCATGAGACTCAGCGTTGCCAGCGCGATCCCGTCGCCAGGGGCGTCGCCTGACAAGACATGCCAGCCGCAGAGCCCGACAATCGCCACCAGCGCGAGCAGCATTGCCAGCCAGCGCAGCGTGAAGTAAGCGCGAAAGGGGACGGCGCGCTCAGCGTCCGCGACATAGGCGCCGCGCAGTTGCAGCATCAGGAAGGTGACGATTGGCGCTGTCCACGCCATCGCTGCGTCGAAGGCGCCAAGCACTGCTGGAGACGCGTAGCGCGCCAGCAACAGCACGACGACCACGCGGCATCCGTTGAAGAAGGTCACGCCGACCGCCGCATACGCGATGCTGTTGCGTAGCGGCGGCTGTGTTGGCGTCGCCGCGACGGACGGAGGGCGGCGCTCCATGAGCGAGCTAAGGCAGCGCGATGTCGTTCAGCGAAAACGCCACCTTCTCGGCCCGTGGATTGGGGAAGAGGGTGATCACCATCTGCGTTTTCTCGGTAAACGCTTCGCCGGCCGCGAGGTAGCGCTGCACGAGGTTGCCGTCGGCGTCATTCTCCTGACCCGCACCACGGACGCGCTGCGGACGCAGCCACTCGTCGACGAACTGCACGGTGCGCACCTTGTCGGCGCCGGCTTTCCAGGTCAGGCGCACTTCACCCGCCGGGTCGCCAGGAGCGCCGGCATTGGCTTCCATCGCCACCTCGACCCCGAGCGCTGAGAGGCGCGGATGCTCGACATCTTTGTCGCGAAACTGCAGGGGGTTGATGACCACCACGTCTTCCGTCTCTTCCGCGAACACGACGTTGACATAGCCCTCAACCTTGCTGAGCTCGCTAACGTCGCGCGGCGACGGCGGGAGCTGCGCCGGAAGCTGCCAGCCGTTGCGCACCAACTGTTCGGGCGCCTGCGCGAGCGGCCGCGTCTCGTCCGAAGGCGTTGCGTTCGGATCCATCAGCGACTCGCCGTCTTCGGCTTCAACCACGGTGAGCACCAGGTCTCCGATCCGCACCAGCGAGCCAATGCTCTCGCCTTGCAGGCGGAAGCGGAAGTGCAGCGCCGAAGCGGGGGGGTTGTCGACAAACTGCTGCAGAAAGTTGAACCGCTGCTCGTATACGACCAGCAGCTCCAAACGATCGTCGCCCTGATCAAACTGCGGACCCGGCGCCGCGAGGTTGGGCGGCGGCGCCGTGGGTTGGGCGAACGCGGCGGCAATGACGAGCCCGACGACGAGCGCGAGCGGGGTCTTGGACATGGTGAGCAACTCTCCTAAAAACACGCATCCCGAATTCAAAAACGCCCTGACACGCGCGAGCGGCGGCGCGGCGAACGGGTTAGTGTGGTGAGGGGGCGGGAACGCGTCAACCAACGCCGGCGGCTTAACCGCTCAGCAGCTTCTCGGTCACCTCGAGAAGCTTCTCCATGCGGAATGGTTTGTTCAGATACTCGTCGACCCCGAGCGCCTCGGCATACTGCTTATGCCGACGCCCCTGGTTGCCGGTGATCATGACCACCCGCGGACGATTCTCACCCATCGACTTCAACCGCTCGAGCACCAGAAAACCGCTCTTCTGCGGCAGCATGATGTCGAGGATGACGAGATCCGGTTTGTCCGACGTCGCCTTGTCGACCGCAACAGCGCCGTCGCGGGCCTGATCAATCTCCGCGCCGGTGTCTTGCAAAGCCGTCGTGATTGCGGTGACCAGGTCGGGATCGTCGTCGACCACCAGAATCCGCTTACCCGTCAGTTCTCCAGCCAATCGAAGTCTCCTTGGCGTGCGCGTCGTTGGCGAGCACGTCCTTGGCGTGCGCGGTCGAAAGATTGTACGCTTCCGTGGGCGATACGCCAGATGCTGGCGCCCGGCCGAGCGTACTATGCGACGCCGCATCCCTCTTGGAGGTCTCCATGGCTGAGCACGGCCGCAACGTTGTCGTCGGGTCGTTCGTCATCGTGGCGATCGCCGCTTTTCTAGGCCTCGCGATCTTGTTCGGCGCCACGCCGGGGCTGTTGCGGCCTGCGACCTACGACGTACGCATCTTGTTCGACTCGGCGTCGGGCATCCGCGTCGGAAACCCTGTCGAAGTGGCTGGCAAGACGATCGGCTATGTTCAGCAGGTCACGTTCGCCGATCCCAATGACCTCCGCCGCGGGGTGGTGGTCGTTGCAGGGGTGAACCTCGGGGTTCAGTTGCCGGTCGACAGCTACGCGGTGAGTTCAGGTGCGGGCTTGCTCGCCGGCGGGCGGCCTCCAGTGGTCGTCGAGCCGGGCCGCTCGAACGAGATGGTGCCGGCGGGTGGCGTCATTCAAGGTCAACTGCTCGCGGCGATCGACGCACTGGTCCCACCCGAGACGCGCGTCGCGTTTGAGCGCACGGCGCTGCGCATCGGAGACGCCGCCGCAGCGCTTACGCCGGTTCTCGAGAACCTCGAAACGCTGCTGGAGCGCCGGCGACTTGCCGATGTGGACGCCGATCGCGTCCCGGGCAACATCGCCACCGCCGCGGATCGGCTCGATGAATTGATCGCCGCGATCAACACCGCGCTCGGTGGGCAGGCGGGGGCCCTGGAGTTTCGCGAGGTGCTCACCAATCTCAATCAGTTGAGCGAAAACGGCGCCGCAGCCGCGGCCGAGATTCGCGCCGCGGCCGCGGACGCCCGCAAGGTGGTCGCGCAGACCGGCGCGCTGGCGAACGAAGCCACAGTCGCGGCTACCACCGCGCGCCAGCAGATCGAGGCCGTCGGGCGCAGTGTCGTCGCCCGGCTCGACGAAACCGAACGCGTGCTGGACAACTTGCGCCGCGCAACGCAACCCGCCGCGGACGGCGAAGGCACGGTCGGCCGGCTGCTCCACGATCCGCGGCTTTACGAGGCGTTGGTCCTTACGGCCGAGCGACTCAACGTTTTGCTGCAGGAAGCGGTGATTTTGATCAAAGACTGGCAGGAAAACGGAATTCGCACCCGCTTCTAGCCTAGACGCGGACACCGGCGCGCTGCGGCGTGTTTCGCGGGGCGGTCCCCCCAGCGCGAGCGCGACGGGCGGGCGCGATCACACGAATTTCCACACGGTCGCTGCGAATCCATACGCGTCGCCGCTAAGCTGACGCGGCCGCCCGCTGGACGAGAGCGATGAACCCAAACAAAGCCGCGCTCAATCAACTCCGCATCGAGCGCACTGCCGATCGCGGCGGCGTGTCTTGGGGGCCATTCATCGCGGTCGCGATCGTCGCGACGCTTGCGGCCGGGGGGGCGTACGTCTGGTTCAACCGGCCCCAAGTCGCCGTCGTCAAGACCGCGATCGTGCGGACGGCGCAGAGTAGCCGCGGCGGCGGCGCGCTGTTGAATGCATCCGGCTACGTCACGGCGCGCCGCGCCGCCACGGTCTCGTCGAAAGTGACCGGCAAGGTGCTCGAGGTGCTCGTCGAAGAGGGCGCATACGTTGAGGAGCAGCAGGTGCTCGCACGGCTGGACGCGTCCAACGTGCAGCGCAGTCTCGAACTGGCGGAAGCCCAGCTCGGCGCGGCCCGCGCTGCACTCGGCGAGACCGAAGCCCAACTCGCGTTCGCAATGCGCGAGGTGGAGCGCTACACACGGCTGACGCGCAATCGCTCCGCCAGCGCGCTCGAGCTCGATCGCGCCGAGACCGAGGCCGACGCGCTGCAGGCTCGGCTCGAACGGCAAACCGCCGAGGTCGCCGTGGCGGAGCGGCAGGTTGCGTTATGGCGGCAGCAGATCGAAGACGCCATCATCCGCGCGCCGTTCGCCGGCGTGGTGACCGCCAAGAACGCGCAGCCCGGCGAGATGATCTCGCCGATGTCGGTGGGGGGGTTCACGCGCACCGGCATCTGCACCATCGTCGACATGGACTCACTCGAGATCGAGGTCGACGTCAACGAAAGCTACATAAACCGCGTGCATCCTGATCAGCCGGTCGAAGCCACGCTGGACGCTTATCCCGATTGGCGGATTCCGGCGCGGGTGATCGCCATTATTCCTACCGCCGACCGGCAGAAGGCGACCGTGCAGGTGCGTATCGGCTTCGAGCGGTCTGACGCCCGCATCTTGCCGGAAATGAGTGTGAAGGTCGCATTTCAAGACGCCGCCGTTGAGGCTGAGCCGACCGCTCAGTCGAACCCGACCATTCCCCAAGGCGCCGTTCGCGAGCGCGACGGGCGAACGATCGTCTGGCTGGCGCGCGACGGCGTGGTCGAACGTCGCGCCGTGCAGGTCGGGGAAGCGCGGGGCGATGAAGTCGAGATCGTCGCCGGGCTGTCGAGCGGCGAACGCGTGGTGATCGACGGTGTCGAAGACTTGAGTGACGGGGCCCGAGTACGGGAGGTCAGACAGTGAGCGAAAGCAACGGGGCGCTGGTGCGCCTGGAGCGCATCAACAAGGTGTTCCGCCGTGGAAGTGAGCAGATTCACGTGCTCCAAGATCTCGACCTGACCATCGCCGAGGGCGAATTCCTGGCGCTCATGGGGCCCAGCGGATCGGGAAAGTCGACGCTGCTCAATCTGATCGGCGGGCTCGACCGCGTGACCAACGGTACGGTGACCGTCGGCGACGAGCGCGTTGATCAGATGTCTGACCGACGATTGGCGCGCTGGCGGGCGCGGCACGTCGGGCTCGTCTTCCAGTTTTACAACTTGCTGCCCGTGCTCTCCGCGGAGCGCAACGTCGAACTGCCGCTCTTGCTTACGCACCTGTCTCGCGCCCAGCGGCGTAAGCATGTTGCTGCGGCGCTCGAGGTGGTCGGACTTTCGCACCGCGCGGGACATTCGCCGCGCACCCTCTCCGGCGGTGAGCAGCAGCGCACCGGCATCGCGCGGGCGATCGTGACTGATCCGACGCTGCTGCTGTGCGACGAGCCGACGGGCGATCTGGATCGCAAGTCCGGCGACGAGATTCTCGGATTGCTCGACGCGCTCAACCGCGAGCATGGCAAAACGATCGTCATGGTGACCCACGATCCACACGCCTCGGCCCGCGCGACGCGCACCGTGCATCTCGACAAGGGGCAACTCTATGCGGAGCAGCCGGCGTGAGTTCGCTCTACCTCATCTGGTGCAACCTGCGACGTAAAACCCTGCGCACCCTGCTCACGCTGGCCTCGATCGGTGTGGCGTTCCTGCTTTACGGGCTGCTCTGCACCATCAGTGAGTCGTTCTCAGCCGGAGTCAACATGGCCGACGCAGATCGACTGGTCGTGCGTCACAAGGTCTCGCTGATCATGATGCTGCCCGAGACTTATCGCCGCCGCATGGAGAACGTGGACGGCGTGACGTCGGCGGTGCACTGGACCTGGTTCAACGGCATCTACCAGAACGAGCCGAAGAACTTTTTCGCAAGCTTTCCGGTCGAACCCGAGCCGTTCCTCGAGATGCACCCCGAATACGCCCTCTCCGACGAACACCGCGAGGCCTGGCTGAAGACTCGCACCGGGGCGATTGTCGGGACGTCGCTGCTCGAGCGGTTTGGCTGGGAGGTCGGCGACCGCGTTCCGCTCACGTCGCCGATTTGGCCGCGCGAGGGCGGAGAGGCTTGGGAGTTCGACATCGTCGGCGTGTACGAAGCGGGTGAGCCCGGAACCGACACGTCCGCTTTCTTCTTCCGCTACGACTACTTCGACGAGGCACGCGCCGGCGGCGACGGAATGGTGGGTTGGTACACGGTGCGGGTCGACGATCCGGATCGGGTCGCCGACATCGCCGCCGCAATCGACGCCGAGTTCGAGAACTCACCATACGAAACCAAGGCGGAAGCAGAGGGAGCGTTTGCGGCGGCGTTCGTTGCACAAATCGGCAGCATTGGGGCGATGCTGATCGCCATCCTGAGCGCCGTGTTTTTCACGATTCTGCTGGTGGCGGGCAACACCATGGCCCAAGCGGTGCGCGAGCGAATCGCCGAGATTGGCGTGCTCAAGTCGCTCGGCTTCACGAACCAACGCGTGCTCATGCTGGTGCTGGCCGAGTCGCTCTTGATCGCCATGCTCGGCGGCTTCGCCGGACTGGCGTTGGCATGGGTGCTCACACTCGGCGGCAGTCCGGTCCCAGCAGTTCTCCCGGTCTTTTATCTACCGCCTCGCTACCTGTTGATTGGCGCCGGTTTAGCGGTCGGGCTCGGGCTCGCCGCGGGACTTCTGCCCGCGATGCAAGCCATGCGCTTGCGTATCGCAGTCGCCTTGAGGAGGCACGCATGATCAACTGGCTGTCGCAGGTTGGGTCGGTGGCGCTCTTCAACCTCCGCACCGTGCCGCAGCGGAAATGGGCTGCGGGCGCGACCATTGTCGGCATCGCCGGCGTCGTGGCGGTGCTCGTCGGTGTGCTCTCCATCGCGGAAGGCTTTCGAGCGGCGATGACGGTGGCGGGGCCTGACGACGTGGCCCTCGTGCTCCGCAGCAGCGCCGACAACGAAATGACCAGCGGGTTTGCGCGTGAAGAAACACGCTTGATCGCCGACGGCGCGGGCATTGCCCGTGGACCCGAGGGCCCACTCGCCAGCGCCGAGCTCTTTGTCATCATCAATCTGCCTAAGCGGTCGACCGGCACCGACGCCAACGTACCGCTGCGCGGCGTCAGCCCGACAGCGCAGGCCGTCCGCGGCGACTTTGCGATGCTCGAAGGGCGACCCGTCGAACCCGGCCGCAACGAAGTCATGGTGGGCGCCGGCGCCGCACGCGCCTTCGCCGGCCTCGATATCGGCAACACCATCCGCGTCGGTCAAAACGAATGGGAGGTGGTCGGCGTGTTCACCGGCGGCGGGGGCTCGGCCGAGAGCGAAATTTGGACCGATGCCGCCGTGCTGCAATCGGCCTATCAGCGCGGCGACTCGTTCCAATCGGTCTATGTCAAGCTCGAGTCGCCCGACGCGTTTGACGCGTTCAAGGATAGCCTCACCACCAACCCGCGACTCAAGGTGCGCGTACTGCGTCAGAGCGAATACCTCGCCGACCAATCGAGCATGCTGACCGGGTTCATCCGCACGATCGGCTTCGCCATCGCCGCGCTGATGGCGCTCGGCGCGCTGTTCGGTGCACTGAACACGATGTACAGCGCCGTCTCCGACCGTACGCGCGAGATCGCCACGCTGCGAGCCCTCGGGTTCGGGTCGAGCCCAATCGTGCTGGGCGTTCTTTTCGAGTCGCTGGCGCTGGCGCTGCTGGGCGGCGCCTTTGGCGCTGCTGCGGCGCATTTGGCGTTTGACGGCTACAAAGCGTCAACGATCAACTTCCAGACGTTCAGTCAAATCGCGTTCAGCTTCGCCGTCACGCCGCCGCTGTTGGTGAACGCCGTCATCTGGGCGGCCGCGATCGGCTTGCTCGGCGGGCTCTTTCCAGCGATCCGCGCGGCGCGGCTGCCAATCGCCGCCGCACTGCGCGAAACATAGACCCCGCCTCGGGCTGCGACGCGATCGCGCCCCCGCGCTGCACCGCTGACATGCTCAGCCGACGGGCAGCGCGACCAAGCGGTCATCAGCGCAGACGAACACGCGATCACCCGGGAGGGGGCGAATCGGCTGACCGCCGGTGAACGCCCCGACCGCCGGCAGTGTGAGAACGTTCCCTTGCTGGTGAAAGCATGGCAGACGCATGTGCGAGCGACTGGTCTCTCGCAACGTGATGACGGGATGCACATGCCCAGCGATAACGAAGCGATCGGCGACCGGTTCCGGGAAATGCTGCAGCCGCAGCGCTCCCAAGTCTCCGTGGCGATCGTGATACTCCGCGTCAAAGTTCTGATGCGCTGCGGTGTGCCGGTCATGGTTGCCGCGGACAATCTCGACAGATAACTGGGTGTGCCGCGCTCTCCATGCCGCGACCGCGTGAACCGCCGCGTCGCTCGGCGAGACCTGTCCATGCCACACGTCGCCGAGCATGATCAGCGTATGGGCCGAAGTGGCGGCGAGCATCGCGTCAATCCGCCCGAGCGTCGCCAGCGTGGCGCCGACCGGCACCGGAATGCCGGCGTTCGAAAAGATGTCGGCCTTCCCGAAGTGGGCGTCCGCCACCAGCAGCGCTTGCCGCGCAGGTGCGAACACGCCGCGCCCCGGCAACAGTTGCAGCTCCTCGCCGCCGGCCTCAATCGTGATGCTCGTGCTCAGCGGGCCCGCGGTCATCAGACGGGTCGTCCCGTCCGACGCGTCCGCGTGCGCTTCGACGGCTTCGCTTCCACGCGCAGCGCTTGTTGCTCGAGCCGTGCAGCCATCCGCGCGACGCGGTCGCTCCACTTCTCGGAGCTCACGTAATGAGCGCGCAGTCGCTCCGCCCAGAGCGGAAACGCCAGCGGCGAAAGATGCGCGGTCGACGTGAGCGCGAGCCGCGCCGTTCGGAGTCGCTCAAGCGCCGTGGACAGTCGCTCGTTCTCCAGTTGCTGTTGCAACACCTCGCGCCGCGCCTGTTTCAGCAGCAAATTGTCCGGGTCGTGATCCTGGAAGACGTCGAAGAACAGCTCGCTCGAAGCCTGCAATTGCCGCAGCGACTTCTGTTGCCCCGGATATCCCGAGAGCACGAGCCCGGCCACCCGCGCGATCTCTCGGAACTGCCGTCGCGCCATTTGGGTCTCGTTTACACAATGCAGCAAGTCTTCCAACAATCCCTCCGGCGTGAAGATCTGGCGCCATGCGGCTTCATCCAGTTCAATCGGTTGCGTCGACAGCAACTCCACCCCGTAGTCATTCGCCGTAATCTGAACCGTCATCGGCGATCGGCGCGTCAAGCGGTAGGCGAAGAGCGCCGCCAGCCCCTCATGCACGAGCCGGCCTTCGAACGGAAACACGAACCAGTGCTGTCCCTCGCGCGTCGTGGTGTGCTCGATGAGGATCTCGTCGGCTGCTGGTAAACGCGACCAACGCCGCTGCAACTCGAGTAACGGCCGCAAGGCGCGCAATTCTTGGTGTCGGTAGACGCCGCGTCGCGCATCATCCAATTGCCGTCGCACCGCAGCGCCAAGATGTGTCGACAGCGGAAATCGCCCCCCAGCCCACCGCGGCACGACTGCGCTAAGCGCCTTCGCATTCGTGACGAACGCCGTCATCTCACGCACGCGCTTCAGCTCCAGCACGCGTCCGGCGAACGTGAAGTGGTCGCCCGGCTTCAGCTTCGCGATGAACGATTCTTCGATCATCCCCAGCCGTTTGCCGCGCAACGTCGCGACGCGTAGCGCACCGTCGCTGGCGATCGTCCCTATGTTCATGCGGTGCAGCTTCTCGAGCTTCGGCGAACTCGCGATCAGTCGACCATTCGCACGAACAAGCCGCTTGAATTGTGGATAAGCCCGCAGCGTCGCCCCGCCCTGTAACACGAAATCCATCGCCCAGCGCCACTCCAGATCAGTCAACGCGCGGTAAGCCCACGTCGTCCGCACTTCAGCCAGCAACTCGTCGTCGACGAAACCCCCGCCGGCCGCAATCGTCACCAGATGCTGCGTCAAGACGTCGAGCGGTTTCTCCAACGGCGTGCGCGGCTCAATGTCTCGCTGTGCGACGCCGTCGCGCGCCGCCGCGAACTCAGCCAACTCAAAGCTGTGCGTCGGCACACACAGAATGCGGCTGACCGCGCCCGGCTGGTGACCGCTGCGTCCGGCCCGCTGCATGAGCCGCGCGATCCCTTTCGGGCTGCCAAGCTGCACGACCTGATCCACCGGCGCGAAGTCAACCCCTAAGTCCATCGATGATGTACAGACGACGCAGCGCAGCGCCCCGGAATCGAGCAACGCCTCGACTCGCTGACGGAGCTCGCGTTCGAGTGAGCCGTGATGCAATGCGATCTGTTCCAGCCAGTCGGGCCGGGCGCGAAGAATCGCTTGAAACCACATCTCCGCTTGCGAACGCGTGTTGGTGAAGAGCAGCGTCGTATTCGCCGCCTCGATCGCGGCGACCAGTTGCGGCGTCAACTGTTTGCCCAAGTGACCCGCCCAGGGAAAGCGCGTCGGGTCAGATGGATACAGCGTCACCAGCTCGATGCGTTTCTGCTGCGGTCCGGCAATGAGGCGACCGTTGCTCGACGCGTCGCCGAGCAGCACATCCCGCGCCTGCTCGAGGTTGCCGAGTGTCGCGGACAGACCCCAGATGCGTAGCTCCGGATTCCAGCGACGCAGCCGGGCGAGCGCCAACTCGGTCTGCACCCCGCGCTTAGAGCCCATCAGTTCGTGCCACTCGTCGACGATGACGCAACGTAGCGACGCGAACCGCTGTGCCGCGTCGGGATACGAGAGCAGCAGCGTCAGCGACTCGGGCGTGGTGACCAGCGCGGTCGGCAGTTGCTTGCGCTGCTGTTGACGTCGATAAGCGGAAACATCGCCGGTGCGCAACTCGACCGACCAGGGCAAGCCGAGGTCTTCAATCGGCCGACGCAGCGCGGCGACCGTGTCGTTCGCGAGCGCCCGCAGCGGGGTGATCCAAATCGCCTGCAACGGTGCAGAGGACGCCCGTCGTCTGGTCGAGCGCGACGACGCTTCCGAGCGCGGCTGCGTCGCAAGCCACTCGCCGACCGGCCCCAGCCACGCCGCCAGCGTTTTCCCGAAGCCGGTCGGCGCGTGAATCAAGCCGCTGGCGCCGTCGCGATAGGCGCGCCACGCCTGTCGTTGGTAGCGAAACGGTTCACATCCGCGCCCGCGCAACCAGTCGACCACCGCTTGCACTAGCCGCACTCCACGCTGCGCAGCAACACTCGAAGGCTCTCCAGCGAATCGGCTTCACTCGCGGGCTTGTCACGTCGTTGACGCAACATACGCGGGAAGCGCAGCGCCAATCCCGACCGATGACGGTCGGACGGCTGAATCCCCTCGAAGCCGAGCTCAAACACCAACTCTGGCTTCACGAGACTAACCGGGCCGCGCCGCGCCGTCGTGTTCCGCCGCACGAAGCGATCGACCACGCGAATCTCGTCATCATTGAGACCCGAATAGGCTTTCGCGATCGTGACCAACTCACCGCTGTTCCATACGCCAAAGGTATAGTCGGTGAAGAGCGTCGCCCGCTTGCCGTGCCCGCGCTGCGCAGCGGTCAACACAGCGTCGACAGTGTAGGGGTCGCGCTTGATCTTCCACCAAGCGCCCTTGCGGCGACCAATTCCATACGCCGACGAGCGCTGTTTCAACATCACCCCCTCGGCGCCATGCGCGGCGGACTGTGTCTTCCACTCGGCCGCCTGATCCCAATTGTTGCACGCAAGCGGCTGTGAAATGTGGATCAATGGCGAGCTTTGCTTCGCCAGCGTCTCGGTGAGGTGCGCTCGACGCACGTCGAGCGACGCGTCGCAGTAGTTGCGACCATCCAACTCGAGCAAGTCATACGCCATAAAGATGACCGGGATATCTTGAAAGAGCGCCGGCGCCACGCGCTTGCGATTGAGCCGCCGCTGAAGGTAATGAAACGCCAACGGACGCTCATCCTCCCAGGCCAGCAACTCGCCATCGAGTACGACATCGCGCGCCAAGCCTTGCGCTGCTGAGATAAGTTCGGGGAACTGCTCATTGATCAACTCTTCGCCGCGCGACCACAGGTACACATCGCCTTCGCGACGAATAAGCTGCCCGCGCACGCCATCCCACTTCCATTCGACCTGCCAATCCGCAATATCTCCCAGAGCCGCCGGCTGAACATCGAGCGGCGACGCCAGAAAAAACGGATAGGGTTGCGACCGCTGTGCGTCGTCCGCGTTGGGATTCGTCAAACGCTCGTACGCCTCGGGCGTGGTCGGCCAATCGCCCATCAGCCGATGTGTCAGCACCCCGGCGGGAACCCCCGACGCCTGGGCGAGCGCATCGATCACGGTCTTGCGGGCCACGCCAACGCGGAACGCGCCGGAAATCAGCTTATGAAAGAGGAGGCGTTGCACGCGTGTACATGCGCTCCAGACGTCACGCACCGCCGCGTGTTGCTCGTTTTCGCTAGCCGTCGCGAGCGGCAACAGGCGTTGTTCAACCACCACCGCGAGTGATTCGTCGAGTCCGGGGCCGGGCCGCGGCACGATCAGTGAGAGCGTCTCCGACAAATCCCCAACATGGTCGTAGCACTCGTCGACCATCCACAGCGGCAAATCAGCGGCCTCCGCCGCCCACTGACGCAACAGCTTCGTCGACAGCGCCCGCATCAGCTTCCGGCCGCTGAGAATGCGCAATGCCCACGCCGCATCCGCCGGCGGCGCGGCGGCGAAGTAGGCCGCCAGCGCGTCGATCTTGCCGCTGCGTCGCGTCGTTGCATCCAGCGCCAGATAGAGATTCGCGAAACGTTGCACGCTTACTCCACGTCGGGCTCGGCATCCGCCTCCTCGTCGTCGCCGAAGTGCGTATCGAGCGCACCCGCTTGCAATCCCCGCTCGGTCAGCCAGCGAACCAATGGCTGCGCGTGACCATGCGTCAGCAGGATCTGCTCGGCGCCGGTGGCTTCGATGGTGGCCACCAGGTCGTCCCAGTCGGCGTGGTCAGATAGTACGAACCCGCGATCGACGTTGCGTTGCCGCCGCCGACCGCGAATCAACATCCAACCCGATGCACACGCCGTTGAGACCGGCCCCAGCCGACGCAGCCACGGGCTGCCCAGCACCGACGGCGGGGCAAGGACGAGTGCGGCGCCTTTGAGCGCTTTCACCTCCGATGCTTGCGCGTGATGGGCTTCCGGGAGCTCCACACCAGCCGACGCGTAGGCCGGCGCCAAGCGCGTCACAGCGCCATGCAGCATGATCGGTCCAATCGTCGGATCCAGATGCGCGAGCACGCGTTGCGCCTTCCCGAGCGCATAAGTACAGAGCAAGCTGGTGGTCCCGGCGGATTGATTCTCACGCCACCAGTCGTGAACCTCCACGAAAACCGCATCCACATCGGGCCAGCGATAGATTGGCAAGCCAAACGTCGCTTCACTGACGAAGGTGTTGCACGCGAGCGGTTCAAACGCCGCGCAGGTGGGATCAGCAGCCCGCTTGTAATCACCACTGACGATCACGACTTCCCCGCGATGCTCGATGCGCACCTGAGCCGAACCAAGGACGTGTCCCGCCGGGTGCAGTGAAACCCTCACGCCATTGAGCGCGATCGGCGCGCCGTACGCCACGCCATCGATGCGTGCCTGATCGCCCAATCGCAAGCGCAAGAGATCACACCCCACAGCCGCCGCCAGATACCGCTCCGATCCGGCGCGGGCGTGATCGCTATGGGCGTGGGTGATCACCGCGCGGCTGACCGGTCTCCACGGGTCGATCCAAAAGTTGCCGGGTTCACAATAGAGGCCCGCAGGGGTGTATTGCAGCAACGAGCTCACGGGGCACACGACGCCACAATTGGACTCCGCCACCAGCCAGACGCGGTCAGTCGCCTGGCAGCATCACCCACAGTGCAGGGCGACCGCTGTTGCAATGTACCGCACGCGGCAGCAATCCCAAGCACGGCCACGAGAGCGGCAGCGCCATTCGCGCGGCGTGCCACGCGCTCCACCATCTGCGCCGGGAATTCCGTTCCTCAGCGCGCCGCGACGTTACCGACGGGACCGGATGGAAGATCGTCTCAACGCCGCGTGGTCGGCTCGGCTCATCATCTTGCCAGCGGTCCAACGCCGTGATCAGCGTTTGCAACTCCTCAGCAGCAACACCCGCTCGAAGGACATCGCGATCGACCTCGAACACGCCGGCCCGGCTCGGCGTCGGCAAGATCAGCAGGCCGACGAAAGACCACAGCGTAAACCACAACGACAAGTTGACAATGCCAGCGACCGAGACCACGTCGCTCCCGGGCGCATTGGCGCAGAGTACAAATCCGAGCAGGTTCCAGCCCAGCGCCAACAAAACCCCCCGCAAACGCGCGCCCGTGGCGGCTGCGCTACGTCTCCGCTTCAACTGCACTTGCAACAAAGCCGGCGCCAACTGCGTGAACCAGTGTTCCGGAACGACCAATCGCGCACGACCCGGTAAACCGCTGAATCCGCCGACAAACCCTTCGTCCCGCGAGCGGAGGACCAGCGGATTCTCGGGCATGCTGTCGCCTGGCGATGACGCGGCGGCAACCGGCAAACGGCACACAAGACGCGCCAATTCAACTTGGTACGCAAGCACAACGAGCATAAGGAGCAAAACGACCGCGGACGCTCCCAGCAGACCGAAGCTGCGCCCCATCCACAGGATCAGCAATGCGACTGCAAACATGAAAACACTGTGCACGAGAACGCCGCGTCCCCAGGCAACCACAAACGCCGCGAACGATTGACGATCGCGCTGAAACGCTTTCGGCAGGAGATAGCCCCCAAATAGATCAAAAGGGGCTGACAACCCGATGTACGCCGCCAGGAATCCGGCAATCGCGACGATCTCTCCCCAAAGCTCGCCACTGCCGCCAAAGAGTCGACGCGGCACGTCGAACGTCAAAGCGGCCGCCGACGCCATAACGATAGCGCCTACCGACGTCACGCCGAGCCAAAGCCTGGCGCGCGCGTACGACATGCCAGGCGCCGTCCGCAACGGCGGAGTTGCATCTGTCTGCTCAAGGGTCGCCATCGTCATTGCAGCATACTCACCATAATGCCCGACTCGTATTGCTGGAGCCAGTCACTCCGCGTTCAGGGCGTTAAGTACAGCCTCAGCCGTCTTTCTTCCGCCAATCAGGGCGCCTTCAATTGATGGGCTTTCAAGGTAATCACCACAGATGAAAACACCGTCCTGTTGAGACGAGCGCTGCCAGCCAGCCTCGGGCGCCGCGACCGGCAGTCCGTATTCAATCCGGTAGACCCGCAAAAGCGTCCAAGCTGTCACATCCGGGCCGAACCATACGCCAAGTTCCTCTCGGACCGCCCGATCCAACGCGTCGTCATCCTCTGTCGCAACGCCCAGCAGGCTGACGGAAATCAGCGACTGCCCCCCGGGCGCATAACCCGGCGCCGTGTCGCTCGGCACGCACACATGATTCACGCGCCCCACGCCATTGCCGTTCAGCACCAACACCCCCTCCCGCAGCGGCGAATGCGACGCGCGGTAGTAGACCGTCGTGGTGCTATTCCACGTCGTCGGTTGCAGGTCGGGCAGCAATTGCCGCGCACCCACCGCATCTGCGGCTATGACAACCGCTTGACAGCGCAGTTGCTCACCCGACGCCAATTGAACGGCATCCCGCGCAACCGTTCGCACCCGCGTGTTTAGTCGGAGCGCGTTCGGGGGCAGGCCGTCGGCGAGTTGTTGCGGAATCGCTTGCATCCCGGTGTTGGGCAATGCCGCGAAGCCACGCGAGAACATGGCAAATACGAACCGAAGAAAGTCGGCGGGCGTCGATAGCGTTCGCTCGAGAAAAACGCCGCCGAAAAATGGTCGGAAGAACCGCTCAATCACGCGGTCCGAGAGCTTCAACTCGCGCAAGTATTCGAGGGTCGTCTGATCACGGCCAGTGATAGAGCCGGATGCCATTGCGGCGGATCGCAATCGAGCGATGCGGGCCGCATCCGCGATGCTGGCGATCGGCGCCAGCAACCCCGCCAAGCTCGCCAAAGGCCGGCGCCAAGGATCCGCGAAGCGGTAACGTCGCCGGCCACGCTGCACGAGGGCGCCGGGGTAGAAGCGATGCAAGGCTAGGGCGTCGTAATCCAACACGCTTCCCGCTTCAGGATACGCCGTCAGAAACACTTGGAAGCCGCGGTCGAGCCTGAATCCGTCGACCATATCGGTGCGAACGCGGCCGCCGACTTGGTCCTGGGTCTCGATGACCAGCACCTGTCGGCCGGCAGCGGTCAACCGCCGCGCGCATGCCAAACCGGCCAGCCCGGCTCCGACCACCACGACCGGCTCATGTGACGCGTCACACAGTTCCGACGATGCCGAGTTAGTCAATGACCGAACGCCCTTCGTGAAGTCTGTCGGCTGGCCCACGCCACGTCATGTCACGCCGTACCAACAGCCATCACGGCTCGCTGGAGGCGCTTTTGTCGCAGATCGTATTCACGTGCGAGCGATCGGCTCGGCGACGCTCGTGCGCCGCGTGGTGACGACGTTCTAGTATCACTGCCGCGGACGGGGTCGGCCCGCGACTGTCGCAGCCGATTGACCCGTCATCGCTACGTGTTCGCTGTCACAGGGAGCGGAAGATGGCTGAAGCGTCACACACCACGAATTGGCCAGACTTGGCGATCGGTCTGTACGATCGCCTGACCGGACGAAACGCCGAGATTACGTATGAGTTCTCGGACATGCACGTCAAAATCCCCAGCGGGACCGGCCCCAACGCCGTTCACGCCGAGTGGGTCTTTAGCGGCACACTCAAAATTCAGACGCGCGACTTAGGTAAATCCCCAAACTGAGTGTGGTCGGCCGTCTGGAGGGCACGTTGGACGGTCGGCCGATGACGCTCGATGCGGATGGGAACACGATTTTGGTCCACCTATCAAGTCTTTTAAGCGCACTGAAATTACGGCAGCGTCAGGGACTGTTGAACGTCGCCGCCGGAATCATCGCACAGGCCGGTATCCGCGTGCGTGTGAAGGTTGGGTTTCTCCCGCCGGTAACGGTTACGCCGAACGCAGCATCGCGCTAGAGGCCACTAACAGTCCGGCGGGGCCACTTACAGTCGGGCGGGATTGATTCCGCGCGCGTCACACACCTATGTCACGAAACGCGGCAGGCATCCATGTCGTGGAGGCCGCACTGCGATGAGCAATGCGCTGAAGCGAACGGGACGCAGATTGTGACTCTAATGAAATGTCAGATGCTGGGAGTGCTCAACTCCTAATGATCTTATCACGAGCCACGGGCCAAGGTCAGAAAGGTGATCCGCAATGCCAGACTTATCCATCTTCAGCTATGAAGTGATCTACAACCTCATTTCATTGACCATCGCGACCATGGGCGCCGCGACCGTGTTTCTCTTTCTTGCGCCCGGCGTGGCCGCCAAGCATCGCCTCGAATGCGTGCTCGCCGGCATCGTCACGCTCATCGCGTTCTACCACTACTACCAGATCTTTCACGACTTCGAGGGCGCTTTCGTCCTCTCAGGCGCTATGTACGCTTATCAGGACGGCGCCCCGTTTAACAACTATTACCGCTATGCCGACTGGCTTCTCACTGTCCCGCTGTTGATGATCGAACTCGTCGTCGCGATGAGTCTGGCCAAGGGCAAGGGCCGCAATCTGGCCATCACGCTCGCCTCACTTGCCGCCGCCATGATCCTGCTCGGCTATCCTGGACAGGCCGCGATCGCAGCGGTGCAGGACGGACGGTCGGAGTCATTGGGACCGGTCTGGATCTGGTGGATTGCGAGCATGATTCCGTTCCTCGCGATTACGGGAATCCTGCTCGCGCGTGTGCCGGGCATGATCAAGGATAAGCCCGACAACGTGCGCAAGCTCATTAAGGGCGGCATCGGACTCACGGTCGTCGTGTGGTTCTTCTATCCCGTCGCTTATCTCGTCGACGCATACGCCGGTACGTCGCAGGGCGGGGCGGTCTTTACGCAAGTGGGCTACACCATCGCCGACATCACCGCGAAGGCGGGTCTGGGCGTCGTGATCTACTTCATCGCCAAGGCCAAGACCGAGCACGAACTGGCGACCAGCGGTGCGCCCGCCGGTGCGGCGCCAGCCGTCGCCGGGTAACGCGAGCGCACGGCGAGCTTCATCATGCGGCGACCGACGGGCCTACGGGGTCGCCGCGTGAGTCGCTCGAAGCACACGGTCAATGGAGACCAGTGATGGCGGCTTTCACGCCTCTCGCGAGTCCTCTGCAGGCAGCCGTCTCACCATATGGACGGTCGGCCTACCGCCTGGTGTTCGCCCTCGCCTTGACGGGGCTGTGTCTTCTCGCGTTTCATCCGCCCGACGTCATCATTCAGACCGTTTTGCTCGCGGCTGGCGTGATCCTGTTGGGATTGCCACATGGAGCCTACGACGGGTACGACGCCGTACGCGCACTCTGGCGGCGCGGCGGCGTCGCCTGGATGGCGGCGTATGTCGCCCTTTACGCCGCGATCGCGGCGGCTGTCGCAACGGGATGGCTCGTCGCGCCGACAGTCACGTTCGTCGCATTCTTCATCGCCGCCGCACTGCACTTTGGTCATGAAGAGACGGAAGCCATCGGCCTCTCACCAACGACAACACGCGCGTTCGCGCTCGGTGCGACCGCGGTGTTCACGCCGCTGGCAGCGCACCCGAGCGAGACCGCGGCGCTGCTCGATGTGATGAGCGGAACCCAGAGCGTGTTTTCACCGTTCCTCACGGCGTGGGTCGGCGTCGGTGGACTGCTTCTCGCCGCCGGCATCGCTCTCACGCGGATGCGCAGCACGTTCGCCACGCCGCACGTACGCACGGTTCAGTTGGCGCTCCTGGCGGGCTTCGTCGTACTGCCCCCCATCTTGGCGTTTGTGGTGTACTTCTGCCTGTGGCACAGTCTCCGCCACATGCTCGACCACGTACGGCGAATGCCAGGACATTCGGCGATGCGATGGCGTACCTACCTTGGCCGCTTGGCGCCGTGGTGGGGCGGCGCCGTTGCACTCCTCGGGGCGGCGTTCGCCTTCACCCCGCTCTGGACGAACCCCACTCAGGGCGTCCAGCAAGTCGTGTTCGTCGGTCTAACGGCGTTCGCCGTCCCTCACATGCTGCAGCCGCTCGTGCTCCGTCGATGTTTGCCGAACGCATCCTTATGAAGACACGGCCGACCAAAGTCTGCGTCGTCTGCGGTCGCGAGATTCAATGGCGGAAGAAGTGGGAACGCGACTGGGAGACACTCAAGTACTGCTCGAAAGCGTGCCGCTCAAGGAAGCTCAGTCCGACCGACGCCGACCTGGAGGCAGCAATTGTGCAGCTCCTGCACGCCCGCCCGCGTGGCGCCAGCATCTGCCCCAGCGAGGCGGCGCGGCAAGCGGATTCGGAGCGCTGGCGAACGTTGATGGAGCCGGTCAGGATGGCCGCCCGTCGCCTCGTGGAAGCCGGAAAGGTCGAAATCACGCAGCGCGGTCGACCGGTCGATCCGTCCACGGCGGCAGGCCCCATCCGGATTCGCCTATCGTCCCAGCGCTCGTAGAGGGACGCCTGCGACGCCGCCGAGCCGCCGTTATCGTCTCACCGCACGCTTGGATCATCGACGAAGTGGTGGCGGGCAGGATCGAACTGCCGACCTTGGGGTTATGAATCCCACGCTCTAACCATCTGAGCTACGCCACCGAGATGCGTGACCGAGCCCTGGATCTTACCGAACGCCGCGGCGGATGGCGAGTCTGGCTTGGCCGCGACGCAAGCGCCTGGGCCTCCGCCGCGAGAAGACGTCGCTCCGGGCAATCCGCCTGCTATGGGCCCGTTGGCGCGGACAGGGCGGGGCGGGCCCCGTCGCGGGTCAGCAACTGGTCCCACGCGTCGGCGTTGAGCCACTGCTCGACGCGCTTGCCGTCGAGATATACCCCCGGCGCCCCGCGCACACCGAGCGACGCCGCCAGCGCCGCATCGTCGCGCACCGCGTCAGCCGCCGCGTCGCTCGACCGCAGCGCGCTGAACGCGTCGGCGTCGAGGTCGAACTCGGCCGCGAAGTCCGCCCACTCGATCTGTCCCAGGTTGCGTTGCCGCGCATAGAGCCACGCGCGCGCCTGGGCGGCGGCGTCCGCATCTGCGAGGCGCGTCAGGGCTTCGTACGCCCACGCCGCGTCGCAGGCGAAGGGGTGCGAGCGGCGGGGATAGCCGGGGTTGCAGGCGTTGTTCTGCGGGAAGTGTCGTATCACGAGCCGCAGGTCGCGCGCGTGTCGCTCGCGCAGTTGGTCAAAAAACTGGGCCGCCCGCGCGCAAGCGGTGCACTGAAAGTCGATGAACAGCACGATCGTGTGCGCGGCATCGGCCGGACCCAGCGCGACCGCTTCCGCCCCCACACGCGGCGGGATGCGCTGCTCGGGCGTCTGGTCGAAACGCCACACAATAAAGTTGGGGTCCTGATAGAGGTTGCCTAACGTTTGGGTCGCTCGCACGCCGCGCGCGTTCGACGCCAGCAGCACGACCCCGACGACTTGCAACAGCCCGATCGCCAGCATCGCGGTCAGGGTGGCGAACGCGGCGCGGGCGACCGGCCACGTCGCGGCGCCGGGTCGCGCTCGCCACGGCGTAAGCAAGACGCCAATCGCGAGCAGCATCCCGTTGAGCACATGAACCACGACGCACCATAAGCACCACTGTCGCAGCACGAAGGCCATCGTGAACAACCAGCCGACCGACGCGCACGCGCCGAGCGCATGCAGCACGAGCAGCAGCACGTGCCAATGCAGCGCCGAACGACTGGCCGGGGCGGCGAGCGCATACCACAGCGCGATCGCCGAGAAGTACGCCATGCCCAGCACCGCGACGGGTAGGCGTGGAGCGCTCGGGTTGGCGCTCAGGCGGAGCGACCCGTACTCCGTTGCGATCACGCTGGCGCAGTCGACCGTTTGTCCCGCATTCGCACAAGTGTCGCGGATAAAGTCGGCGGTGTTGGCCCCTCCCGAAAGCAACGTAAGCTGAAAACTCAGCCACCAGGCCGCCAGCGCCAGCCCGACCGCGAGAAAGCACAGCCTGACGCGCCAGCGCGCGACGGCGGGCGGCTTCGCCTCGGAGGCGGCGCCGGAAGCAGCGAGATTCGCGGAGTTGGTCACACGGTCTCCTACGCGGGGCCTCGGCGGCTGGGTGCGGTGGTCGGCGGCGTGATGCGTTCATAGATCGCCCAGGTGAGCGGGTCGACGCCGTCGTTGCCGCCGGTTTGCAATTCGCGAAACGCCGGGTCATCCCGCAGCGCAGCGCGTGGCAGGCCATGATAGTTGGTGGGGGCGTACTTGCTCTCCCAGAGGAAGAGGCCGCCGACCGGCAGATGCTCGATCTCGAAACAGGTGCGCAGCTCAAACGGCGATACGGGCTGACCGGTGAACTCATTAAACCAGTTGTTCGCCGAAAGCGTGGGTCGATCGCTGAGCCCCTGCGTGCGCAGCCAGGCGACGGCGTCGCGCATGCTGCGCTGCGCGGGGCCGAGCTCCAGCGGACTCGACCAATTGAACGGACGCTGCCACATCGCGCCCACGCCGTGCTGCGCAATCGCCAGGAGAACGGCCAGCGTGAACACGGCGCTCGCCGCCGCCGGTCGACAGCTTCTCACGTGCGCCGCCAGCGCCGCGCCGATGAAGGCCGCCGCGAGCGCCGCCTGTGCCAGCAGCAACGTCTGGCGATGAGGCGTGGAGTCGGGTGACTCGAGCAGCGCCGCGATCCAGATCAGCGTCGCCAACGTCGCCATCGGCCAGAGCGTTGTGACCAGTGCGTGGTTGCGACGACGCAGTAGGTCGAGCAGCGCACTGCAGCCATTGGCGGCGACGATCGCCACGATGGGCCCGATAGACACGAAGAAGCGCGCATAGCCGCCGCTGGCGAACAGACCGTAGCGATAGAGCACCGTCTGCATCAGGAAGAACGCGACGCCGCAAGTGAGCATGAGCCCGGTCTGGCGCAGTCGTGCTGTGCGATGAACACCGCTCACCGCGAGCAGCAGCACGCCGAGCCCCGCGGCGATCGGCCACTGCCCGAGCATCCACAGCCAGCCGGCGGCGCCGTACTCGTCGGTCGGCGTCGGGTTCAGAAAGCGATCAATGAATGGCGCCCGGCCGAAGGCGGCCAGCGACAGCAGGTTGTGCACGACCGGCGCCCAGGCGAGCCAGATCCACACACGCCACGATCGGCGCTGCCACAGCATCGAGAGTCCCCAAATGCCGACCAGCAACGCGCCCTCGTGGCGCGTGATCATGGCGAGCGAGATGACAGCGCAACTGAGCGCGTATTGCCTTCGCAAGTGAAGATTGAGCGCGAGCGCCAGGTAGAGTGCGAAAGTGGTCTCAGTCAGCCACGTGTAGCTGAGCGTGAGCGTCAGGGGCTGCGCCCAAAGCAGCCAGGGCGCGAGCGCCGCCGCGGGAGAGCGCTGTCGACGCGCGATGTCATAGCAGAGCCAGGCGGTCAGGGCGGTGAGGAGCGCGCTGAGGAGACGCGCCGGCAGCGGTCCGAGCAACGCGGGGACGGCATAGAGCACGGTGAAGCCGGGACGTCCCCAGTCGTCCAGCAGATAGTGCGGCCAGATCCACGACCAGCGGGCCATCTGCAGATGGGTTAGATCGTCGTCGTGATACGTGCCGGTGCTCAGGAACGCGAAGATGCC
The DNA here is from genome assembly GCA_964563855.1 of uncultured Planctomycetales bacterium. Lineage (GTDB taxonomy): Bacteria > Planctomycetota > Phycisphaerae > UBA1845 > Fen-1342 > JAFGRR01. Next base: position 63,986 of record CAZLYU010000004.1, on the reverse strand, counting down.
TGCAATCAAGAGCCCGGCGAACACACCGACGACGGCGACGCGCCGGTCGCGACCCCAACGAAACGCAGTCGAACCCATCGCGGCATCATAGCGGCGCCGCGCTGGCGAGCGCTACGCGTCGGGGTTTGAGCTCGATCCGGATGAGGTGAGCTGCGGCGGCTCGTCACCGACGTAGTCGTAGTATTCGCGGTACTGCCGACGGAAGTATCCGCCGGGACGCGCCTGGACGTCGTTGAGCACGGCGCCGACCACAGTCGCGCCGACCCGCGCGAGTTGCTCCGACGCGCGCTTGAGCGCGCCCTTGGTGTTCGAGGCGGCCCGCGTGACGAGCACGACGCCGTCGGTGCGCACGCTCAAGATGAGCGCGTCTGACATGAGCAATACCGGAGGACCGTCGATGACGATGCGGTCATACTCCTTCGCCGCCTCGACCAAGAGCGTGCCCATCGTGGTGTTGCTAAGCAGCTCCGTCGGATTTCGGGGAATTGACCCGGCCGACATCGCCCATAGGTTGTTGACGTCGGTCTGTCCGACCACGTCGCGCCACCCTGAGCGACCGTCAAGCACCTCGGCCAGCCCCGCAGCGGACAGCGATGGGAACAGCTCGCGCAGGGTGGGACGTCGCAGATTGCCGTCGATGAGCAACACCCGCTGGCCGCCGTGCGCGAGGGTCGCGGCGAGGTTGACCGCGACGGATGTCTTGCCGCACTCGGCGCCCGGGCTGGTGATCAGCAACGTTCGCGCTTCGGGTCCGGGCCGCAGCAGCAAGTTGGTGCGAATCTGGCGGAATGACTCGGCGGTGAGCGAGTAGGGGGCGTCGCGCACCGCCCGTTCGATGTCGTCAACGTCGGCCTGCTCTTCATCGAGCGATGGGACCATGCCCAGCATCGGTACGTGGGCTTGTCGCACGACATCATGCGGCGTGCGGACGCGCTTGTCGGCGAGATCCAGCAAGAGCGCCAACCCAACGCCGGCGCCGATGGCGAACAGAAACCCGCCCGCCACGAACAAGCGCACGTTGGGAAACGACGGGCGCAATCCGGATTGGGCGCGCTGCGCGACCTGCAGCCGGCGCATGGCCGCCGCATCGTTGGTGGTGACTTCCGCTTCGCGAATGCCGGCGTCGAGTTCGTTCAGTCGGTTTTCAAGTCGCTCGACGTCGGCCGCCATCCCTAGGAATTCCTGCAGGCGCCGGTCGAGATCGCGCTGCGACGCCTGCTGCTCGGCCCGCTGCGATTCGAGCTCCGCTTGCGTTCTCCGCAGACGCGCCAGGCTCTGCTCGAAAAACTCGGTCTGCTGCGCTCGCAGGTCGTCGTACAGTTCTTCGCGCCGTGCGGCCTCGGCGTCGAGGTATTGTCGTTTGCGCTCTTCAAGCAGCTTGATCTGCCGATGCTCGGGCCCAAACACGTTGGAGCTGGTGAGCGCCAGGATCTCGAGCTCGATCGCCTCGCCTTGCTCGCGCCGAAAGCGAAGAATGGGATCCTGTTCCGCCCGCAAGCGCATCTCCGCGGTGATCGGCAGCTCCCAATAGTTGCGGCCGGTCATGCCTTCGAGCTGTGTTTCCAGGTCGACGACCTGCGTTTGCAGGTCGGTCAGCGTGGCGGTCAGGTCGCCGATCTGCCGGGAGATCTGCTCGCGCTGCGCTTCGAGCGCCGGGACGTCGGCCTGCTGGCGGAAGTTCGCGATGTCCTGCCGGCGACGCGCCAACTCGGCGGTGAGCTGCGTTCGCTGTTCACGCAACTTGCGGATCTTGTCGGCGGCCTGAGTCGACTGCCCGACCTGCGACCGCTTGATATGTTCGTCCATGATCGCTTGCGTGATCAGCTCGGCCTCGTCCGGGATGCGCGTGGCGAAAGCGACGCGGATGAGGTAGGTGTTTCGGATCGAGCCGGTCGCGACGCTGCTCTGGAGATCGTTCAGGCACTTGGCGAAGTCGTCGTCAAAGCTGCGGTAGTACTGGGTGTTCTTGACTTCCGGAAGCGCTAGCACCTGTTGTAGCAGCACGGGCTGCCGCATCTTTTGCGCTTCGCTTTCCACGACGAGTTCGAGACGTTTCGGATCGGCCGGCAGGGGATTCAGTTCGAACGCGCTGGCCGGCGGAGGCGTCACTTCGACAAAGCCCTGCGCGGTGTATTGCGGCATGTAGCGGTAGAGCGCGTAGGTGCCGCCGGCAACCGCGGACAGCAGCAAAACCGACGTGATAATGATCGTCCATTTGCGCTGCTTGACGATTCGCAGGATTTCCGCCGGCGACAGGCCCTCACTCGGTGCTTCCACGCCGCCGACTGGCGCTTGATAGGGCGATACGGCCCCACCTTGGGAGGCGGGCACGCCGGCCGGTAGCGGTTGGATCGAGCTCATCACCAATGTCCTCGCATCGCCAGAGGCCGCAGCAACGCTGGGCGTGACGGGTTAGCTTTCAAGCTGCCGCAAGCTTTCTTCGACGCGTTGCGCCATTTCGGCGTCGCCGACCTGCTCGGCAAGCGTTCGCGCGCGTTCGAGATAGCTTCGCGCCCGCACCTGCTCGCCACTCTGAGCCATCAACTGGCCCATGTGTAGATTTGCATCGGGCATGTCGGGGTCCAGCGCTAAGGCCTGTCGCAAGGCCGACCGCGCCTCGGCGATCCGATCCGCCTGCATCAGCACCAGTCCGATGGTGTCCCAGATCGCCGGAATGTTGAGCCGCAGCTCACGCAAACGCTGCGCGTATTGCAGCGCCTCTTGCGTCGACCCGCGCTTCGCGAGTTCGAACGCGAGGTTGTTGAGCGCCTGCGGATTACCCGGGTCGCGCCGCAAAATCTCTTCATACACCGTCAGCAACTCTTCGGAGCCGGGCGCGGCGGTAGAAAGCACGTCGGCTTTCACCAAGAGCAACTGCGAAAGTTCAGGGCCGTCCGACGCAGCCGCGATGGCGGCGTCGATCGCCGCCCGCGCCTGCGCATGCTGCTGCGTCCGTGTGAGCATCGTGGCGCGCGCGGCGAGCAGGCGGGAGCGCGGCTGGGTCTCGGTCTCGGCTTCCGCCAACTCAGCGGCCAACTCCGCGAGTTCGGCGCGCGGGTAGATGTCCGACGCGGCGTCGATCATCCCGACCGTGAGCGTGACGTTATTCTGCGCCGCCTGACGAAGCAGCGTGCCGAGCTCGGCCCGCGCGTCTTCGTTGCGGTCGAGCGCCGCGAGGGCGGCCGTATAGCCCAGTCGAACCGCCGGCGCCCGGTTGGCTTCCGGAAGGCCGTTGTAGACGTCGATCGCTTCGCTGGGACGTCCCGCGTCGGTCAGCGCCTGCAGGTAATCGAGCATGTAAATGTCGTTGCCAAACTCGGTCAGCTCTGCGGCGCGGCGCAGATTCTCGACCGCTGCTCCAGGCCGATCGGCGCGCAGCAAGAGCTTGCCGCGCTCGTGATGCCAGAACGGCGTGTTCGGGAAGCGGGCCGTGAAACGGCTCACCAACTCAAGCGCCTTGTCGGTCTGCTCGGTGCGGCCGTAGAGCTGGAGCAGCCCGGTCACCGCACGCGGATTCAGTGAGTTGCGCTGCGCGGCGGCGTCAACCGCTGCTTGCAATTCGGCCTCGGCGAGCGAGTCGCGGCCGGTCATTTCGTACAGCCGCGCGAGCAGAATGCGGTGTTCCTGATTGAAGCCGTCCGGGGCCACGCGCTTCGCCGCTTGCAGATCGTTTTCCGCCTCGGGGAAGCGCATCAGGTCCAACAGAATCGCGCCGCGCCGAAAGAGTCCCCAGGGGAAGTCGGGCTGCTGCGCGAGGATTTCGTTGAGCTCGGCGAGCGCGCCCTCCAACTCGTTTTCGCGGACCAGGAGTTTCGCGCGCGACACCCGTCCGGAAAGATCATCCGGGTAGTCGCCGCGGAAACGCTCGACCACCGTCCGCGCTTCCTCGAGCCGACCCAGCGCCAGCAACGCTTCGAAACGCTGCAAGCGCACGTTGCGCTCCAGCGCGCGCTGCTCGTCTCCAACGCGTGCGAGGATTCGATCGGCCACGGCCAGAACGTCTTCGAGACGCTGCGTACGTCGCATGAAGTCGAGCAGTTGCAGATCGACCTCGAGTTGCAGCGCAACCGCCGACTCGCTGGGCGCGGCGTCCGCCGCCGAACGAGCCGCCTCAAACGCGCTGAGGGCCGCCTCCGCGTCTCCCAACCGCTGATAGAACGCGGCGGCGAGCAACTCGGTGCGGGGCAGGCGCTCGGCGTCGGCCTGGGAGCGATACTGCGCCAGCATCGCTTCTCCGGCTTCGCGCTGCCGAAGCGCGGCGTACAACTCGGCCGCGGTGCGATAGAACGCGACGCGCTGGTCCATGTCGACGGCGTCGCTCTGCGCCGCCGTGACGCCGGCCCCTAGCACTTCGATCGCTTTGTCAGCGTTGCCGACTTGCGGCGCCAGATAGAGCTGGGCCAGCCGCGCCAGGTTTTGCAGGTCATTGGGGTTGCGCCCGCGGAAGTCCTCGCGCTTCGCGATCGCCTCCTGCGGCTCATCCTGTTCGGACAGCGCGTTCATCCGTTCGATCAACAACTCGTCGGACGGGTTCAGTTGGTAAGCGCGGGTCAGCACCGCGCGATACTCCTCTTCGCTGGCGAATCCGCCGCTGCGCTCTTTCGCGGCGAACAGGAGTCGGTGGGCTTCGGCCAGATTGGGATTGATCTCGATCGCCTCGTTCAACAAAGCCATCGCCTCGTCGACGCGCGGCGTGGGCAGTCGGAGCTGCGTCTGCGCCATCAGCAGCTTCAGACGCGCGTCGCGCGGAAGCTTGCTGTCGGCGTCGCGAAGTTCGCGTAGCGCGGTTTCGATATCACCGCGCGCCAGCGCCAGACCGCCGCGATAGCGGGCGCCGCCGGCCCGGTCGGCGTTGATGCGCGCCAGATTCGTGACGACCCGCCCGGCGCGATCCCAATCACCCGCCCGCAGCGCGATGCGATACTGCGATTCATAAGCGACACGCACGTCGCGCTCGTCGCCTTGACTCTCGGCCAGTTCAACGAGTTCGTCGGCGGCGGCCTGCGCCTGCTCCAACTCGTTGCGCGATTCATGGAATCTAAAGCGTTCGAGCGCGCGGGCGAGGGGATCCTCGATTTGCTCGACGAGCGCCAACAGACGCGCCGCGCGGGCCTCCGCATCGCTCTCGCCCGCGACGATCGCGTACGTTTCGTAGATGCGCCGGTCCTCGGGGTCGCTTACAGCGTCGGCCCGCTCCTGCAGGTAGCTCAGCAGTTCGGACTGTTTGCCCGCGGTCGTCATCACCTGCGCGAGCAACTGAACGACATCGCGCCGGCCCGGCGTCTGCGTGTCGACGGAGCGCAGCAGTTGCTCGGCAGTGTTCCAGTCGCCTTCACTCGCCGCCAAGCGCGATCGCATCAGTTCGGTCGCCGTCGTGCGTTCGGCGCCCTGGAGACGCTGGGCGGCTTCGTCGCCGCGACCAACCGCCGCCGCCGTCCACGCCATGATGCTGGCGACCTGCTCCGATTGATCGGGGTAGCGCTCTTCGAGTTCGAGCGAGCGCTCATAGGCCTCGGCGTTTTCGCCCAGCCGCACCAAGAGCTCGATCTTGGCGGTCTCGATGCGGAGCGGGACCGGCTGGTTCATCTCGGCGTAGGCCGCAAGAACGGCGTCGGCATGCTTGTTCGCCTCGCCGAACTGCTCGCGCTCGATGTTGAGGAACATCAAGTGCTGGTGGGCGTCGCGTCGCAACGGCAGGGCGGCGCGGCTTTCGATGGCATCGACACGCGTGGCCAACTGCGTGAACGCCTGGTTTGCGGCCGTGAGATCCTCACGGGCCGCCGCCAGCCGACCCTCCATCAAGAGCGTACGAGCGTCATTGCCGAAGCTGACCGCCGCCGCGTTGTAGAACGTGTCGGCGAACGCCAGGGCCTGGTCGCGCTCTTCGTCGGTCGTTGCGGACGAGTACGCTTGAATCGCCGCGGTGAACGCCTCGAAGATCATCTCGATTCGTCGGAAGCCGCTGAGCGCCGCGCGGGTGCTCGCAAGCGTCGCCGTCGCGGTCACCGCATCGCGGAACTCCTCCAACACCGGCTCGAGCCGGGAAAACGTCGTCGGCGCGTTCGGATCTGCCGGGGCGGGCGCTTGCAGACGCGCGATCAACGGATACACCGAGTAGAGCGCGGGCTCGATTTCCACCGCGCGACGCAAGTGCTGCTCGGCGTCGCGCAGCGTCGCCTCGCGCGCTTCGCCCTCGACCGTGCGGGCGCTGTTGTACAGCAGTTCGCCGGCGGTCTGATGCAGCTCGGGACTGTCCGGATTCGCCTCGAGCGCCTCGTTGACGACGGCGAGCGCACTCTCCATGTCGCGCGAACGCGGGTCGCCTACCAGCAGGGCCGCGAGTTGAATCGTGAGTCGCGGCTCTTGCGGGTTAGTCTCGAGCGCTGCGCGAACCAGCGCGATCGCTTCTTCGCGAGCCTCCGCCAAGACGCGCTGATACTCTTCCACGGGCATGTCGTCGGCCGGCATGTCAGACCGCGCGGCAATGCTGAGCGGACTGAGCATGCGCTCCAGACGAGCGATGACCACCCGCGGCTCGTGCGGCGCGGCGGCCGTCGCTTCCGCGAACGCCGCATCGATTTCGTTCGGATCTTCCGACGTGTTCGCGAGGGCGACGGCCTTCGAGACCAGCGCGAGCTCGTTCTCGGGCTCCAGCTCGAGCAGCCGTTCGGCGTTCTCGGCCATCTCGCCGCCCATCGTCTGCCCGAGGTAGTCGCGCACCAGCCACAGGTTATCGAGGATTTCGACTAGGACATCCGGGTTTTGGGGGTTGGCGTTGTGCTCGCGGAACAACAACTGCAACGCCTCGCGCCACTCGCCAACCTCGAACTGGATGCGCGTGACGGCGATGAGATAGTTGGGATCGCGGCTGACGTCGTAGGCGCGGTAGTACTCACGCGCGGCCCGCTGCTTGTCGCCCGCCTGATACACGCGTTCGGCGAGTTCGGCCGACTGCTCCGCCGATCGGGCGGTTTGCGTATAGGTCACCAGGCCGACCGCGGCGACCGTCATCACCATGGCCAAGATCGTCAGTACCGCCACCAGGCCGGTGTTTAGCCGTTTTTGCTTCGCCACCGCTGCACCTTGTCAGGTTAGGTTCGTGAGTTATGCCGGCGAACTCGGTGATTCGAGCGCACCAGCCGCCGCATCGTCCAGCGTTTGAAAGTGTTCAGTGAAGAGGATCGGAAGCAGCTTGTCGAGTAGCGGCTCGAGCGCGGCCAGCGACGCATCCGCATCCGCCGTGGCGCCCCGGCCGTCGCGACTCATGAAGCGGACTTCGAATTTCGCATAGTACGCGAAGCGCTGGAACGGCCCGCCGAGCATCGCGCGGACCTCGTTGCGCGTCGTCGCATAACTGTCATTGACGAGGAAGAAGTACATCACCGTTAACTCGGCGCCGCTGCTTTGCACGGCGCCCAGCCGACCGGAACGGCTGCGGAACTGGATCACCCGCACCGGTACGTCGGCATCCTCCCCGTGAACGCCCACGGCCGGCACCCGCGCCGTGAACGGCGTGTTGATCCGATCGAATCCGCCGGCAAGATAACACTCGTCGGGCACGTGGGGCACCATATCCGGCTTGCCGGTGTAGTAGGTGATGAAGACGCTGGCGAACGACGTCGGGTCGCTGGCCGGCTTGTTGCGATCGTGGATCCAGAGCGTCACGTGCTCCGTCGTGCCGAGCGATTGCTCGGTGTCGGGGTCGATCCGCGGCGGGGCCTGCGGCGCCAACTCGTATTGCGGCAGCAGGGCGCTGCGCTGGAATAACTTCAGGCTCTGCTTCAACGGAACCGGCTGCTTGCGGAAGTGCAACTCGCCTTGCTGAACGAGCCACTGCATCGACGTCGCCAGCACTGCAAGCGTCAGCAGACAAACGGCGTAACGCCAACTGATGAAATGGCGCCAAGCCAGATGCGAAGCGGAGCGACGCTCGGCGGCGACAGCGGTGGCGGACGAATCCATGACTAACTCGCGCTCCCCGGCGCCGCTTCCGAGTCGTCCTCTTCTTCGACGACCAGTTGCGTGAGCGCCCAAGACAGCAAACTGAACAACCCGAACGCCAGACCAAGCATCACCAGACCCAGCATGGTGTGATACATGCCCGTCGCGTAGCGTTCGTCAACGAAGATGTGGAGCCAGCACGTAATCAAGACGCGCAGGAAGTTGCACGCGACCGCAATCGGCAGACAGGAAGCGATCATCACCAACCGCTGCCACCACGGACGCTCGAAGATGAACGCCACCGCCACGCCCAACGCGCAGAGCGTGATGGTGCTCCGCATGCCGCTGCACGCATCCGCCACACCCAACTGATGCTGCACGTTCTGGTAGATCGCGAAGATGTTCGAGCCGACGCGCTCGATCTCGAGCGACGGGATCAGGCTCAGCACCGTGACGGCCACTTCCGCCGCGATTCGCCGCAGCGGATTGGTCAACTCGAAGTAGATCCGCTGCGGCAGCGGAATGGCGAACATCAGGTAGAGCCAGGGCGCCCACGCGTGCCGCATCACCGGCAGGCCGCAGACCGCGATGATGACGCCCAGCAGGGCGCCCATCATGGCCACATACTTGGCGTAGCCGAAGTTCACGAATCCGACCAGCGATCCGAAGTACAGCATGAGCGAGCCGAACAAGATCGGCAGCCCCACCCAGCCGTACCGGACGGGCGTCGCGCGAATCGCGTCCCACTTCACGTACACCAGATAGGCGCTAAAGAGCGGAATGATCGGGCCGTGCGACCAGTCGGACTGATTCAGCCACGTCCAGACCAGCAGCCCATAGCTCGGGGGCACAAAGTCCAGCAGCTCCCAAAACAGAGCGATGAACGCAATGCCGATCAGCCCCGCCTTGATCTGATCGGGGCGATCAAAGCTGATGCGCCAGGGTCTTGATAGTGCTGCGCTGCTCGCCACGCCTCCGCTCCTCTCCGCTCCCTAGAACGGCAATCCGCCGCGCTGGCTGTCCGCCAAAATGCGCGAGTTGTTCGGATTGACCTTCGAACTGAACGTGTCGATGTCGGCGAAGTTGCGGTCATACACAAAACCGAACCCGTACGTGAAGCGGAACGAGTTGCGAATCACGAACAGGAATGGCGAGATGACCGACGTGCCGACATTCAAGATATCCTGATCACGCAGCAAAACGTCGCTCTCGATGCCCGCAAAGATCGCGTCGATATTCACCGGGATCGTGATCTGGCGGTCCGTGCCGGGCTCGCGGCGAATGATTTCACTACGCGCTGGGAACGCCAGCGGCGCGAAGTTGCCCACCAGCGCGACGGCCTGTTTCAGCGTCACTTCCCGCCCCCCGAACGCGTAGACGCCGGGACGATTCACTTCGCCCATGACGTAGAAGACCGACGTATCGAGCGGCACGTTGATGACGTCGCCGGGTCGAACCACGATGTTGAACCGTGGGTCACCGGCCTTGAGCGCCCGCACATCAATCTCGATGACCCGCTGCTGCAGCTCGTACTGCGGCACGTCGTCCCAATCGAAACCTTCCTCGACCGGCGGGGCGAGCACCTGCGGGGCGGGCGCGGTTTCCGGTTCGATCGGCTCCGGCCCAAGCTCGATCTGCTCACCCGTCTCGGGGTCAAACACCAGCGGCTCAAACGAACGCTCGGTGTTCGATCCGGGCGCCGGTCTCAAAATCGCGTCGAGTTCGTCCGTCGCGGGGCGCGTCGTCGGTTGGGTGGCTGCGTCGGCCGTGAGAATCACGCCGAACGACGCCTCGTCTTCGATCGGCGGCGGCACGATCAAATCGTCGTCGCTCATCACGTCGTCGGTCGGATCAAGGGCGGGCCCCTCGTCGACATCCTGCTCTTCACGCCGAATGACGTAGAGCTTGCGTACTTCACCGCCGATATCCGCCGCGAGGCCGATCGCGTCCAGGATCCGCAGATCGGGTCGCAGGATCGGGTAGGTGCCGGCCCGGCCGACCGAGCCCAGAATCTCATACTCCGCCGCCCGCCGCGTGAGCAGGGTGACGCGGACGATCGGATCCGGCATGATGTTCCGGTCGCGGAGACGCTGGGCGATCTCCTGCTCGACCTCGAATTCGGTCATGCCCCCGACGCGAATCGCGCCGACAAACGGCAAGCGAATGAAGCCGTCATTCGAAATCGCCTGCGACGAGATCTCGCGCAATCCCTGCCCGAGGAAGTCCTCGATCACCAACTGCACCTGATCGCCCGGCACCACGCGGTACTCGTCGAACGTCGGCAGCAGGTCTTCCGGCCGCGGCTCCGTGGCGTTCGGCACCGTGCTGGGATGATCGCGCGGCGTCAGGACCCGTCGGATCTCGCGCTCTTCGTACTCGAGCGGATACCACCCCACCGTTGTCGGGTCGAGGAAGCCGTTCAGCATCGCGCAACCCGAGCTGAATGTCACCTGAAGCACAGCCGCGGCGTAACCCACCACGGCTAGCCATCGCTTACCCATTGATGCCGCTCCCATGCTCAGCATTCGGCCTAGCGCAGTTTTTCTCAGCGATGGCGTCAAGAGCAACTTCGTGAACGAACGTGGCGCCGCAACAACACGGATGGCCTCCAAAAACCCACCCAAGGCCGCGAGAGTATCCACGCCGCGCACAGCCTGTCAAACATACGGGCGCTCGTGCGGTGATACGCTCAACACGCGCATTGAGTTCTCCGGACGTCCATCTTCTGCTAGAGTTATCGGCATCCACGCTCGACACCCCTTACCGAAGCTCGCGCAGCAACCTCGATCGGGTTGAACGTCGCCGCCCCGACAGCCGATACGCACAGTATGCTGGCCAACGTCGCTCAACGTCTGCTCGTCCTCGGCGCCGGCGGCCATGCCCGCGTCGTACTCGATATCCTGTTTCAGCAGGCCGACCGGCATGTCGTCGGGTTGCTCGACAACAACCCCGCGCTCCACGGACGTCGAATCGACGGCGTCCCCGTCCTGGGGCCGATCGACGCCCTGACCGAGCTCGCCGAGCAGCACGACGCACGCGCAGTCATTGTCGCGATCGGCGATAACGGCGTCCGACGCGGCCTCGCCAGACAAGTGCTGCGCGCCGGGTTGTCGCTCACCAACGCAGTCCATCCCTCCGCCACGCTCGCCGAGTCGGTCACCGTCGGGCGGAATGTGGTGGTCGCCGCGGGCGCCGTGATTTGCGCCCACTCCCAGGTCGGCGACTCCGTGATCCTGAACACCGGCTGCCTCATCGATCACTTCACCATGGTCGGAGAGGGGGCCCACGTTTGCCCCGGTGCGCGGGTCGCGGGTCGCGTGAAGATCGAGCCGGGCGCGTTTGTCGGCATCGGTGCGACCGTCGTGCCGAAAGTCACGATCGGGTGCGAGGCGATCGTCGGCGCGGGGGCGGTGGTGCTCGCCGACGTGGCGCCGCTGGCGACCGTCGTGGGTGTGCCGGCCCGCGCGATCAAACAGCCGACCGCCAATGCGGACGAGCTCGCCATGCTCCTGCCGGCGCGCCCCCACGTCACAGCCCAGCCCGAACTAGCTCAAGCCTAGCTCCCGTCCCGCCGTTCGGATTCGTTCGGCGGTGCGGGCCATCGCAATCGGCATGACCTTGATGTCGCCGATGACGGCCATGTAGTTCACGTCGCCGCCCCAGCGCGGCACGACGTGGCAGTGCACATGGTCGGGGAGCCCTGCGCCGGCGCACGCGCCGATGTTGAAGCCGACGTTGAAGCCGCCGGCCCCGACGGCCCGCGTCAAGACGCGCTGCGCATCGCGTGCGGTGCGCATCAGGTCGCAAAGCGCCTCATCGTCGAGCGCTTCGAGCGACGATTCGTGCGCGTGCGGAGCGATCAGCAAATGCCCGCTGCTGTACGGGTACTTGTTGAGCAACACCAGCGCGTTGCTGCGGCGCCAGATCACGTGATTGGCTTCGTCCTGCGTCGGGTCGGCCAGCGCGGCGCACAAGAAGCACCCGCCCGCTCCATCCGACAGGCTCTCGATGTACTCCATCCGCCAGGGCGCCCACAGGTTGGTGTTGAATTCGGGCATCGCGTGTGGCTCCGCGCCGCTAAGGCGCCGTGGGGGCGTCTGCGGTCTGAAATGGTCCCGGCGTGGCGATCGACTGCGGGCGCCAGTCCGGCGCGTATCGATCGCGGAGTTCGTAAGGCCAGTCGCGCACCGCCAGCAAATCAGACTCCTGGGCCCGAAACGACTCCGTTTCCAGCGGATCCGGTTCGATCAATCCGTGATCGCCGAAGTCCAGCCGCGCCATCGGCCGCTCCGGCGTCGCGACGAAGAAGTGATAGTGCGGGGCGTCGAGCGGCTCGGGAAACGTGAATCGAATGGCTTCGATCCCGATCGCGCTTGCCTCCAACAGCTCCACGCGAAACGCGCCCCCGTCAATCTCCCGGCCGACCGGCAGCGGCGCACGCGGCGTCGTCATCCGCAGGAAGACGCGCTCGACGCGCGTCGAGAAAAACCCGGGACCCGGTCGACGCAGCACGAACGCATTCGGGCTGACCTGTTCAACCGTCGTGTCCAGCGGCATCCAGAGGGCGTCGGGTGACAGCGTGAGCCCATGACCCTGCAGCCCGTCGACGTCCCAGCGCTCCTGCATCGCCAGCATCACAAAGGTCGTCGACAGCGGCAGGTTGATGAAGAAGAACTGGTCGCCGGGACGCGGTGTCGGCGTGCTCGCAGCAATGTCGCGGTAGATCAATTCTTCAGCCGCGAACGCCGTCCGGTAGACCGCACGGTGCCCCAGCAGCGCGCAGAACACGAGCAGCAGATTGCCCCACGCCAGCGCAACCCGCCAGCGCGGCAGCCGTGAGATCAGCAACGCCGCCGTCACCGCGTACATCGCGATCGGTAGGTGCGCGAAGTGCGGCATCGGCGAAATCGGCAGGATCGGCGCCAGCGCCGCGAGCATCGCGAACGGCCAAAACCAGCCGCCCCGCACATTCCTGGTAAGCACGGCGTACGCAATCAGCAGCCCGATCAGCAGCACGCCCATCACGATGTGTACGCCTATGATGGTCGGGGTCCAGCCGTACACCGGGTCGAACAAGGTGAGCAGGGGGATGAAGAACATGATCTGAAACGTGGTCTGCACAAACTTGGCGACCAGCCACAACACATACATGACGCCGTCAGGCGCTTCGAAGTAGGCGTCGGGGAAGGGCCCGGTCGCAAAGACCGCCACCCGCCAATAGACGAATGCGCCCGCGAGCGCGAACAGCAGCCCATGCACCCACCATCGTCGCCGCAGATGCTGCACGCCGCCGAAACTCAGATCCCAGCCGAGAGCCAGCGCGGGCAGGATGATCGCCACCTCGCGTGAGAACAGCGCCGCGCCCCACAGCACGACGGCCAGCGCCAACCAGCCGGCGTGCAGCGGCCGCGGCCGACGGTCCGCCGAGAAGGACGCCCGCGCATACGCGAGCAGCGTGGCGAACAAGAAGAACGCGCTCAGCAGTGCATTCCGCGCCGCGGTCCACGTCACGGCGAACGCCGCGTTGGGCCCCCACGCAAAGATCAGCGCCGCAAGCAGCGCCCAATAGCCCCGCGGCAACACCCAGCGCGCCAGCTCATACAGCAAACACGCGCACGCGAAGTGCCACCACAAGCCGAACGCGTGCAGGATGCGCGGGTCGCCGCCGGCGATCACATACTCGATCTTCATGATCAGCATGCAGACCGCACGCGGGTAGCGCCACTGCACGGCGTCGCCTTGCCACCAGAACTGCATGTCCTGCCCGGGGAAGTCGAACGTCGTCGACTCGACCAGATCCGACCAACTCCAGCCGAGCGTGCTCAGTCGTTCGCGGTGCAGGTAGTCGTCGTATGAAACGCCGTCGAAGATCGCGCCCCCGTGGCCCAGCAGCGTCGACGCCAGGAGCGTGAGCCACACCACGGGACGGCTCGGAGGGGTCGCCCAGCGGCTCCCGCTCCCGGCTGGATCGCTGACGGCTGTTCGGTCGTGTTCGGCCACTCGGTATCGCTCTCCCGTCGGTCATCGTAGTGACGATGCAAACCGCCGAACAGTGACGGTTGCGCAGATCGCCGCACGGGCAGTCGTTGTCGGCGTCGAGCGCGACCAGCGAGGGAGCGCGCCGTTATGGCGCTTCAAATGAAGCCAGGCGCACGAGACACTGCGTCTCGCCCGCCTGGCATCGAAATCGTCTCAAGCGTCAGCGTTGCAGGGCGCGATTTAGAAGCCCTCAAGCTCCTTCTGCCCCGCCTGATCATTCGCGAACGCGGCTTCATCAAACGTGAACTCGTCCGTTTCAGCGTCAACCGCCTTGGCGCTCGACGGCGTCTTGGCGGCAACCGCCGCGCTCGGGGCCGCTTTCGTCTTGGTCAGCGGCGCGGCGGGACGCTTAGCGGCCTGCAGCCGAGCCTTCATCGTCTGCGTGTCGTGCTTAGTCGGGGCGACGTCGCCGCGCCCGCGAACCAGTTGGATCAGTTCGTCAACTACACCCTTTACCGAGACGGACTGGGCCGACAGTTCCTGAGCCGCCGACGAAGACTCCTCCGCGGTGGCGGCGGTCTGCTGCGTCACGCGATCCATCTGCGAAACGGCGGTGTTCACCTGATCGACGCCTTGGGCTTGCTCTTCCGACGCCTTCGCGATGTTCGCGATCAGTGCCGACACGTCGGTCACGTTGCGAACAATCGCCTCGAGACCCTTGGCCACCTCTTCGGCGACGCCAGCGCCTTCCTGCGCGCGATGCACCGAATCCTCGATCAGCCCGGTCGTTTCGCGTGCGGCTTCGGCGGCCCGCATCGCGAGGTTTCGCACCTCATCCGCGACGACCGCGAAGCCCTTGCCGTGCTCGCCGGCCCGCGCGGCTTCGACGGCCGCGTTGAGCGCCAGCAGGTTGGTCTGGAACGCGATTTCCTCGATGACCTTGATGATCTTGCTGATCTTGCCGGAGGACTCGTTGATCGCGCTCATCGCGTTGTTCAGGCGATGCATGGTCTGGTCGCCGGCGGACGCCGCCGTCCGGGCCTGCTCCGCAAGCTCGTTGGCCTTCTGGGCGCTCTCGGCGTTGTTGCGCGTGATCGACGCCATTTCCTCGAGGGCGCTGCTGGTCTCTTCGAGCGACGAGGCCTGCACACCGGCGCCTTCCGCAAGTTGCTGCGACGCAGACGCCACCTGCTGCGATGCATCGCTGACCTGCTCCGAGCCACGGTCGAGCCGCGTGATGATCTTGTCGAGCGTGCGATTCAACGTGCGCGTGATCACCAGCGCGATCGCGACGCCCAACACCATCGCGCCGATCACGCCGCCGATCACGATGTTGGACGAACGCGAGAGGGCGGCGGCGCTGCCGTCTGCGATCGCGACCGTGCCTTCGATGCCGGCGACCGCGGTGTCGCGAGCGGCTGCGAGCACGCGTGACCCCACCTCGTCGCGCTGCTTTCCGAGTCGCGCGTTGGAGAGGAATTTTTCGAGCAGCTTGTTCATTTCGATCTTGTACGCATTCGCGGCCTGCGTGACTTGATCGAGCAACTTGATGTCGCTTTCGAGGCGGGTGACTTCGCGCAGTTGATCGATGCTGGCGAGGATCGCGTCAAAGTTCGGGTTCGCGTCGCGAATCAGTTCCGGATCGCGCAGCGCCTGCGCCTTGAAGCACGCGATGCGCGTCAATTGCCCGGTGTCGAGCACCTGACTCGCGAGCGCAATCTTCGTCGCGCGTTCCTCGAGCTCACTGCTGCTCTTGCCCGTCTTGATGTCTTCCTTCATCGCCTGTTCCTGGGAGTGAAGGAATCCGGTCGCGGCGCTGACGAACTGCGCCGCCGCCCCGTCGAGCGCGTCGCGGAGCTCCGCCATTGCGGCATTGACGCTCACGGTCTCGTCGACGAGTTGCGTGTAGCGGTCGACCGCGTCGGTGCAGGTCTGTACAAGGCCTTCCAGCTTCACGAGTCGCGTGGCGCGGTCCGCCAACTGGCGGCATTGTTCAAGACCGGCTCGCACTTCAGCCAAACTTTCGCGGGCCTCAGCGAGCAACTGCGGGTCGTCCGTCAATCCATACCCCCGCATGGCGTACATCGTCAGCTGCGCTTGACGCTCCACCTCATTGGCGAACTTCACTTCGGGTACGTATTCGGCGGCCAAAACCTGCGACTCGCCAAGCACGGCCCGCATGTTCCATACGGCCATGCCGCCGACCCCAGCCGTCAAGACGACCAGTAAAATGAATCCAGACGTGACGCGTTTCCCAATCGTCGCAGTTCCCAGCATGGTGTTTCGGCTCCCGTTCGGCATATCTCCGATAACGCGGCGAGGTCTCCCTCGCCGGTTTCGTTCGATCACTTGATCGTCCGATGACGGGGTACGATTCACAAAGAGATGACAGATTGCCGCGCAAAGGAAAGCAAGCGGCCGCGCGTGCGCTCGCACGTCGCGGCCGCTCGGAGGCACGCACAGATTTTCGATCCGCGTGTCTGCTACAGGCTTTTGGCCTGATCGTCGTTGATGGAGATCCGCGGTCGACCGGACTGACGCGGTTTACCCATCAGGAAGCCGAAACTCGCCAGCACCAGTCCGAGCCCAACGACCCACATAAGGCTACCCATCACTCTGCTCTCCAGTTCGATGCGCGTGGCTACCAGCGGACCACCAGTCGAATGAGCGCCGGCACTCCCGCCGAAGACTCCACCCACAAGACCATCCGCGTTTCTTTCTCATCTACAGGCTGGTACACATCGAACTGATACAGGTGGCGGCCGGCCTCGACAAAATAGGTCATCTCAAAAACACCGGCTTCAATCGATTCAAAGTCGAGCGGCGTCGCCGAATCCACCACAAAGCTCGCCACGCGACCGTCGGGGCGCGCCATCTCCGCTTCAATGACTCCCAGACGCGTGCCCGACCACCGTTCGAAACGCCGCTCCACCCGCGCTTCCGCCGCCACCCCGGGAATCACGTCGAGGTCGGGCGTCGCCCGCACCCGCTTGACGATGCGTATAGCGTCGGTACGACCGGACTCGGTTGCGATGGTGACCTCGAACTCGAGCGTCGTGGTCGTCCACGGGTCTTCGATCGCGTCGAAACCGTTCACAACCGTCGTGCTGGCGCGTTGCGGATCTTCGATGGTGACCGGCGGCCCGCTCGCCTGCTCCCACCAGAGCACGTACGACTCGTCCCCGGCCACATCCACGCTCAGTCGGAGCGGCTCGCCGGCCCAATGCACGCGCTCCGCTTCATCCGGTGCGGGCGGTGTAAGCAGGGGGGCGGTGCTCGGCTCCATTGCAGTCGCACTGGGATGCGAGCTCGCGAGCGACGCGGGCTCCTCCTCGGGAACGGTCGGCGCCTCAGCCGCCATCGGAACGGCTTCCACCGCCGCGTCCGGCAGCGTGGTCTCGGACGCTTCGGATGGCGTCACCGTCGCAGCCCGACGCGCCGCCGCGCGGAAGGGCCGCTCGCTCTGACGAATGCGTCGCGGCCGCCAGCGGGGGCGACGCGTGTCTTCCGCCGCTGACTCGGGCTGCTCCACCGTCGCGTTCGGCGCCGCGGCAGTTGCACGGCGTGGCTGATAACCATGGCTCAACACCATGAGGGTAACGCCGAGGCTGAAGCACACCACAAACGCGATCGGACGCATTGCCGCACCTCCCAGCGCGAACCAACGGCGAAGACTCTCATTCCATCTGCAGATTCGGCGCCGGAATGAAGTCGTCGCGCGGTAAAGAATGCGTCCGGGGCCGGTTTGACGCGGACGTGAGCGACGAGCATATTTTTGTGGTGGGCTATGCGAGCGCAAGAGTCGCCGGTGGGGCCAGGTGCGTATGTCATTCAGCAACATGACGCTCGAAGAACTCGCCCGGCACATCGGGATGGACGCCCGCGATGTGAAGAAGCTGGCGGATCGCGGCAAGTTGCCGGGGCGCAACATCGGCGGCGAGTGGCGGTTTAACCGCGCCGAGCTGCTCGAATGGCTGCAGCACGAGATGCACTTCCTCGATGTGCGCGATCTGCTCAACCTCGAACGCGCGATGACGGAAACGCCGGACGAAGTCGCCATCAGTCGCTTCGTGTTCCCGGAAGCGATCGAGCCGCATCTGCCCGCCCGGTCGAAACCGTCGGTCCCGCGTGAGCTCGCACGCGTCGCAGAGCGCACCGGGCTCGTCTATGACGCCGCCGGCCTGTGCGACGCCCTGGAGCAACGCGAAGCCCTCCACAGCACGGCGCTCCCCGGCGGGTTTGCGTTTCCGCATCCACGCCGTCCGGACCCATACTTCAGCGCCCAGCCGCTGGTGGTCATCGCCCGCGTGCCGCAGGGAATTCCGTTCGGTGCGATGGATGGACGTCTAACCGACGTCTTCGTCATGGTGTGCTGTCATGACGAACGCCAGCACCTGCATGCCCTCGCGCGGCTCTCCATGTTGTTCGCGTCGCAACTCGCCGACGAGATTCGCGACGCCGGCGACGATGTCGATCAGATCGTCAAAGCGCTGGTGGAATGTGAACGCGGGCTGCTGGGTCGGCGGCGATAGCGCTCGTCGCGCGCCAACGCGCTGCTCACCCAATCACCGGCTTGCCCGCCACCCATACGTGCGATGCCCTCCGCGGCGCGTCAATCAGCTCGTCGAGGGGCCGCTCCGCGTCGATGGGGAACGCCGCGAGATCGGCGAAGGCGCCCGGCCGCAACACGCCCAGATTCGGCAGACGCAGTCCGCGAGCGGCGTTGACGGTCGCCATCGCGAACAGGTCGGTGGCCGCGATTGAGGGGAACACCTGTTGCACGTGGCGCATCTCGTCAAGCACGCTCAGCGTCGCGCCGCTGGCCGCACTATCCGTCCCCAACGCCACGTTGCAGCCAGCACTCAGCAAGTGCTCGAGCGGGTATTGCGGATGACCGTAGTAAGCGTGAGCCAGCGGGCAGTAGACCACGGTGTGGCCGTGATCAACGATCCGAGCGATCTGGGCTTCATCAACATAGTTGCAGTGCACCAAGAGACCGGGCGCGACCGAGGCGTACGCGTTGAGGTGCTCAACTGCACGCGCCGGCTGTTCGAACCCCGCCGTCGCGTGCGCCTCACGCAGCCAAGCAGGCAACGTGTCGCGGTCGCCGCGCAGCCAGGCGCTCTCTTCCGGCGTTTCGCACCAGTGCGTGCTCCAGGGGACGGCATGTGTGAGCGCCAAACGCTGACCGGCGGCGGCATGTTCGCTCATCGTGGTGTACGGCGCATGCGGAGAAACAGCATGAGTTGTGAGCTCGTCAGACGCGGCGTCGCGTGCGGACGCGGCATCCGCAAGCCATGCGTCCAGCTCGGTCGGCGTGCGCGGCGCGTCTTTGGCGATCGAGATCAGTTCGTGAAAGATGACCCGGCGTATCGCCGTCAAAGCGTACGCCGCCACCGCGACGCCGACCGGCATCCGGCAGATGTCCCCGACGCACGTCACCCCCGCGGCCAGCGAGCGCCGCGCGCCGTCAATGATCGCGGCCGTCTCGCGCTCGACGACGTCGGGTTGATTGCGTAGCGATATCAGCGCTCGCACCCAGGGCCATAGCGGGCCGCGCGGCAATCGGTCGGCATAGCCCGTGAGCTGCAGGTGCGTATGGGCGTTGATCAGTCCCGGCAGCAGTACGGCGTCGCCGACGTCGAACACGTCGCGGTCGCGGTGAGCACAGGCGTCGTACGGGCCGACAAAATCCAGCCGCCCGGCGCTCACGCCGACGCACGCGTCGTGGATCAACGGGGCGGTGATCGGGGCGGCCCATCGGGCGCGGATCGCAAAACGCGCGCCGGTCGCGCTCGCCGACATCCCCCGCTAACGCAGACGCGCGGTATGTTGCGCCGCCGGCTGCGAAACCGCCCGGTTCGGAATGACGACGCCGTTCGGCCCCGCGCTAGTTTGGTTCGCGGGGGAAGTCTTCGCCGGCGCCGAGCCCGCGTCGAGCCGCTTGACGATGTGCTCCATCACGCCCGGCAAGCGGCTGACGGCGTCGGCGACGCGCTTCGCCTCAATATCTTCATCCAGCACCTGCCCACGCTCGAATGGACGGGCGCTCGACCCGATCTCGGCGTACGAGGAGACATAGCAAACCGCCGCGTACGCGAGCTGCAACTCCTTGGCGAGGAACACTTCCGGCGCCAGCGCGCGGCCAATCAAGTCGCCGCCGTACGTCGCATACTTGCGCACCTCTGCGGGTGTGTCTTGCCGATGGCCTTCCACGCACACGTAAACCCCGCGCTCGTTGAATTCGCAACCCTCGGCGCGGAGCGCATCGGCGGCGAAACCGCGCAGCTCGGCGCAAAAGACAGGCCACTGCCGGACATGGGCGGCGTCGTACGTATCCAGGAACGAAAGCGGCGGCGAAACGGTTTCGTCGATCAGGTCGTCGACGAGCACAAACTGCCCCACGCGATAATTGTGACTAACGGCTTTGGTGTCGTTCCAAGCGAGAATGTGCCGCGCCCCGAGCGCCCGCAGCGCCCACAGGTTCGCGCGGTGATTGATCGCGTGCGGGGGGGTGGGCTGGTGCGCCGCGCCAAATCGTGACAGAAACAGGAACCGGCCGTGGCCGCTCTCACAGACACTCACAAACTGCGAAGGCCCGTAGGGCGTGTGTTGCACGCCAAGTTCTTCCCGCACCTGGCCGCGCTCGTGCAGAACGCGGTCGGCTGCGATGCCGCTGATACAGGCCAGGGGTGTCGCCATGGGGGCCGCCTCCGGTCGTCGTCGCTCTCAGGAAGTTGGACAGTTCGCCGCTGTGCCGTTCTCGGGGACGCCGCCACGCCATGACGTCCGATCAACCTGCACCGCCATGCGCACGATGACTGCACGTCGCGCGGCGGCGAAACCGGCAGTCTAGCGAGAACGCCCCGATCGGTAAAGATCGGGTTACCGTCGCGTGAGCGATTCGCGATCCGGTTTGAATTTCGGTTCGTGACACGGTGCAGACCGTCCGTTACGATCCGCCGCCCTAACGCGGTCCAGCAGCGAGGCCGCCTCGTCGATCCGTTCCGATCCGCGGAGCTTGGTTCGTGATGCAGTGGCTCAAACATGCGTTCGCGATTGAGCCGGAAGGCCCCGCCACGCCGAACGCGGAAGAGCTCGCAATCGTCGAGCGCGTCGCTCGCGCTGTGGTGCGGCGCGGGATGACAACGCCGGCGCTGATGGCGCTGGAGTGCTCGCATCCGCTGAATTTCGTCGCTGGTCAGTTTCTGCGGTTTATCGGCCCCGTGGCCACGCTGGTGCTCAAACCCGACGACTACCGAGCGTTTTGCGGATTTCTCGAACGGCGGGGCAGCATCGAGACCCTCTGTCGACACATCGAAGACGCCGCGGCCGAGGCGAACACACCGCGCGGCGAGGGGGACGCATGACTCGACGCCGCCGCCCGATCGCCTGCTTGCTGCTGCTCACAACGCTTGTGCTTCCCGCGCAAGCCGCGGAGCTCGAACGCAGCGTCGACATTCGCCTGGCGTGGTCGGCTTACGAAGGTCTCGCCGGCGTGCTCAACGTGCGCGGCGATCTGGCTGACGCGCGGACGGCGCTCGAACGAGCAGACTATCCGCTCGACACGCTCGATTTCGCCGCCGCGAACGAAGCGGTCGAGGCGGTCTATGCGGCGCGTGTGAAGGAGGAGGCGGCGGCAGCGCTCGATCAGTGGACCAGCGCGGTTGCGCCGATTCGCGCGGCGCTGCTGACGATTGTTCCGGCGTTCTCCGTTTACGACGTGCCCAACGACGACGGCTTCGCATTGGAATTGGCCTGGCTGCCGGTAGAAGACGCGACCGCGTATCGCATCGAACGACAGCGGTTGGACACCGACATCGACGCGGACGTCGAGCTCGTCGCAAACCTGAGCGGCGAAACCCTGAAGTTCGTCAACGATAAGCAGATCAAACACGGCCGGGAGTACGAGTACACCCTCACCGCGATGTTCGACGACGCCGATCCGCGCGTCATCGCTACGGTCGGACCCGTCTCGCCACAGCAAAACTGGCTGCATCAGGAGAAGCTTTATTTCTTCCTGTTTATGGCGGTGATCTGTGGCGCGGTGGTGTACTTCATCGAGCGCGTTCGAAGCGGGGCGGAACTGAACGTCCGCAAGATCGCCGGTCTGGAAGCGGTCGACGAAGCCGTCGGTCGCGCGACCGAGATGGGCCGGCCGATCATGTTTGTGCCGGGCATTCTCGACATCAACGACATTCAGACGATTGCCGGACTGATCGTGCTGGGACGCGTAGCGGGCACGGCGGCCGATCACGACGCCATGCTCGAAGTGCCGACCCGCAGTCCGCTTGTCATGACCGCGGCGCGCGAGACCGTGCAAACCAGCTATGTGAACGCGGGCCGTCCCGACGCCTACGACGAAAAGAAGATCTACTTCACGTCGGAAGAACAGTTTGCCTACGTCGCCGCGATCACGGGCACCATGGTGCGTGAGAAGCCGGCGGCGTCATTCTACATGGGGGCGTTTTTCGCCGAGTCGCTGATTCTCGCTGAAACGGCGAACTCGGTCGGCAGCATTCAGATTGCGGGAACCGCGATGCCAGCCCAGTTGCCATTCTTCGTGGCCGCGTGCGACTACACGCTGATCGGCGAAGAGTTCTTCGCCGCGTCGGCGTATCTGTCCGGCGAGCCGCACCAGCTTGGCAGCCTGAAGGGGCAGGACCTCGGCAAGGTGATTTGCGTCATTCTGATTGTCTTCGGCGTGTTTGTCGCCTCGATCTTGGCGCTCGCGCCAAGCCTACAGAATTCGCTCGTCGGCGACACGCTGCGGTTCCTGCTGAACAACGTGCTCACGACGACCTCGGGTTAGCGGCGGAGACCATCGCGACGTGAAACGAACCGTTCCGCTGCTCATTACCGGTTTGGCCGGCGTCATCCTCATCCTGGTGGATTTCATTCCGCCGGTGACCGGGCTCAAGAGCACGACCGAAGCGTTCTTCCTCATCATCGCTGCGTTCGCCGCCATCCTGGGCGCCGCCAGCCTGCTCCAGATGCACCTCTCGAAGGTCAGCCGTCGGCAATCAGGCTGGGGCTACAGCCTGGTCACGGTGATCGGGTTCGTCGGCACCCTGGTGATCGGCCTGGGCAAGATCGGCGTACCGCCGGTCTACGGTTTGTCCTCGATCATGGTGGCCGACAACGGACCGGTGGCGGAAGCCAACATCACAGACGACACCAACGACGTCGACGGATCGCCGCAGTTCCAGCGTATTTTCAACGTGCGGGCGTTCGAGTTGACGCCGGGCGCCACAGTGCCCGTCCGGTTGAACGGCGAAGTCATCGGCCAGATGGAAGTCGACGAGACCGGGCGCGGGTTGTTCACCTTGATGACCCCGCTGGAAGGCGACCCAGAGCGCACCGAGCCCGAACAAGTCTTGGCTGACGTTACGGTTCCGCAGCCCGTGCGATACGCGGATGAGCCTTACGAACCGGTTGCGATTCCAGTGGCGATCGGTGATGTGCTGTCCGGCGAGATGAAGACGCACAATCATCTGACCGGCAACTATCTGGCGAACGGCGCCGCCTACTGGTGGAGCTACAGCTACGTCATCCTGCCGCTGCAGCAGACGATGTTCGCGCTGCTGGCGTTCTACGTGGCGTCCGCCGCCTTTCGCGCGTTTCGCGCACGCAACGCGGAATCGGTCATGCTGCTGCTCACCGCATTCATCATTCTTCTGGGCCGCACGCCGGCAGGCGCCATGTTGACCGGCGGCCTGCTCGACGAGTCAATCCCCGACTGGCTGGCGGGGGTGGCCGCGTTCTTCTACATCCCGAACCTGACCGACTGGATCATGGCGGTGTGGAACACGGCCGGCACCCGCGCGATCATCATCGGCATCGCGTTGGGCATCGTCTCGACGTCGCTGAAGATTCTGTTGGGCATCGACCGTTCGTACCTCGGTTCTGATCGGAGCTAGCGTGGCGCGCTGGATTGACAAACTGGTCACGCTCGATCGACGCTGGATCTTCCTGCTCATGGGATTGGCGGTGCTGCTGCCGGTGCTCATGCCGTACGACGCGCCCGAGCAAGCCACCCCGATCACAATCAACGCGTTCAACGAGATCGAGAACCTGCCGGAAGGGTCGTTGGTGCTGCTCGCGTTCGACTACGACCCCGGCAGCGCCCCCGAACTGCAGCCGATGGCCACGGCGCTCACCTGGCACGCCGCCAAGAAAAACCACAAGCTGCTGTTTGTCGCGCTGTGGCCGCTCGGCGCGCAGATGGTCGAAGACACCATCAGCAGCGTCTTGCGAACCGAGTTCCCCGAGATGCGTTACGGCGAAGATTTCGTCAACCTGGGATACAAGGTCGGGCAGGAAGTCGTTATTCGTTTGCTCACCACCAACCTGCGCGAGGCGTACAGCATCGACCACCTCGGCAACAGCGTCACAACGCTGCCGCTCACGCGCGATCTCACGACCATCCAGAATGTCGACCTGATCGTCAGCGTCAGCGCCGGTCAGCCGGGAACCAAAGAGTGGGTGCAGTACGCCGCCACGCCTTACAACATTCGCCTGATCGCCGGTTGCACGGGAGTGCAGTCGCCCCTGCTCTATCCCTACTACCCAACGCAGATGCAGGGCTTGCTCGGTGCGATCAAAGGCGCCGCCGAGTATGAGGCCCATCTGATGGAGAACTACCCGCCGATCGACGAAGACGGCGACGGTGTGCTCGATCAGATGGCCTACGGGTTTGACTCGGCCGGCGAACCAATCAACCGCTATCGACAGGGCCTGGAACGCATGTGGCCGCAGCTCTTCGCGCACGTGCTCATTCTGGTGCTGATCGTCTTCGGCAACATCATTCTGTTCTTGCAGCGTCAGAGCGGAGGGCGTGTGCGATGACCGCGGTGTTACGCGCCATAGCCGTGATCGCGCTGCTCGCCTTCGCGGGCTACGTCGCTTTCCAGGCGGTCACCGGCAAGACCGGCAGCCGCTACTACATGATTGCCGGTCAGGGGGCCGATGCGAAGAAGGTCGAGCTGAACCAGGCCGAAGCCGAACGGTTGCGCGCCGAAGCCAACGGCCCGCGCGTCGAGTTCAGTTGGCCGCGCACGTTCGGCCTCTGGCTGGCGGCGCTGCTCACGCTCGCGATTCTCTCGTTTCTCTACAAAGACAACCCGCTCTACCGTTTCGCCGAACACCTCTTCGTCGGCGTGTCCGCCGCGTACATCATGGTGCTGGCGTTTTGGGACAACGTCATCAAGCTGCTATTCGTCAAACTCGATCCCTGGCACGCGAAGCGCTATCTCCTGCCAGATTTGAATCTCGACGAGTTGGCCAACACGCTCGCACTGCGAAGCTGGCTCTCCGGCGTCGCGCCCTACGAAGAAGCCGTCCGCACCGGCGGGCTCGCCGCGCCGTGGTACGCGCTCATGGACTATTGGTTCTGGATCCCGACCGTCCTGGGCGTGATGCTGCTCTGGCGGCTGGCGCCGAAGGGCGGCTGGATCTCCCGCTGGCCGCTCGCCTTCATCATCGGCGCCACCGCCGGCATTCGTCTGGTCGCCTATCTCCAGGCCGACTTCGTGGCCCAGATTCGCAACGCCATCGTCCCGATCATTCAGCCGATCTACCAAACGGGTGCGGACGGCGCCGTTGCGGTGTCGTACGGCATGACCTTCTACGCCAGCGTCATGAACAACTGGCTGCTGCTCTTCGGCACCCTCTGCGTGCTCGTGTACTTCTTCTTCTCGCTCGAGCACAAAGGCGTCGTCGGGCGGGTCTCGCGCCTCGGCGTGTGGGTGCTGATGATCGCGTTTGGCGCGGGCTTCGGCTACACGGTCATGGGACGCATCGCGTTGCTTGTCGGGCGATTTCAGTTCCTCGCTACGGATTGGCTCGGCTACGA
The DNA here is from genome assembly GCA_964563855.1 of uncultured Planctomycetales bacterium. Classification (GTDB taxonomy): domain Bacteria; phylum Planctomycetota; class Phycisphaerae; order UBA1845; family Fen-1342; genus JAFGRR01. The sequence goes on along the minus strand of CAZLYU010000004.1, from coordinate 38,212 downwards.
ACCGTGGTAACACTCCACGTCGCGCCGATGGTTTGACACTCCCTCCCGCACACTTATAATTCCGACCGCTTGAGAGACGCTGGCCGCGAGGGCCGACGTCACCCTCCCCACCACGATTGCGCAGCGTGGAGGCGCCGCACATGCGTGACCAAACGCGGGCCGCTCTAACTTCTGTAACCAAACTCGGGCTCTGCATCGCGACATCGCTGGCCGTCGGCGTCAGTCTCGCGCAGACCACCCCGCTCGTCCCCCCACGCGACGAGTTCACCACGCTCGCCGCCACCGAGGCATGGGACGCGTGGCGGGCGGCGTTGCAGGCGCTGCTCGAACAGGACGCGTCGGCCGCGGAAGACGCGCTCGCCGCGCTGCTCGACGAAGACCCCTCGCCGCTGCGCCTCGCGCTGCTCGAGCAGCGCTCGGTCGAAGAAACGTCGCTCGGCGGCGGCGTGCTGCTCTTGGAGCAGGACGAGGCGGCCGGACGCCTAGGGGCCGCCGGTCGACAAGTCGTGACCCGTTTGCAGGAAGGCCGCGAGCGATTGCTCGAGGCGAGCGACGGCTGGTACTTCGCCACACTCGGGCGGTTCGACATTTCCGCGGCGAACTTCGCCGCGCTGCTCGACCACGATCCCGACCCCGTCGCGCTGTTGCAGCTTGCCGATCAGCGCCCGCAACAGCACGCCATCGTCGTCCGGCTCGCCGGCCACCCGGAGATGGGCGCGGTCGTGCGCGAGTTGCTCGACGTCTTGCGCGAAGGCGAGCGCAGGGTGAAGGCCGACCCGGGCCGCATTCGCCGCAACGTGCAACGCCTCGCCGGACCGCCGCGCGCGTTCGAGAACGCGGTCGCGCTGCTGCAAGACTCCGGCGAATACGCGGTTCCCGCGCTGCTCGAAGCGCTGCGCGACCCCGCCCGCCAAGCGCTCCGTTTGCCGATTTTGCAGGCCTTGCCGCAAATCGATCGCCCCGCGCTAAACCCGTTGCTCGCGGCGCTCGACGCCGACGACGCAGTGCTCAAGGTCGACATCATTCAAGCCCTCGCGCGGATCGGCGATGCCCGGGCCGCCCCCTATCTACTGGCCCTGGCCCAGTCGGACGACGCCGATCAGCAGATTCGCCAGGCCGCCCGCGACGCACTACGCGTCATGACCCTGCCCGCCGAGATCGACCGCGACGCACCCGCCGCCCGAGCGCTCATGACCTTGGCCGAGTGGTACTACGCAAACCGCGGCTCCGTCGCCGCCGACGAACGGCTCGACACCGCGAACGTCTGGTATTGGCGTGACGGCGTGTTGGTCGATGTTGCGGTGCCGACGGAGATCTTCGACGAAGTCATGTGCATGCGGCTTTGCAACCAGGCGCTGCAGATCGATTCCGATTACGCCGCGCCGATCCCGCTGTGGCTCGCCGCGAACTTCCGCCGAGTCGCACAACTCGGCGATCGCGAAGACAACACCCGTCCCGACGACTTCCCAGCCGCCGACTACTTCGCGCTCGCGGCCGGACCGGGCGCCTGCCAGATGACGCTCATGCGCGGCGTCGAACGCGTGGAGTCGTCCGTCGCGCTCGGCGCGATTCGGGCCCTGCGACACACGGCGGGGCGGTCGAATTTGCTTGCGTCGCAAGATGGCGACCCGGCCCTCGCTCGCGCCCTCGCGTTCCCAGACCGCAACGTGCGTATCGAAGCAGCGCTCGCGCTGGCCAACGCGCTGCCCGATGAGACCTTCCCCGGCTACCAGAACCTCATGCCGGTACTGTCGGAGGCGCTGCGGCTGCATACCGGTCGCCGGGCGGCCCTCGTCGTCGATCCGGATGATCAGTCCGCCAACGCAGTCGCCGCAGCGCTGCAGAACGCCGGCTTCGAAGTTCGTGTTGCTTTAGATCTCACGGTCGGCCGCAACGTCGCCCGGTCGGAATTGCCGGGGCTCGACGTCATTTTGCTCGCGTCGGATATCGCGGATCCCGGACTCGCCGCCGGGTTGGCGGACTTGGCCGATGAGTTTCGGTTCGCGGGTACGCCGGTCGTCATGCTCGTGAAGCCCGGCGCGGAAGACCGCGTCGCGGAACTGCGCTTCAATCAGCCCACCCGCGCCGCGGTCGAAGCCGACGCATCGAGCGGAGAACTGCTTGACGCCGTCGCACGCGTCACCGGGGCGGCTGGAATGGAACTCGTCACGCCCGAGCGCGGGGTGAGCCTGGCGATGCAGACCGCTGCGGCGCTCCGCGAGCTCGCGGTCGATCGCAACGCGAATTTTCAGCCGCGAGCCGTGCTGCCGGCGTTGCTCGACGCGTTCACGACCGAAGACGACGCGTTGCAGTCCGCCGTCGCACTGGTCCTCACATACATCGATGATGCCGATGCGCAGCAGACGTTGGCACGCGCGGCGCTCGATGACGCCGCTCCTCTCGACAGGCGGCTGTTGATGTTCGACATGGTCGCCCAAGCCGCGAAACGACATGGCAATCTGATCGCCGACGAGCAGGTGGCGGAGATCGTCAACCTGGCCCAGGGCGAGCCTGACCCCGAGTTGCGCACCGCCGCCGCCCAGGCGATGGGAGCGCTTGATTTGCCTCCATCGCCGGCGAGCACGATCATTCGCGATCTGCATCAGGGATAGCGTAAGGAACTGCAGGATGCTGGCTGCATACACGCTGCTGACCGTCACGTTGGGCGCCATCGCGCCCGTTCCCGCCACCGCCACGGTCGAAACCCGTCCGGCGCTGCAGCCGTCGCCGGCTCCCGTCTCGTGGCAACTCGATTTTGAACACACGCATCCGCGGCGGATGGTCGTGCAAGTTCCCGGCGAGTCGGAGCCGCGCGTCTACTGGTACCTGCTGTACACGGTGACCAACCCGACGCCGCGAACGGTGAACTTCTTCCCAATCTTCGAACTGTTGACCGACGACTTGACGGTGACGCCGACCGACATGGGCGTCCCAAAGATCGTCTTCGACGCCATCCGCGAGCGCCATCGCCGCACACATCCAGACCTCGTGAGCCCCGCCGAGGCGATCGGCCCCCTGCGCACCGGCGCCGACGACGCGCGCGAATCGGTCGCCATCTGGCGGGCCGCCGAAGTGCGCGGCAACGCGTTCACCGTGTTCGTCGAGGGGTTGAGCGGCGAGACGCAGTTCCTCGCCAACCCGGCCGGCCAGGCGTCTGACCAGTCGCCGGAAGAAGCGAACTCAGACGAGAGCGATACACCCCAGCGTTTCACGCTGCGAAAGACGCTCATGCTGAGCTACGGCCTACCCGGCTCCCCGCGCGGCAGAGCCAACATCCAGGCAATCCCACGCAACCAGCGCTGGATCATGCGTTAAACCGCCCCTGAACCCTGAACCCTGGACCCTGGACCCTGGACCCTGGACCCCGGCTTGGGGTTGCCAATCGCCGCCAATCCGTGTTACATTTCGCGGCTCGGAGATAGCGCCGGAAAGGTTCCCGGCGCTCGAACCGCGCTGACGAGGTATTGAGATGGCCCACAAGAAGGGACAGGGTTCGACCCGCAACGGTCGCGATAGCAACCCGCAGTATCGCGGCGTGAAGCTCTATGCCGGTCAGACCTGCAAGACGGGGATGATTATCATCCGCCAGTGCGGCACGCCCTTCAAACCCGGTTTCGGCGTCGGCCGTGGCCGCGACGACACCTTGTTCGCGCTGCGTGACGGCGTGGTCCGCTTCCGCGGGCGCAACGTCGACGTGCTCGAAAACACCGAGCAACCCGCCGCCACCGCCTAGGCGAGCCGAACGCTTCCGATTCCGGTTGCAGAGCCCGGTTAGCCAATCCGGCATCCAGCGTTGCCACTGTCGACATTCCATACGCGGCTGAAGTTCGCCCGGTTGGAGTCCGGCCCAAGCACTGACGCGCCGCCCACTCACACTGCTTTCCACGCTGGCAACCGGCGCGCTCGCTGTCGAGCCGTGACCGCTCAGTCAGGTGGAGCTGCGATGCAACCGCCCCTCTGACAAGCGCGTCTCCGCCCGCGTCCATCACCCCCGCTTGTAAAACGGCAGCTTCGCGACGGTTGCATCGGCCGTTGACCCCCGGATGTCGACCTGTACAGCACCCCCGACCTCCACCTTGCCGCTCTCAACCAGCGCCATCGCAATCGGCTGATTCAGCGTCGGGCTGTGCGCACCGCTGGTCACCGTTCCGATTGCCGTCCCGTCCACCAACACGGCCGCGCCGTCGCGGGCGATGCGGCGGCCGTCGAGCTTGAGGCCGATGAGCTTCTTCTGCGGGCCGTTCGCGGCCGCCGCGCGCAACACCTCGGCGCCAACAAAGTCTTTGTCGAGCGCGCAGCACCACTTCTGCCCCGCGGTGATCGGATCCCACTGATCGGTCAGCTCATGACCGTAGAGCGGCATGCCCGCCTCGAGACGCAGCGTGTCACGCGCGCCGAGGCCGGCCGGCTTGATCGCATCGCCGGCTTTGCCGAGCAGCGCATCCATCGCCATGCGGCCGAACTTCGCCGGCACGATTACTTCCAGGCCGTCTTCGCCGGTATACCCGCTGCGCGCGATGAGGTACTCGGCGCCCATCAACGAGCCGTGCTGAAAGTGATAGCGTTTCAGATCGCCCAGCGGCAGCGGAAGGTGCGTCTTGACGAGCGAGATCGCCTCAGGCCCCTGGATCGCGACCATCGCGGTCTCGAACGTGACGTCTTCGAGTTGCACGTCGCGCCCGTCGGCGTGCTGCTGCAGCCATTCCACGATCTTCTCGCGGTTGGAGGCGTTGCAGACCACCAGAAAGCGATTGTCGAGCTTCGAGACGATCACGTCATCGAGGATCCCGCCCGACTCATTGCAAACATGACTGTAGCGGCTGACGCCGGGCTGCATGTCGCCGATGCGTCGCGTGCACACGTGTTCGAGCAGCGCTTCGGCGTCGGCGCCGCGCAGGTAGAGCCGACCCATGTGCGACACGTCGAACACCGTGGCGTGCCGACGCGTGTGCTGGTGCTCGTCGACGATACTGGTGTAAAGAATGGGCATTTCCCAGCCGGCGAACTCGACGAGTCTCGCGTTGCGCTGCTTGTGGAACTCGATGAGCGGGCTTTGAAGCATGGGGCGAAGTCCTGTTCGGGGCCGAGGCTGGGGGCTACCGATTTCTCAGGAGATTAATCGCTCGCGAGCCGCTTGGGCAGCCTACCAACGCTTGCGAAAGCGCGCGTCGTCGACCTCTGCCGCCTCCACGATGCATCCCAAAGCGGGATTCGGACCCGCAACGCTTGTCCCGCGCGGCAGCGCCGACTATACCGACGGCGTTCGCTTTCTGTGGGATGCTGCGGATGTCTGCGACTTATCACCGTCTTCAGCCGCGCGACAACCCGGCGCTGCTGAGCATCGTGCTTCCGGCATACAACGAGTCGGAGGTGCTGCCGCTGTTGCGCGAGCGAATGCGCGCCTTCATCGCGCAACTGCCGTGCCCCGTCGAAGTGATCGTGGTGAATGATGGCAGCCGCGATGACACCCTCGATCAGCTCTTCGCCTGGGCGCAGGAAGACGCGCAAATCAGGGTGCTGGGGCTCGCGCGCAACTTCGGGCACCAGATCGCCGCGACCGCCGGCCTGGATGCTGCGCGGGGCGATGCGGTGGTCATCATGGACGCCGACCTGCAGGATCCGCCCGAAGTGGTGCTCGAGATGCTCGAGAAGTACCGCGCCGGCTACGACGTCGTCTACGGGCAGCGCGCCAGCCGCGACGGAGAGAGCAAGTTCAAACTGTTCACGGCGTGGGCGTTCTATCGCCTGATGCGCTCATTCGTGCACCGCGATCTGCCCGCCGACACCGGCGACTTCCGCCTCATGAGCCGCGCCTGCCTCGACGCGCTCAAGCAGATGCGCGAGGTGCATCGTTTCTTGCGCGGCATGGTCACGTGGGTCGGCTTTGCGCAGACGGCGGTGAAGTATCACCGTCCGGTGCGGGCGGCGGGCGAGACCAAGTATCCGCTGCGGAAGATGCTGCTGTTCGCCTGGACCGCGGCGATCTCGTTCTCGACGACCCCGCTACGCCTCTCGATCTATGCCGGCGCCGCCGCGGCCCTGTTCGGCGTCGGATATGGCGTGTTCGCTGTCATACGCGTTTTAATGAGCGCCTACTTCGACACGCCGCCAATCTCCGGTTGGGCCAGCGTTATCGTGCTGAACGCAATCCTGAGCGGCGCGATTCTCATGAGCATCGGCGTGCTGGGCGAGTACGTCGGGCGCATCTTCGAAGAAATCAAGGACCGGCCGCTCTACATCGTCAGTCAGCGTTACAACTTCGCCGAGCCGACCACCCCGACGGGTGAACCGCTGACGCGCGTTGCTTCCCGGTCGAATCCGGACGCGACGCACGCGCAGACGCCGCGCGACGAGCGGCAAACATAAACCGGAGCATCGGCATGAAGCGCCTCGCAGGCGACTGGTACGAGCACGCGCTCTACTACGACATTGCGTTCGATTGGGACAACACTGAAGAGGTGGACTTCATCGAGCGGATGTTCCGTGCGTACGCGCAGATGCCCATACGTCGTATCTACGAGCCATTCTGCGGGGCAGGTCGACTCGCCGTTCCGCTTGCTCAGCGCGGCTACGAAGTGATCGGCGCCGATGTCAGCGTCCCGATGCTTACGCTGGGGCGCCAAAAGGCGGATGCGGCGGTAGTCGCGGATCGCATCCAGGTGCACACTGCCGACGTTTGCGCATTCGCGCCGTCGCCGCCGGCCGACGCCGTCGTCACGATGATCGACAGCTTCCGTCACCTACAGACGGAAGCCGCCGCGCGGCAGGCGTTGCAGCGCTGGCGCGCCGGGCTGGTGGAAGGCGGCGTCCTCATCATCGGCCTGGCGGTCGGCGAGCCGCCCATCGAGGCCGACCTCAACGACGGTTGGACGATGACGCGCGACGGCATTTCCGTGCACGCGATCGTCTTCGAGCAACGACAGCCGGGGTTGCAGCCTGGAACCAGCCTGCAGCGATCGCAACTGTGCGTCGCGACGGCGCGAGGCGACGAGTTCGAGATCGTCTCCGACGATCCCATGCGAACGTACTCGGTTGGCTCCCTCAGCGAGCTCGTGCGTATCGAGACCGGACTGTGCCTACAGGCGACACACGACTACCACGACCTCGATCGCCGCATCGATGTGGATAATCCCAGCGGGAACGTCGTCTGCGTCTTCGCGTGAAAACGCAAGCCGATTCACGTTGAGGGTGATAACGTCGCGGCCCGTCCGGCAAGACGAGGGCGCCAGCGCCAAGCGGCTTCGGCGGCCGCGCAGAATCCGCCTCGCGTCGCGCAACGCCCGGCCTTGCATGCGGGTTGCGGCGCCCTACGATGATCGTTTGTGAGCGTCGCGTCGCTCCGCACCCCGAGTCTTTGAGAAACGCAAGAGAAGCACCCGCATGAGCAGTTCCAACGTTCCCGCCACGATCGATCTGTCGCTGTTGCCGAGCGAGAACGACGTCGCGTTTTTTGAAGCCAACGGCTACTGGCTCGGGCCCAAGGTCGTGAGCGATGAGCAGCTCCAGCAGCTGGTCGCGGCGATGGACGATGTCTACGCCGGCAAGTCAGACACCGGCCGCGAGCCTTGGATGGGCGGCTGGCGCGACAGCGGCGACGCAACGGAGATTCGCAAGACCGACAACGCGTGGTGGGCCAACGACGAGATTCGCGAGTTGGCGCTCAGTCCGCTCGTCGGCGCGATCATGGCCAAACTGCTGCGCACCGATGAAGTGCGTCTCTGGCATGATCAACTGCTCTATAAACCCGGGCAGGGCGCCGCCGCCGCGAGCCGCGCTGGAAACGTCGGCTGGCATCAGGATCACGGCTATTGGCAGTGCACGACCGACGACCTGGCCACCGGCTGGGTGGCGTTTCAAGACACCGACCTCGCCAACGGCTGCATGCAAGTCGTGCCTGGCAGCCATAAGTGGGGCCTGCTGCCCGAGAGCGACTTCTTCAATACCGATCTCGACGGCATGAAGCAGAAGCTCGCTGAACACGTCGGGCACGACATCGTCACCGAACCTTGCACGCTGAAAGCCGGACACCTCAGCTTTCACCACTGCCTGACCATTCACGGCAGCGGCCCCAACGCAACCGACACGCCGCGCCGCTCATTGGTCATGCACATGATGCCGGCGGGAGCGCGCTACATCGCAGGGACGCCGAACGACAATCACATGAATGCAATCTTGATGCGCGAGCAGGGCGGTAAAGACGGCGACCTGTTCAAAGGCGATCTCTGGCCGACGCTCTGGTCGGCGTAGGTGCAGCCTGCCCCAATGATGGGCTCGGGCGGCGATGCCCAAGCGACATCGTTTCACGCGCCGGCGGGGCCCCGCGCTTCCCCTGCAACGCTCAATCCAGCCGCCGCTTGCGGGTGACCGCTTGCGCCAACCGCGCGATGTGATCGGGCCCCGAGCCGCAGCAGCCGCCAAGAATGTTCACGCCCGCCTCGACCAGCGTCGGCGCGTGGCTCGCGAACTCTTCCGGCGTCTGCCGATACGTCGGCTTCCCGTCGATGAGCTCCGGCAAGCCAGCGTTGGGCTTCACCCACAAAGGCCGACTCGTGCCCGCCCGCAGCGCCACGACCGCCGGCAGCACCTGATCAATCCCCACGCCGCAATTGCAGCCCACGACGTCGGCGCCGGCGTCTTCGAGGGCGGCGGCGCATTCGGCGGCCTGAGCGCCCATCATCGTGCGGGTGCGCTGCGGTCCCGAATCGAACGACATGCTGCAGATCACGGGCAGGTCGCACACGTCGCGCACCGCCGCCAGCGCCAGCAGAATTTCCGCCGGCTCAGAGAACGTTTCGAGAATGATCGCGTCGGCGCCGCCGTCGGCGAGCGCCTTGGCCTGTGTCGCAAACGCCTTTCGTAGTTCGTCCTCGGGCGCTTCCTTCACCGCCAGAATCTTGCCGCTGGGGCCGATGGAGCCCGCGACGACCACCCGTTCGCCGACCGCCTCGTACGCCACCCGCGCGCCCTCGTGATTGATCCGCTCCAACTCGTCGCCGAGGTCACGCCGCGAAAGCGTAAAGTGATTGGCTGCAAAGGTGTTGGTCGTGATGAAGCGAGCGCCGGCGTCGGCATACGCTTTCGACAGCGCCGCCACCAACGTCGGATGCGTGAGGTTGGCGTGCTCGGCCACCTGGTCGGCGGGGAAGCCGCGAATCTGCAACTGCGTCGACCATCCGCCGTCGGCGATGGTGATGGCGTCGAGCAGGGTGCTGGTGTCGAGTTTCATGGCTGCTGGGCTCCCGCCGGGTTCGCTCACCGGAGTGAATGGCTGTCAAAAGTGTCACGCGCGGGGACCACGGCGCGACGTTGCTGCGAGCTGTGTTTCCACCGGCCTGCCGCGTCGCCGCGTCGGCCGCTACACTGCCGATCGTCATGCGTAAGAACTACATCCTCGACGCGAACATCCTGATCCACGACCCGCACTCGGTCTTCCAGTTCGCGGATAATACGGTCGTTATTCCAGTTGGCGTACTCTCCGAACTCGATCGCTTCAAAAAAGAGCAGAGCGATCGCGGCTACGCCGCCCGCGTCGTCGTGCGTTTGCTCGACGGGCTGCGCAACGGCGACAGCCTGGCGACCGGCGTACCCCTCGAGGGCGGCGGCATGCTCAGGGTTCACTGCGAGCCGGACCGCGTGTTGCAAAACGGAAACGCGCCGGCCGACATCGAGATCCTCCGCATCGCAACCGCGATTCGCGACGCCGAGCCCGGCGTCCCGGTCATCATCGTCACCAAAGACATCAATCTGCGCATCCGTGCCGACGCCACCGGCCTGCGCGCCGAAGACTACGAGACGGATCAGGTCAAACTCGCCGAAGCCGTGCCGCACACATTCGAGCGCGCCCTACCCGCAAGTGAGTATCGCGAGTTCGAGAAACTCGGCGAGCTGGCCATCCGCGGCGACTCACCTGGCGCCAACGAGTACGGCATCTTGCGCAATGCAGACGGCGAGAAACAAACGCAGCTCGCGCGCGTCGGCCCCGACGGCGAACGCTTCATCGCCATCAAGCAAGCCGAAAAGGGCCTGCTCGGCGTGTCGCCGCGCAACAAAGAGCAATACTTCGCGATCGACGCGTTGCTCGACGATGAGATTCAACTCGTCACGCTGATGGGCAAGGCCGGCACCGGCAAGACGCTGCTCGCGATTGCCGCCGCGCTGCACGTCACCCTGCGCCGCAAGAACTTCCGCAAGGTCCTTGTCGCGCGGCCCGTGGTGCCGATGGGGCGCGATCTGGGATATCTCCCCGGCGAGGCGGAAAAAAAACTCGAACCGTGGATGAAGCCCATCGCCGACGCGGTGGAGTATCTGCTGCACACGGCGGGGGCCTCGATCCGCGGACAGACCGACGTGCAGGGCATGCTCAGTGCGGGGGTGATCGAACTGCAACCGCTGACCTATATTCGCGGACGCAGCATCGCCAACCGGTTCGTCGTCATCGACGAGGCGCAGAATCTCACACCGCTGGAAGTGAAGACGGTCATCACGCGCATCGGTGCGAGTAGCAAAGTCGTGCTGACAGGCGATCCGTTCCAGATCGACAACCCGTATGTCGACGTCAGCAGCAACGGATTCACCTATCTGGTGAAGCGTTTGCGCCGTCAGTCGCTCGCGGCGCATGTCGTGCTGGAGAAGGGCGAGCGCAGTCCGCTCGCCGAGCTTGCGGCGAACACGCTGTAGCCGACGTCAGCGAAGTGCGTCTGTCGCGGCAGCGCTCGCCGCTGGTTCACTCGACGAATCGCACGGTGCGCTGGCGTGTGCGGTCGACCGTCAACTGCGTGACATCGGGGCGGGAATAGTGGCCGGACGGGTCAAAGTTGTGACGCGCTTCGCGCACCCGCTGGATATCCAGCGTCGCGACGAGCAGTGCTTCCTGCTGCGTAACCGGCTCGACCACCCACGCACCATCCGGCCCCGCAATGCACGAACCACCATCCGCCAGCGTCTCCGGACATTGCGCTTTCAAGACGTCGGCGTGTGGAGCACTGCTGGGGATGTCGTCGCGCGTCAGCACGCCGGCCGCCGACAGGACGAAGGAGCGGCCTTCGTGAGCAATGAAACGCGTGATGTCTTGCGTGTTCCGCAAGCTCCCGGGCCACACCGCCACGTGCAGGTCTTCACCCTGTCCGTAGAGCGCTGCGCGCGGCAGCGGCATCCAATTCTCCCAGCAGTTCAGTGCGCCCAGCGTGAAGGGCGGCAGCGCGTGCGTGCGCAATCCGTGACCGTCGCCGGGAGACCACACCAAACGCTCTTCGTAGGTGGGCTGCAGCTTACGATGCACGCCCGCGATCTCGCCGGTGCGATCGATGTAAACCAGCGAGCAATACACGCTGTGACCGCGATCCGCCGGTTGCTCAATGCAGCCCAGCACGACCGCGATGTCGCCGTCGGCTGCCGCCTTCTGAAGCGGTGCGAGGTCGTGCGCTGCGATGTCGACGGCTTGCGACGCGTAGTGCGCAAAGAGCGTTTTCTGCAGGGCGGCGTCGAACTGCGCCCCATTGGTGTGCTCAACCCAGAACGGATACCCCGGCAAGAGCGCTTCGCCGAACGTAACCAGTCGACACCCACGCTCGGCGGCCTGCTCGATCCAGGTTTGCATCTTCGCTAGCGTGCGGTCGCGGTCGAGCCAGACGGGGGCGATCTGGGCGATCGCGACAGTAAGCTGAGTCGATGAGTTCGACGACATACCGCCAGTGTACCGTCGACACCGCGCGACACCGCGTCGCAATGCGCATGCGTCGCTAGTGACCCGTAAGGCGGGCGCGCCACGCGTCGGCGGCGGCAGCGTCGCCGACCGCTTCGTAGCAGCGGACGACGCGTTCGATCGCCGCTCGAGCCACCGCACTCTGCGGGGCCGCGTGCTGCAACGTTTGCTCGGCGGACCTGATGAGCAGCGGCAGGGCGTCGTCATAACGCTGCTGACCCAGCCACGCACCGCCCAATAGGCTTTCAGCGACGGCCATGTCCAGACTCTCGGGCTTGTCGATCAGGGTCACCAACCGGACGCACTCCTCCGCTTGCGCCTCCATTTCCTCCCACAGTCCGAGCTGTTCGCTGACGCGGGCCAACCCGCTGCGTGGAATGGAAAGCCAGATGTGATCATCGCCCAGCGCCGCCTGATACACTCTGATCGCGTCGCGGTAGAGCGGCGCAGCCTCGGCATAGCGGTGCGTCTTGCGGTAGAGATTCGCGATGTTGTTGAGCGTGGTGCCCGTTGCGCGGTGCTCGCGCCCGTAGACCCGCTCAAACACCGGCAACGCAACGCGATAACGCAGCTCCGCTTTGTCAAACTGGCCCAGTTCCTCGAGCACGCCCGCCAGCGCTTCGCGCTTCGTCGCTGTGAACGGATGGTCCTCGCCACGCGTGGCGATCATCACGTCAAGCGCGGCGCGGGCGTGCGGCTCGGCGTCTTGCGGATTCCCGCTTCTGCGGTGCAGCCACGCCAACGCCTGATGCGCGTCGCCGACGTCGTCGTCGGTGTCGCCATACGTGTCACGCAATGTGGTCAGTGCTTCCCCCAGCACGGTCGCGGCTTCGTCGAGGGCGCGTGTATCCGTCAGATTGCGCCCCAGATCGATCAATGCCCGGCCCAGCACACGCGCGTCCGCCGACCGTCGCCCACTCGCGACCGCGTCGCGCAGCCATCGCTCGCCGGCGGGATAGTCGCCGAGCGCCGTGAGGATCAAGCCGAGTTGACGCTGCGTCTCCGCGAGAGCAGCGGGCCGCGGCGGCCGTTGAGCCGTGTAAACCGCGAGCAGATCCTGCTGCAGCGCTGCCGCCGCGCGATAGTCGCCGCGCTCAAAGTGAATCCGCGCGAGCAACGCGGTGGCGTCGTTCAGCATCTGCGTTTCGCTGGCGGGCGTCTCCGCGAATAACGCGACCGCGCGCTCGGCATGGTGCTGCGCCGCCGCGTACTCCGCGATCGCGGCGTACGTCTGCGCCAGCGTCATGTGCAGCGACGCCGCGGTCTCAGGCGTGTTCGCAAACTCTGCGTCGATACGCGGCGCAGCTTCGTCAATCAGCTCGCGCAGCAAGGTCGTATCGCGCCCTTGCGCCTCCTCAGGCGTCAGCGAAGTGAGGATGCTGCGTAGAAAACCTGCCGTCTCGCTAGCCGCGGTGCGCTGGCGAGCGGCTTCTTGCGCGGCGGCATTGGCGCGCGTCAGCCCGATGCTCGTCCCGATCACTCCCAGCACCAACGCCAGGAACACGGCGGCTGCGGCGCTGAGCGCGACGGCGTGCCGCTGCGCGTATTTGCGCCATGTGTAGAGCAACGACTCGGGCCGCGCATGGACGGGCAAGCCGCGCAACTGGCGCTGAATATCGTCCGCGAATTGCTCGACGGATGCGTAGCGACGCTCCGGCGCCTTGCGCAGCGCCTTCAACACGATGAGATCGAGATCACCGGCTAATCGGCGCCCCAGTCGGCGGCTGTCAGCGCCAAACGTCGCCAGTTGCGCGGAAGACGTGGTTGAAGCGCGAATCACCGAGCTCGGCGGATCGGGCTGCGCATGACACACCACACGCTGCATCTCATGCGCCGTTCCCGACTTCAGCTCGTACGGCGGCCGTCCGGTCAGTAGTTCATAGAGCACCACACCGAGCGAGTAGACATCGCTCGCCGTCGTGATGCGGTCGCTCGTCACCTGCTCGGGGCTGGCGTAGCGCGGCGTGAGCACCATCTGACCGGTGCGAGTCATCGCGAAGCGGCTGCTGGCATCGAGCGCGGCTCCATCGTCGAGTAGCTTGGCGATGCCGAAGTCGAGCAATTTCACCCGACCGTCGCGTGTGACGAGGATGTTGCTGGGTTTCAGGTCGCGATGGACCACCAGGTTTTGGTGCGCAAATTGCACGGCGGCGCACACGTCGCGAAAAAGGCGCAGCCGCGCGCTGACGTCGAGTCGGCGGGAGCGCGCGTAAGCGTCGATCGGTTGCCCGTCGACGTATTCCATCGCGATGTACGGCCGACGGTCGATCTCGCCCCCGTCGAGCAGGCGTGCGATCGCCGGATGCTCGAGACTCGCCAGCGTCCGGCGCTCGTGATCGAACCGTCGGAGTGCGTCGGCGGACGCGACATCGCCGCGCAGCAGCTTCAGCGCCACGCGCTGCGTGGCGCCTGCGATCGTGCGTTCCGCGAGGTGCACGGCGCCCATCCCGCCGACGCCGAGCTCACGCAGCAGCCGATAGGGGCCCAATTGCGAGGGTGCGTCTGACACAGCGTAGACGGCGGAAGATGCGCTGGTGTCGGAAGGCGGGGCGAAGGCCGGTTCCGCGAGAAAATCGCCGGCCTGTTCGTGCGCCCGGAGCAGCGCGGCGATCTCACGCCGCGCCTCGTCCGAAATTGCGAGGCGCGCGAGCACCTGATCGCGCTGTGGGCTCGGTAGATCGAGCAGATCGGCGAGATGGGCGTCAATGTCGTTCGTGTGTGGGTTCATCAGATTCGCCGACCACTGTTGTTGGTGCTGCTCCTCACCATGACGCGACAGTCCGGCGGGTGGACCGACAGCCGCTCGTCATTTTTTTTCAGAATCGGCGTCAGGCTGTAAGGCGCGGAACAGCCAGGCGCGGGCGAATTGCCAGTGACGCTCGACGGTGCGCGTCGTGATGTCCAGCAAACCGGCGATTTCTTCGTTGGAAAGGCCGCCGAAAAACCGCAGCTCAACGATGCGGGCCTTGTCGGGATGGTCCGCCGCAAGGCGGGCCAGTGCATCGTCGAGCGTAAGCAAGTCGCCGTTGGCGCGGGCTTCCACCTGCACCATGGCCTCATCAATGAGCTGCCGCTCGGCCCCGCCGCCGCGCTTGAGCCGCTTCTTCGTGCGGGCGTGGTCGACGAGGATTCGGCGAATGGCCTGGGCGGCGATGGCGAGAAAGTGCGCGCGGCTGCGCCACTCGACGCTCGATTGATCGACGAGCTTTAGATACGCCTCGTGCACCAGCGCGGTCGCCTGCAGCGTGTGATCGGACCTCTCCCCGCGTAAGCGTTGCGCCGCGAGCCGGCGCAGCTCTTCATAGACCAGCGGGAAGAGCTGTTCGGCGGCGCCCTCCTGGTTGGCGCCGACCGCTTGCAGCAATGCAGTGACATTGAGATCGCGATTCATCCGGGTGCAGTTCGGCCACGTGGGGGGTCTGATTTGGTGCGCTACGGCCTCTGTTTGCGCTTTATAGCGAGCCGGCGGCGTTTCCTGAAATCTGGGTGAAAACGGACTTTGCCTGTCGGGCGGCGTCCGCGCCTGTCGCGAATGGGGGCGAAGGACAGCGGTGGACGACGCCTGAAGCAAGCGACCCGTCGCCCGCACATGTCCGTGAAAACCCTTTGCTGGGCCGCACAGGAGAGTGCCAATGTTTGCCTGCAACATGTTTGCCGCGAGTGCTGAAAGAAGTTTGAAGGTGGTGATGGGGGTCAGTCTTGGAGTCGCTTTGCTGACGACGGCCTGCGTACCGGCCGAATCGCTGAGCGACACGGGTCCGGGCGCGACGCCCCCCGACGCCGCCAAGCCGGGACCCGACACCTATGTCGGCATGCTGCGCGACAGTCTTGCGGTCATCGGCCTGGTCGTCGAGGAGGGTCGCGTCGCGGCGTACGTCTGCGACGGCGACGACTCGGGCCGGTCGATCAGTCAGTGGTTCGAAGCCGAACTCGACCGCGACGGCAGCTTTGAGGCGACCGTCGACGGGTCAGCGTATTACTCCGCGGCGGATCAGCCTTACACGCTGATGGGCGCGATCGCCGGCGACCTGGCGACGGGCATGCTCTACGTCAACAAGACGCCATACGCGTGGGATGCGGAGCGCGTGTCGGATCCGAACAGTCCCGCCGGCGTGTATGTGAGTGAAGACGAGGAGAGCGTCACGTCGACCGTTGTGCTGAACGAGAAGTTTGCGCTGGGGCTGCGGCGCGTGAAGGGGCAGCGCATCACGCAGGCCGTGACCACGCCGGCCACCATGCCGACCAAGAACGACGTGCGAGTGACGGTCGGTCAAAAGACGGCGCCGATCACCAAGCTGACGCGTCCGGCGGATCTGTCGAACATCAATGTAAAAGAGTGGATCGACCCCGCATCGAAGCCGCCGATCGAAGAGCGGCCGACGCCGAAGAGCGAACCCACGCTGGAGGAACACGCGAAGCTGATTGATCGGCCGATCGAGGTTCCGGGGCCGCAGAACGCCGTGCAGGTGAAGTTCCGTGACGGGCTGCGCATTCGCCTGGATCGCACGGGCCGACTGTATGACGAGAACGGCAAGGCGCTCAACGGTAAAGACGCCCAGGTCCTGCTCGATCAGACGTACAAGAACGGTCGCTGGAATCGGTCGCACGCGTTGGTCAGCGAAGAAACGCTCGACCGCTGGAGCGCCATCGCGACCAAGCAACTCGGCAAGAACGTGGCCGACCTCAATCTCTACTTCAACGTGCAGTTGGACGAGAGCTTGCCAGCCGCGGACATGGCGAAGGCGTTCCGCGAACTGCGTGAAGTCGAGTACGCCTGGGTCATGCCGACGTACTACCTCGCGAACGTGGGCGACCTCTCCGAGTACCAGGGCGCCGTCAATGCGAACGGCTTCCAGATCGAAGAGCCGTATCAGAAGTACCTGGACGCAGCGCCCGTCGGCGTGGACGCACGGTACGCCTGGCTGTGGAACGGCGGCACGGGGGCCGGCGTCAACGTGGTCGACATCGAGAGCGGCTTCGACCGCAATCACGAAGACCTGCCGGCCGTCATCGAAAACGATCAGTTCCCGTTCGATCCGACCACCCTCACCGAACGGCAGCTCAATCACGGAACGTCGACACTGGGCGTGATCGCGGGCGTCGACAATGGATTCGGCGTGAAGGGCATCGCCCACGACGCGAATGTCTACTTCTCCCCGGCCAGTTACGCGGCGACCTTCGGTACGCAGTACGTGCTGGGGATTGACGGCTTCTTCACCGGCACGCTGATCTCAAAAGACATGCAGCCCGGCGACGTGATCGTCTTCGAGCAGCAGTTGGCGGGGCCGAACGTCGGCGAGTCGACCATCAGCCCGCAGTTCGGCCTGGTCGCGGTCGAGTGGTTCAAACCGAACTGGGACGCCATCCGCATGGCGACTGCGAATGGGTTTGTGGTTGTTCAAGCGGCCGGCAACGGCCACCAAGACCTCGACGGCAACGAGTATCTCACCGATCCCGACGCGTATCACCAGCCGTTCCGCATGAACGACGCCACACGCGTCAACGACTCGGGCGCCATCATCGTCGGCGCCGGTTACTCCGGCGCTGATTGGAGCCCCTACTCGTTCTCGCAGCCGAACACCCGACACTACTACTCGAACCACGGCGGCCGCGTTGACCTGCACGCCTGGGGCGACGCGGTCGTCACCGCCGGACCGGGCAACCCGCAGACGATTCCGTACTACGACGGCGACAATAACGACATCAGCGATGATTACAGCTCGGGATACGGCGGCACCTCGAGCGCGACGGCGATCATGGGCGGCGTGTGCACGGCCTTCCAGGGCTTCTACAAGGAGTGGTCGGGCGGTGGAACGATGACGTCGCAGGCCATGCGCGACGCGTTGCGCGTCGATGCGACCCCGCAATCGACGATCATTCCGGGCAACATCGGGCCAATGCCGAACCTGCGCGGCGCGATCGAGGCGATCTATAACAGCGGTCCGCCGCCGGTCGAAGATGTCCCCGTGATCGACGACAGTTGCCCCGGCGATCCGTTCTACTTCGATCCGAGCCCGTACTGCGGAACCAACCTGCCGTTCCCGAAGCCGGTGTTCAGCCTTCCCAACGGCGTGATCGACCCGAATGATCCGGTGGATCTCTACTTGTCGATGGAAGGCGGCTTCTCGATGTCGGGCACGGTGTTCTACACGACCGACGGATCGACGCCGCAGAACTGCCTTGAAGTGACCGGCGGTCTGAACTGCGGCACGACGCAGGCGCTGACCCGCAACCACCTGCGGTTCTGCTCGCCGCTCGCGATCGCGCCGAACAATGGGCCGATCACGATCAAGGCCTTGTCGACCACCGCGTTGTGTTCGCCGCGCGAGAGCAGCCAAGTGAGCACGGCGGTGTACGTGCCGCCGGGATACATCAAGGCCCCGTTGTTCGAACGTCCGTCAAATTATGACGCTGGCCTGTCTATCAGTATGCGGACCGACTATCCCAGCACGTATCCAGACGGCTTCGCGTTTGTCTGCTACACGCTGGATGGCAGTGAGCCGGTGTATTCGAGCTATGCGGCCGACGGCGTCGGCTCGCCGACGTGGGCTGATTGGAATGATGACTTTGGTCACCGCATCGAGATCTTCGCGAACGCGGCGCCGGGCGAGAGCGTCACGCTGCGGGCCCGCAACTATCTGTATATCAGCGGGGTGTTTGTGCCCGGTGAGATCGTGACATGGACTTTCCCGGCGCCGCAGTAAGCGGTTGAGCTTGGCGTCGCGCCGCGGGGAACGAATCGCGGCGTTTCGCCAAGCGGAACATGACGTTCGGGCGACCAGAGGGTTGCCGCCACACGCGGTGCGTGGGACGCGAGTCCGACGCACCGCTTGCTTGATTGAGCGTCTGCGCTATTCGGGTCCGCGGAGCGTGACTACGCTGCGGGTATGCTGCAGATATTCGATGACACAGAATCACTCGTTCGCGCGGCTGCTGAGCACTTCGTTGAAGAAGCCGCCACGGCCGTCGAGCGGCAAGGCTACTTCACCGTCGCACTGACCGGCGGGAGCACGCCGCGCCCGCTTTATGCCTTGCTGGCGACTGAGACTTATCGTGATCGGGTCGAGTGGTCGCGCGTGCACGTGTTTTGGGGCGACGAGCGCTGCGTGCCGCCCGACGATGCATTGAGCAATGCACGCATGGCCCGCGAGGCCCTGCTCGACCACGTGCCCGTTCCGGCGGGTCAGGTGCATGCGGTAGATGGCGTAGCGACGCCGGCCCAGGGGGCGGCGTCGTACGAAGCGCAACTGCGGGAGACGTTCGGGCGCCTCAACGCGTGGCATTCCAAAGCGCCCGACGCCGAGCGTTACCCGCGGTTTGACCTGGTGCTGCTGGGGCTGGGCGATGACGCACACCTCGCGTCGCTCTTCCCCGGAGAGCCAGCGCTGTACGAAACCAAACGCTTAGCAGTAGACGTGTATCCCCGCTCACAGCCGACGCCGCGGGTCACCTTCACGCTTCCGGTGATCAACGCCGCGGCCGTTGTCTGTTTCGTGGTGAGCGGGGCGAACAAGCAGGACGCTGTTCGAGCGGCGCTGGAAGGGGAGCGCGACCCATCGCGATATCCGGTGCAAGCGGTGGCGCCGGAGGATGGGCGTCTGTTGTGGATGATCGATCAGCCGGCCGCGGGTCAGTTGGGATGAGTGACGCGGCTACGGCCGTGTGCCGCGCATGTCTTCGTTCTCGGTGCGCGGGTTGAGATCCCAGTCGAGCGCTAGTTCTTCTTTGAGCCCCGTGCTGCGTTCGGCGTGACCGTCGGGGAAGGCGTAGTTCGCGCCGCCGTGGTGCCGCTCGTCGATATAGGCCTCACCTTCCACCCCGGCGAGGCGTTCGCGGTCGATCCAGGTTGTGTTGATGTCGGCCGCGAGCGTCAGTTGTGGATTGTTGTCCATCATGAGCGGCATGCGGGGCTTGATCGCCTCGAGGGCGCCGTGGCTCCACGCAAACTCGTAGGGTCGAAAGTGCCCGAAATTGTCGTCGCCGTAATCGACCCGCATCGTGTCCGACGCCCCATCAGTTTCGTCGACGAAGCTGTCTCGCACGCCGGCGGGGGGTTGGGCGGTCTTGCAGGTGAAGAAGTCGTAGCGATCGCTGTAATTGCGCATGGCCGGATAGTCGACGCCGAAGGGGAAGAAGTCTTCGCGGTAGAGATAGCTGTACAGCGCCTCGGCCCAGCCATGCGTCGCGGTCGGCGGTGTTGGATCGCTGTCGCGAAGCGGCGCCGGTCGGTCCTCATACTTCAGCGGCGGGAGGGCGAAAGCGTGATCGGTTGAGTAGGCCGTCAGCCCACGCACCATCTCATTCAGCCGGGCGGCACAGACCGTCGCCTTAGCCTGCTCACGAGCGCGCGAGAGCGACGGGCTCACGATGGAAATGAGCAGCGAGATGATCGCGACGACGACCAACAGCTCGATGAGCGTGAATGCGCGACGCATATCAGCCTCCAGCACATGCGGGCGATGAAACGCGTGACCTTGTGAGATTCTACGCCGTGAAGCAAGCCAGAGTTCCGGGGGGCGCGTACCGAACGGGTCGTCGACGTTCCCAGTTCGGCGACGACCCGTTCTGAATGGCAGGTGGAAAGCTCCGTGCAGGAGTGAATCCAACTGTTGATAGGCCAGATTGTTAAGCAAATTCAAACATGACGCTTGAAAATCTTGCACGACGTGTTCCACGTCTTGTTGTTCGCCTGTCCGTTGCGACCTCGGGTTCGCGACGCGGCGCAACGACTCGTTACGATACGCGCATGTGTAATGTTGTTGTGGTTGCGTCGCGGCCGACTCGCCTGTCCGCGTTCACGCTGATCGAGCTGTTGGTCGTCGTGGCGATCATCGCCTTGTTGATCGCGGTGTTGCTGCCGTCGCTCAGTCGCGCGCGAGCCCAGGCAAAGCTCGCCGTATGCGCGTCGAACATGCGGCAGGTGGGGCTCGCGGTGCATCTGTACGCAGAGCAATCGGCGGGGGCGATCCCACGCGGACCCGGCTGCGCGCATCCGTTTGATCTGGAGTGCGACGAACTGGCCTCGAATCAACTGTGGATCGGCGAGACTGGGTTCGCCGGACCACCGCCCAATCCGCGGACGTTCATGGGTCTCGGGCCGCTGATTCCGACGGTTACGCCGCAGTTTAAGCACCTGTTTTGCCCGGGAGACGGGCAGCGCAACCTCGCGGAAGAGGCGTCGAAGCTGGAGACCGAGGAAAGCGTTTTCGGCTCGTATCTCTACCGCCAGCTCGACCACCTGCCGCCGCCAGCGGTCGGGCGACTCGACGCCCTGGGCGCCAACGACCTGCCGACCGCCGATGACGGCGAGCTGTCCGTGCCGGTGGAAGCATTGGCGCTCGACATGAACAGTTTGGGGGCAGGCGACGCTCGGCACATCAACCATCGCGGGTTGTTCGTCAATGTGCTTTACCGCGATGGATCCGCCGCACGCTTTCTGCAAGACGCCGACGCGTTCTCGATTCCCGCAGCCGCATACGAGGCGCTTGCCGGGGGTAACTTCACACCGCTGCGGAAAAGCATCGACCGCATCCTCACGATCGCCGACTGGAGCTATCGAGGAAATCCGGCGGACGCACCGACCACGGCGTTCGACTGACCAACGTCCGAATTGACACGCGGTGCGGGGGCTCGGACCATCCCACGTTATGACGCACCAACAACTGCTCGACGGGCATTGGGAATTCAAGCCGCTTGCAAACGCGGATAAGGCGACGGCGCCGCCGGACAACGGCTTCGACGCAACCCCACTGCGTGTGCCAAGCTATTGGAACGTCTTCCCAACCAGCGTCGGCGGCGACTGGGACGCCTACGACAACTTCGGATATCCAGAGTCGCGGCGCGATGCGCCGGCGGGCGCCTTGCGCCGCACCTTCACGCTGGGCGGCGATATGCTGCGCCCCGGCGGTCGATTCTATCTGGGCCTGAACGCCGTCGCGGGGCACGCGCGGGTCTGGGTCAATGACGCGTTCGTCGGCGAAAACGTCGACAGCTTTCTCCCCTTCGAGTTCGACGTTACAGACCACGTTCGGCCGGACCAGCCCAACACGCTGGTCATCACGATCGCGCCGCCGCCGCAGCAAGACGGACTCTGGCTGCAACCGTGCGGGTCCTGGGTCGGATGGCATCTGCGCGGACCCTGGCAGTCGATCTGGATCGAGCGGCGGTCGGACCCGCACCTGGCGGACGTGTTCTGCCAGCCCTCTGTGCGGGAGCAAACGCTCGGCGTACGCGTCGAAGTGCAAGCTTCGGCGGGGAGCGAGCGGTCCGGCCCATTTGAGGTCAGCGCGACCGTCAACGCCGACGGCGAAACCGTGCTGCGCTTCGACCCGGTCGCCGTTGAAGCGGCGTCAGGACCAACGACCGTCTTCGACTTGCAGCAATCCTGGACCGATGCACGTCTGTGGTCGCTGGACGATCCCTTCTTGCACACGCTCACCGTCGAGTTGCGCGTCGGCGGAGAGCTCGTCGATCGGCGCGAGACGCGCTTCGGCTTCCGCGAGTTCTGGATTGATGGGCTGCGCTTCCGACTGAACGGCGAGCCGATTCGCCTGTTCGGCGACTCGTGGCACTACATGGGGGCGGCGCAGCAAAACCCCGCCTACGCACGCACCTGGTTCGAGTTCGCCAAGCAGTGCGGCGTCAACGTCATTCGCACCCACGCGATGCCCTATCCGTCGTTTTACTTCGACCTCGCCGATGAAATGGGTTTGCTCATCATCGATGAGAGCGCGGTCTATGGCTCTGCGGGAACGCTCGCCTACGACGCGCCGACATTCTGGGACGCCGCCCGCGACCACATGCGCCGCCTTGTGCGGCGCGATCGCAATCATCCGTCGATCATCTTCTGGAGTGCGTGTAACGAGACGGTGTGGAAGGGCGGCGAAGCGATCTATCCGGGGCTCGTTTCACTGGCCGACGTCGCCCGTGAGCACGATCCGACCCGCTTTGTGAGTTTCGACGAAAACGACTGCGACGTAGACGGGGCCGCGCCGTTACACGCCGGGCATTACGGAACCCCGTCGCACTGGGACGCCGTCTGGAAACGCGATCGTCCGCTGGTCGTGCACGAGTTCTCGGCGCTCTACCACGGCGGTCCGGAAGCCGCGTCGGCGATCGGTGGTCAGGCGGTCTACGCCGACTATCAGGCCCGCTTGCGCGCCACGGGTGAGGACGGGGCGATCATGTTCCTCGAGCTGCGACGCCTGGGGGCGGCGAGCATCACCCCGTGGAACTTGAACTGGTATTGCCTGTCGCCTGGTCCGTCGACGGCCGTCGAGCATTTCATGACGCCTGAAGGTGTGAACGTCGCGCCGATTCAGTGCATCGGGGCGGACAGCCTCACGCTCAATTTCGGCTACGAACCAGACGCGCCACGCTGGCAGCCGAACGCCGCGCTCGCCGCGCTCACGCCGTGCTACAAGCGGCAGCGTTGGTTTGTACGGCACGTGGTCCGGCAAGCCTTTGTCGGCGATGCGATCAACCTCGCGGTCACGGTGTGGAACGACGCCGCACCGCATTTGCACGGGCGTCTGGAGTGGCGCCTGTCGCCGCGCGGCGCCGCGCCGACCGATGAGCCCGTCGCGGAAACGATCGCAGCGATTGATCTTGCCGCCGGCGCCGAGTCTGACCTGAACCTCACGCTCCTGACGCCGGACGGCGCCCGGTCGCCGAATGAGGCCGACGCCCCGCAGGTCTGGCTCATGGCGTCGTTGACGCTGCGTGGAGACGATGGGGAAGTCCTGCACCAGGAGCAGTGGTGGTTCCTGGCGGCCCGGCGCGACACCGCGCCTCCACAGGCGTCGCCGCGACCCGTGTTCGTCGTCGGCGATGCGGCGATCCCCGGGGCAAAGGCGCTGCCATCGCGACAGGTCGGTGACGCGTTCAAGGAAGCGCGGTCGACGCTGGTCGTCGCCGAAGGCGGCCGCTCGTTGCGCGACTGGCTCGACCTCCCGGCGTGCGATGATTGGTTACGCGCCGGCGGCCGCTTGCTGCTCTTGCCCGACGCGCTCGACGACGATTCGGCGTCACGGCTCGCGCCGATTCAGCGCACGCAGGATCGGGTCTTCATCGGCGACCTGACGCATCCGTTGACGGATGGTCTCGCGGATGAGGCCTTGCGCGACTGGGGGCCCGAAGGCGTCGTGACACAGGTCGTCTTTGAACGACCAGAGCGCGGTGCGGCGCTCACCCCGCTCGATGTCGGCGACGCCTCCGCCGGAATGCGCTTCGCGCCGCTCGTCATCGCTCCGCATGGCGCCGGCGAAGTCGTCGTGTGTGGTCTCGATCTCGCGCGTCGCATGACCGACACACCCACCGCATTTGTGCTGTTACAGCGACTCACGGCGGGACCGCTGGCCGCGACCCGCGTCGTCGAGCGCGGTGAGCCGCGGCCGCTGCGATTGGTCGGCGCCGACGAACAGTTGCTGCAACTCGTCACCGATGCCGGACGAGCGGTCCAGCGGGACGCGGACGCCTCGGCGAGTCAGTTGCTGCTGTGCGATGGATCGGATCCCGATGCGCTCGAGCACGATTCCGTAACGCCCGATGCGCTCGCGTCCCACTTCTCCGCAGGCGGCGTGCTGTGGCTCGATAACCTCGAACCCAAAACCGCATCCGCCTGGGGACAGCGGCTCGGACTCGAACTCACGCTCTTGGAGGACGAACGCTACAACGTGGCGCTCCTGCGCTCCGGGCAGAGCGAGATTCAACAACAGGCGTGGCTCTCCAGCGTGAACAACTTCGACCTCTGTTGGGTTGATCGGGGCGACAAGCAGTTGATCGCACGCTATTCACTGCCGTACGTCTCGGGGGCTGTTCCGCTCGTCGAAACCGTCGCGACACGCTGGGAGGACTATCAGCTCACGGCGGAGCAACACAAGGCGGCGCTCATGCTGCGACGGCTGCGCGCGTTTGGCGGACGTCGCGCGCTCGTGCTGGTGATTCCAAGAGCGTCCGGCTGCATTCTCATCAGTCAACTGCTCTTGCGCGCGGCGCAGGCGCCGTTTCGCGCGCGGGCCTTGCGGATCGCCTCGCAGTGGCTTGACCGGGCCCACGCGGCCCGACGCGATGACGTCAGTCCGCTGAGCGCCGCCGCCGCCGAGCCGCTGCGACCAGACGGGTACATCAGCGAGTGGCTCGTGCTCGGACCGTTCGGCGACGCGCCGGGGCACGCGCTCGATCACGCGTTCGTCGCAGATGAATCCGCGCTCCAGCCGCGACTTGGCGAAGCCGTCGGTGATCGATCGTGGCGCCGCGTCTCGACCGCGTTTCCCCACGTCGAGCTCGATCGCCACTTCCCCGACGCGCCCACGCGCGACCGCGTGGCGTACGTCGGCTGTTACGTGCATGCGCAGCAGGATCAGGCGGTGCTGCTCGACAGCCCGGACATGACCGCACTGCTGCTCGGGGCCGACGGGGGCGTCAAGGTCTGGCTCAACGGCGAGCGTTGCGGGCGTTTCGACTTTGTTCGCGAACTCGTGCTCGACAGCGATCGCGTCGAACCGCTGACCCTGCGGCGCGGCTGGAACACGCTCCTGATCAAGCTGCACAACCCGACCGGTCCGTGGCGTTTCGCCGCGCGGCTCGCGGGTCTCAGCGGCGCCCGGCCGCATGGCTTACGCTGCGCTGTACAGCCCGACGCGGATTAGCAAGCGCACATTATCTCACAGCGGCGTGAGGCGGCTCCGCCAGACGCCGCTCGCGCCACAGCTTCACGCTTCCGGCCTACTGGCTCGCACTGACCACCTTCGCCACAAAGACGTCGATGTCGAGTTCGTTGACGACGCCGTCGGCGTTCACAGTGCGGAAACACGTTGCGGAAGGCGCTCGGCTCGGAAATCGCGAGCACGAATGCATCGATGTCCTGGGCGTTGATCGCGCCATCACAGTCGGCGTCGCCGCGGACGAAACCGCAGTCGTCCGGCGTTCCGTCGCCGTCCGAATCAGGCGAGATCTCCGTCTCAATGTCGAACGCATCCGGGATGCGATTTCCATTGCAGTCGGGCTCGCACTCGTCGGGTAGACCGTTGGCGTTGACGTCGGCGGCGTCGAATTCGAGCACCGGGTCGCTCCGAAAGACGCCGGGCGTGAGCACGCCGGGAAAGGTCCACGTTTGTCCGCTGTTGTGGCTATAGGCGTAGCCCGCCTGGCGAAATGCGGAGGCGACCGAGTCGAACTGGCGCCAACCGATGACGACGATGTTCGGGTCGGTCGGATGCACGGCGATGCTGGGTTCGTTGGCGACATCCCCGAGAACGTTGTCGCCCCACTGATCCACATTGACCTGCACGCTGACGAAGCCGTTCAGCGAGCGATCTTCAAGCGGTGCACCCGGAGCCGTCGCCACGATCAGCGGACGCACCGCAGGTGGATCGACATACCACTCGTGCGGCCCGCGGCTGAGCAGGAGCCGGTCAATCGGCTGCACCTGATCGGTCGGAATCGAAGCCTAGGCAGGCGTCGCCGCCAGCGTCGCCGGCCAGGCCAGTGCAAACAAAGAGCAAACGCGCATGACAGTTCCTCCGCGACTCCAGTCTACCATGAGACGCGGCAAGAGAGCTTTAGACTAGTCGTGGAAACGAAGCCGCCGCTCAGCGGAAAGCGAAGCGCGCGCTACGCTGCATACCGCTTCATCGGTTTCTGCGCGCTCTGCGCAGACCGCCCCTCAAGCGACATTCGCCGGAACGCTACGCCCCGTCGGCTTTCGCGCGGGCGTGGCGCTCGAGGTCGCTCAGCACGTTGCACCACGTCTCGCACACGCCGGGCAATTCATACTGCGTGAGGTCGGCGAGCGTCACCATGTCTTCCGCGGCCAGCGCATCGCGCACCGCCGCGAGCTGCCCGAGCAAGTCCTGAAGCTGAACGCCGACACGTTGCTCGCCGAGCGGCGCCTCGGTCAGATCTTCGCCGAGCAACTGCGAGGCGGCGACGATCACCTGATGCACCCGCTGCCAGGACGAGACAAACGCGGCGACACCCTTCACGGCGTGCTCGGCTTGCCCGGCCGCGAGCGCCTGGCCGAGTTCGGGGAGCTCGGTCCCCAGTTGCGCGAGCTGCTGCGCCGCGGCCTGCAACGCGTCGGCCGCGACCGTGGCGGCGTTCGCCGTCTCGAACTCGACATGCAGCCCGTCTGCGACCGGGGCCGCGAGATGATCGACGATTTGATCTTGCGCCAACTCCTGACCATCCATCCGCACACCCACGACGATTGTGCGAGCGCCGCCCGCGTCGCGCGTGGCTTCGATCAACGCCTGCAGCGTGGGCTGCGGCGGGAGGGTCGGAGCGAAGGGCTTCCCATCGACAATGATCTGCATGCTATACTCCTCGCCCGTGTTATCGACGCTTGCTCCAGCGCAACTCGATGCCGGATTTGCGCGACATCAACGCGCCAATCGTTTGGCGACTCGCGACGAGGGAGAGCGACGACCGCATGGCACGCCCGGCATGGCTTCGAAATTGGCTCGAGCGGCACCAGCATCCGCTTTCGTTCTGGCTGCACATGCTCGGAATTCCCCTCGCGGTGGCGGGCGCGATTCTCGGATTGGTGCAACTCTTGCGCGCTCCCGCCGAGCCGGCCTACTGGGGACTCTGGTGGCGGCCGGTGTTGCTGATCGTCGCGGGCTACGTGTTGCAGTGGATTGGCCACCGCATCGAAGGGAACGACGTCGGCGAGCTCATCCCGATCAAGAAGGCGCTCGGGCTGCCCTACGTCGCCGTGTCGCCCCGCTATCAGCGCACTGTTGCCGACGCTTCCGAGACGGGCAGCGCCGCCGCAGATCGTTGACAGCGCCGAAGCGTCAGGCGTAGTCTGCTTCTTCCGCCAAAGCGACGCGCCGGCGGCCGGCGCGGCAAACTCTTCACCGGGAGCGTGAAGCCATGGCCGTGGAACAGTGGTCTGAATCGATCATTCTCGCCGACCTCACCGATGATCCGCAGTTTAGCGACGACGTCGGGCAGGTCATCGATCAATGCACGGATAACGCCAATACCGACGTGCTGCTCAACTTCGCCGAAGTCCGGCACCTCAACTCTTCCGCGCTCGCGAAGATGCTGAAGCTGCGCAAATTGGTCACGCAGAACAATCAACGCCGCCTGCGGCTGTGCAACGTGTCGGCGCACGTCTGGGGCGTGTTCCTCGTCACCGGGCTTGACCGGCTCTTCGAGGTCACCGAAGACGTACCCACCGGACTCGCGACGCTGCAGATGGCGGAGTAGGGCCGGCGGGGCGTTCCCGCGCCTTCGCTGTCGCCCGGGTGCGCCGCCAGTCATACTTTGCATTGGCAGGCACGCACCAGAACACGTCAGCCACTTCCTTGGGGCGCCGCCGAGTCGGCTCTAGTCTTTCACCAGCAGCGGCACGTTCGCCGTCGCCGCGCCGCCTTGGCCGTCGAGCAGATAGACAAAGACGCGGTAGGGGCCGGCCTTCTCGGGCAGCCGGACACGCGCGGTCATGCCGTCCGTGTCGATGATCGCATCGGGATAGGTCGGCGGCACTTCCTCTCGATCGCCGCCGGTGCGTTTGTCGGTCGACTCGGCCCAGAGCTCCCAGCGTACGGTGACCGGGTCGTTGTCTGGGTCCTGGCCGTCCACGCGGCAGCGGAGGAGCGCGCCTGGGGCGAGCACCAGTTCGTCGTCGCCGCCGCGACCGCCGTCTTGCCGCTCGGGTTCGACGGTCAGGCTGCTGAGCTCCGGACACCGATTGTCCGGCCACTCGCCGGTCCACGCCTTGGTCATCACGTCGATGGCCGCGGTGCGTTCACCGGTGGGCAGGAACATGCCGAACCAGGTGTGCGTGTGCTCTTGCTTGTGACCCCATAGGAAAGCGTACGAGCCGAAGCAGCGCTTGGGCTGGTCGCGTATCGCCGCCTGCCAACTGCGCAGATAGGTCTCAGCCTTCTCGGTGCTCGTCGGCTCCAGCTCGGCGCCCCACGATGTCTCACGCACCTCCCACCAGCCGCGCGGGCCAAACTCGGTCACCACATACGGTCGATCGAGGCCTTGCCGCTTCAACTCGACGGGCAGATTGCTCAACTCTCCGTAGGCGTTCACGCCCAAGACGTCGACGTCGGGGCAATGCTCGACGAACTTGCGGACCTTGTTGTTCCCGGTTCCCGCGATGACGGTGATGGTCGGATGGTGCGGGTCGATCGCTTTGATGTCGCGCGCCAAGCGGTTCACCGCGCGCCAGACGAGTTCATTCTCGCCGTCGCCTTCCATCTCATTGCCGATGCCCCACATCAGCACCGCCGGATGATCCTGATAGCGTTTCACGGCTTCGAGCGCTTCGGCGTGCTGCCGCGCGACGGCTTCGCTGTCTCGATAGTCAAACCCGTGCCGCTCGTGTCTGAGCACCAGTCCCACCGTGACGCTCAGGTTCAACCGATGAGCGCGGTCGAGTACGTCATTGAGTCGGCGCGGGCTCCATGTGCGAATCGAGTTGCCAGCCGCGGCGGCGAGTGCTTCGAGCCGCGAGCTGCCGCCGACCCCCAAGATGCGGTAGGGGGCGTCGCCGCGACGCAGCTCGAACCCGTCGGCCGTGGTGATCACGCGAACAGTGATGGGGCCGGGCTTCGGCGAGTCACTCGCAAAGCCGCCCGTCGCCCCGACGCCGCACACGGTAAAGCTGAGCAGCCAACCCGCGAGCTGTCGGCGCGTGCGCCTTCGTTGCGCGGGGAGCGTCAAGCTGCACTCGTTCGGCCCCGCTTGCCGCGGCGTGCTGTCTCGCATCATCAACATCTCCAAACTGCGCATGCGTCGCGTCGGATGTGAGGTCGGCTCGTGGTTCGCTCGTTACCGCGGCAGTGTAACGCCGCAAGCGAGCACCCGTCACCGCGCTGCGGATGGACCGCGCCGCGTCGCGGCGCGCTGCGGGGGCGTTGCGCCGCGGCGACAATTCTGCTTGCGTTGGCCTGTGGCTCTCGGGTACCCCCCAGCTAGGAGGACCGCGCACGCTCAGTTCGGCGCGTGTAGCGGATCAGTTTCTTTGCTCGAGGTCGTTTTAGCGCGGCGCTGCAATGGCGCTGGTGAGACGGCTTGCGCGTTCTGCAAGAGAAGGAGGACAGTATGCGCGCTTTCATTGTGACTACGCTGGTTAGCCTGATGATGGCTCCGGCGGCGCTCGCGGGTGACGTGGTTGCGTTCAACCTGCGTGGCGACAACGAGTTGTTGGAGTTTCCGGCCAATGCGCCGGCCGAGAACATCACGGTCTCGGGAATCACGTACGACACCTTTGCCATGGACTACGACAGCCTGGCCACCACGCTGTACGCCATCACCTTCGCCCCGATTATCGAGTTTGGCACGATCGACACGGGCACGGGCGCGTTCAACGCCATCGGTCCCATCAGCGGCGACGGTGCGGGTGAAGCCAACTTCGGCGGCCTCTCCGTAGACCCCACCGACGAGACGTTCTTCGCGTCGAGCGGCAGCACGCTTTACACGCTGAACCCGGCCACCGGCGCCACCACGCGCGTCGGCGACTTCGACCCCGCCGACCTGATCATCGATATCGCGATCAGCGCCGACGGCCAGATGTACGGCCATGACATTCTCGCCGACGAACTCGTTTCGATCGACAAGACGACCGGCGCCACCACGCCGATCGGCTTCACCGGATTCAACGCGAACTTCGCGCAGGGCATGGACTTCGACTACGAAACCAACACCCTGCTCGCCACCATCTACACCGGCGGCGGCACCGGCGTCTTCGCGTCGTTGGATCTCACCACCGGCGCCGCGACCCCCATCATCGACACTACCCCGTGGAACGCGGAGATGGAGATGGCCGTTCGTTTCCCGATTCCGGAGCCGGCCTCGGCGCTGCTCCTCGGTCTGGCGGGCTTGCTGATTCGCCGCCGCTAACAGCGCGACGGTGCACCGAATTGCGACTCCTGGCCGCCGGTGGAGCGATCCAGCGGCGCAAGCTCCCACAGGGGTCGACGCTCGTTCAACGCGACAGGCGGAGGCGCGACCACGCGCTTCCGCCTGATTGCTGCGCCGAAACACGACGCCCTTTAGGCCGACACACGCGGCAGCGGCTGATCCGCAACCGCCTCCGTACCCGCGGCCCACGCCCGCATCTCGCGCAGCTCGGTCGACCACGCGCGGCCGACCCGCGCTTCGAGAAACACATCCAGCAGCGCGTCGATCAAGTCCGCCAGGGTCGTTACCGCTTCGAAGCGGTGTTCGAGTAAGCCCGCCGCGTCAACCTCGCCGTCCGGCTCGGGCGGGGTGAACCCCGTCACGGTCAGGCGCGGCGCGTCGAGCGTGCAGCGATACTCACCCAGCGGCGCGCCGATCGTCAGCCCGGCCTTCACCGGCTGCTTCCCGATTTGCAAGGCCGCCCGCGCTTCGGGCAGTCCCGCCGGATTGTCGGCCGTGATCATGTCCACCCCGGTCAGCCCGAAGTCGCACTTCAGCCGCAGCGCCCGATCGATCATCACGCTGAGTTCGTTGCCGGTGCGCACGCGCAGCGGGCCGTCGTCCTGATCCGTCCGACGCCACAGCCACGTCAGCAGCTCTTTGCCGAGGAAGTTCAGGTCGTGATCAAACGACGGCCCGCCGGTCCAGTCGGCGGGGGCGTCGATCAACGTGAAGGGGTCGAGCTGCTCGAGGGCCCGCGTGGCGCCGGCCGAGGCCATCAGCCGTTCGGCGACCGTCTGTGCCGTCGCCGGCTGCAGCGTCGCACCAAACGTGTCGGCGAACAGCGCCATGCAGCGGTCGGCGGCCGCCGTGCTCGTCGCGCCGAGAAACGCCGCCCCGCGGTCGAGATCGAGCAAGACGGGATAGGTCGTGATCGACGTGTGCCGCCCACTCCGAACTTCCTGCTCGACACGCAGCAGCGCCTTCTCCTTCGCCATGCGCCGCTCGCCGCGCGTGAGGAACGGCTTGCCGGAGTCCTCGCGAATGAGGTCTTCTTCGATGCGCAGGTAGCTCTTGACCAGCGTCGGGGGCGCCTTGGCTTTATCGACGCGCAGCGCGAAGTGGGCGTAGGGCCCGACGCCGACGTGTTCGCCCGCGAGGGGCGTGTCGAACACGTGGCGTGGGCCCACCCAGCCGAAATGCGACCCGTCGGCCTGGGCCGCGACCTTCCCGAACATCTTCGCGTTGAGTTGCTCGACGAAGGCGTCGTCGACGACGCTCGGGGCGCGGCCGTCGATGAAGAACCGTTGGAACGCGATGGCGCCGGAAGCAAATCCCATGCGGGTCGGCCTCATAAAGCGAGTACGCCGCCGCGCGTGACGCTGTTGCGGGGCGGCGTGGGTGTGTCGGAGTTCACAAGCTGTCGCGGGGGCGCGTCGGCTCTCCCACACGAACGGGGCGCCTCCATGCTCGCATGCGACCGGGGTGCTCTGGCCGGCCCTCACACGGCCGACGCCCGCGCCCGCGACATTCGCACGAGCCTAGTTCGTGCAGCGGTTTCGGTGCAACGGATGAGCGGTGGATGGCGCTGTGAATTGCTGTGAATTGAGCGGGATGGGGAAAAGGCCGCGCGTCGGAGCGCACGACAAAGGGCGACGGCTGGTTCGCCGTCGCCCTGCTATTGTGTGTCTGAGTGAGCCAGGCGGACTGACTTAGCCGCCGATCAGGTTCGTGCGGAAGTTACGCCAGGGCCACTTGGTTTGCCGATTCGCGTCGTTGGGCACCAACTGCGATGGCGGACCCCAGATCAGGGCGCCAGGGTTGGGGAAGTTATCCAACTGATAGGTCGCGCCGCGCGAAGCGAGGAGCGCGAAGTCCGGGTCGATGAGGTCGTCGACGAATTCTTCGATGCCCCACGCGAGCGGCTTCGATCCTTCCGCCTTCACCGTTGCGGCCGACCCGTCACAGAACAGGAGATTGTCGCGCAGCAACTGCTGATGCCAGCCAGTGAAGAGCAGGGCGTCCTTCCCGTCCACGTCAGTTGCGCTCTGCGCCAGCGGGTCGTCCGAGCCAATCATGTTGAAGAAGGTGGGTTCGCCGAGCAAAACGGTGCGTCCCGGAACGGCGATGTCCGCCACCTTCTGACCCCACGGCCCATACGAGAAGGCGCCGCTCCAGTTGTTGCCCGAAGCAGCCATGCGGGTGATGAGGCTCCCGCGGTAGCTGTTGCCGAGCGTTGCGTAACACTCACGGCCGGCCTGCCCCCACGGGGCGTCGTCGATATCCTCACTCTTGGGATATCCCTTGTCGCCTGGGCACGCGTAGAGCCGCAGATCCGTCTCATAGATTTCGGCCCGCGGATTCTCGGCGAGGTCCTGGTACAGATAGTTGTTAAGCGGACGATTGCTTGCGCCCCACCGGGTGAGCGCGCGGTGCACCTGTCCGCTCAAGTTCCGCTCTTGGCCGATCAAAGAGCCCACCTCCGGCTCGCCGCGACCGTTCGCGTAGTACTCTTCAGTGGCGGTGGCGCCGCCCCAGGCGAACCAATTTACCTGCCGCCAAATCCATCGCGTTTGACCAACCGCGCCGGTATTCGACGAGGGCAGGGCGCGCACCATGTACTCATGAATCGGGATGATCTGCTCGGCCGGATCCTCATTCGCATAGGTGAAGATACCTACGCCGATGAAACGGAGGTTGCTGAGGCATACCGCTTTCTTCCCTTGCTCACGCGCTTGGCTCAAGCTGGGGAGCAAGATGGAAATGAGCAGCGCGATGATGGCGACCACCACCAATAGCTCAATCAGCGTGAAAGCACTCTTCCGTTTAGTCATGACCAAAACTCCTGCATATCAATCCCTGGCCGGGAGCGAATCGCGAATCAAAACAACGCATGCCAGTGACAACGTGTCAGTGGCGCGGCGACGCTATGGCTCGACGATGTCGGCTAACGCTCCAGGCTTACGATAGCGCCATTCAAACTTGCCGGAACCCGGCGGAATCTCGTAAAGCTCGACTCCGTCGTCATCCACACGTTTAGCAAGCTCCGCCGCCTCATCGGCTGGCATCTGCTTCGTGTCGCTGGCGTTGCGATAGTGGTAGAACATCACCGGACGCTGCATCACCTCTTCAGGGATGGGGGGGACTTCCGGAGGGGTGTAGTACCACCACAGAATCCCACCAGCCGCCAGCAGCATCACCACGACCAACGCAATTTTCACACTCAATCCCTCAAGACGCCGCCTCGCGACGCCTTTGCCAAACCCACTCGTTCAAACTCGCATAGGTCGCGTGGCCGCGACATCCAGCGACGTGCATCAGCCGGTATCGCAACAAGCCGGCCGACAGTGTTGCGCCCGCGCCTCCAATACGCCGGCGCCCACTACCCAACCCGATCGTCAACGCGGTTGCGTTCCCGATCGTCGAACAAGACAGCGTAGAGTTCTCGGCACGGAATGACAAGTCTCGACATGATGTTTTTGCCGGACGATCGTCACTAACGCCGAGCGAGCCGCCAGTGTGACGGTTTTCCGTCAAGCCCGCCACCCGCCCGCAAGCTCAGATCCCCCAACCGTCCACGCCCCGCGTATCATGACGCAGCAGACCGCGTTGCATCGCGACGTGAACAGCCCTACACCTCATGGCCGTCGCCAGCCCAGGAGCTTATCCAACATGTCCCTCCGCGTCGCACAGCCACCTCCAACGTCCCACACCGGCGGTCCAGGGGATCCGACCACCATGTCGGGAATCCCGATCCAGCGCGTCTTCACGCCCGATGACGCCGGCGGCATCGAGTTCATTCACCAGCTCGAAGCGCCCGGCGAGTTTCCCTACACCCGCGGCATCCACCAGACCATGTACCGCGACAAGGTATGGACGATGCGGCAGTTCGCGGGATTCGGATCGGCCCGCGACACCAACCAACGATTCAAGTATCTGCTCGAGCACGGACAGACCGGCCTCAGCACCGCGTTCGACCTCCCCACGCTCATGGGCCGCGATAGCGACGACCCGCTTGCACTCGGCGAAGTCGGCAAGTGCGGAGTGGCGGTCGCGTCGCTCGCGGACATGCGCACCCTCTTCGACGGCATCGATCTCGCGCAGGTCAGCACCAGCATGACGATTAACGCGCCGGCGGCGATTCTCCTCGCGTTCTACATTTGCGTGGCGCAGGAGCAGGGGGTCGCGCTGGAAAAGCTGCGCGGAACCCTCCAAAACGACATCCTCAAGGAGTTTCACGCGCAAAACGAGTTTGTGTTCCCGCCCGAGCCAAGCGTGAAGCTGGTGGTCGACACCATCGAGTATTGCACCCAGCACATGCCGCAGTGGAATACCGTGAGCATCAGCGGCTATCACATCCGCGAAGCCGGCGCCACGGCGCAGCAGGAGTTGGCGTTCACCCTGGCCGACGGGATGTGCTATGTGGAGGAGTGCCTGAAGCGCGGGCTCGATGTCGACGCGTTCGCCCCACGGCTGAGCTTTTTTTGGGACGTGCATAACGAGTTCTTCGAAGAGATCGCCAAGTTTCGCGCCGCACGCCGCATCTGGGCGCACACCATGCGCGATCGGTTCGGCGCTCAAAACGAGCGCAGTTGGTGGCTGCGGTGTCACGCGCAGACCGCCGGCGTCTCGCTTACCGAGCAGCAGCCGATGGTGAACGTTGTACGCGTCGCGTATCAGGCGTTGGCGGCGGTGCTCGGCGGCACACAGAGCCTGCACACCAACAGCATGGACGAGACCCTCGCGCTGCCCACCGAGCACGCGGTCAAGATCGCCTTGCGCACCCAGCAGGTGCTCGCCGACGAAACCGGCGTGACCCGCACGGTGGATCCGCTCGGCGGCAGCTTCTTCGTCGAAGCTTTGACCAACCGCATGGAAGACGAGGCCCAGGCGCTGTTCGCAGAGATCGACGAGCGCGGCGGCACGCTGCGGGCGACCGAGGGCGGATACTTCCGCCGCGCGATCGCCGAGGCTTCAGCCCGCTACGGTGAAGAGTTTGACAAGGGCGAGCGGGTGATGATCGGCGTCAACAAGCACGTCGACGATGATCACCCGCCAATCGACACGCTGCGGATTGACGAGCAGGTCGAACGCGAACAGGTGGCGCGGCTCACGCAATTGCGCACCGACCGCGATGCCCAGCGGCACACGGCGGCACTGGCGCGTCTGCGGCAGGACGCGCTCGACGGCGCCAACGTCATGCCCGCGCTGATCGAGGCCGCGCAGGCGATGGCGACCGTGGGTGAGATGATGGACACGCTGGAAACGGTTTACGGCCGCTACGACGGCGGCCCGGAGGTCTGAGCGACCTTTAGGCGTATCTCGCCAACGATGAGCGCCGCTTAGCCGTCGAGACGCACTTCGCGTCCCGTCTCGCTCGACGCGTACAACCCGTCGAGGATGCGGGCGTTCACCAGGCTCTGCTCGGGGGGGACCGGCGACGGGGCGCCCTCGCGAATGGCGGCGACGAAGGCGCGAAACTCGTTGGTGTGCCCATTGTCGCCCGCGACGCTCTGCAGTTCGCCGATCGTCAGGCCGCCCGCATCTTCGTGCACCATCTTCGCGCTGGGCCACTCGACCCCGCCGACCGTGCCAAAGAGGCTGAGGCGGGTGAGTTCGGGCTCGTGCATGTTGAGCATCCAGCTCGTTTCGATCGTAAGGGCCGCACCGGTCTCGAACCGGATGAAGCCCATGGCGTAGTCTTCGACGTCGTAGAGCTGCGGGTCGAAGCGGCCCCATTCGTTGAGGCGCGGGGTCCCGTGGGCCAGTTTGCATCCTGCGACCCCTGAGACGCTGACCGGTTTCGGGTGTCCGAGGAGAAACAGCGACGAGTCGATCAGATGCACGCCGAGGTCCGCGCCAGGGCCGAGCCCGGCGAGTTTCTTGGTGATGAAGCCCGGCGTCGCGGGAACCCGTCGGCGACGCAGCCACTGGGCGCGGGCGTAGTAGCAGTCGCCGAGCCGTCCCGCTTTGATCCACTGTTGAATTGCGACGGTGCTCGCTTCGAAGCGTTGATGCTGTCCGGTCATCAGCAGGCGACCGCTGGCGTCGCGGGCGGTGATGATCCGCTCGATGTCGGCGGCTGTCGGGGCGAGCGGCTTCTCGCACAGCACGTGCTTGCCCGCGTTGAGCGCTTGAATGACTACTTCGGCGTGCACGCCGGTCGGCGTCGCAACGGTGACGAAGTCGACATCGACGTCGGAAAGGGCTTCGTCGAGCGTTCGGTAGACGCGTTCGATCTCGAATTCTTTCGCCGCCGCCTCAGTCGCCGCAACGTTGATGTCGTAGACGCCGGCGACGCGAATCTCAGGGATGTTGGTGTAGCAGCGCAGGTGGTGTTTTCCGATGCCGCCGGCGCCAATCTGGGCTACGCCCAGCCTATGCTCGGTCATGTATAGAAACTCCAGGGGCTCTTGCCGCCCGAACGCGGTCAGTTGCGGGCCGACGCTAGCGGGTCGCAAACCGCGGGGCAAGCGACCGCGTCGCGATGGTGATTGCTGACAGTTGCTGCGCGCTGTCGGCCGAAGATAATGCGCACGCCGCAGGTCGCGCTGGATGCCGGCCTGGGCGTCCCCGTTGGTGGTTGAGAGCGTGACTTGAGCGTCGCTGTTGACGGCGGCGCTGGTTCGATTTCTGTCGGGAGCGTGGCACGTGCAGTTCGCCGCCAATGAGCCTCAATTGGGCGTGAAGCGCTCGCGACGCGTCCGCCGTGATCTGACGTCGATCACGGCGGATGGCGTGTTCTGGAGCCTGATGTTCGGGTTCGGCGAGACCTATCTCATCCCGTTCTTTCTCGCGGCCGGCGTAGATGAAAAGACGTCGGGGATCTTGGCGACAGCGCCGATTCTGGTGGGGGCGGCGTTGCAGTTGATCTCTCCCGTGATGATCAAGCGGCTGGGGTCTTACCGTCGCTGGGTGCTGGGCTGTGCGACGCTGCAGGCTTTGCTGTTGCTGCCGCTGGTGGGGTTTGCGCTGTGGGGCGCGATTCCGGTCTATATGGCGTTTCTGATCGCCAGCCTCTATCAGGGCGCCGGCATGGCGACCGGGCCGGCGTGGAATGGCTGGATGGGGCTGATCGTTCCGCGATCGCTGCGGGCGAACTTCTTCGCCAACCGAAGTCGCGCCATTCAAGCCTGCTTGCTGATGTCGCTCCTCGCCGCCGGCGGCCTGCTGGAGCTGTCTGGCGAAGACGACGCGCGGCGACTGACGACGTTCGCGCTGCTGTTCGCGTTCGCGGCCGCGTGTCGGGGGGCGTCGGTCGGGTTTCTCGCGCGCCAATCCGAACCGCCGGGCGCGGCGGCGCGCAAGAAGATCGTTGGGCCGATGGAATTGCTGAGCCGCATGGTGCACAGCATGGACGGTCGGCTGCTGGCGTACATGTTTAGCGTGCAAGCGGCCAACTTCGTCGCCGCCGCCTATCTGCCAGCCTACTTTTTGCGGGGGGTGGGGGTATCGGACGCTGAGTATGCGTCGCTGATCGCGCTGCCGTTCGTGAGCAAGATGCTGCTCATGCCGGTGTTCGGCCGCTTCGCGAAGCGTCACGGCCCGCTGCACTTGCTGTGGCTGGCGGGGGTGTCGCTCGTTCCGCTGGCGGCATTGCTGTCGTTGTCGCCGTCGTACTACTACCTGTTGGTGGTGCAGATGATCGCC